>NZ_JBITVX010000005.1:0-328688 GCF_044543345.1 Pseudomonas sp. NPDC077451 | reverse complement strand
AAGCTGCTGCACATCGCCTATGGGGTACTTAAATCGGGCCAGCGTTTCGACCCTCAACTGGCCCTTGCGCGCTAATGGGGAAGACGGTATCTACGCTCAGCTTCCAGCTTCCTTTCGAGTAAACTGCGCAGCCTGTTTTCGTCCTTCCGGTTACCGTCATGACCTTCGCCTCTTTGGGCCTGATCGATCAGCTGCTACGCACCCTCGAATCGCTTGAATACACCCAGCCGACGCCGGTCCAGGCCAAAGCGATTCCGGCTGTGCTCAAGGGCCGGGACCTGATGGCCGCCGCGCAGACCGGCACCGGCAAGACCGCGGGTTTCGCCTTGCCGCTGTTGCAGCGGCTGCTGCACGAAGGGCCGCAAGTGGCGAGCAATTCGGTCCGCGCACTGGTGCTGGTGCCGACCCGTGAGCTGGCCGAGCAGGTGCATGAGAGCTTCAGAAGCTACGGCCAGGACCTGCCGCTGCGCACCTATGCGGTCTACGGCGGCGTCAGCATCAATCCGCAGATGATGGCCTTGCGCAAGGGCATCGACGTGTTGGTCGCCACACCCGGGCGGTTGCTGGATCTGTATCGACAGAACGCGGTGAAGTTCAGCCAGGTGCAGGCGCTGGTGCTGGACGAGGCCGATCGGATGCTCGACCTCGGCTTTTCCGAAGAGCTGGATGCGCTGTTTAGCGCGCTGCCGAAAAAGCGCCAAACCTTGCTGTTTTCTGCGACCTTCTCCGACCCGATTCGGCAGATGGCGCAGGAGCTGCTGCGCGATCCCCTGTCCATCGAGGTCAGCCCGCGCAATGCTGCGGCGAAAACCGTGAAACAGTGGCTGGTGCCGGTGGACAAGAAGCGTAAGTCCGAGTTGTTTCTGCATCTGCTGGCAGAAAAGCGCTGGGGGCAGGTGCTGGTGTTCGTGAAGACGCGCAAGGGCGTCGACCAGCTTGTGGATGAGTTGCAGGCGCAGGGCATCAGCAGCGACGCGATCCACGGTGACAAGCCGCAGGCTTCGCGACTGCGTGCGTTGGAACGCTTCAAGGCCGGTGAAGTGCAGGTGCTGGTAGCCACCGATGTGGCCGCACGTGGCCTGGATATCCATGATCTGCCGCAGGTGGTCAATTTCGATCTGCCTACTGTTGCCGAGGACTATGTGCACCGTATCGGCCGGACAGGCCGGGCGGGCGCAACGGGCGAGGCCGTGTCGCTGGTCGCCGCCGATGAGGTCGATCAGCTCGCTGCCATCGAGACGTTGATTCAGCAAGTTCTGCCGCGCCACGACGAGCCGGGTTTCGTCCCGGATCATCGGGTGCCGACCACCCAGCCGGGCGGGCAGATCATCAAGAAACCGAAAAAGCCGAAGAAGCCTAAAGAGTCGGCTGCCAAAGGCCGTGTTCATCTGGGCAACTGGTTCGATGAGAGCGAGAAGCCCAACGCCAAGCCGATCCGCAAGGTGCCGAGCCTGGGCGGAACGAAGCCGACCAAAAAGCGCTGACCGAGGCGGGTGGCGCGCCGTGCGGGCGTGTCAGCTCGTTGCGTGTTTGTCGCATTGAGATCGCAACAATGGATGAGCGCCGGTTTGCCTGATTGCTCGTGAAGCCGGGCGTCAGATTGAGAAGGCCTGAGGCTTTGCGTTTTTCATACATGCAAGACAGCACAGGAGAGATCGCTTTTGGCACACGCGCAAGCGGAGCTTCACTCGCTTAGCCGAGCTGACGTATGGGCCGGGTTCAGGCAATTGACGCCGATCTCGCTATTCGTTGTGGTGTTTGGGCTGGCCTTTGGCTTGGCCGCGACGCAGGCGGGGCTGAACGACTATTCGATCCTGATGATGAGCGCGCTGGTCTTCGCCGGCGCCTCGCAATTCGCCTCGTTGGAACTCTGGGGCACGCATGTTCCGGTCGTTCCGCTGGTGGTCACCGTGTTTGCTGTCAATGCGCGGCACCTGCTGATGGGCGCGACGCTATACCCCTATCTGCAACACTTGCCGCCGGCGAAGCGCTACGCGGTGATGTTCGTTGTTTCGGATGCCAACTGGGCCATGTCCATGCAGGCGTTCAGTCTCGGCAGGCCGGGGTTAGGCATCTTGTTCGGCGGTGGTCTGGCGCTCTGGACCTTCTGGGTGTTGGGCACCTGGCTGGGGCTTTATTTCGGCAGCGCCATCCACGATCCGGTCAGCTGGGGGCTGGACATGGTCATGGGCTGTTTCCTCCTGGCGATGGTCGTCGGCGGCAAGAAGGATCTGCGGATGAGTGTGATCTGGATCGTCGCGGGTGGCGCCTCGATGTTGGCGTACTGGTATTTGCCTGCCAATAGCCATGTGGTGGTCGGGGCGCTTGCCGGTGGTCTGTTGGGCGCGCTGTGGATGGAGAAACCGAGATGACGCTGGAAACGGCGGGATCCGGCACGCTGATCGTTATTCTGATCATGGCGGTGGTCACCTTGGTGACCCGTTGGGGTGGTGTGTTCGCCATGTCGTTCGTGCCCATCAGCCGCCGAACCGAGCAGTTCATCAGCGCCATGTCCGGTTCGGTGCTGGTGGCACTGCTGACACCCATGGCAGTCAACGGCGACAACGGTGCCCGGCTGGCTTTTCTCGCCACGGCGGTGACCATGCTGCTGCTGAAGAAGCCGTTGCCGGCCATCGCGGCTGGAATCATCGCCGTGGCGCTGTTCAGGCATCTGGCTTAAACGAGCGCCGTTCCATCAGGCGCTGGGCGGGTTAGCAATCCCCAACCAGCGCAGAATGCCCACCGCTGCCGCTCGACCGCTGGCGAAACAGGCGGTTAGCAGGTAGCCCCCGGTGGGGGCTTCCCAATCCAGCATTTCTCCCGCGCAGAACACGCCCGGCACCTGTCGCAGCATCAATCCGTCGTCCAGCACCTCGAACGGCACGCCGCCGGCACTGCTGATGGCTTCGTCCAGCGGGCGGGGGCGCAGCAACTCGATGGGCAGGGCCTTGATCGCCTTCGCTAAACGCTGCGGGTCATCGAAGGCGTCAGCGGGCGCGAGTTCCCGCAACAACCCCGCCTTGACGCCATCAAGACCGAGTTGACGCTTGAGGTGCTTGGCCATGGACTGCGAACCGCGCGGTTTGGCCAAGGCGCGAATGATCCTCTCCAGCGAATGATCGGGTAGCAGGTCCAGCGTGACTGTGGTGCTACCGTTCTGCTCGATCGCCTGGCGGATCTCGGCGGACAACGCATACACCAGGCTGCCCTCGATGCCGGTGGCGGTGACGACGAACTCACCCTTGCGTGGCGCGCACTCGGCGAGACCGAGGCTGACGGTTTTCAGCGGCGCGCCCGCGAATTTTTCCTGCAGGTGCGAACTCCAGCCTGCCACCTCGAAGCCGCAGTTGGCAGGCCGCAGCGCGTTGACTGCAATGCCGCGGCGTTCCAGCACAGGGACCCAGGCACCGTCGGAGCCCAGGCGTGCCCAGCTGCCACCACCCAACGCGAATAGCACTGCGTCGGCGTCGACGCTGATCTCACCCGACGGCGCAAGCAGACGCAAGCTGCCGTCGGTGTTCCAACCCAGCCAGCGATGGCGCGTATGGATCCGCACGCCCGCATCGCGCAGGCGACGCAGCCAGGCGCGTAGCAGCGGTGCCGCCTTCATGTCCGAGGGAAACACTCGCCCGGAACTGCCAACGAAGGTGTCGATGCCCAGCCCATGGATCCATTCGCGCAGGGCCTCGGGGTTGAACGCGTCCAGCAGCGGGCGCAGTTCAGCGGCACGCTCGCGATAGCGCGCCACAAATGGCTCGAAGGCCTCGGAATGGGTGATGTTCATCCCGCCGACGCCGGCCAGCAGAAATTTGCGACCGACCGAGGGCATGGCGTCATAGAGGTCGACGGCAACGCCCGCCTGGCTCAGCAGTTCGGCAGCCATCAGCCCGGCGGGGCCGCCGCCAATGATCGCGACGCGAGATTGTGAGGTGGGCATGGCGAAAGGCCGTGGTTAAAAGGCGGCCATTCTAGCGGTTCGCGCTGCGAAGTCGCAGCGAGAGTGGTGTCGGGGGATACGCGGACAGGACGATGAGCGGAAGAGAACCCCCGGCGCAGGGCGCGCCGGGGTGCAGGCTGTTAAACCGCGTCGGACTGCTTGGGTTGGCGGCGATAGCCGAACATGCCGGCAAAGCCTGCAACGGCACCAGTGATCAACATCATGATCAGTAGCGCCCAGCTGGCTTGCGATACACGTTTGGCGGCTTGTTCAGCCAGTTCACGGGCTTTTTGCTCCGCCTGGGCCTGCAGCTCTTTGAACTTCACATAGGCTTCCTGATACTGCTGCTCGATCTGGCTGACCATTTGCTCGGCTTCCTGCTGGCTCATGTTGCCGCGCTCCTGTATCAGATTGACCATCGCTTCACGGTCGGCGGCATTCAGGGCTTCTTCACCTTTCTGCTGAATGCGGTCGATTAGTTGCGATATCTGCTCATCAGCCTGCTGAGGATTCTGCTGCGCTTGCTCTACGCGATTCTGAGCCTGCTGCTGAACCTGTTGGACGTCTTGCTCAAGGTTCTGCGGGGCCAGTTGCGGCTTGCCGGTCTGGCGCAGTGCCTTCTTGAGTTCAGCCTCGATATTGCTCAGATCGAGATTGATGTCAGCCTGCTTGACCTGCTGCTTGATCTCACCGCCGATGGCGGGCGCCATGGACGCAACACTGGAGCCAACCGCTTGCAAAGTCGAACCCGCCACGCTGGCTGTGCCCGAGACAGCCGAACCGACCAGGCTGGCAATCAGATACACCGTGATCAGAGTCGTGACAGCCCAAACCAGCAAGCCGTGCAGCATGCCGTGACGGGGCGCCATACGGCCCGCGATGTAGCCGCCTATGGCCAGCGATATGACACCGGCAAGCACCATCCAGATAATCGCGCCCATGCCGAGGCCCGCAACGGGGTTGTGTTCAGTTGCGGGGTCGATCGTGGAAGCGCCGATGGCGGTCCCAAGCAAGTGCAGCAGCAGCGAAACAGCCAGTGCCAATGCAATGCCGGCGAACACGGCACTCCATGACGCGTGGGGCAGGTAGCGGGTAAGAGGGTTGCGATAGGCAGTGGTGTCGCGGTCAGTTTCGAGCATTGGTGCATCCTCATTGTTATGTTTGCCAGTGCTTGAACAGCGATCCAGACGTGCCGGGACGGTTCATTCACACATAGAAGTGAGGGTTTCGCTGCCGTTTGAAGTTCCGCGCTGCGAGCGTTGGTGTGACCAGTGGTGTCAGCCCAGGCCGTGTCGCTGCCAGGCGTTCGCGGCGCTGATGTGCAGCTGCGCATGGCGCCGTGCGAGCAGTGCGCGGTCCTTGTCGTAGCCGCCACCGATCACGCCAACCACCGGAATGTCTCGCCCCAGACAGTGTTCGATCACCGCGCTGTCGCGCATGGCCAGGCCGTCGTCGCTGAGCTCAAGCAGCCCCAGCGCGTCATCACGGTGCACATCGACACCGGCGTCATAGATGACCAGATCCGGCTGATACAGTGGCAGCAGGTAGCTGAGCGTATCGTCGACGACTTTCAGGTACTCCGCATCGCCAAGGCCCGGCGCCAAAGCGATGTCCCAATCGCTGCGGGCCTTGCGCGTCGGGAAATTCTTTTCGCAATGCAGTGACACAGTGACCGCGTCCGGTACCTGCTCGAGGATCCGTGCTGTGCCGTCACCCTGATGCACATCGCAATCGAAGATCAGCACACGACCGACACGGCCGCTCTCCAGCAGCGAAAGGGCGATGATGGCCAGGTCGTTGAATATGCAGAAGCCGGAGGCATGATCGTGATGGGCATGATGGGTGCCACCCGCGAGGTGACAGGCCAGCCCGTGCTGCAAAGCAAGATCTGCGGCCAGCAGCGAGCCGCCAACTGCGCGTACGGTGCGCTGCGCCAGTTGCGGGCTCCAGGGCAGGCCCAGGCGGCGCAGTTCGTCGCGGCTCATGTCGCCGCTGCAGTAGCGCTCGACGTAGTGTCGGTCATGTGCGAGCGCCAGCATATCGGGCGGGCAGAGTTCGGGACGCAACAGCGCCGCATCCGTGGTCAAACCGCAATCAACGAGATGGTCGCGCAGCAGGCGGAACTTCTCCATGGGAAAGCGGTGTCCCGGCGGCAGAGCGGGGCTGTAATCGTCGTGAAATACCAACGGCAAGGACATCGAATCGGCCCCATTGAGGTCAACCGCGAGTATGCAGCCGTTACCGAAATCTTCAAGGGAACAGCATGGACGAACCGATGGAACGTATTGAACTGGAAACACCGCGCCTGCGTCTGCGTGCCTGGCGTGATGGCGATCTCGATGCCCTGGTCGAGCTGTGCAGCGACCCGCTGGTGATGCGCTATTTCCCCGAGTTGCTGTCGCGCGACGAATGCGCGGCGGTGATGGCGCGCAGCCGGATCCATTTCGCGCGGTTCGGCTTCGGGTTCTGGGCGCTGGAGCTCAAAAGCGATGGGCGATTCATCGGTATGGCCGGGCTGGCCTGGAGCCGTTTGCAGCTGCCGTTCTGCCCAGCGGTGGAAATCGGCTGGCGGCTCGCCCATGAACATTGGGGGCAAGGCTTCGCGCGCGAGGCGGCAGAAGCATCGCTGGCGTGCGGCTTCGAACGGCTTCAGCTTCCGGAGGTGGTGGCCTACACCGCGGCGATCAACGAGCCATCGCTGGGGGTGATGCAGGCGTTGGGCATGCGGCATGAACCAGCGGATGACTTTGACCATCCGATGATTCCCGAAGGGCATCCGCTGCGCCCTCATTCGCTGTATCGAATCACGCGGGATGATTGGGTAGCGCTTCGCCGACAAGCGCTACCAGTGGAGCCGCTTCGGCGGAATCCGTAACATTGCGCGCCAGCCTCGTGCCTCGCATACATAAAGGAACTACACCATGAGCGACACCCTAGACACGCTGGTCAACCTGCTGTCGCTGGAGCGAATTGAAGAAAACCTCTTCCGCGGTGCCAGCCAGGACCTGGGCTTTCCCCAGCTGTTCGGTGGCCAGGTGGTCGGTCAGGCGCTGTCCGCGGCCAGCCAGACGGTGGCGCCGGAGCGTCACGTCCATTCGATGCACGGCTACTTCCTGCGGCCTGGTGATTCCCACCAGCCGGTGGTCTATGACGTCGACCGCGTGCGCGACGGTGGCAGTTTCACCACGCGCCGGGTCAGCGCGATCCAGAAAGGGCAGACCATCTTTACCTGCAGCGCGTCGTTCCAGGCCGACGAGACCGGGTTCGAGCATCAGTTGCCGATGCCCGACGTGGTCGGTCCCGAGGACCTGCTCAGCGAGTGGGAACTGTTGCACAAACTGACGCCGCTGGTGCCGGCGCGTGTGGCAGAAAAGCTGCGCCGTCCGAAACCCATCGAGATCCGCCCGGTCACGCTGCAGGATCCGATCAACCCGCAGCCGATCGAGCCGGTCCGGCATATCTGGTTCCGTGCCGATGGCTCGCTGCCGGACAACCCGGCGCTGCACAAGTACTTGGTCGCCTACGCCTCGGACTTCAGCTTCATAGGTACCGCACTGCAGCCACACGGCGTCAGTTCTTGGAGCAAGTTCATTCAGCTGGCGAGCCTGGACCATGCCATCTGGTTCCATCGCGAAGTGCGCGCCGACGAGTGGTTGCTGTATTCCATGGACAGCCCCTGGGCCGGTAACGCGCGTGGTTTCGCACGCGGCAGTATCTTCAACCGCGCCGGGCAGCTGGTTGCCTCGGTAGCGCAGGAAGGTCTGATTCGCGTGCGTGAGGACTGGAAGTGAGCCTGGCCGATGCGCGGCACTGGGTGTTCGACATGGACGGCACCCTAACGCTTGCCGTGCACGACTTCCCGGCGATCAAGCGCGCTCTGGATATTCCTGAAGACGACGACATCCTCCATCACCTCGCCGCGCTGCCGGCTGAAGAGGCCGCGGGCAAGCGCGCCTGGTTGCTCGAGCACGAACGCGAACTGGCCTATGCCGCGACGCCGGCGCCGGGCGCCCGTGAACTCCTGCATACGTTGCGCGATCGTGGTTGTCGGCTCGGCGTGTTGACGCGCAACGCACATGAGTTGGCGCTGGTAACCCTGCAGGCAGTGGGCATGGGTGACTGCTTCGCCAGCGATGACATCCTCGGCCGTGACGAAGCGCCGCCGAAACCCGATCCGGGCGGGTTAATGCATCTGGCGGACAAATGGCGCATCGAACCCAGCGAACTGGTGATGGTGGGCGATTACCGCTTCGATCTGGAATGCGCCAAGGCGGCGGGTGCGCGCGGCGTGCTGGTCAACCTGCCGGAAAATCCCTGGCCGGAGCTGACCGAGCTGCACGCCCGTGATTGCATGGCACTGCGCCAGTTACTCGAGGGCTAAGGGGGATCAATCACCCTCGGATCGGCATGCAAAGCTAGGGTGGCTCACGTTGTACCGATCCACGGTGGCGTCAGGCGGGACCCGCCGCTTGGATGTCAGTGCAGGCCGGGGCTCGCCCCATTCGCAGACATCAATAGAGCGCCTGGTACAGCTTGCGTCGGTAGGTGGTGACCAGAGGGTGGTCACTGCCGAGCAGATCGAATACTTGCAACAACGTCTTGTGTGGCAGGCCGTCGGCGTAGCCGCGATTGCGTACGAAGAGCTTCAACAGTCCGTCCAGTGCCGCTTCGTGCTGCTGACGTGCCAGCTGCTGAATGGCCAATTGGTAGGCCGCCTCGTCATCTTCGGCGTTCTGCGCCAAACGGCTCTTGAGGTCGGCAACCTCGGGCAGGTCATTGGCCTGGCGCAGGAACGTCAGCTGCGCGCGGGCGCCAGCCAGTGCCTGCTTGTGTTCGTCGCCCTTTACAGCATCGAGCACCAGTTCGGCTTCGCCGAGCTCGCCACGTTCGGCCAGGCAGCGTGCGTAGAGGATCAACGCGACAGCGTTCTCGTTGTCTTCAGCCAGCGCTTGCTTGAGCAGCTCCTCTGCCTCACCGATGCGTCCCTCGGCGAACAGCGCTTGTGCGGTTTCCAGCGAGTCCGCTTCCGGCGCAGCGGGCGCCTGCACGTGGGGCTCGAGCATGGCGCGGATCGCAGATTCCGGTTGCGCGCCGGCAAAGCCATCGACCGGCTGGCCATCCTTGAACAGCACTACGGTTGGCAGGCTGCGCACGCCGAAACGCGCAACCACGTCCTGCTCGATATCGCAGTTGACCTTGGCCAGCACGAGCTCGCCCTGATACTCCTCGGTGATCTTCGCCAACAGCGGCATCAGCGCTTTGCAGGGCGCGCACCACTCGGCCCAGAAATCCACCAGCACCGGCTTGTGAAAGGAGTTTTCCAGCACCAGCTGCTCGAAATTGGCGCTGGTGACGTCAAAGATGTAAGGAGTCTGGCTCATTGGAATTCTCGGAATGGGCGCATGCGAAATGAGGCGTGCATGTTAAGTGGGGGCGAGCCGATTCGGAAGCAAGGGCGGCGCTGATACCCGATCAGCGACCGGGGGTCGCCAACGGCCAGCTCGCCAGTTCGCTGTAATGAACACCCGATGAGGTGTTTTCTGAGCAATAGAGACCGAAGTGGCGCACCGGCCAATGGAATGCCGGTGGCTGGATATCCGGCAAGGCGTGAACCTGGCGTGAAAGCGTGACGTGCGGCAGAAACGGCCGCGCGTCGAGCATGACGCCGTGGGTGGACAGTCCCGCGTGCAGCTGCTCGACCAGTTGGTTCAGCGGTGACGGGCTCTGGCTGGGCATCAGGCAGGCGAAATCCTTGCCGATCGTCCGCAACTGATCGAGCCGCAGCGCAAAGGCATCGACGCGCACCTTTGTCGCAAGCTGATTCAGGCCCTCGACGGAGGCCGCGGGCTGGTTACCGAGAAAAGCCAGTGTCAGGTGCAGGTTGGTCTGGGCAACGGGCCGACCCCCTACCTCTTGGCTGTCACGCCAGTCGCAGACGGCCTCAGCGAGGTCGGAAGGGCAGGCCAAGGCGAAGAACAGGCGTAATGGTTTGTCGGTCGGCATGTTTCCTCCTGACGGCAGGCGCTGCTTGTCAGCACATCGCGACGGGCACGGCTTCGCGACGGGCGTGGTAGAGGCTGACCCGTCGAAATTCCGCAGGTTCGGCCAGGTCGGGCCAGGTACAGGCGTCAAGGATGTCCAGGCGCTGATACAGCGGGTGCTGGAAATCCCGCACGCGGGAATCGGCCACCAGCGCGACTTGGCCGCGACTGAGGAACTGATCCAGCAAGGGCAGGTTGGCCCGGTCGTAGAGCACGTCGGCCACGATGATCAGGTCGTAGCGGTCAGCCTCGCTGAAAAAGTCTTCCGAATAGTTGAGCTGCACGCCGTTGAGTTCGGCGTTGGCGCGGCACGCGGCAAGGGCCAACGGATCCAGGTCGCAGGCGACAACCTCGGCCGCGCCGGCCTTCGCTGCGGCAATGGCGGCGACACCCGAGCCCGAGCCGAAATCCAACACGCGCTTGTCGCGCACCCATTCCGGCCGCTCGGCCAGCCAGCGCGCCAGGACCAGGCCGCTGGCCCAGCAGAAGCTCCAATAGGGCGGCTCGTCGAGGATCCGCCGGGTTTCCTCCGGGCTGAACGCCCGGTCCATATTGGCCGCATCGATCAGCCATAAACGGATATCGGTGCCGGGCAGCGACTCGATACTCAGCGAAGCGTCGCCGAGCAGCTCAGCCAAGGCTTGTTGCAGCGCAGCGGGCGGGGTCAAGGCGCTGGTACCAGATGCAGCGGGCCCAAGGACTGATTGGCCGGGCTGCTCACCTGCACGGCTGGTAGGCGCATGATCAACTGCCCCGACCGGGTCACTCGCCCACGCAGTTCCACGTCTCGACCCTGGGGGAATTTCTCAGCATTGAACTTGAGGATGAAGGGCAGCTCGGTTCCCCTACCCTGCAGCTTCACATTGCTCAGCAGTCGGTCTGGCTGGTCACGGCGGTTGACCTCCAGCAGCGCCAGCTCGACTTCGCTGTCGGCGGGGACGCCGATCAAGCTGCCGTGCAGTTCGTGCATCAGGGTGGTGGCCTGGGGTGGTTCCTCGAAGGTAACCGCCGCAGTAGGACGCTGGGATTGCTCATTCGAACACCCAACCAGAACCAGCAGCAAAGCAGGCAGAACAAAGGGGCGTAACTGCACGGACGGCTCCATAACATGATGTTGATGCGCGCCTGTATAGCAACAATCCGCTCGATTTGTCTTGCCGGCGGGATGCGCTACCATGGCTCTCCCGACGTCTGACAGCTCTAGCCCATGCATTGTCCCTTCTGTGGTGCACATGACACCAAAGTCATCGACTCGCGTCTCGTGGCCGAAGGCGATCAGGTGCGCCGTCGCCGTGAATGCCTCGCCTGCGGCGAGCGTTTCACCACGTTTGAAACCGCCGAGCTGGTCATGCCGCGGCTGATCAAGCAGGACGGCAGTCGCCAGCCATTCGATGAAGAGAAATTGCGCGCCGGCATGCAACGCGCACTGGAGAAGCGGCCGGTCAGCGTCGAGCGCCTCGAAGAAGCCATCGCCCACATCAAGCATCGCCTGCGCGCCACCGGCGAGCGCGAGATCAAATCACGCGTGCTGGGCGAGCTGGTGATGGTCGAGTTGCAGAAGCTCGATGAGGTCGCCTATATCCGCTTCGCCTCGGTTTATCGCCGTTTCCAGGATCTCAACGAGTTCCGCGAGGAAATCGAGCGCCTGTCACGCGAGCCTGCAAAAACCGAATGAGCACCAACGATCACGCCTGGATGGCCCTGGCGCTGCAGCTGGCACGTAAAGGGCTGTACTCCACGCATCCCAATCCACGGGTCGGCTGCGTCATCGTCAAGGATGGCGAACTCATCGGGGAGGGCTGGCATGTGCGTGCTGGCGAACCGCATGCCGAAGTTCATGCCCTTCGACAGGCCGGCGACCGCGCCCGCGGTGCCACTGCCTACGTCACCCTCGAGCCCTGCAGCCACCATGGCCGGACGCCGCCTTGTGCCGAAGCCTTGGTCAACGCCGGGGTTGGTCGTGTCGTCGCGGCCATGCAGGATCCGAATCCGCAGGTCGCTGGGCGTGGTCTCGAGCGCTTGCGCAGCGCCGGCATCGAAGTGGCGAGCGGCGTGCTGGAGGCAGAGGCGCGAGCGCTAAATGTTGGCTTCATCAAGCGCATGGAAACCGGTCTGCCCTACTTGCGCGCGAAACTGGCGATGAGCTTGGATGGCCGCACCGCCATGGCCAGCGGCGAAAGCCAGTGGATCACCGGGCCCGCTGCCCGAGCCGAGGTCCAGCGGCTGCGTGCGCAATCGAGCGTGGTGTTGACCGGCGCCGATACGGTACTCATGGACAATGCCAGGTTAACCGTGCGCGCCGCCGAGCTAGGGCTCGATGAGGAAATGATTGCGCTGGCCATCCAACGTCCGCCTTTGCGGGTGCTGGTCGACGGAAAGCTGCGCGTGCCGCTGGATGCGCCGTTTTTCCAGGCAGGGCCGACGCTGGTGGCAAGCACCCGTGCGGACCTCGTTGACGTTTACCAGTCGGCTGGTCACGAGCTGCTGACATTTGCCGGTGATGCCGGACGCGTCGATCTGACTGGGCTGCTTCGCCAGCTGGCCGAACGAGGGGCCAACGAAGTGCTGCTGGAAGCCGGGCCGCGCCTTGCTGGGGCCTTTGCGGCCCAAGGGCTGATCGACGAGTACCAGCTGTTCGTCGCGGCCAAGTTCCTGGGGTCGTCGGCCCGACCCTTGCTGGAGTTGCCCTTGGATCGGATGAGCGAGGCGCGCGAACTGCAGATCAAGGATATCCGGGCGGTTGGCGATGACTGGAAAGTCATCGCCGTACCCTCGAACTGACGCTCAATCCGTCGTTATTCGATGCCAACTTGCTGGTCATATAACGTGAATCCGCGAGCCTGGTAGTTCTGCAGCGCGCTTGGATGATCGAGGGTACAAGTGTGGACCCAGACGCGTCGCGTCCCGGGCCATTCCCATGCACTTGTGATCGCATGGCTCAGTAAGCCACCTCCAAATCCTCGGCCGAAGAAGCCGCTTTCCAGCCCGAAATAGAGTATCTCGACGTCGTCAGCGCTACGGCGCAACTCGTAATAGCCAGCGATGGCGCCGCGGTGGTAGGCCACCCAGGTGCGAAGATCGGGACTTTCAATCTCCCGCTGCCAGGCTTCGTCGGACTGATCGAGTCGCTCGATCCATTGCCAAGGGCCGCCGATCAGACGGTAGAGAAACTGATTGAACCGGAACTGCTTGATCTCGCATTCGCTGACCAGCAGGTCCGTCGGTACTGGTTTGGCCCGTAGCTGCGATGGCGCGGTCATCTCGAGGAAATACGTCACCGTTTGATCAGTCAATGTTGAAGTCTCGTTGGCAAACACCGGGCCGCACAGCATACGCGATGGGCTCGCGATTGCTGTGCCGCAGGTGAACCTACTCGCTGAGATCAAGCTTGTCGGGTGGTTAGTTCACCGGCTTCAGCCCGTTGTGATCGAGCTTGGCTTTTCGCTTGTTGGTGCCCAGCAGGTGCCGTGCGACCAGGCTGTCATGATGCGGATTGCCGAAGTGAAACAGCGCCGTGGCGCGCAGCAACGCGGGATCGCATTCATCATTCGCGTGCAGGCTTCGGTAACCCGAGAACAGGTAGAGGTTGCCCGGCTCCAGCTTCAGGCGAATCGGCTTGAGCCAGCCGCGTCGTACCGCAAAAGCGACCAGCTTCTGGCTGGCGGTATTATGCAGCACGGCCTTTTCGATGACGTTGCGCAGGGCGTTGAAGCGGATGCGCCGCACACTGGGAAAGATGATCAGATCGCCGCAGTGCTCGCCTTCCGTCGGGATATACAGCGGCAGTAGTGCGGTGACCGCCGTGGCGTCGAAGTGATAGAAGTGCGATTGCTTGAGCCCGCTGCGCCCCTGGAGACAGCGAATGACGGGAAAGATCTGCTCCGTTGCGGCCGGCTCCCGGCCCGTCTGGAGTCGATAGAGTTCTGTCAGTGTCTCCTTGAACGGCTGTGACAGCGCCAGCCCGGCGATCAGACTGCCGCCCAACGCCTCGATGCCATGAATGGCGAAATATTCGTGGTCATGGCTGGCCGCTTGCTGGTTGATGAAGGCGCGGCCCAGTTCAAGTTGCTCGGGCGAAATGTAGTGCTCAATGACCGTGTAGCCCTGCGGTCGATCTCGGCAGCGCAAGCCGCTGCCGACGGTTCCATAGCCGTAACCTCTGACATACCCAATCCCTCGTGGCACATGTGAAGGTTCGGAGCATTCGTCCTGATCGTGTCCTGATCTGCGCGGAGGATCGGCATACTGCGAGCGGATCCTGGCTCGGCGTGTCGGTACGAAGAATGCGGGAGTGACGTTCCTTCCTGATCGTCTTGCGTTGCGTCGGGTGCGGCTGGCGGCGTCTATGCGATAGCCCGCTGCGATGCGTATGGACAAACAAGCGCAACGCTAGTTGCGAGGATCGTCAGAAATTTTTACTGTCTGGGCTTGAAGTCAAACGGTCGTTTGTCGGCTGCAGAACCGGCGCAACTGTGGTAAAAACTGCGTCGGGCCTTAGCGGCCCACGTTCTCAGGGCGGGGTGAGATTCCCCACCGGCGGTAATAACGATGCGGTTGGCCATGCTGACGATCGTTTAGCCCGCGAGCGCTTGCTTCGGTAAGGTCAGCAGACCCGGTGTGATTCCGGGGCCGACGGTATAGTCCGGATGAGAGAGAGCGGGATGCCTCGACGGGCGCCTTTCGTGCGCGCGTCCACTCCCTATCGATCTGCAGCGCCCTGTTTTATCCAAAACAGGAGTTCGTCATATGCATCGTTTCAACAGCCTTCCACGGGAGGCCGTATGTTCACAGGAATAATAGAATCCATCGGGACCATTGGTGCCATGACGCCGAAGGGTGGCGACGTTCGCGTGCTGGTCGAGACCGGCAAGCTGGATCTGGCGGACGTCAAGCTGGGCGACAGCATCGCGGTTAACGGCGTTTGCCTGACCGCGGTCGAGCTGCCGGGCAACGGCTTCTGGGCCGATGTCAGCCGCGAGACGCTGGCACGCACCGCGTTCGTCGATCTCAAGCCTGGTAGCCGCGTGAATCTGGAGAAGGCGCTGATGCCGACCAGCCGTCTCGGCGGGCATCTGGTCAGCGGGCACGTCGATGGCGTGGGCGAGGTGGTGGCGCGTGAGGAAAACGCCCGCGCCGTTCAGTTCCGCATCCGCGCGCCGCGTGAGCTGGCCAAATACATCGCGCTCAAGGGTTCTATCACGGTGGATGGCACCAGCCTGACAGTCAATGCCGTCAACGGTGCGGAGTTCGAGCTGACCATTGTCCCGCACACCCTGGCCGAGACCATCATGGTCGACTACCGGCCCGGGCGGAAGGTGAATCTGGAAGTGGACCTCTTGGCTCGCTATCTAGAGCGCCTGCTGATGGGCGACAAGGCCGCTGAGCCGAATGCCTCGGGCCTGACCGAAAGCTTCCTGGCCGAACACGGCTACCTGAACAAGTAAGGATTGGCCTCATGGCTCTGAACACTGCTGAAGAACTGATCGAAGACATCCGCGCCGGCAAGATGGTCATCCTCATGGATGACGAGGACCGCGAGAATGAGGGCGACATCATCGTCGCCTCCGAATGTGTGACCGCCGAACACATCAACTTTATGGCCCGTTTCGCCCGTGGCCTGATCTGCATGCCGATGACGCGCGAGCGCTGCGAAACCCTGCAGCTGCCGCTGATGGCGCCGCGTAATGGCTCCGGCTTCGGCACCAAGTTCACCGTCTCCATCGAAGCTGCCGAAGGCGTGACCACCGGCATATCCGCCGCCGACCGTGCGCGGACGGTGCAGGCTGCCGTAGCCCGCAGCGCGAAAGCCGAAGACATCGTCAGTCCCGGTCATATCTTCCCGCTGATGGCGCAGCCAGGCGGCGTTTTGGCGCGCGCCGGGCACACCGAGGCGGCCTGCGATCTGGCGCGCATGGGGGGCTTCGAGCCTTCCGGCGTGATCTGCGAAATCATGAATGACGACGGCACCATGGCGCGTCGTCCGGAGCTCGAGCTCTTCGCCGAACAGCACGGGTTGAAGATCGGCACCATCGCCGATCTGATCCACTACCGGATGATCCATGAGCGCACCGTCGAGCGTGTGTCCGAGCAGCCGCTGGATACCGAGCTGGGCCAGTTCACCCTGGTCACCTACCGTGACGACGTGGAAGACACGGTGCACATGGCGCTGACCCGCGGTGAGATTTCCCCAGAAGAGGCCACACTGGTTCGCGTGCACAACATGGAGCCACTGCGTGACCTGTTGATGGTGACCGTGCCGGGTCGCTGGAGCCTGCGTGCTGCGATGAGCGAAGTGGCCAAAGCCGGTAGTGGCGTAGTGCTGCTACTGGGCAATCCGCTGACCGGCACGCAGTTGCTGGCGCAGCTCAACCGCCAGCAGTCGCCAAGCCCGGCCACCTACAGCACCGTCGGTGCTGGTTCGCAGATTCTTCGCGACCTTGGCGTGCGCAAAATGCGCCTGATGAGTTCGCCGATGAAGTTCAACGCGATATCCGGCTTCGACCTGGAAGTTGTAGAATACCTGCCCGCCGAATAAATGATGTCAGGGCGCCGCAACGCAACGCGGCGCCTTTGTTCTTTAAAGAGATGAGAAACCACCTATGACACTGAAGACCATCGAAGGTACCTTCATCGCCCCGCAGGGCAAGTTCGCCCTGGTCGTTGGCCGCTTCAACAGCTTCGTTGTCGAAAGCCTGGTAAGCGGCGCCGTCGATGCGCTGGTGCGCCACGGCATCGCCGAAGACGCCATTACCATCATCCGCGCGCCGGGGGCCTTCGAGATTCCGCTGGTCGCACAGAAAGTTGCCCAGCAGGGCGAATACGACGCGATCATCGCCCTTGGCGCAGTTATTCGTGGCGGCACTCCGCACTTCGAATATGTGGCTGGCGAATGCACCAAAGGCCTGTCTCAGGTTTCCATGGAGTTCGGCGTGCCGGTTGCGTTCGGCGTTTTGACTGTTGATTCCATCGAGCAGGCCATCGAGCGCTCCGGCACCAAGGCCGGCAACAAGGGCGCCGAAGCTGCACTGTCCGCGCTTGAAATGGTGAGTCTGCTGGCGCAGCTGGAGGCCAAGTGAGCCTTAATCACGACGACAGTCAGGACACCCCGCAGCCCAAGGCCAAGGGCAAGATCGCCACGCGCCGTGTAGCGCGCAGCCTGGCGATGCAGGCCCTGTATCAGTGGCACATGGCAGGTCAGAGCCTGAATGAAATCGAGGCGCAGTTTCGCGTCGACAACGATTTCTCCGGCGTCGATGGCAACTACTTCCATGAGCTGCTGACCGGCGTCGCGCGCGCCAAGACTGAAGTCGACGGTGCCATCGTGCCGCATCTGGATCGCCCGCTTGAAGAGCTGGATCCCGTTGAACTGGCTGTTCTGCGCCTGTCCACCTACGAGCTGATGCATCGTATCGACGTACCCTACCGGGTGGTGATCAACGAAGGCATCGAGCTGGCCAAGGTGTTCGGCGCCACTGACGGGCACAAATTCGTCAACGGCGTGCTGGACAAGCTGGCGCCGATCCTTCGCAGTGCCGAAGTCAGCGCTCATAAGCGCTGAGCCTGATCGTCTGATGGGTGAGTTCGAGCTGATCCGCCACTACTTCGCCGCCGCCGCTTGTGCCAGGGCTGGCGGCGATGTCGTTTTAGGTATCGGCGATGACTGTGCGTTGCTCGCTGTTCCGCCCGGCGAACAGTTGGCAATCTCTACCGACTCGCTGACGGCTGGGGTGCACTTCCCCGATCCGTGCGATCCGTACTCACTCGGTCAGCGCGCGTTGGCCGTTTCTACCAGCGATCTCGCCGGCATGGGCGCCACGCCCATCGGGTTTACGCTAGCGCTGACGCTTCCCTTCGTCGATTCCAACTGGCTGGCCGAATTTGCCCGTGGCCTCGACGCGATGGCGGCTGGTTGCGACATGCGTTTGATCGGCGGCGACACCACGCGCGGCCCGCTGAGCATGACGCTGACGGTATTTGGGCGCGTGCCGGTAGGCGAGGCGTTGTTGCGCAGCGGTGCGCAACCCGGCGATCTGCTCTGTGTTGGCGGAGCCCTCGGCGATGCAGCCGGGGCTTTACCGATCGTGCTTGGCGAGCGGGAGGCGGATACCGTCGAGGCGGCAGCGCTGCTAAGGCGCTACTGGTCGCCGCAACCCCAGCTCGCGCTCGGCCAGGCGTTGCGTGGCAAGGCAACCGCGGCGTTGGATATCTCCGATGGCTTGTTGGCCGATTGCACCCATATAGCCACCGCATCCTCTGTTTCGCTGTTAATCGAGCAAGCCCGGGTGCCGCTGTCGGATTCGCTGGTGCGTTTCGCCGGGACTGAGCAGGCCCTGCAATGCGCCTTGGGGGGAGGCGACGACTATCTCTTGGCGTTTACCTTGCCAGCCGATGCGTTACCGACCATGCAGTCCGAAGGATGGCCAGTTCACGTCATTGGCCATGTGGAGGTGGGAGAGGGCGTTCGGTTGGTTGATGCTGATGGGCGGTCTGTGGGCATCGGCCATCCAGGCTACAACCACTTCACCAACTGAGCTGGCGACGCTCGAATTAACAATGAGGACAACCGTTTGACCGATTCTCTGCAGCCTGCCGCCGAACCGATCCCGCATTCGGTGTGGAGCAATCCATGGCATAACCTGGCCTTTGGTTTCGGCTCCGGCACCTTGCCGAAAGCGCCGGGCACCTGGGGCTCTCTGGTAGCGCTGGCCTTCGTGCCGCTGTGGCAGATGCTGCCGGGCTGGGGATACGGCGCGCTCATCGTCGCGAGCATGCTGTTCGGTATCTGGCTGTGCGGCAAGGTCGCCCAGGACCTGGGCATGCACGACCATGAAGGTATCGTCTGGGACGAGTTTGCCGGCATCTGGATTACCTTCTGGCTGGTGCCTGCGGGCTGGTACTGGCTGCTGCTCGGGTTCGTCGTGTTCCGTCTGCTGGATATCCTCAAACCTTGGCCGATCAGCTGGGTAGATCGGCAGGTCCATGGTGGGCTGGGGATCATGCTTGATGACATTCTCGCCGGATTTGCCGCTTGCGGTGTGATGCACATAGCGGTGCGCTTGTTAGGCTGATTGTCTCGGAGGCTTGGGCTGTGCGTCGGATCGCTGCAATGCCGGAAGGGCTCGTGAAACAATGCGGCCTGTCCTGTTTCAAAAGGCCGCCACTGATGCGCCTCGTTTCTCTGCTGCTTGTCTCCACGCTGTCGCTCCTCTCGCTGGCTGTCACAGCTGCACCTCGTGTGCAGGTGGTCGGCCTGTTTCCTGGCGCTGCTGTGTTGAACGTCGACGGCCAGCGCAAGCTCGTACGGGTCGGTCAGGTAGGGCCGGGCGGTGTAGAGGTAATAAGCGCTGATTCGAAAAGCGCGGTTCTGCGGGTGGAGGGCGTCGAGCGCAGCTATGGTCTCTCTCGTGAGTTGAGCTCAGGGTTCGCCGAGCCTGATCGCCGGCAGCTGAGCATCGCTCAGGGGCAGGGCGGTCACTACTGGATTGCCGGTTCAATCAATGGTCAACCCGTGCAGTTTCTCGTCGACACCGGCGCCACGTCGGTAGCGATCAATGAGATTCAGGCGCGGCGCCTGGGAATCGATTACCGGGTTGATGGCCGGCAGATCGTCGTCGGCACAGCAAGCGGTACGGCCAAGGCCTGGCGGGTCAACCTCAACAGTGTGAAGGTCGGCGCGATCGACGTGCTCGGGGTCGAGGCCGTCGTGGTGGAAGGGGGCTCACCTACGGATGCCCTGCTTGGCATGAGCTTTCTCAGTCGAGTCAGCTGGCGTGAGGATCAGGGCGTACTAAAGCTCGAATCCAAAATCTAGACCTGGCCATCGCTACGCAATCTTGGCGGTATCGCTTCGTTGGCTGCCGATCTTCCGATACAGCTTGCTGCAGCACTGCTGTTACAATATCCGCTTTTCCGCTTTCTGGAGTCTCTCCGGTGTCAGTCGTGTTCGTCGCCGCTTCCAAACTGCCGACGCCGTTCGGTGTGTTCACCATGCATGGTTTTCTCGATCAGGACACTGGCAAGGAACATGTCGTACTGACTCTGGGCGATGTCGCGGACGGCAAGCCTGTTCTGGGCCGCCTGCATTCCGAGTGCCTCACCGGTGATGCCCTGTTCAGCCTACGCTGCGATTGTGGATTTCAGCTCGAAGCTGCGCTGCGCGCGATCTCCGAAGAGGGCCGTGGGGCGCTGCTGTATCTACGCCAGGAAGGTCGTGGCATTGGTCTGTTGAATAAGATTCGCGCCTATGAGCTTCAGGATGCTGGCGCTGACACGGTAGAAGCCAATGAGCGCCTCGGCTTTGCGCCGGACATGCGTGACTACGCGATCTGCCTCCCCATGCTCGAACACCTGGGCATCGCCGAAATCAAGCTGATGACCAACAACCCGCGCAAGGTGAAGGCCCTACAAGGCTTCGGCATCCGCGTCGCCCAGCGCATGCCTTTGGAAATCGCACACAACCCGCACAACGAAAAATACCTCGCCACCAAGGCCGGAAAACTTGGCCACATGCTCGGCGAGATCCATCAGGGCGAAGCCGAGCAGTCGTGAATCGCGCTGCCGCCCGCCGCCAGCTGTCGCTCGATGGCTGGTTCTATCTGCTACTCATCGTTGTGCCTGTGCTCGTCGTCCGCCACTTCCCACAGATGTCAGGCCGCTTCGGTGAGCATTTGGCGTTGCCACTGTTCATTGGCGGTCTTGTCCTGTTGTTTCTTAATCTGCCCCGTTTCAGCGCCTACAAGCACGCCTTGATCGCCACTGAAAAGGATCTCGGCACGGATGCTGAGGTATCGGCCTGGTCGAGGCTGCGCAGCGTCCGGCTGCGGGCTTTGCGTACCGCCGCGTTGCCGGCGTGGCTGGGGGCGATAGGCGCGCCACTCGGACTTGAACCGGTTGCCCAGTTGCTGCTGGTGTGTGGCAGTTTGGCGCTGCTGATGCTCTACCGCCTGCCACGTCAACTGCAATGACCAGAGTGCTGGCTCTGTTGCTGGCACTGTCAGCATCGCCCTGGCTGGGTGCCACCGAGCGAGTCGTCAGCCTAGCCCCTTCGCTCAGCGAAATCATGCTGGAACTGAACGCCAAGGAACTGCTCGTCGGCGTGCTTGACGGCGGTGAGCGACCTGCATCGCTGGCGGCGATACCTTCAGTGGGCCGAATGGGTCAGCTGGAAATGGAAAGCCTGCTGGCCCTTCAGCCAACGCTGGTATTGCTCTGGCCGGACAGCATCAGCCGTGCGCAGCGCGACCAGCTCACGCAGTTCGGCATCCCGGTGCTCGTCGTACAGCCTGTATCCTTGGAACAACTGGCCGAGCAGTTTGCACGGGTTGGTCAGCGCATCGGCCGAGGCGAGCAGGGGCGCGAACTTCAACGTCAGTTTTCTTTAGGCCTGGAGCAGCTTCGGCGTCGATACCACCGAGAGCAGCCGTTATCGGTGTTTTATCAGGTTTGGAATCGGCCCCTGTACACGCTCGGTGGACGCCAGATCGTCAGTGAGGCCATCGAGGTATGCGGTGGTCGTAACGTATTCGCCGATCTGCAACTGCCGGCGCCCCAGGTCAGCGTCGAGTCCGTGCTATCACGTCACCCGGACGTCATCCTGGCAGGCAGCGGTGCTCAGCTATCCGAATGGAATGCCTGGCCGCAGTTGGAAGCGGTGCGTAAGGGACAGCTGTGGGAAGTGCCCGACAAGGGGCTCGAGCGACCGAGCTTCCAGATGCTCGGGGCAATCCGGAAGCTCTGCGAAGTTATGGCGCTGGCAGCGGACTGACCGGTATCAGAAACGATAACCCACGCTTAGCTGTACAACCTCCTCTGGAGCTGGATACAAGGCCCTGTTGCCTGCTTGCCAGCTGCTGTAAGTGGCATAGCTGTCGTAGCGCTTGCCGGTCAGGTTATTGATGCGCAGCTTGGCGTTGAGGCCCTGGTATTCATACCGGACGGCGGCATTGAACAGCGTATAGCCGCCCTCTTTCGGCATTACCTGTCCATCATCGCTGGCCAGGTAGCGCGGGCCTGTATAAATGGCCTCCACGTAGCCGTGCAGGTTCGTCATGATCTGGTAGTCAAGATGCAGGGCAGCGCTGTGGCGCGATACCCAGGGAACCTCGTTGCCCTTGTTGGCGCCGGCCCTCAGTTCTGAGTCGGTGAAGCTGTACTGACCACCGACGCGGAGTCGATCGGACAACTCGCGCTCAGCCTCTAGCAGCAGTCCTTCGCGGCGAGTCCGGTCCAGGTTCACATTCGCGCCCCAGCCGCCCAATGCATAAGGCGCGTAGAGCAGCTCGTCCTCCAGGTTGATCCGGTAGAGGCTGGCCTGATACAGCTGGATGTCGTCCTGCCATGTGGCACCAGCTTCCCATGACTCGCCCGTCTGCGGTTTGAGGAATTCGATTCCAGGCTCGACGAGCGCGTTTTCGTTGACGTTGGCCCAGCGCAGAACCTCTTCGCGCTTGACGAATACTTGAGTCTGCTCAGTCACCTGCCAGCCCAGCGCAATGCTTGAGCTGTCTTCGTTGTCACTGCGCTTGCGGCCGTTGTGTTGGTCGACGGCTTCACTGATGCGATAACCAAGGCTGAGCGTGACGCGATCGGTCAGTGGCTGGCTGAGTTGTGTATACCAGTCCCGCTGCGTTTGTTCAGCGAGACTGCTGAGCGAAGGATAGAGCCTATACGCCGCCTGGTAATCAGCTCTCAGGTGGTCAAACCCCAACAACCATTCACTGCGGCCGGCCGCGCTGTCCCAGTTGGCGGTGATGCGGGGGCTGATGGTTTCCACCCTGGTGCCTTCGGTGAACGGGCTGCCGGAAATCAGTCCATTCCCGTCGCTGTCTCTGATGGTGTAATCCAGGTTGCCTGTCCAGTGGCGGCCAAACGCCTGTTCGCCAGCAACGCGATGCACGTCGGTTTTGCTGTTGTTCCACTCGTTCGAGGTGCTGGCCTTGCGATCAGCACGGCGCTGCACGATGGTGAGGCTGCGCGGGTATAGAAGCTCGTCGTCTACATTCTGATACTCGTACAGCAACCAGCCGTTGGCATGTTCATACCGGAGACGGCCGAACACATCGCGGTAGCTGGCGTTGTTGTGGTCACGATAGTTGTCAGCGTTCCTTGTCTCGCCGCTAGCAAAGGCTGAAAAACCGCCTCCGAGCTCTTGCGACACATGTCCCCGGTAGGCCTCCAGATCGTGACTGCCCTGGGTCGTTTCGACATAGGCTTCGTTGCCAGTCGGGCGACGAGTGATGATATTGATCACCCCTCCTACCGCTTGGTCGCCATATAGGACGGTTCCAGCACCGCGCAAGATCTCGATTCGCTCGATGTTAGCGAGCGGCACGCTGTTCAGATCCGGACCGCTCAAGCTGGGATTGTTCAGCCTTCTGCCATCGACCATAACCAGCACGTTGTTGACTGCGTTATCACCGAAACCACGCAGGCTGATGGAGGCATGATTGCCGTCGCCCAGCGTGTCGCGGATCTGAATACCAGCTTTCCCGTTCAGCACCTCTATCAGGCTACTGGCTGCACTCCGCTCGATTTCATCCCTATCTATCACGCGGGTGCTGGCAGGGGCGGGCCGTTCCAGAGCGGTCGCTCGGGTGATGACCATTGGTGGAGCCTGATAAGGTTCCAGGGCGGCAGCAGCGCCCGGTATCAGGGCCAGCGCAAGCATGGTACGAGACGGCTTCAAGTCGAACATCCTCAAAAGTTCAGCGCTTTTGAGAAGGGCAGGAACAAGCGCAAGGGCACGCAGCCGCGCTTGACGGTGCTGCCCTCCGCAACACCAGTCGAATCCGCCAGGCCGGTCTCCGGGCTTTCGACGCGCACCGCGCTCGCCTTCCCGTGCTGGGCACAGTGGCGGTTGAGCGGGCGGTGATCCTTGGATCACGGTCGATTACCGTTGCGGGGGCAGCGCCGGCCTTGCTCTTCGAGCGCACCGGCTTCCCGTTTAATGCGGACCTGGCGGTCGTGCACACCTGGGCGGATAGGAAATCGCGCGAACCTTACGGCCTGGGCTGGGGAAAGACAAGCGAATGAGCGACGCGCCTCAGTGCAAGGCCGCGGTAAACAGAGCTGATCGGTTGGGGGCTTAGGACGCTCTCGGCCCGGGAGGGATTGATCCGCCCGGCCCAGCTTCGGCAGCGTCGTGTGGATGATGTTTCATCCATCCCCGGACCCAGCGAAGATCGAGGTATGGAAATTCGACTCCCATATACCCAGACCGCCTCGCTGTTGCCCATGGCGGCGCTGGATCCTACGGCTGAGTGTGCAGCCTTGCCAGTCGCGCTTTGACTGCCGCCTCGATACCGGCGGCGTCCAGTCCGCACTCCCTGATCATCTCGCTGGGTTTGGCATGTTCGACGTAGTAGTCAGGCAGGCCCAGTTGAAGGAGCGGTGTGCTCAGGTTTTGCGCGGCGAGGAACTCTCCGACCGCACTGCCGGCACCGCCCATGATGCTGTTCTCCTCGATGGTCACCAACAGCGCGTGGCTGTCGGCTATCTGGCGCACCAATGCCTCATCCAGGGGTTTGACGAAACGCATGTCTACGACTGTTGCGTTCAGGGTTTCGGCAACCTGCATGGCGTCCGGTAGTTGCACGCCAAACACCAGCAGCGCGACCTGCGTACCCTCGCGACGCACCACGCCCTTGCCGATTTCAAGCGGTTCGAGGCCCGGTTCGATCATTGCGTTCGGGCCGGTGCCGCGTGGATAACGCACCGCGGCGGGACCTTGGAAGTGGTAGCCAGTGGTGAGCATCCGGCGCATCTCGTTCTCGTCGCTCGGTGTCATTACCAGCATGCCGGGGATGCAGCGCAAATAGGCCAGGTCGAAACTGCCCGCATGGGTCGGGCCGTCTTCGCCGACCAGCCCGGCGCGGTCGATCGCGAAGAGCACATCGAGGTTCTGCACCGCGACGTCATGGATCAGTTGATCGTAGGCGCGTTGCAGGAAGGTCGAATAGATCGCCACGACCGGCTTGGCACCTTCGCAGGCCATGCCTGCAGCCAGCGTAACCGCATGCTGCTCGGCAATCGCGACGTCGAAATAGCGGTCCGGATAACGCTCGCTGAAATCGATCAGATCCGAGCCTTCCTTCATCGCCGGGGTGATACCCATCAGGCGTGGGTCTACCGCAGCCATATCGCACAGCCATTGGCCGAACACGTTGGAATACTTCGGGCCGCTGGGTTTCTTCGGCTTGACCGGGCCGCCGATGGGGTCAAGCTTGCTGATCGCGTGCCAGGTGATCGGGTCGACTTCCGCCGGAGCGAAGCCTTTGCCCTTTTTGGTGACCACATGCAGAAACTGTGGGCCGGAGAGGTCGCGCATGTTGCGCAGGGTGCCGATCAGCGTCGGCAGATCATGGCCGTCGATCGGGCCGATGTAGTTCCAGCCGAGTTCTTCGAACAGCGTGCCTGGGACCAGCATGCCCTTGGCGTACTCCTCGGTGCGGCGGGCGATTTCCCAGGCACCGGGCAGGCGCGAGAGGACCTTTTTGCTGCCTTCGCGCATGCTCGAATAGGTGCGGCTGGAAAGGATCTTGGCCAGGTAGTTGGACAGTCCGCCGACATTGCGCGAGATCGACATGTCATTGTCGTTGAGCACTACGAGCATGTCCGCACCGACTTCCGGCGCATGGTTCAGTGCTTCGAAGGCCATGCCTGCCGTGAGCGCGCCGTCGCCGATGACCGCGATGGACTTGCGCTTCTTGCCCTGCATGCGGGCGGCGATGGCCATGCCCAGTGCGGCGCTGATCGAGGTGCTGGAGTGGCCGACGCCAAAGGTGTCGTACTCGCTCTCGCTACGGCGTGGGAAGGCGGCGAGGCCGTCCTTCTGGCGCAGGCTGTCCATGCGCTCGCGGCGCCCGGTGAGAATTTTGTGCGGATAGGCCTGATGACCGACATCCCAGACCAGGCGGTCTTTCGGAGTGTCATAGACGTAATGCAGGGCGATGGTCAGCTCGATCACGCCAAGGCCAGCACCGAAGTGCCCGCCGGTCCGGCCTACGCTGTAGAGGAGGTCCTGACGCAGTTCGTTGGCGAGTTCTTCGAGTTCCGCTTCGCCTAGCCGGCGCAGCTGCTCGGGCGTGGCCGCGCGATCTAGAACGGGCGTCGCAGGGCGGACCCGAGGAATCTCATGAAACGTCTTGGGCATCGGGCGAATCATTTTGGCTGAAAAAAGAGCCGCAGTTTACCCGATGGTTACAACGATAAGAACGTCTCAAGCATCAACGGTCGCCGTTATGCCGAACAGACGCAGCGCCGAGCAGTGGCGGTTCGCCGGTCAACTGCGGCGTTCCACGATGAAGCAGGCCAACTGGCGCAGCGGCTCGGCGCTGGGCCCGAACGGGGCGACGGCCTCGAGCGCCAGGTCACGCAGCTCCAGCGCATAGGTCTTGGCGCTGTCCATGCCGAGCAGCGACGGGTAGGTGGGCTTGTCACGTGCGATATCGGCACCCTGGTGTTTGCCCAGCGTAGCGGTGTCGCTTTCCACATCGAGGATGTCGTCTTGTACCTGGAACGCCAGGCCCACCGCTTGAGCGTACTGCTGCAATGCCGCCAGTTTCTGCTCATCGGCACGGCCACTGGCGAGGGCGCCGAGACGTACGCTGACTTCGATCAGCGCGCCGGTCTTGTGCCGGTGCATCAACTCCAGAGCGTTGCGGTCGAGCTTCAGTCCCACCGATCCCAGATCGATTGCCTGGCCGCCGACCATGCCGGCCGGGCCCGCGGCACGTGCGAGGCTGGCTAGCATGTCCAGGCGCAGGGATGGGTCGGTTGGGTTGAGCGGGTCGCGCGCAAGAGCTTCAAACGCGAAGCTCTGCAGGCCATCGCCGGCGAGAATCGCGCAGGCTTCGTCGAAGGCCTTGTGGGTGGTGGGTTGGCCGCGGCGCAGGTCATCGTCGTCCATGGCTGGCAGATCATCGTGCACCAGCGAATAGGCATGAATCAGCTCGACGGCACAGGCTGCGCCATCGGCCAGGGCAACGTCACCTTCGAGCGCTTCGCAGGCGGCGTAGACCAGCAGGGGACGGACGCGCTTGCCTCCGTTCATCACGCTGTAGCGCATGGCCTGGTAAAGACGGTCGAGTTGCGGGCGCGGTGGTGAGAAGAGTGTGCCGAGGCAGTTGTCGACGCGTTGCTGGCAGCGTTTCTGGTAGTCGCCGATCATGCTTCGGAATCCGCCTCGAATGGCGCTTCCTGCAACTTGCCGTCACGCTCCAGAAGGATCTGCACTTTCTGTTCGGCCTGGCTGAGCGCTGCCTGGCAGTCACGGGTCAGACCGATGCCCTGCTCAAAGCAGGTCAGCGAGTCTTCCAGCGACAGCTCGCCGCTTTCCAGACGCTCGACCAGCTGCTGCAACTCGGCGAGGGATTGTTCGAAATCGAGGGCGACTTTCTTGCGGGCCATGGCGGAACCTGTTCTCTGCGGCTGCTCTGAAACGGGCGCGACACTAGCAGAGCTGGCCGGCATACGCCATAAGCCGAGCGGGCTAGAGGCCTGCCGGTGACGGCCAGTACATGGCCTGGAAATAGTAAAGGGTCATGCTGCTGCCCACCAGAATCACGAACAGACGCAACCAGGTCGCGGGCAGTTTCTTGCTCAGCGCGCCGCCAGCGTAGCCGCCAAACGTGGTGCCCACCAGCAGGATCGCCAGCTCGTAGCCGCTCACCCGTCCGGCGATGACGAAGGTCGCTGTGGCGACGCTGTAGATCACCGCCGAGATCAGGTTTTTCAGCGCATTGGCGCGGACCAGCTGATGGCCTTCGATGGAAAACGCCGCCAGCTGCAGGATGCCCATGCCGGCACCGAAATAGCCGCCGTAGATCGAGACCAGCGCGTGAGCGGCCAGCGATGTCGGGGCATGAGGCGGCACCGCGTTAGTGTCCTTGCGGCGCGCCGCGAGCCAGCGGCTCAACCAGGGACTGGCGGCGAACAGCGCGGTGGCGAGCAACAGCAGCCAGGGAATCAGCAGGCTGAAGACGTCATCGCCGCTGGCCAGCAGCAAAAGGCCGCCGAGCAAACCACCAATCAAGCCTGCCAGTAGCAGGGGGATCAGGTAGCGGCCAAGAGGGCGTAACGCCGAGCGTGCGGCCCAGGCGCCGGCGAGGCTGGCGGGCCAGAGCGCAACCGCGTTGGTCGCGTTGGCGGTCACTGGCGGCAAGCCCGTGGCAAGCAATGCTGGAAATGAAAAGAAGGTACCGCCGCCTGCGAGTGCGTTCATGCCTCCCGCGGCAAAGCCGGCAGCGATCAATAGCAGCATATCGAACAAGGGCATCGGGAGGGCTCGAGGCAAAAAGAGACGAAGATTATCGCTGCCGCTGCGTTGCGCCAAGCACCTGCAATATCAATCACCAGCGGTTGGCGTCAGCCACATGCCGACAAGCCACGCGTTAGCGGAGCCGGGCGCGACGCCAAGTGCTGACCGGCGATTGTCGGGTCGCCTAAAACCGACTGCTACGGCTGCGTGATGCCGGCCTTGTTAGCCGCTGGCGAACTGGTCAGCTCGTTGAGGATGCCGCAGCCATGCATGGCGCGATTGCCGGTGCAGCAGCTGCGTAGCTCCTGTAACTGAAGCTCCAGGGCATGGAGGTTTTCCAGTCGCGTACGGACGCGTTCGAGCTGCTCGTCGATCAGGTGGTTGATGTCGCCGCAGCTGGCGTCCGGGTGATTGGAAAATTCAAGCAGCCGGCGAATGTCAGCCAGCCCGATATCCAGCGCGCGGCAGTGGCGGATGAACGTCAGTTGCGCCAGCTGCCTGGAAGAATAGGATCGGTAGCCGTTGGAACCGCGCTCAGGGGCGGGCATCAAGCCGATCTTTTCGTAATAGCGAATGGTTTCGACGTCCACATTGGCTGCTGTGCTCAGTTCACCTATGCGCATCGGGGTCTCCTCATTCGTAAAGCAGCTAAATGTCTAAAAAATGGCTTGACCCTGGAGTTGCTCCAGGGTGTGCAATGGCTCCGAATATAGTTCAGGAGGGCATTCCATGTCGTCGAGATGCTGTGATTCCGGTTGTTCAACCCCAGCGGTCAACCCGAGTTTTCGCAAGGCCCTGTGGGTCGCGCTGGCGATCAACCTGACCATGTTTGTCGTGGAGATCATCAGCGGGCTGCGTTCCGGCTCGGTTTCGCTGCTGGCCGATGCCATCGACTTCGCGGGCGACGCTGCCAATTACGGCATCACCCTGGTGGTACTGTCGATGGGGCTGGTATGGCGCTCACGGGCTGCCATGGTTAAAGGCCTGACGATGCTGGCGTTTGGCGTGTTCGTGCTGGGCCGTGCCGGGTGGTCGGTATACGCCGATGTCGTACCCGAACCGCTGACCATGGGCGTGATCGGCACGCTGGCGCTGATTGCCAACGTCGTCGTCGCGCTGATGCTCTACGCCTTTCGCGAAGGGGATTCGAACATGCGCTCGGTCTGGCTGTGCAGCCGCAACGACGCGATTGGCAACGTCGCTGTAATGATCGCCGCGGCAGGCGTCTTCGGAACCGGCGCTGCCTGGCCGGACCTTGTCGTTGCATTGGTCATGGCGGGGCTTGCCTTGTCAGCTGGCTTCTCGGTCGTCCGTCAGGCCCGGCAGGAGCTGGCCTCGCATCGTTAACGGCCGTTTGAGCAGTGCGCTGTGATCCGATGGGCGACGGTCGAGGCGGCGAAAGGTGCACGTCTCGTTCGGGCTCGCCATACAGGCAAGACGACCGCTAACTGGCAATGGCGGCCACCACCGCGACGACGATCGCTGCTGTCACCGCCAGGCCGCCCGCGGCCAGCTTTCCCACCGTTTCTGAACTCAGCCCGAGGGCTTTGTCTTTCATCTGTTTGCCGAACCGACCTTCGAGGCGATGCAAGCCTTCGACCGGCTGGAACAGGTTGTCGGGTTGTTCATCACTGGCCGGCTCGTCGGTCATCTGGCCGCTCCAGGCCTGTTTGGCCATCATCCGGTCGAGCAGGCCGGGCATGAACATGTTGCCGATGATCGCCTGAAATGACGCACGCCCCAGCCAGAGCTCGCGCGGTGCGTCGGTGGCAGCACGGAGGATGGCGCGCGCCGCCACTTCGGGCGTATGGATGGGGGGAACCGGCTGGGGGCGCTTGTTCATCTTGTTGCGCGACCAGTCGAACTGCGGCGTGTTGTGCGCTGGCAGCTGGACCATGGTCAGCCGAATCCGGCTGTTGGTATGAATCAGTTCGCAGCGCAGCGAATCGGTGAAGCCCCTGATCGCGAACTTGGCTGCGCAGTATGCCGATTGAAGCGGAATCGCGCGGTACGAGAGCGCCGATCCGACCTGCACGATAGTGCCGCGGTTGCGCGTCTCCATGTGGCGCAGCGCAGCCAGCGTGCCATGCACGAACCCCAAGTAGGTGACGTCGGTGACGCGTTTGAATTCCGCAGCACTGATCTTGTTGACCGGCCCGAACACCGTCGCCATGGCGGCGTTGACCCAGATTTCGATTGGCCCCAGCTCCGCCTCGATTCGCTCGGCGGCGCGATCGACGGCTTCGGCATCGGCGACATCGGCGGAAATCGCCAGGACCTTCGCTCCGGTCGCTTCGAGTTCCTCGCGCGTGTCGGACAGGCCCTTTTCACCGCGTGCGATCACCGCCACGCGAAAGCCTGCCCGCGCGAACGCATGGGCGGTTGCGCGGCCTACGCCAGCAGTGCCTCCACAGATCACGGCAGTCTGTTCGCGGTCGCTCATCTAAAAGCTCCTGTCTTGATGGGTTAGCGAAGAAGCGCGTTCCAGCCCGCATAGCGGTGGCGGATCGGTCCGCGTGGCAGGCTCAGGCCGATCACCAGCACGCCGGCGATCAGGCTACCGATGGTGGCCGCGAACCCGGCGCCCTCGAGGAACGAAGGGGCGGCGATCAGCCAGGCGCCGATCGGCAAGTTGAGAAAGCGCAGCGGACGTGCCACTTCAGCGAAGGCCAGCACCGAGACGGTGATCAACAATGAGCCCATCAGGTGGTCGCTGTTGGCCATCGACCCTTCAGTGCCGAAAATCAGGCGTGTGCACATCAGCCAGACGCCGAGGATGCAAAGCAACGCGAGGCCCCACGGTAGGTTCACACCGCGAAGTCCTTTCAAGGTCATGGACGACAGGCTACCGTCGAACTCGGGTGTGTTGTCCTCCCGTGCACCCTCCATCGCATCGCCCTGCCAGAAGGTTTTCCAGAAGGGTTTGCCGCGCTGGCGCGCGTCCTTGAGGAACTGACCCATGGCCACCAGCTCGTCCAGGGCGTAGGGCATCATTACCAGCATGGCCAGTGCCTGGATCAGGCAGAGAGTGCACCAGGTGTCGATGAAGATCGGCTGCGCAATGATGAAGAAGATACTCACCGCGCCTAGCGGCACTACCACCACGCCGAATGCGGCAACCATCCAGGGCATGGTTCGCCAGCGTCGTGCATCGCCCATCACCGCCATCAGCAGCTCGATCATGTAGGCCATGACGCCGACACCGGCGTCCGGTACCGGCCAGGCGCCGGACATGTCGGAGGTGATAATTGTTTCGGTGCCGTTGGGCTGCGTCCCGAAGAAGGGGTCCCAGGCATTGGCGGTATGACCTAGCTGGTAACCGGCCAGATACCGAGCCAGCAAAATGCCGATTACCGCAAGCAAGGCGATGGGCAGTCGCTGCATCCAAGTGGAGGGGTTGTAGTCCCAGCCTGGCGGTACGGCGGCCTTCTGCATCATGCCGCTCATGCTCATGCCGGGCATCATCGGCACCAGCGTCGAGAAGGCGATCACCAGTCCGCCGAGCAGAAGGGCGTTGCCGTAGCTGGCGGGCGAGGGCGTCCAGAACAGCAGCGGCGCGAACATCAGCCAGAGGCCCATGGCGGTGTTCGCCCACTGCGCCCAGGCGATACGTTTCAGTGAGAGGATTGAGAACAGTACGATCAAGGCACCACTGACCACGTCGCTCCAGGTCATCAGCAGCGCGCGGGTGGCCACGTCCGGCAGCTCGCGCTCAGTCGCCAATCGCGGCAAGTCGAGATCGGTTGGCGCTATGTTCAGGTAGCCAAAGATAAAGGGAGCGCTGAGCACCCAGAAGCCCAGCAGCACATTGACGAAGTGACACCAGAGCGTGGCCAGGTGGCGGCGGTCCATCATCTGCATGTGTGCGCCCATGCCCATGTCAGATGGCATGGCGCCCTGTCTCAGGTATTCACCTTGATGCTCCACGAATCCCCCCGAGGCCGGATTGATCAATGACGCTACCAGCCGCTGGTGCCGCTGTTGCAGCAGCGACTCTGTTCAGTGGACCGGAGGGGGATGAGGGAGTTGCAACAAAATGAAACGGAGTGCGGACCGATGGCGATCCGCCGTGCTCGTGATTCTGCCGCTTAGGCGTCGGAACAGTTCGGTTCGGTCGTGAAGGTCTTGGATGAATCCACCAGACCTACCTTTTCCAGGGTGCGACGACCGATCAGAACCGGGTAATTCATCTTGTCCCGATCGTTCAGCGAGAACTGTTCTTCGTACATCTGGTTGCCCAGACAGACCTTCATCAGTACCACCGGACGCTCTTCAGCGCCGCCTGCGCCTCGCACTTTGATGTCGCGCACCATCTTGCGCTCCAGGCGGGTTCTGACGTCTTCGTCTGTATCCACATCCTCCAGCTCGACTGTGAAGCGCACCCATTCGTCGCCATCTTTTTCGAAACGGTCGATATTTTCGGCGTGCATGGATGAGGTCAATGCGCCGGTGTCGAGCTTGAATTTCACCGCGACCTGCTCAGGAAGGATCAAGCCTTTCTCGACCCACCCGAGTACTTGCGGCGAGCTTGCAAGGGCTGTCCCGCTGACTACCGCAGTCAGCAGGGCGGCCAGGATTGACGGGGTATGGCGGGATAAACGGGAGCGTACAGGACGGCGCATCTGTCACCTCAGAAGTCAGCGAATGCTGTGGATTCCATAGAGTGCTATCGCCGACATCGGTTCAAGTTGACTGTGGCTCGAAGCGAAGCGGCGCGCGCGTAGACCTCAGTCGCTTGATGCTGACTCATTGGCAATAGGCATCGGCATGATTGATAAAAACAATCGGACAGTTAGGTTTTTTTAGACTCCACCAGTAGGGCCGCTTGCATTCAATGCCGTCAGCGGCCCATTCACTAAAGGAGGTTGTTTCCAAGGGAAGTCATAAGAATCGAGAGGTGAACCATGTTCGTCCATAACAAACGACTTCAATACACCGTGCGTGTCGCAGCGCCCAATCCGGGCCTTGCAAACCTGATGCTCGAACAATTCGGCGGGCCCCAAGGCGAGTTGGCCGCTGCCATGCGTTACTTCGTCCAGGGTGTGTCCGAGGATGATCCGGGCCGCAAGGATATGCTCATGGACATTGCCACCGAGGAGCTCAGCCACCTCGAAGTCATTGGCTCCATCGTCGGTATGCTCAACAAGGGCGCCAAGGGCGAGCTGGCCGAAGGCGTCGAGAAGGAAGCGGATCTGTATCGCTCGCTGACCGGTGGCGGCAACGATTCGCATATCACTTCGTTGCTCTATGGTGGCGGCCCAGCCTTGACCAACTCTGCAGGTGTGCCTTGGACGGCAGCCTATGTCGACTCAATTGGCGAGCCGACGGCGGATCTGCGCTCCAACATCGCGGCCGAGGCGCGCGCCAAGATCGTCTACGAACGGCTCATCAACGTGACCGACGATCCAGGCATCAAGGATGCGCTGAAATTCCTGATGACCCGGGAGATCGCCCACCAGAAGTCATTCGAAAAAGCGCTGCACGCCATCCAGCCCAATTTCCCTCAAGGCAAACTGCCGGGCGATCCGCAATTTGCCAACGTCTACTACAACCTGTCGCAGGGCGAAGGCGATCTGCGCGGGCCGTGGAATCAGGGGCCGGAGTGGGAGTTCGTCGAAGATCCGCAACCGGCGGTGGACGGCGGCGATGGAAAGCCTTCGGTCGATCTGAGCAAGGCCCAGCAGAAGGTGGTCCAGCAGATGGCGGTGCGGACCCAGTCCGATGTCTCGGTTGACCCACTGACCGGGGCTGATCTCGGTTCGGGCGCTGCAGTTAGCAAAGGTAAGTCTTGATCGGCCAAATGCGCTGCCGATGGCGTCTGGGCACAGGCGCATACGCTGCGTATCGTTGATTGATGAACTGAGAAGCCGGCCATTGGCCGGCTTTTTCGTTGTCAGGCAGGCTGGTGCCGGAGCGAACCGGTACTCAGCGACGGCTTAGCAACGGCACCACAGTGCCCGAGCTAGGGCGACCTAGTGTTTCGCTGATCGCCACGCTAAGCGTGTGCTGTGTGAACGGTTTTGCCAGTGTATGCACAGGGCGGCCTTCCTCGGCCAATTCTGCGTAGCCGCTGACCAGCAGGATCGGCAGCTCCGGTCTCTCGCCCCTAACGATCTTGGCCAGCTGGGTGCCCGTCATGCCCGGCATCATCTGATCGGTGATCAGGAGGTCAAAAGCTCGCTGCTGGCGCAGAACGCTAAGCGCTGCCTCACCACCGTCGACACTGGTGACCTGATGGCCCATATCCTCGAGCAGCGCGGCGGTGTTGGCTAGCACCAGGGGGTCGTCGTCCACGATGAGGATTGTCAGCGCCGGAACGGGCGTCAAGGCGGGCTCGACTTTGTCATCCGAGGCTGGCACGCCCCGCTGATCGGAGACGCCCAAGGGTAACCAGAGCTCGATAGTCGTTCCCTTTTCCGGGCTGCTTTCGATTGCCAGGCTCCCGCCCGACTGTTCGACTAGGCCGTGTGCCATCGATAGACCAAGGCCCGTACCTTTGCCTGGTCCCTTGGTGGTGAAGAAGGGTTCCGTGGCGCGTGCGAGCGTTTCCTGGCTCATGCCGATGCCGGTGTCACGCACGATCAAGGCCACGTATTCCTGCATGCCTTCCGCTGCCGCGCGCAGCTGCCCCTCGATGCAGATGGTGCCGCCCGTTGGCATGGCGTCCCGAGCATTGACTACCAGGTTGATCAGCACCATTTCGAGCTGGTTCGCATCCACGTAAGCCGGCGGCAAGCTGAGGGGGAACCGCGTTTCGATGTTGATATTGGTGTTGACAGAGCGGCGCAGCAGCTCGCGCATGTTCAGCACCAGGTCTTGCAGCACAACCGAACTGGGATTCAGCTCTTGTTTGCGCGCGAATGCCAGCATTCGCTGCACCAGGCTCGCACCGCGCTGTGTCGCCAGCAAAGCGTTGTCGATCAGGGGGGCGGTACGCGTCGTGTCTTGCGGCAGCCGCTTGCGAAGCAGTTCTAGATTTCCGCCTACTACCGCAAGCAGATTGTTGAAGTCATGAGCGATGCCGCCGGTGAGCTTACCGATGGCCTCCAGCTTTTGTGCCTGACGCAGCGCCGCCTCGGCGTGGCGGCGTTCAGTGATGTTCACCAGGCCACCTATGATGAGAGGGCCTTGGGTAGTCTGTTCGAGCCGGGTGGAGGCCAGGACGTCGATGAACGCACCCGCTCGGGCCACCAGTCGGTACTCGGCGTTGAGGCATTCGCCTGTTTTCAATAACACGGGCCAATCCTGGCTAAGCATCTGCCGTGCGGAACGCTCGGTCATGAAGTTGATCAGCGGCCGGCCGATGACGTCCTCACGGCGATGGCCCATTAACACCAACCAAGCATCGCTTACCGATTCCAGCCGACCCTGTTCGTCCAGCGAATGCAGCGGCAACGGCGTCTTGCTGTATAGCTCGCGAAATCGCTCTTCACTCTGGCGCAGCGCGGCGGCTTCGCGCTCGCTGAGGCTCGCCATGCGCCTGTCGTACATCGATGCAGTAAGCCCAAGGAAAAGCACGACGAAGGTCGACCCGGCAACCGCAAGCGCTAGCGTCAGCAGGTCCAGGCCACCACCCGGGAGCGCTGGCGTCGCATCGTCCAAGGGCGTGAAATGTGCACCAGCCATCGCGGAGTAATGCATACCTGCCACGGCGAAGCCCATGGCAACGGCCGAGACGGCCTGCAGCGACAGGCGCCGGCTTCGAGTGGAGAGCCAAAGTGCAACGGTAGCTGCGCCGATGCCGATGCCGAACGAGATGGCCACCCATAGCGGGTCATAGGAAAGCTGCGCATGCATCGTCATCGCAGCCATACCCATGTAGTGCATTGCGCCGATCCCGAGCCCCATGAACAGGCCACCAATCCCCAGCGTGGTACGAGTCAGCCCGCGGCTGGCCACAGCCATGAAGCTTACGGCTGTGACGACAATGGGGACGACCAGCGACCAGAGCGTCAGGGGAATGTCGTATCGAATCTGCATGCCGGGCATGCCGAACGCGAGCATTCCGACAAAGTGCATCGACCAGATGCTGCCGCCCATGCACACAGCCGCTGCGCATAGCCAGGCGTGGCGAATCCAGTCTGCCGACGCACGAGCTCGGCTGGCCAGGTCCAGCGCGGTGAAAGAGCCTGCGATCGCGATCAGGATGGACAGGCTTACCAATGCGACGTTGTAGGTGGTGGTCATCGCAAATCCAATATGACTTAGAGCTGTTTCTTAGGTATTGCACGGGATGACAAGTAAAACCATGCCGCTAGTCTAACGGTCATTGCCCACGGTTCTACGAGATCACCTCTGATAGACAGTCCGCAGCGGGTTTTGTGTGATCTGGTGTCGATACTTCGTCGGGCAGGTTGCTATCGGCGGCTTATCGTTATCCTGCGGCGTGCTCAGGCTTTGCTTGAGACGTGCCGCAGACGCGTGTCCAGCTGCAACGTCTCGCGCAGGTGATGTCTATCTTTGCTACAAGCGGTACGGACTGGTAAGTGCCGGTCAATGTGAGGGCAGAGCAACAATGCGCTACAGCGCCAACGAGAGCTGGGTAGCCGGCGATGTCGTCACCAATGCACGTACTGGCTGGCCTCTGCTGGATAGCGATCAGCGCTGGGAGGCTCATTTGGGCGTCGTTAACCTGTTCGGCCGCGACTAGTAATCCCGTCCACGTCACGCTGTATGCGTAGCCAGACTAGATGTGTCTTCTCGGGAGCCATATCGTGTTAGCAGGTCACCCAACTGAACGGTTCGACATTCGACTTAAACGATCAAACCAGCTGTTATAGGAAGGCCTCAGTGTCGTTTGATGTCGGTATAACGGCAGTCGCTGGATGACTCCGTTTGGCGGACTGTGCAGGTTGTAGCTTTACCGGGTGATGGCACAAAGATATTGTGGCCATCGATGCGCACTCGGCAGTGCTGCAGCGCTCCAAGGATGGCCTTCAGCTCGCTATCTAAATCGCTTATCCGCTGTCTGGCTCGGTCATGAATCGCCTCGGCTAGGGCATCCGTATTGGTATCGTTTCAGGACAGGTGCATGGACAAGAAGTCTTTATCCGAGCGGGATATCTGCAGCAAATTCATCTCGCCTGCGATCGCCATGGCGGGATGGGACATGCAGAAGCAGGTCCGTGAGGAAGTCAGCTTCACCAACGGGCGCATCATCGTGCGTGGCAAGCTGCACAGCCGCGGCGAGTCACGCCGAGCGGACTACATTCTCTACCATCAGCCGAACCTTCCGCTCGCAGTAATCGAAGCGAAGGACAACAAGCACTCCCTGGGCTCGGGCATGCAGCAGGCCCTTGGCTACGCGGAGGCGTTGGACGTGCCGTTCGTGTTCTCCAGTAATGGCGATGGCTTTCTGTTCCATGACCGCAGTGGCACGGGTGATCAGGTCGAAACGGAACTCAGCCTAGGCCAGTTCCCCAGCCCTGCCGAGCTCTGGCAACGCTACTGCCAGTGGAAGGGCCTGGAAGGCGAGGCCCGAAACAAGGCTGAGGCGCCGTATTACGACGACGGCTCGGGACGCATGCCGCGCTATTACCAGACCAATGCCATCAACCGCACAGTTGAGGCGGTCGCCCGTGGGCAGGATCGCATCCTGCTGGTCATGGCCACCGGCACCGGCAAGACCTACACCGCCTTTCAAATCATCTGGCGGCTGTGGAAGTCGAAACAGAAGAAACGCATCCTTTTTCTGGCCGACCGCAACATCCTCGTCGACCAGACCAAGAACAACGACTTCAAGCCCTTCGGTTCGGCGATGACTAAGATCGCCAAGCGGCAGATCGACACGTCCTATGAGATCTACCTGTCGCTCTATCAGGCTGTGACCGGCACTGAAGAAGAGATGAACATCTACAAGCAGTTCTCCCGCGACTTCTTCGATCTGATCGTCATCGACGAATGCCACCGCGGAAGCGCGGCTGAGGATTCGGCCTGGCGCGAGATTCTCGACTATTTCTCCGGTGCTACCCATGTCGGCCTTACCGCTACGCCGAAGGAAACCAAAGAGGTTTCCAGCATCACCTACTTCGGCGAGCCGGTATACAGCTACACCTTGAAGCAGGGCATCGAAGACGGCTTCCTCGCACCCTACAAGGTGGTGCGCATCGACTTCGACAAGGACCTGCAAGGCTGGCGGCCACCCAAGGGCATGCTCGACAAGAATGGCGAGCTGATCGAAGACCGTATCTACAACCTCAAGGACATGGACCGCACCCTGGTCATCGAGGCGCGCACCCAGCTGGTAGCGCAGAAGGTCACCGAGTTTCTCAAAGCCACCGATCCGTTCCAGAAGACCATCGTCTTTTGCGACGACATCAATCATGCCGAGCGTATGCGGCAGGCGCTGGTCAACCTCAATCCCGAACGCGTGGCCGAGAATCGCAAGTACATCATGCGCATCACCGGGGATGAGCAGGAAGGCAAGGCCGAGCTGGACAATTTCATCGACCCCGAATCGCGCTACCCGGTCATCGCCACCACCAGCAAGCTGATGACCACCGGCGTCGATGCACAGACCTGCAAGCTGATCGTGCTCGACCAGCACATCAAATCGATGACCGAGTTCAAACAGATTATTGGGCGCGGCACCCGTATCAATGAGGACTTCGGCAAGTACTGGTTCACCATCATGGACTTCAAGAAAGCCACCGAGCTGTTTGCCGATCCGGCCTTTGATGGCGATCCCGTTGTGATTTACGCCCCGTCAGGCGATGAGCCTCCGGTCCCGCCTGACAATCTGTTGGAAGGTGACGGCATCACCGCAGGCAGCGAGGTCGATGCCAGTGAGCTGGAGTTCACGGGTGAGGATGACGGCAAGAGGCGCATCAAGTACGTCATCGACAGCCTCCCGATCTACGTCATCGCCGAGCGCGTGCAGTACTACGGCCCGGACGGCCGCCTTATTACCGAGTCGCTGAACGACTACACCCGCACCTGCGTGCACAAGCAGTTCGCCTCGCTGGATGATTTTCTTCGGCGCTGGAGCGATGCCGAGCAGAAGAAGGCCATCATCGACGAGCTGGCCGCGCAGGGCGTGATGTGGGAAGCCCTGGCCGAAGAGGTGGAAAAGAAGCAGGGCAAGCCACTTGATCCGTTCGACCTGATCTGCCACGTCGCTTTCGACCAGCCCGCGCTGTCGCGTCGCGAGCGCGCCGAGCAGGTGAAGAAGCGCAACTACTTCGCCAGATACTCCGGTGCCGCCCGACAGGTGCTTGAAGCGCTGCTGGATAAATATGCGGACACCGGCATCGAGCACATCGAAGACATCAAAATCCTCCAGCTCGACCCGTTCAACCAGATCGGTGCGCCCATCGAGTTGATCAGGGCATTCGGCGGCAAGGCCGGCTACAACCAGGCCATCCATGAGCTGGAAGACGCGCTCTATACAGGCTAGCCCAGCCATTCCGTGGGCAACCGCGCAGCCTTGGCGGCACTCGAGGAAGAGCAACGGCGGTTTCGGTGGATTGCGCGTCACATTGGCCGAGGCGCTGGGGTACGCCCATTGGTGGGCTGAAGCCCACCCTACGTGGGAATACTGGTTGAGCCAGGCCATTGTAGGAGCGAGCTTGCTCGCGAAAAGCAGCGTCTGCTGTCACGACCCAACCGCTATACAATCCCCCGCTTTGTTTCACCCGCCGAGAATTCGTTATGTCCATCAGCTCCACCATCAAATCTATCCAGGACATCATGCGCAAGGACGTCGGCGTCGACGGCGACGCCCAGCGCATCGGCCAGCTGGTTTGGCTGCTGTTCCTCAAGATCTTCGATGACCGCGAGCTGGAATGGGAGCTGATGGACGACAACTACCGCTCGCCCATCCCCGAAAGCTGTCGCTGGCGCACCTGGGCTGCCGACCCAGAAGGCATGACTGGCGATGCGCTGAAGGACTTTATCGACAACAACCTGTTCCCCCAGCTGCAGAACCTGCACGAGTACAGCAACACGCCATCCGCCTTCGTGGTGCGCAGCGTGTTCGAAGACGCCTACAACTACATGAAGTCCGGCCAGCTGCTGCGCCAGGTGATCAACAAGATCCAGCAGGGCGTGGACTTCAACAAGGCGCAGGAGCGCCACGAGTTCGGCAACCTCTACGAACAACTGTTGCGTGACCTGCAGAACGCAGGCAACGCGGGCGAGTTCTACACGCCACGCCCGGTCACCGAATTCATGGTGCGCATGGTCGATCCCAAGCTGGAGGAGAAGGTGATGGACCCTGCCTGCGGCACGGGCGGCTTTCTCACCTGCACCATCGAGCACAAGCGCAGCCGCTATGTAAAAACCGCCGAGGACGAGCGCACCCTGCAGGCAAGCATCTACGGTGTGGAGAAGAAGCCGCTGCCGCATCTGCTGGCCACCACCAACATGATCCTCCACGGCATCGAAGTGCCGAACCAGATCCGCCACGACAACACCCTGGCCCGTCCGCTGATCAGCTGGGGCCCGAAAGAGCGGGTCGACTGCATTGTCGCCAACCCGCCGTTCGGTGGCATGGAAGAAGACGGTATCGAAACCAACTTCCCGACTGCCTTCCGCACCCGGGAAACTGCCGACCTGTTTCTGGTGCTGATCATGCATCTGCTCAAAGACGGTGGCCGCGCCGCCGTAGTGCTGCCTGATGGTTTCCTGTTTGGCGAAGGCATCAAGAGCCGCATCAAAGAAAAGCTGCTGACCGAGTGCAACCTGCACACCATCGTTCGCCTGCCCAACGGCGTGTTCAATCCCTACACCGGCATCAAGACCAACCTGCTGTTCTTCACCAAGGGCACGCCGACCAAAGAGGTGTGGTTCTACGAACATCAGTACCCAGCCGGCGTGAAGAACTACTCCAAGACGCGCCCCATGCGCATCGAGGAGTTCGCCGTGGAAGAGGCTTGGTGGGGCAGCGAGGCCGATGGCTTTGCCGCACGGGTGGAGACTGAATTCGCGTGGAAGGTCAGCCTGCATGACCTGAAAGCTCGCAACTGGAACCTCGACTGCAAGAACCCCCATGTCGGCGAGCAGATCAGCCACGACCCGGACGAACTGCTGCGCAACTACGCCACGCTGCAAGGCGAAATCAGCCAGCTGCGCGACCAGCTCAAGGCCGTGCTGGCCGAGGCGCTGGAGCGGCCATGAGCGACGTCGCCATCTACGAAAGCGCCAGCGGCCAGATCGCCGTCACCGTTGAGCACGACAGCGTATGGTTGCGCCAGGAACAACTGGCCGAGCTGTTCGGCCGTGACCGCACAGTGATCGGCCGGCATATCCGCAATGTCTTTGCCGAGGGCGAGCTGGAGCGTGAAAGCAATGTGCAAAATCTGCACATTGCTGGCTCCGACAAGCCGGTGGCCTTTTACAACCTCGACGTGATCATCTCCCTCGGCTACCGGGTGAAGTCTCGTGAAGGTACACGCTTTCGCCAGTGGGCCAATCAGGTACTCAAGCAGCACCTGACCCGCGGCTACAGTCTCAACCGCGAACGTTTCGAGGCCAACGCCCACGAGCTGGAAGCAGCACTGGAACTAGTGCGCAAGGCCGCTCGCACGCCCGAGCTGGGCGAAGCCGGCGGGCGTGGGCTGGTGGAAATCGTCAGCCGCTACACCCAGACCTTCCTCTGGCTGCAACGCTACGACGAGGGTCTGCTCACCGAGCCCACCGGCAGTCCTGGTGGTGAATTGCCCGATGCTACCCAGGCGCGCCGGCAACTGGCTGAACTCAAAGTCCAGCTGATGGCCCGTGGCGAAGCCAGCGACCTGTTCGCCCGCGAACGCGGTGACGGCCTGGCCGCGTTGCTCGGCAACCTCGAACAAAGCGTATTCGGCGAACCGGCTTACCCTAGTCTCGAGAGCAAAGCGGCGCACCTGCTGTATTTCGTGGTCAAGAACCATCCCTTCGCCGATGGCAACAAACGCAGCGGCGCTTTCCTCTTCGTCGACTTCCTGCACCGCAACGGCCGCCTGCTCGATGCCGAAGGCAATGCCGTGATCAACGACACCGGGCTGGCAGCCTTGACTCTGCTGGTCGCCGAATCCGCCCCCGCACAGAAAGACACCCTGATCCGCCTGATCATGAACATGCTTGCCCCGGAAAATCGCCCATGACCGCTCTGCTGACCGACAACCTGCCGCTGCTGGCTGGCGCGCCCAATGGCATCAAGAAACTGCGCGAACTGATTCTGGAGCTGGCGGTGCGCGGCAAGCTGGTGTCGCAAGATCCGTATGATGAACCGGCGAGTGAGTTGCTAAAGCGGATTGCCGAGGAAAAGGCGAGGTTAGTGGCGGAGGGGAAGATTAAGAAACAGAAACCGCTGCCGGAGATTGCTGAAGAGGATATGCCGTTTGAGCTGCCATCAGGGTGGGAATGGTCGCAGCTCGGGCAGATATCTAGTGATGTTCAATATGGCTTCACTGCATCCGCTAATCACCAAAACGAAGAGCCTTTACTCCTCAGGATCACTGATATCCAGAACGATGGGGTCAACTGGGATACCGTTCCTGGATGTGACATTTCACCTGCCGAAATTGCCGGTTACGAGCTGAAAGATGGCGACATCGTTATTGCTCGAACAGGGGGGACCATAGGCAAGTCGTATCTTGTTTCAGGGCTTACTCGTTCAGCTGTGTTTGCTTCATACCTGATCCGAATTGGCCGACTTGACTCGATATACCCTGGCTTCACCAAAGTTTTTTTAGGCTCTCAGTTTTACTGGAAGCAGCTTTATGCCAACTCAATGGGCACAGGGCAGCCAAATGTGAACGGAACGGCCCTAAAAGGACTTCTAATTCCGGTTGCACCGATAGCGGAACAACACCGTATCGTCGCCAAAGTCGATGAATTGATGGCTCTGTGCGACCGTCTGGAAGCCCAGCAGGCCGACGCCGAAAGCGCCCACGCCCAACTGGTGCAAGCGCTGCTCGGCAGCCTGACTCAGGCCGCCGATTCCGAAAACTTCGCCGCCAGCTGGCAGCGCCTGGCCGAACACTTCCACACCCTGTTCACCACCGAATCCAGCATCGACGCCCTCAAGCAAACCCTGCTGCAACTGGCCGTAATGGGCAAACTGGTGTCGCAAGACCCAAGCGATGAGCCGGCCAGCGAACTGCTCAAGCGGATTGCCGAGGAAAAGAGGCGGTTGGTGACAGAGGGACAGATCAAGAAGCAGAAACCGTTGCCGGAGATTAGCGAGGAAGAAAGGCCATTTCAGCTGCCAAAGAGTTGGATCTGGACGCGCTTGGGAAACCTTGCTGGCCTTATCACAAGTGGCTCTCGTGACTGGGCTCAGCATTACTCAGAGGAAGGGGCAATTTTTGTACGTATGGGCAACCTCTCTCGACGAAGCTACGAGTTGCGCCTCAACAACATTCAGCGTGTTTCTCCCCCTGAAGATGGTGAAGGAAGCAGAACCAAGCTTGGAGCAGGTGATTTACTAATCTCTATAACAGGTGAGGTCGGCCTTCTAGGACTAATTCCGGATGGGTTTGGTGAGGCATACATTAATCAACATGTCTGTCTGGTTCGCTTTGTTCGCCAGCTTCAAGGTCGTTTTCTTCCCGAAATACTGCGATCACCACTCGCATACGATCAGTACGAAGCCCCTCAGCGTGGGATCAAGAATAGTTTTCGCCTGACAGATGTATCGGAAATGTTGGTGCCATTGCCGCCTCTCCCCGAACAACACCGCATCGTCGCAAAAGTCGACCAGCTGATGGCCCTCTGCGACCAACTCAAAACCCGCCTAACCCAGGCCCGCCAGCTGAACGAACAACTGGCCAGCACCCTGGTCGAGCAGGCGGTGGCGTGATGGCGTACAACAGGCCATGGAAATCCTTTGCCGAGCAACTGGAACTGCTTAAATCACGCGGAATGCTGGTCACCGATGAAGTAGCGGCGCTCCGTTATCTGGAGCGCATTGGCTATTACCGGCTGACTGCTTACTGGTATTCGTTTCGGGTATTCAAGCTGGAGCAAGACCCGGCCACAAAAGTCCTGCGCACAGCGCGCACCGATCAGTTCGAGGCCGATACCCAGTTTGTCGATGCCGTCGAGCTGTACCTGTTCGACAAGAAACTGCGCCTGCTGGTGATGGATGCCCTGGAACGTATCGAGATCGCCTTGCGCGTGGACATTGCCTACCTGCTGGGCCAGCGCAACACCTTCGCGCACTTGGACGCCAAGCAGTTGCACCCCTCGTTCGCCGGCAAGGTCAACAAGCGCACAGGCATGACCACCTTCGAGGCCTGGCGGGATAAATACACCGGCCTCTTGCAGCGCTCCAAGGAAGATTTCGTCAAACACTATCGTGCCCAGCACGGCCCTGATCTACCGCTGTGGGTGGCGGTCGAGGTCTGGGACTTCGGTGCTGTCTCCCAGCTGCTGGCCATGATGAAAGTGGCCGATCAGCAGCATATCGCCGCCAAGTACGGCGTGAGCGACTGGAAGGTCTTCCAAAGCTGGGTTCGCTCGCTCAGCTACCTGCGCAACCTCACCGCGCACCACAGCCGCCTGTGGAACCGCAACGTGACCGATCAGCCTGGCCTGCCAAACCAAGGAGCGGTTGCCTGGTGTGATGACTTTATCGGCAAGGCGGATCTGATCGCCAAACCCTTCGTGCTGCTGGCCATCGCCCGACATATGGTCAAGGTCGTTTGCCCACGCACCGAATGGCATATGCGTATGCAGCATCATTTGCAGAAATTCCCGCCGCAGCATTCGCGCCGCAAGCTGTCCATCGCGGACATGGGAGCACCGGCCGGGTGGGAAAGCTGGTGGATCGGGGAGATCCAGGCCGGAAAATAAAAACCCCCGCGTAAGCTCACTAGGAACCAAGAGGCGGGGGCCGTGTTGCTGCGAATAATAGGCGCCATGCACCAAACGGGCAAGGTTTTGCTAACGCGTCAGGCCAATCACTGACCACCGGCAAGCCATGCACCAGGGTTGCGCCAAGCGCTCAAAATCGGGCTGGCCGCGCCCTCCACAAGAGGACGGGACCGTAACTCCTTCTACGCTGACGCCCGCAGGCTGGTAGATGAGCTGGTGCGGACGGTAAGAGTTACCGGGCGCAATTTCAAGTGACGTTACGCTATTTCAGACAACCCTGGCATCTGCCCTGACCATCTGGTCAACCCGCCTGCTAGTTGAGTAGGCATTAATGAAAGTCCCCCAATAGACACATGCAAGGAGCACTGATGCAATCCCCCGAACTCTCTCTGGCCGGCAAGCTGGATAACGGCCTGACCAAAGGCCTTTGCCTACTACTGCGCGGCCTAAGGACAGGAAGCCTGTGGCTGCTCGGCCTGCTGACGCTGGCAGGCCTGCCATTGATGATTTTTGAATACGGCGAAGGCCTGGCTGACCTCTCCCTGCTGGAGTGGGGCGTTATGCCGTTGCTGGCCTTGTTATTGTGGCGGCATATCCACTACTGCCAACACTTCACCACTGGCACCTGGCGCGGACTGAGCCGCTTGCTGATGTTCCAGGGCGTGATGAGCGTCCTGGGAATGATCATCATCGGCTTGTTCACGTTTGTGATGGCACAAACCGAGGATATCCAGAGACTCTACCAATACCTGCTGCAGGATGACCCAATCAGCAAGATTGTGACCTTTGGCTCGGTCTTGCTGGCGGTGTATCTCGCGGCACCTACTGCTACGACTGAAAGCCTTTCTACACCCGAAGCAATGCCTGCCCGTGTTGAACCCAGCGTATCCACTACGGCCAAGGAGGCCAGCCTGTGAAACCTACTATCCTGCCCATCGCTTGCCTGCTTGCCAGCTTGTGCGTACCTGTTGCACAGGCCAACGATGACCCCGGCCATCTGATTCAGAGCTGCCAGGAGCTGGTGGATATCTACGCCAAACGGGATCAGCAGCGTTTGCTTGCAGGTGTAGCCACGGGTTTGTCCGAAGCGCTTCGCGCCGGTTACTGCATGGGCGTGGTCGATGAATATCGCCGCCGCTACGAATGCGCTGCTGATGATTGGTTCACACAGGCGCTACAAATTGCCGGGATGCCAGTGTCATTCGGCCCTCGCACCTCTGTAGATGAGCTCCTGGAAATGTCCTGTGAAATCTGACTCCCGCCACTGGCCGGAGCTCTCCCAGGTCTACGACAACTTGTTGTGCAAAAAGGTCGGCCTGGCCAAGCCCTTGAGTCAGCATGGCAAATTGCTGGATGCATTGAAGACGCTGGCCAATGCGTTGTGCCCCTCGAAAAAGGAGCCCGATGAAGTAGAGCGCACCCCTGACAAAAAAAAGACCATCATTATCCAACTGGACTGGACACCACTGGGCTACGGCCGTGACAGCCGTAATCGTGTCCGCATCAACCCCAAGCACATCACCTTGCTATGGAATGCCATTCTGCTCCAGGGAGTATTTGGTGAGCCCAAGCTGGTGGTCGAGTTTCTCAAGCCCGGGGCCAACCGCCATCCCTTGGTCAATTGGGCGAGGCAGTTATTTCTTGAACGCCAGTCTCTCGCTGGCCTCGGCCTGTTGCGCAAAGAGCTGGTCGCTTTTCTGGATCGGCTGCCCGTTGCCGATCTTCGCGAAGAGCCTTTACCCAATCCTTTTGCCGATACCCTCCCGCAGATGGGCCTTGGCCATCTGCATGGCAATCTGCTGAAGGCCCTGGCGGCGCAAACCGCCGCACTTTCCTTGGGGGACAGCATGATGGCGCATTACCTCAGCGGGGATCTGCGGCAGGCCTACCTGCTCGCCTGCGAGGTGCAAACACAGAGTGAGCTGCTACTGCAATATCGCGGCCTGATCATCCATGAATATGAAGAGGCCAAGGACTTCGACGACTTGCTCGATTCGCTACGAAAAAACTAGGCGGCTTGTGGAATCCACGAATCAACACTGGCTTCGTCATCACAGAGGAGCCAGTCATGACAAACCATCAACCACTCCCCACTGATCCTGCTATCGAGCAATTGGATCTGTTTCCCTTGCGCCTCGTACCCCAGTTGCAATGCCTGGACTGGGCCATGGCCGAGCTGGAGTACCGGCGTTTTCTCAGCCTGAAGAAGTGCTATCCCAATCAACTGCTGATGCCGTCTGGTGCTGCCTGGCAGTTGTGGCAGGCGCACGTTCTGGATACCCGCCGCTATCGCAGCGACTGCGAACGCCTGTTTAGCCGTTTTATCGACCACTTCCCCTACCTTGGCTGTGGCAGCCCGGCTGACCGGCGCGAAAGGCATTTCGCTGAACAGCTGTACCAAGGGCTCTATGCCTGGCACTTCTCGATTCCATCTGGTGCATTGAACAACTGACGTTCAACGCGCTTTCGCTACAACCGCAAATCTAAATTCAGACAGCTCGGCTCAGTTGCCTCTGAGCATCGCCCGCTGTCGCCCGAGAAAAGGAAATGATCATGCTGAAGATGAAATTCGTCGGTGCAATCGAAGGTGTCAGCGGCTCGTGCACCTGGCTGCATCACACCGACTCCGATACCCAATTTCTGGTGGACTGTGGCATGCACCAAGGCAACGAACGGGAGGAATGGGCTAATAGTCAGGCATTCCCTTTCCATGCAGCGCGCCTCAAGTATGTGCTGCTGACTCATGCCCATATCGATCACTGTGGCCTGTTGCCCCGACTGGTACGCGAGGGTTTTACCGGTTTGGTTTACGCCACCCGTGCAACCCGCGAGCTCACCGAACTGATGCTGCTGGACGCTGCGCGGGTAAGCGGCATGTTTACTGAGCAAGAAGTAAAGCAGATTCGCTGGAGCGTTCTGGATGATGACCCAGGTTTCAAGTGGGGTCGCAGCATTCGCTTGGCCGAAGGTATCTGGATGGCCTACCTGCGCAGCAGCCATATCTTGGGTGCCTGCTTGATCAGTATTGGCTGGAAGGTGAATGAAGGTAATCGCTCCATTTGTTTCAGCGGTGACGTGGGCTGCCAAACGGATGAGAACGCCTATCTGCCGTTGATGAAGAGCGGCCAACAACCGTTTGCCGACACGGACTACATCGTTGTCGAGTCCACCTATGGCGGGCGGGTGCGAGAGCAGGCGTATCAAAACTCCCAACTGCGTCTGGCACGGCTGGCAGAAGTCATCGCCCATACCCTGTTCGTTAAGGGCGGCAAGGTCTTGATCCCCACCTTCTCGCTGCACCGTGCTCAGGAATTACTGATGGACGTTCTGCACTGGATGAAAGTCAACCTGCCCGCGAGCAGGCAGGTACCTGGGCATAACGGTAACGATCGGCCAATCACAGCCAATATCCATGCACCACTGGGCCATGCGGTGACTCAGGTGTATGCAAAACACCTGTGCAGCACGTCGCCGAACGGCAAGTTCAAATACCTGAATGCTGAACTGTGTGAGTCGCTGGCTATGCACGCCGATGAGATTCAAGCCATGTTGCAGCGCCTGGTAGAGCATGGCCGCTTCAAGGCAGGCGATGAGTGCTACCTGGACATGACAAAACCCAGACAGCCCTCCAATTTTGACGCCGATATCGTGATCGCCAGCGCCGGCATGTGTGACAACGGCCCGGTGGTCAGTTATCTGGAGCGCTGGGGTAGTGATCCACGTAACACCGTGATCCTTACGGGCTATCAGTCCGGAGGCTCCAAGGGAGCGGAGTTGATGCAACGTGCGAGCCTGTCCAGTCTGCCTTTGGACAGCTTGGCCTCTGGCCAGGCGGAAGTGTTCGATATGTCGCCGTACTACTCGGCTCATGCTGATCAACAGATGCTACTGGACTTCCTTTTCCGTACTGATGGCTATGGCTCTGGAAAACCAGCGACTGTCTTTCTCAACCATGGCAATCCTGCAAGCAAATACGCCCTGCGTGAGGCTGTACGGCAGCGTGCTGATTCGGCAACGTCGCAGGACCGCAAGATTATGGATGTCCGAATTGCTGACGCGCGCTGGTTTGACCTGGATACCGGTGAACCTATCGAGGGGAGTAGCGGGCAAGCTGAATTGTTGAGGGAGGTGGAGGCCTTGCGTTCGCAGCTCAGGCAGTTAACCGTGGAGAAAGTGAACAAGGATTCATTCACAGCATCGGGAACGTCGGCTCTTCATCCGTGAAAAGGGAGCCTGATTAATGTTTAGCCACAAAGTCCGGCCGCTTTCCGAAGGCAGTTACGTTGGGTTGCACTGGTTATTCCAACGTCTGCTAGACGGGTCATAGCCTGCAAATGTCATTGCGTTTAGGAGGGGCTGGGAGAGGTCACGAATAAAAAAGCCGGCCTTGTGGGCCGGCTTCCGTTAGCGGTATTGGCTTATTTTTGGTAAGCCGCCACAGCCTTGGTGATGGCGGCGCGGGCGGCGTCGGCGCCTTCCCAGCCTTCGACCTTGACCCACTTGCCCTTCTCGAGATCCTTGTAGTTCTCGAAGAAGTGCTTGATCTGCTCGATCAGCAGCGGCGGCAGGTCGGTGTATTCGTTCACGTCCACGTACAGCTGGCTCAGCTTGTCATGCGGGACGGCGATCAGCTTGGCGTCGCCGCCGGCTTCGTCGGTCATGTTCAGCACGCCCACCGGACGGCAGCGGATGACGGAGCCTGGGGCAACCGGGTAGGGCGTCACGACCAGTACGTCTAGCGGGTCGCCGTCATCGGCCAGGGTGTGCGGGATGAAGCCGTAGTTGGCCGGGTAGAACATCGGCGTGGCCATGAAGCGGTCGACGAACAGGCAGTCGGTGTCGTGATCGATTTCGTATTTGATCGGCGCGTGGTTGGCCGGGATTTCGATGGCGACGTAGATGTCGTTTGGCAGGTCTTTGCCGGCCGGGACTTTGCTGTAGCTCATGAACATTGCTCCGTGGTCGGCCGAGGCGGCCTGGGGCGAAAAAGTGGGCGCGATTATAGGCGCAGTGTCGGGCGTTTTGCCATGCCGGCGGTGGCGAAGCTCCCTGGTCCGGCAATGCGCGTATTCGACGGTCACAAATCAGTGAGGTTCCGCGTATTGCGGATGGTCGCCTTACAGTTGCTGCAGGCGTGTTAGCGGGTCCTGTCGATAGAAGGCCGCCAGCTGTCGGTAGACATCAGGATAGGCCTCGTGCAGCACGTCCGGCGCGCTAAAAAAATACTCGCTGGTGACGGCGAAGAACTCGGCTGGGTTTTCCGCAGCGTACGGATCGATCGCCGTGTGGGCGTGAGGATCGGCATCCAGCTTGGTGTTGAGCGAGTCGTAGGCGTTTTGCATTGCGTGGGCCCAATCCTCGATACGCATGTTGCGGTGCAGCGGGGGCAGGCCATTGGCGTCGCCATTAAGCATGTCGAGTTTGTGCACAAGCTCGTGGATCACTAGGTTGTAGCCTTCCCAGGTGCCGCTCTGCTGGACCCCCGGCATGGCCAGAATCACCGGCCCCTGCAACCAGGCTTCGCCGCTGTGTTCGCCATCCCACTCGTGCATCACGCCAGCGGAATCGCGGTGCTTCTGCGGGCTATGGAAATCATCTGGGTAGATGACGATTTCATGGAAGCCCTGATACCAGTCCAGATCAGCCAGGTGCAGCAAGGGCAGCTCTGCCTGGGCGGCCAGGCGCAGGCGACTGGTAAGGTCTAGCTCGACTCCGGGCAGCGCGGTCAGGCGCTTGGCGTGCAGAAACAGCAGGCTGCGCTCGCGCAAGCGCTCGGTCTCCTCGACGGTTAAACCCTCGAGAATCGGCAGGCTGTCGAGCACGCTTTGCCAGAGCGCCGGCTCGATGGCGAGACGGGCGAGGATGCGCTTGCGGCGCCAGTCGCGGAGTGACCACATGAAGGAGTTTCCTACCGGGAGGACGTCAACCTTAAGCGGGGCGCACGGCGTCAGCAAGCCGCGTAGATGCTCCACCCATCAGCCGCGAACCACGGGGCGTCATGCTGAACGTACTACCCTTCAGATCGGGGCCTATCGGCACTCGATATAACTAGATGAACGGGAGCACCCATGAGCGAATCGGACGTTTCACCCAAACCGGCGTTGATCAATCCGCCCGGACTCTACGATCCCGCCCCCAACGGTTATTCCCACGTAGCGCTGGTGCCAGGAGGTACGCGGCTTGCGTTTATCGCAGGACAGGGAGGTGAAACGGAAGACGGTCGGCTATCCGACGATTTCCGCGAGCAGGTCCGTCAGGCGATGGCGAACCTCTTGATTGCCATCGAGGCGGCAGGCGGGCTGCCGTCGCAGGTAGCCAAGCTGACGGTGCTCATCGTCGATCACTGCGAGCAACGCTTAGGCATTCTCGGCGATGAACTGGCGCGGGCATTCGGAGCGCGTATGAAGCCGGCCTGCACGCTGATACCGGTGCCTCGCTTGGCGTTGGATGGCATGTTGTTCGAGGTGGATGCCGTCGTGGTATTGCCGGAGGCGTGACCGTTAGAGGGCGGGTAACGCTCTGCTGGAGAGCGCTGGCAGCGCTGGCGCGAGCCGGGTGGCCATCCTTCGGAAAGGCACTCAGTCCAACAGGAAATTGCTGGCTTTTGGCGAGTCGTCCTCGAGGCTGAGCACTTCCGCTTCGTCCTTTAGCGTCACCCCTGAGAGTTGGCGGCGGCAGGCCTCGCGCATCAGGTGGATCAGGCGGTGCGCAGCGAGGTTGTAGCTCAGGCCCTCCAGGCGAATGTTGGAGATGCAGTTGCGGTCGGCATCGGTACGGCCGACCTTCGGGTCGTAGGTGAAGTACAAGCCGAGGCTGTCCGGCGAGCTCAAGCCTGGGCGTTCGCCCACGAGCATCACCACCATCTTCGCTTTGAGCCGCTCGCCCACTTCATCGCCCAGCGCGACGCGGCCCTGTTGCACCAGGCTGATGGGGGCGAGGCTCCAGCCATCCTTTTCGATCTGTTCTTCGATGCGCTGAAGCAAGGGTAGGGCGTGGCGCTGGACGGCGAGCGCTGACAGGCCATCGGCAATGACGATCGCCAGGTCGTAGCCCTTTGCGTGTTCAGTGGTGTGGTCTGTCAGCTGTTCGGCGGAAGGCTCGTCCAGCCGTCGTCCCAGGTCCGGGCGCTGGAGGTAAATGTAGCGGTCAGCGGCTGCGGAGCGCAGTTGCAGGGTTCTGAACCCTTTGTCCTGAAGCTGATGAGCCAGTTCTTCGGTGTCGAGGGATAGATGCACGGCGTCGCGTGCCTGCGCATGAGCGAACTGGAAATCCAGCTGGGCATCGGTGGGCAGGCTGGTGCCCGCACGACCCAAAGCGATACGCGCCGGGGTGAGCTGGCGCAGGTGGCTCCATGGGTTGGTAATGGCGGTGGGCTTATCAGGCATGACGGCCTCCGAAGGGTGGGCAAGCTCGATTCGCGAGCAAGGCTGGGCGTACCCGCTCTTGCAGATATCAGTGTGGTGTTGATCGCCAGCAAGCTGGCTCCTACGAAGCGCAGGCCTTGGGGTATCTGTAGGAGTCAGCTTGCTGGCGATCCGAGGCATGCACGGACATGGCCAGACTTCAGCGGGCTGCCTGGGCTCGACGGCGTCATGCCATCCGCTCCAGCGCCTGGCGAAAGGCGGGCGGGAGCTGTTCGCCCATCTGCAGCCGTCCGCCGTCCTGGCGCAGGATATCCATCTTCGCCAGCCATTCCTCGAACTCCGGGGCGGGCCTGAGCCCCAGGCTCTGGCGCAGATAAAGGGCGTCGTGGAAGGAGGTGGTCTGGTAGTTGAGCATCACGTCGTCAGAGCCCGGAATACCCATGATGAAGTTGATGCCAGCGGTGCCGAGCAGGGTCAGCAGCACGTCCATGTCGTCCTGATCGGCTTCGGCGTGGTTCGTGTAGCAGATGTCGCAGCCCATGGGCACGCCGAGCAGCTTGGCGCAGAAATGATCTTCCAGCCCGGCGCGGATGATCTGCTTGCCGTTGTAGAGATATTCCGGGCCGATGAAGCCGACCACAGTATTGACCAGTAGCGGCTTGAATTTGCGCGCCACGGCGTAGGCGCGGGCCTCACAGGTCTGCTGGTCGACGCCATGGTGCGCGTTGGCCGACAAGGCGCTGCCCTGGCCGGTCTCGAAGTACATGAGGTTGTCGCCCAGCGTGCCGCGCTTCTGCGACACGCCCGCCTCGTAGCCTTCCTGCAACACGGCGAGATTGATACCGAAACTGCTGTTGGCCGCCTCGGTCCCGGCGATGGACTGGAACACCAGATCCAGCGGCGCACCCCTGTTGATCGCCTCGATGGACGTTGTGACGTGGGTGAGGATGCAGCCTTGGGTCGGAATGTCATAACGCTGGATGATGGCATCGAGCATCTTCAGCAGTTCGCAGATGCCGCTGGTGCTGTCGGTGGCCGGGTTGATGCCGATCACCGCATCGCCGTTGCCGTAGAGCAGGCCGTCGACAATGCTTGCGGCGATGCCGGCGGCCTCGTCCGTGGGGTGGTTGGGTTGCAGGCGGGTGGACATGCGCCCGCGCAGGCCGATGGTGTTGCGAAAGCGGCTGACCACGCGGACCTTCTGCGCGACGAGGATCAGGTCCTGTACGCGCATGATTTTCGACACTGCGGCGACCATCTCGGGTGTCAGGCCAGGCGCCAGCGCCTTGAGCGCAGCCTCGTCGGCGTCATCGCCCAGCAGCCAGTTGCGGAAGTCGCCGACGGTCAGGTGGCTGACCGGGGCGAAGGCTTCGGCGTCGTGGCTATCGATGATCAGCCGGGTGACTTCGTCGGTCTCGTACGGGATCAACGCTTCGTCGAGGAAGCGCTTGAGCGGGATCTGCGCCAGGCACATCTGTGCGGCCACGCGCTCGGCATCGCTGCCCGCGGCGACTTCCGCGAGGAAATCACCGGAGCGCGCCGGGCTTGCCTTGGCCATTACCTCGCGCAGGCTGCCGAAGCGCCAGTTGGTGCCGCCTACGCTGTGCGTGTATCCCGCCATGCTCGTCTCCCATTGGCAGGTCGTGAACATCACCTGCGTTGGCGTTACTGCGTCGAAAGCAGCCTCATTTGCGAGCCCAGTCCGCAGGCTCATTTCCAACATAGGCTCGTACGCGAACCCGGTCCGCTTCAGTCCGCCCATGATTCGCACGGTTCGGTGGGCTAAAGCCCACCCTACTAACTACTTCAACGCCGCCTCGGCATTCTCGATCGCCGCGAATTCCTCTTCCGGCGTACCTGCGACCAGATGGTGACGGCTGTAAAGCGCAAAGTAGGCGATGAAGACGCCATAGATCACCGCGGCGGCAATGACCACGCGCGGGTCGACGAGGAAGCCCGCCACCACCGCGATGCAGGCCAGCACCAGCGCGACGCCGGAAGTCAGTACGCCACCGGGCGTCTTGTATGGGCGATGCAGGTCCGGACGGCGCATCCGCAGGACGATATGCGAGGCCATCATCAGCACGTAGGAGATGGTTGCGCCGAACACCGCGACCAGAATCAGCAGATCGCCCTGGCCGGTGAGCGAGAGCAGGAAGCCGATCACGCCGGGGATAATCAAGGCCATAACCGGCGCCTTGTTCTTGTTAGTCAGCGACAGTCTGCGCGGCAGGTAGCCAGCCCGTGACAACGCGAAAATCTGCCGGGAGTAGGCGTAGATGATCGAGAAGAAGCTGGCGATGAGGCCGGCCAGCCCGACCAGATTGACGAAACCGCTCATCCAGGTGGACGACCCGTAGGCGGTGGTCAGCGCCTCGACCAGCGGATTGCCGGATTCCACGAGGGTGCTGGAGCCAGCCCCGCCAGGCCCGACCAACAGGATCAGCCCGGCAAAGGCCACCAGAATCAGCATGGCACCGATCAGCCCACGCGGCATGTCGCGCTGCGGGTTCTTGGTTTCCTCGGCGGCCAGCGGTACGCCCTCGACCGCAAGGAAGAACCATATTGCGTAAGGGATTGCTGCCCAGATGCCCACATAGCCATAGGGCAGGAAGTTGCTGGCGCCGGCGGCGGTGGTCGGCGCGATGTCGAGCAGTTTATCGACCGAGAAGTGCGGCACCATCGCGACGATAAACACCGCCAGTGCCAGCGCTGCGATTGCGGTAATGACGAACATCAGCTTCAGCGCCTCGCCGACGCCGAAGATATGGATGCCGATAAAGATGATGTAGAAGGCCAGGTAGATCGCCCAGCCGCCGATGCCGAACAGCGACTCGCAATAGGCGCCGATGAACACGGCGATGGCAGCTGGCGCAATGGCGTACTCGATGAGGATCGCCGTGCCGGTGAGAAAGCCACCCAGCGGGCCAAACGCGCTTCGCGCAAAACCATATCCGCCGCCCGCGGTGGGGATCATGGATGAAAGCTCAGCGAGCGAAAAACACATGCACAGGTACATGGTCGCCATCAGCAGTGTCGCGATGAATAGCCCGCCCCAGCCACCTTGCGCCAGGCCGAAGTTCCAGCCGGCGTAATCACCCGAAATCACGTAGGCAACGCCCAGCCCGACCAGCAGCACCCAACCTGCGGCGCCTTTCTTCAGTTCGCGTTCCTTGAAATAGGTACTGCCAACTGCTTCGAAGTCGATGGCGTGTGTCGCGGGTGTCGCACTGCTGTTTTCGAGAGCCATGGGATCATCCTCTGATGGGGTCGGGTACGGCTGAATCGTTAAAGCAAGCGCTGTGCCTTCGGGCTATATAGGGCGTCTCTGGGGTAATTCGGAAGGGATGAGCAGCCAGGGGCGCACCAGCCCGACGCCTTGCAGCGTGGGCGGGCACCTTTTCGGGGCTGCTAGAAGAAGCCCAGCGGGTTGATGTCGTAGCTGATCAACAGATTCTTGGTCTGCTGATAGCTGTCGAGGATCATCTTGTGCGTCTCACGACCGACACCGGACTTCTTGTAGCCGCCGAACGCCGCATGCGCCGGATAGAGGTGATAGCAGTTGGTCCACACACGCCCGGCCTTGATCGCCCGGCCCATGCGGTAGGCGCGGTTGATGTCACGAGTCCAGACGCCGGCGCCCAGGCCGTACTCGGTGTCGTTGGCGATGGCCAGCGCTTCGGCTTCATCCTTGAAGGTGGTGACGCCGATCACCGGGCCAAAGATCTCCTCCTGGAATACGCGCATCTTGTTAGTGCCCTTGAGCAGCGTCGGCTGGATGTAATAGCCGGTGGAGAGTGAACCTTCCAGCTTCTCCGCCGCGCCGCCGGTGAGCACCTCGGCGCCTTCCTGCTTGGCGATTTCCAGGTAGGACATGATTTTGTCGAACTGCTGCTGGCTGGCCTGGGCGCCGACCATGGTTTCGGTGTCCAGCGGATCGCCGCGCTTGATTTGCGAGACCTTCTTCATCACCGCTTCCATGAAGGGTGCGTAGATCGATTCCTGCACGAGCGCCCGTGACGGGCAGGTGCAGACTTCTCCCTGGTTGAAGAAGCCCAGCACCAAGCCCTCCGCGGCTTTCTCGATGAAGGTCGGCTCGGCCTGCATGATGTCTTCGAAGTAGATGTTGGGGCTCTTGCCGCCCAGCTCGACTGTACTCGGGATGATGCTCTCGGCGGCGCGCTTCATGATGTGCGAGCCCACCGGAGTAGAGCCGGTGAAGGCTATCTTGGCGATGCGCTTGCTGCTCGCCAGGGCTTCGCCGGCCTCCCGGCCATAGCCTTGCACGACATTGAGTACGCCCGGGGGCAGCAGGTCGCCGATCACTTCCATCAGCACGGCGATGCCCAGCGGTGTCTGCTCGGCGGGCTTTAAGACCACGCAGTTGCCCGCAGCCAATGCGGGGGCGAGCTTCCAGGCCGCCATCAGGATCGGAAAATTCCACGGGATGATCTGCCCGACAACGCCCAGCGGTTCGTGGAAATGGTATGCCGCAGTGTGTTCGTCGATCTCGGCGGCGGTGCCTTCCTGGGCGCGGATGCATCCGGCGAAATAGCGAAAGTGATCGGCGGCCAGCGGGATGTCCGCATTCAACGTTTCACGCACGGCCTTGCCGTTGTCCCAGGTTTCGGTGATGGCGAGCATCTCGAGGTTCTGCTCGATGCGATCTGCAATCTTCAGCAGGACCAACGAGCGCGCCTGCACGCTGGTCTTGCCCCAGGCGTCGGCTGCGGCGTGGGCGGCATCCAGAGCCTTTTCGATATCGGCGGCGTCAGAGCGCGGAAACTCGGCAATCGGCTGGCCGTTAACCGGCGACAGGTTGGTGAAGTATTGCCCGTTGGCCGGCTCGACGAACTCGCCGTTGATGAAGTTGCCATAGCGGGACTTGAAGGAAACGACAGCGCCTTCGCTGCCGGGATGGGCGTAACGCATGGTGAGTCTCCGGGGCTTGTAATTGTGTTGGGACTGCTGTCATCCAGCGTAGAACAAAGTCCGTTCGTCGGCTGGCGAGGCGACGTGCGGTGTACCGCTGGTCGGGCATTGGCAGCGCCGGCGCTGTGCTAATCTGCGCCGCAGTTTTCGGCGCCGACAGGCGCGGCTGTGCCGCCTGATCCGATTGCCCGGCGCGGCGTTTTTCAGAGGTCATTCATGCATATCCATATTCTCGGCATTTGCGGCACCTTTATGGGATCGCTGGCAGTGCTGGCCAAAGAGCTGGGCCACCGCGTCACCGGCTCGGACGCCAACGTCTACCCGCCCATGAGCACCCAACTTGAAGCCCAGGGCATTGAACTGACCCAGGGCTACGAGCCCAGTCAGCTCGAACCGGCGCCGGATCTGGTGGTGATCGGCAATGCGCTGTCGCGCGGCAACCCGGCGGTGGAATACGTACTCAACAAGGGTTTGCCCTATGTGTCCGGCCCGCAATGGTTGGCCGATCACGTGCTGCAGGGCCGCTGGGTGCTGGCCGCTGCAGGCACGCACGGCAAGACCACCACGAGCAGCATGCTGGCCTGGGTGCTGGAACACGCCGGCATGAGCCCGGGCTTTCTCATCGGCGGGGTGCCGCAGAACTTCGGCATCTCGGCGCGCCTGGGCGGTACGCCATTCTTCGTGGTTGAGGCCGACGAATACGACAGCGCCTTTTTCGACAAGCGCAGCAAGTTCGTCCATTACCGCCCGCGCACGGCGATCCTCAACAACCTGGAATTCGACCACGCGGACATCTTCCCGGACCTCGCGGCCATCGAACGGCAGTTCCACCATCTGGTGCGCACCGTCCCCAGTGAAGGCCTGGTCATCCATCCCGAGTCTGAAACAGCGCTCAAGCGCGTGATCGGCATGGGCTGCTGGACGCCAGTGCAGACCACCGGTGACGGCGGGCAATGGCAGGCGAACCTGCTGAGCGCTGACGGTTCACGCTTCGAGGTGATCTTCGAGGGTTCCGTGCAGGGCGTGGTCGACTGGGCGCTTACCGGCCTGCACAACGTCAACAACGCCCTGGCCACGCTTGCCGCGGCGCGGCATGTCGGCGTGCTACCGAAGCAAGGCGCCGAGGCGCTGAGCGAGTTTCTGAGCGTCAAGCGCCGCATGGAGAAGGTCGCTGAAGTCAACGGTGTGACCATCTACGACGATTTCGCCCATCACCCGACCGCCATCGCCACTACCCTCGACGGGTTGCGCAAGCAGGTGGGCGATACGCCGATCATTGCTGTGGTCGAGCCGCGCTCCAACTCCATGAAACTCGGCGCGCACCGCGAAGGCCTGGCTGAATCCGTGGCACTGGCGGATCAGGCCATCTGGTACGCACCGGCCAATCTCGGCTGGGATCTGGCCGCGACGGTCGCCAGCTCGCCCGTGCCGACCACGGTGTGCGACTCGCTTGAGGCGATCATTGCCAAGGTCAAGGCCGACGCTGTGCCGGGCACCCAGGTGGTGGTCATGAGCAACGGTGGTTTTGGTGGATTGCACGGCAAGTTGGCTGAAGCGCTGGCGTAAAGCTGTTTGGTGGGCTGAAGCCCACCCTACGGTGCTGATGCGATAGGTTTGATTGAAGTTGCGGCTCCATGCGGGCGGCGATTTTGTAGGGTGGGCTTCAGCCCACAAAAGGAAGCACGACCCAATTGCGCGGAGAGAACTACGAATGAGCGGCCCCGAACGCATCACTTTGGCCATGACCGGCGCTTCCGGCGCGCAATACGGCCTGCGCCTGCTCGACTGCCTGATCCAGGAAGACCGCGAGGTTCATTTTCTGATTTCCAAGGCGGCGCAACTGGTGATGGCAACCGAGACCGATGTCGTGCTGCCGGCCAAACCACAGGCCATGCAGGCGTTTCTCTCTGAATACACGGGCGCCGCGGCCGGGCAAATCCGTGTGTTCGCCAAAGAAGACTGGATGGCACCACCGGCATCCGGTTCAGGCGCACCGACTGCCATGGTGGTGGTGCCGTGCTCGACCGGCACCCTATCGGCAATCGCCACGGGCGCCTGCAACAACCTGATCGAGCGCGCTGCGGACGTGGCGCTCAAGGAGCGTCGTCAGCTGATTCTGGTGCCGCGTGAAGCGCCGTATTCGAGCATTCACCTTGAGAACATGCTCAAGCTGTCCAACCTCGGGGCCATCATCCTCCCGGCGTCGCCGGGCTTCTATCATCAGCCGCAGACCATCGACGATCTGGTCGATTTCGTCGTCGCGCGCGTCCTCAACCTGCTCAACATTCCGCAGGACATGCTTCCGCGCTGGGGCGAGCACCATATCGTCAGCGACGATTAAGCACGGCCGCACCTGCGTTCGCTCAACCCATGAGGAGGCGCCAATGAAACGATCGACTCTCCGGCTCGGCTCGACACTGGCGCTCGTCCTACTGCTTTCCGGTTGCGCCACGGTGCGCACCCTCAATGCTGCCAAACCCGGCGCGCCTGTCGTCTACTCCGGTACTCGTCTGGACTGGTACAGCCTCAACGGCGGTTGCTGTCCGCTGGACCGCTTCGGTGCCGAGCCACCCAGGCATGCAGCCATCGACCTGCCGGCCAGCGCGTTGCTCGACACCCTGCTGTTGCCCTTCGCTCTGGCTGCGGTGCTCGGCATCGGGCTTGGTGTCAGCGGCGGCCTCTGAAGTGCCAGAGGTGGCAGTTTGGTTGGGCTATTACTGATCTGAGTCCAGCGCGGCTGTTCTGAAGGGGGCATAGTCACCGGTAGCCAAAACGTGTGCGCTTGGTTGGCGATACAAGGAGAGCAGGGTGAAAGAGAAAGCCGGATTTCATGTCAGCTATTGGATGTTCGCCGTCCTGGCGTTTCTCGGCATCCAGTACCTGCTGACGGCACAGCAGGAAGTGGCGACGATCCCTTACAGCGAGTTCGAACAGCACCTCAAAGACGGGCGCATCGATGAGCTGGCGATCACCGAGCGGCGTATCGAAGGGTCGTTCAAGGAACCCTTGCCCAGCGGCCAGCGACGCTTCGTCAGCAATCGCGTCGAACCGCAGCTGGCCGAGCATCTGCAGCAATATCCGGTGCGCTACACCGGCAAGGTGGAAAGCACGCTGGTGCGGGACCTGTTGTCGTGGATCGTCCCGGCCGTGCTGTTCTTCGGCATCTGGCTGTTCCTCATGCGTCGCCTCGGCAGCGGGCTGGGTGGCGGCGGCATGATGCAGATCGGCAAGAGCAAGGCGCGAATCTACGTCGAGACCGACATGAAAGTGAGCTTCGCCGACGTGGCCGGCGTCGACGAGGCCAAGGACGAGCTGAAGGAAATCATCGAATTCCTGCGTGATCCGAAAACCTACGGCCGCCTCGGCGGACGCATGCCCAAGGGCGTATTGCTGGTCGGCCCGCCCGGCACCGGCAAGACGCTGCTGGCGCGAGCCGTGGCCGGTGAGGCAAGGGTGCCGTTCTACTCCATTTCTGGCTCAGAGTTCGTCGAGATGTTCGTCGGGGTCGGTGCCGCGCGAGTACGTGACCTGTTTGAACAGGCGAGGGCCCAGGCGCCGGCAATCATCTTCATTGATGAACTGGACGCCCTTGGCCGCGCTCGTGGCGCCGGGCCGATGTCCGGCGGGCACGACGAGAAGGAGCAGACGCTCAACCAATTGCTGGTGGAGATGGACGGTTTCGATACGTCCAGTGGGTTGGTCTTGCTGGCCGCCACCAACCGGCCGGAAATTCTCGACCCTGCCTTGCTACGTGCCGGCCGGTTCGACCGTCAGGTGCTGGTGGATCGGCCGGACAAGGTCGGGCGGGTGCAAATCCTCGAGGTGCACTTGAAAAAGGCGCGGCTGGACACCGATGTCGATCCCCAGGCCATCGCCGCGCTAACGCCAGGATTCACCGGCGCAGACCTGGCCAATCTGGTCAACGAGGCGACGCTGCTGGCGACTCGGCGCAATGCCGAGGCGGTGGCCATGACAGATTTCACCGCCGCCATTGAGCGCATCGTCGCCGGTCTGGAGAAGCGCAACCGTTTGCTGAACCCGCGCGAGCGCGAAATTGTCGCGTATCACGAGATGGGCCACGCACTGGTCGCCATGGCGCTGCCGGGTGTCGATCCGGTGCACAAGGTCTCGATCATCCCGCGCGGCATGGGCGCGCTGGGCTATACCATCCAGCGGCCCATCGAGGACCGCTTCCTGATGACCCGCGAGGAACTCGAAAACAAGATGGCCGTGCTGCTCGGCGGGCGCGCAGCGGAGTGGCTGGTGTTCGCCCACCTGTCCACCGGTGCGGCGGACGACCTGGCCAAGGTCACCGATATTGCCCGGGCCATGGTCACCCGCTACGGCATGTCCCGGCGGCTCGGGCACATGGTGTTGGAGCGCGAGCCCAATTCTTTCCTGGGCAACGAAGCGATGCTGGGCCTCAAGCCGCAGCATGATTACGCGGAAAGTACTGCCACGGCCATCGACGAGGAAGTACAAGAATTGGTGCAGGCATCCTTCCAACGCAGCCTGACGCTGCTCGAAGCGCGCCGAGAGCTGCTGGAGCGCAGTGCTCAGCGACTGCTGCAGCAGGAGACCCTGGACGGGGAGGCGTTGCTTGAATTGAGTGCCGCCACAGTGGTTGCTCCGGCGTAACCTGTGTGCCGGCTAATCCCCGGTATGCGGGTAAGCCGGAGGCCGTTGCTCATGCTGCGCCAGCGCCCATTGGACATGCTCACGCACCAGCTCAGAGGGGTCGTCGCGGCGCGCCTGCAGTGCTTCGAGTACCGGAATGCTCGACGGCGCGTTACCCAGCCCCACGGCGAGATTGCGCAGCCAGCTCTGATAGCCGGTGCGGCGCAAGGGCGAACCCTCGGTGCGGCTGAGAAACTCTTCTTCGGTCCAGCGGAACAGTGTTGCCAGCTCGGCGTTGTCCAGGCTGTGACGTGGCTGGAAGTCGGTCTGCTGGGTTGGCTTGGCGAAGCGATTCCAAGGGCAGACGATCTGGCAGTCATCGCAGCCGAACACGCGGTTACCGATCTTCGACCGTAGCTCGACGGGGATCGGACCTTTCAGCTCGATGGTCAGGTAGGAAATGCATTTGCGCGCATCCAGCACCCGTTCGCCGACGAACGCATCCGTTGGGCAAACGTCCAGACAGGCATGGCAACTGCCGCAGTGGTCGCGATCGGTTGGCTCGTCGACGGGGAGGGCGATGTCGACAAACAACTCGCCGAGAAAGAACCAACTGCCCGCCTTGCGGTTGAGAACCAGGGTGTTCTTGCCGATCCAGCCGAGGCCGGCCTGCTGCGCCACCGCCTTTTCCAACACCGGCGCGCTGTCGACAAAGGCGCGAAAGCCGAAGGGGCCGATCACGTGCTGGATGCGCTCGGCCAGCTGTTGCAGGCGTTTGCGGATCAGTTTGTGATAGTCCCGGCCTAGCGCGTAGCGCGACACATAGGCTTTTTCGGGCTGCGCCAGTTGCTCGGCCATGCGGGTGTCGCCGGGCAGGTAGTCCATGCGCAACGAGATCACCCTTAACGTGCCTGGCACCAGTTGCTCCGGGTGGGAACGTTTGCTGCCATGGGCAGCCATATAGTCCATCTCGCCTTGATAGCCCGCCGCTAGCCAGCGCTCGAGGTGCGCTTCATGCTCGCCCAGATCAACGCCAGTAATGCCGACCTGCTGAAAGCCAAGCTCGCGGCCCCACTCCTTGATGGAGTCGGCAAGAGCGGCTGGGTCGAGGGTGGTACTGGACATGGCGTAGAGTCGTCGGCGTTGCGGCAATGTAATGGCGGGCTGCTGCGGTTTTGGCCTGGCGAACCGGCAGCTGTTGAACCCACCGCGCGGCTCGCTCTCGGGCGGCAATCTTTTCTATCAATCCGCCGCCGACTCGCCACGGGCGGCCGGGCAGGCGCATGCGTATAATTCTGCCAGATATTCGCACGGGTGATTCATGTCCCAGACCACCGATACACTTCCCAGTCGTCTCTACTCTGCCGCTCAGGTGCGTGAGCTCGACGCCCGGCTGATCGCGGCGGGGACGCCTGGCTTCGACCTTATGCAGCGTGCTGCCCATGCCGCTTGGCGCGCACTGCGCCGACGTTGGCCGGACGTTGAGGAAATCACCGTGTTGGCCGGGCGCGGTAACAACGCCGGCGATGGATATCTGATCGCAGCGTTGGCGCAGCGTGCCGGTCGTCAGGTTCGGGTCATTGCGGTCGGCGATCCTCTGCAATTGCAGGGCGATGCCGCACAGGCCCTTGCTGAAGCTCGGGCAGCCGGCGTCAGCGTGATGCCTTGGACGTCCGGTGCCGATCTGCGCGGTGTGCTGGTTGATGCGCTGCTAGGCACTGGGATCACCGGAGAGGTTCGCGAACCCTACGCGAGCGTCATTCGCGCAATGAACGAAAGCGTGCTGCCAATCCTTGCGGTCGACCTACCGTCGGGGCTGTGTGCTGACACGGGGCATCTGCTCGGGGAGGTTGTGCGGGCCGAGCTGACTGTGACCTTCATTGGTCTCAAACTCGGTCTGTTTACCGGTCAGGGTCCGGATCGAATCGGAACGCTGATATTCGATGACCTGCAGGCCGATGCGCAGGTCATCGCCCAGATCGAGCCGTCCGCCCTGCGCTTGTGCGAGGCGAACTTGCCGACCCTCGCACCCCGCTCGCCAACTGCTCATAAAGGAAGCTTTGGTCAGGTGCTGGTCATCGGCGGCGATCTCGGCACTGGCGGCGCCGCGTTGCTCAGTGCCGAAGCTGCACTGCGCTGTGGTGCCGGCATGGTGACCCTGGCGACACGCCCGGAACATGTCACTGCCTCGCTGGTGCGGCGCCCGGAAATCATGTGCAGCGGCGTCGAGTCGACTTATGCATTGACGGCGCTGGTCCAACGGGCCGATGTACTGGTGATCGGACCAGGCCTGGGGCAGGCCCCCTGGGGACGCAGCTTGCTGTCGCTGGCACCGCAATGTCACGTGCCACAGGTGTGGGACGCCGATGCGTTGAATCTGCTAGCGGCCGGCGCGGTGGACCTTCCTAGCGATTGCTTACTCACACCGCATCCCGGTGAGGCCGCGCGATTGTTGGAAATCTCCGTGGCCGAGGTGCAGGCCGATCGACCAGCCGCAGCGCGCGCTCTTGCTGCACGCTTCGGCTGTGCCGTACTGCTCAAGGGCGCTGGAACCCTGATCGCCGACCGCGACGGCCGGCTTGCACTGTGTGATCGCGGGCATCCGGCTATGGCCAGCGCGGGGCTCGGCGATGTGTTGGCGGGTGTGGCTGGTGCATTGCTGGCGCAGGGGCTGGCGCCTTTCGAGGCGGCCTGTCTTGCTGTCTGGCTGCATGCGGTGGCGGGTGAGCGTCTTGGTGCCGCAGGCCGAGGGCTGGTTGCCGCCGATCTGATTCCGATGGTCCGCCAGATACTCGAGGAGCATTCGCCATGTCTGACGTAACGCTGTTTGCTGCCGACGAAGACGCCATGCTGTTGCTGGGCGCGCGCATCGCTCAGGCAACCGGCGGTCGGGGCGTGATTTATCTGCACGGCGACCTCGGCGCCGGCAAGACCACACTGTCGCGCGGGTTGATTCGCGGGCTTGGGCATGAGGGCAAGGTCAAGAGCCCGACCTTTACCCTGGTCGAGCCCTATGAAACCCCGGCTGCACGAGTGTTCCATTTCGACCTTTACCGTCTTGTCGATCCGGAGGAACTGGAATTTCTCGGCATTCGCGACTATTTCGAAGGAGACGCTCTGTGCCTGGTAGAGTGGCCGGAACGTGGCGCCGGCATTTTGCCAAAGGCTGACCTGGACATTACCATTACGCCGCACGGGGCCGGTCGTATGCTGCGCCTGACGCCACGAGGCGAGCGCGGTGAAGGCTGGTGTTCCATCCTGACCGTTGGCAATCAATGAACATCATGGGGTTGGGTATGCGCATGCGCGCGCTGGTTAGTGGTTTGGCATTGATGCTCGCGGCCATGCAGGTCCTGGCGGCTTCCGACGTCCAGAGCGTGCGTCTGTGGCGAGCGCCTGACAACACGCGGTTGGTCTTTGACCTGTCCGGTCCGGTCCAGCACAAGGTGTTCACTCTGACGGCTCCGGATCGCATCGTCATCGATGTCGACGGCGCCAATCTGGCCAAGCCATTCGATCAACTGCCGCTGCAGAACACGCCCATTTCTGGATTGCGCGCAGCGAAATACGACGCCGACACCTTGCGGGTGGTCATCGACTTGAGCTCCGAGGTTTCGCCAAAGAGCTTTACGCTCACGCCGAACCAGCAATACGGCCATCGGTTGGTTGTCGACCTGTTCGACAATGCCGCCGATGCGGCAGCGGCATCCACTGCCAACGTTCCGGCGACCGCCACGCCGAGTACCCCGACTGCACCCGTATCGCCGACCCTGTCGGCGATCAAGTTGCCTCCACTGCCAAGCAGCAAGCGCGATATCGTCGTGGCGATCGACGCGGGGCACGGCGGAGAAGATCCGGGCGCCATCGGTCCGGGCAAGATATACGAAAAAACCGTCGTGCTGGCTCTTGCCAAAGAGCTGCAGCGCCAGATCAACGCCGACAAGGGCTTTCGCGCGGAGTTGGTGCGCACCGGTGATTACTTTATTCCCTTGCGTAAACGCACCGAGATTGCCCGCAAGAAGGGCGCAGACCTGTTCGTCTCCATTCATGCCGATGCGGCGCCGCGGTCGTCAGCCTATGGTGCTTCGGTGTTTGCATTGTCGGATCGCGGCGCGACGTCGGAGACTGCGCGGTGGCTGGCCGACAGCGAAAACCGGTCTGACCTGATTGGCGGCGCCGGCAATGTAAGCCTCGGCGACAAGGACCAGATGCTAGCCGGTGTGTTGCTGGACCTGTCGATGACTGCCTCGTTGTCTTCCAGTCTCAACGTCGGACAAAAGGTGCTGAGCAACATGGGCCGAATCACGCCTCTGCACAAACGCCGCGTTGAGCAGGCCGGGTTCATGGTGCTGAAATCACCCGACATCCCTTCGATCCTGGTGGAAACCGGGTTTATTTCCAATCCATCCGAGGCGCGCAAACTACAGACTGCGGCTCATCAGCAGGCGCTCGCGCGTTCCATTCATAGTGGGGTGCGACAGTTCTTCCATGAAAATCCCCCGCCCGGCACCTACGTTGCCTGGATGCGCGACTCCGGCAAGATTGCCAGCGTGGCTCGCGAGCATGTCGTCCGTTCTGGCGAAAGCCTGGCGCTGCTTGCCGAGCGCTATCAGATCAGTCTGCCTGCGTTGCGCAGCGCCAATAGCTTGAAAAGCGACGTAATCAAAGTTGGCCAAACGCTGAATATTCCCGCTACCACGCTGGCCTCGCAGCCATGATCGAGGCTGCGCGCATCCAGCTGCTGAGTCCGCGGCTGGCGAACCAGATTGCTGCGGGTGAAGTGGTCGAGCGGCCAGCTTCGGTGATCAAGGAGCTGCTGGAAAACAGCCTCGACTCCGGTGCCACCCGTATTGAAGTGGACGTTGAACAAGGCGGGATAAAGCTGCTGCGGGTGCGCGACGATGGTTGTGGTATTCCAGCCGATGACTTGCCGCTGGCCCTGGCTCGGCATGCGACCAGCAAGATCCGTGACCTGGAAGACCTTGAGCGTGTCATGAGCCTGGGTTTTCGAGGCGAAGCGCTGGCGTCGATCAGTTCGGTCTCCCGATTAACGCTGACGTCGCGTACGGCTGATGCTGCCGAAGCCTGGCAGGTCGAGACCGAAGGTCGGGACATGGAGGCGCGCGTTCAGCCGGCTGCCCATCCGGTCGGAACCTCGGTCGAGGTGCGCGACCTGTTCTTCAACACGCCTGCACGTCGTAAGTTCTTGCGCACTGAAAAGACTGAGTTCGACCACTTGCAGGAAGTGATCAAGCGGCTGGCACTGGCGCGGTTCGATGTCGCGTTCCATCTTCGCCACAACGGGAAGGTGGTGCTTGCGCTGCATCCGGCCAGTGATCCTGCGTCTCGGGGGCGCCGCGTCGCGTCGGTGTGCGGCCCCGCCTTTCTGGAACAGGCGTTGCCGGTCGAGATTGAGCGCACCGGTCTGCATCTTTGGGGCTGGGTCGGTTTGCCGACGTTTTCCCGTAGCCAGGCGGATCTGCAATATTTCTATGTGAATGGACGCATGGTGCGCGACAAGCTGGTCGCCCATGCAGTGCGGCAGGCTTACCGCGACGTATTGTTCAATGGTCGACACCCGACCTTCGTGTTGTTCCTCGATGTGGACCCAGCAGTGGTGGACGTCAACGTCCATCCGACCAAGCATGAGGTTCGCTTTCGCGACAATCGCATGGTGCATGATTTCCTCTACGGCACCTTGCACCGCGCGCTCGGTGATGTCCGTCCCGAGGATCAGCTGACCGCGCCAGCCAGCGTGGCGCCGGTAACCACGGTCTCTGGTCGTGATGCTGGAGAATTCGCCGGACAGAACGAAATGAGCCTCGCTGCCAGCGCGCTGGATCAGCCAGCGGCAGCACAGCCTGCCTGGCGCGGTGCCGGCGCTGGCTATCAGGCGCCTCGGCCGATGCCGACTGGCAGCGTTGCAGAAGCGCAGGGTGCCTACCGTGAGTTTTTCTCGCCATTGGCAGAAACGACTGCTGCGGCCCTGCCGGAAAGTCAGGATGACGTGCCGCCGCTTGGCTACGCACTGGCTCAGCTCAAGGGTATCTACATTCTCGCCGAAAATGCTCAAGGTCTGGTCTTGGTGGACATGCACGCCGCCCACGAGCGGATCATGTATGAGCGACTGAAAACCGCAATGGCCAGCGAAGGTCTGCGTGGTCAACCGTTACTGGTACCGGAATCGATCGCCGTCAGTCAGCGCGAAGCAGATTGTGCCGAAGAGCATGCGCAGTGGTTCCAGAGGCTTGGTTTTGAGCTGCAGCGGCTGGGGCCCGAGAGTCTGGCGATCCGCCAGATCCCCTCCCTGCTCAAGCAGGCCGAAGCGACCCGGTTGGTGCAGGACGTGCTGGCCGACCTGCTTGAGTACGGCACTAGCGACCGTATTCAGGCGCATCTCAACGAGCTGCTTGGAACCATGGCATGCCACGGCGCGGTGCGTGCAAACCGACGCCTTACCGTGCCGGAGATGAACGGCCTATTGCGCGACATGGAGCAGACCGAGCGCAGTGGCCAGTGCAATCACGGTCGTCCGACCTGGACCCAACTGGGCATGGCCGACCTGGATAAGCTCTTCCTCCGAGGGCGATAGCTGGTGTGCTCGGTTCGCCGGGTTCAGTCATTGTCCGCGAAACATTTCTTCGAGCATCCGATGCCACGATTACCTCCCGCCATCTTTCTTATGGGTCCGACCGCCGCCGGCAAGACTGACCTCGCTATCGAGCTGGCTCGAGCCTTGCCGTGTGACCTGATCAGTGTCGATTCCGCCTTGGTTTACCGTGACATGGACATCGGCACTGCCAAGCCTTCCCCTGAGCTGTTGGATGCCTTCCCGCATCGTTTAATCGATATCAGAGACCCTGTGCAGAGCTACTCGGCTGCTGAGTTTGTGGCTGACGCCCTGGCGGCGATGGCGCAGAGCACCGAAGCAGGACGCGTTCCGCTGCTCGTAGGCGGCACCATGTTGTATTTCAAGGCGTTGCTCGAAGGGTTGGCGGATATGCCGGCCGCTGATGCTGAGCTGCGTGCGGCGCTCGAAGCACAAGTGCAGGCGGAAGGCGCGGCGGCGCTGCATCGCCAGCTCAGCGAGGTCGATCCTGTATCAGCCGCTCGGATCCACCCTAACGATCCGCAGCGTCTCATCAGGGCGCTTGAAGTCTATCGGGTCAGTGGCATCAGCATGACCGAGCACCGCTCCCGGCAAACCGCTCAAAAAGCCGGAGCCGGCACGCCAGACAGCCGCGTCTTGCCTTATACTGTTGCGCAGTTGTCCATAGCGCCTGCGCAACGGCAGGTGCTGCACCAACGTATCGAGCGGCGTTTCGTTCAGATGGTTGAACAGGGCTTTGTCGCAGAGGTCGAATCTCTTCGCAGGCGCCAAGATCTGCATGCGGAGCTGCCGTCCATGCGAGCGGTTGGCTATCGTCAGGTCTGGCGTTATTTGGACGGTGAGTACTCTGCGCAGGAAATGGTTGAGCGCGGTGTGATCGCTACACGGCAACTGGCCAAGCGTCAGCTCACTTGGTTGAGGGGATGGGAGGGGGTTCACTGGCTGGAAAGTTCGGCCTGTGACAATCTGCCGCGAGCATTGAAATACTTGGATAGGCTCGCCATATTGAGCTGACACTGCTATTTGACCGGCTATTCTCAATCATTGATCGGCCGTGTTCGATTTCGAATAATTAATGAAAAGATCCTTTAAGGAGTGCGGCACATGTCAAAAGGGCATTCGCTACAAGACCCTTACCTGAACACCCTGCGTAAGGAGCGCGTTCCGGTTTCGATCTACTTGGTCAACGGTATCAAGCTTCAGGGCCAGATCGAGTCATTCGATCAATTCGTCATTCTGTTGAAGAACACGGTTAGTCAGATGGTTTACAAGCATGCCATCTCGACTGTCGTTCCTGGCCGTCCGGTGCGCCTGCCTGTTGCTGGCGACGCTGAACAGTCTGAGTCGGGTAACGAATAAAGGGAGCTTTCATTGTTCTTCGAACGTCCCGGTGGTGGTGAGCGGGCTATCCTGGTTCATCTGGATGCTCAGGATCCAGCGGCGCGTGAAGACCCCCAAGAGTTTCGTGAGCTGGCGCGGTCAGCTGGCGCCGAAACAGTTGGTTTCGTCAATGTTGCCAGGCACCAACCTTCCGCCAAGTTTCTGATCGGCAGCGGCAAAGTTGAAGAGCTGCATGACCTTGTCAAGGACGGCGAGGTCGAGCTGGTCATTTTCAATCACACCCTGACGCCCAGCCAAGAGCGCAACCTCGAGCGAGCGCTTGAATGTCGTGTGCTTGATCGGACCGGCCTGATTCTGGATATCTTTGCTCAGCGCGCGCGCACGCACGAAGGCAAGTTGCAGGTTGAGCTAGCTCAGCTGGATCACATGAGCACCCGGCTGGTGCGGGGCTGGACTCACCTTGAGCGGCAAAAGGGCGGTATAGGCTTGCGCGGCCCGGGCGAGACACAGCTTGAAACTGACAGGCGCTTGCTGCGTGTGCGTATTCGCCAGATCAAGCAGCGGCTGGAAAAGGTTCGTAGTCAGCGTGAGCAGGCTCGCCGGGGCCGCCGACGTGCTGATATTCCGCTTATATCCCTGGTGGGCTATACCAACGCTGGCAAGTCTACCCTTTTCAATGCTTTGACCGAATCCGAGGTTTACGCTGCTAACCAGCTTTTCGCTACGCTGGATCCAACCCTGCGTCGTCTGGCGTTGGATGATCTGGGGCCGGTGGTGATTGCTGATACGGTGGGCTTCATTCGTCATTTGCCGCACAAACTGGTCGAATCGTTCCGTGCCACACTCGAAGAGTCGAGCAACGCTGATCTGCTGCTGCATGTCATCGATGCTCACGAGCCTGAGCGCGATCAGCAGATAGAGCAGGTACTGGCGGTGCTGACCGAAATCGGCGCGCATGAGCTGCCGATATTGGAGGTCTACAACAAGGTGGATCTGCTTGAAGGCATCGAGCCGCAGATCCAGCGCGATGCTGATGGCGTACCGCAGCGGGTCTGGGTCTCGGCACAGCAAGGGTTGGGCTTGGATCTGTTGAAGCAGGCCATTGCCGAACTGCTCGGTAACGATCTCTTCGTTGGGACGCTTCGGTTGCCGCAGCAGCTTGGGCGCATGCGTGCGCAGTTGTTCGATCTAGGGGCGGTGCAGTCCGAGGTCCATGATGACGACGGTGTCAGTCTGCTTGATGTGCGTTTGCAGCGTGTCGAACTGCATCGTCTTATCAGCCGCGCGGGCCTTGAGACGGAGCAGTTTTTCGAGCAACACACTTTGCAATAAAGCTCGGGGGGCTTTTAAGCCGTTCGTTCCGGGCTTTCGGTAGCATTGGTGGACGCGCCGCTGGCGCGTCTTTAGCTTTATTTGAATGGAGAGCGCTATGGCTTGGAATGAGCCGGGTGGCAACTCGAACAACCAGGATCCCTGGGGTAGCGGTGGCGGCGGTGGTCGTCGCGGCGGTGGCGGTGGCGATCAGAAAGGTCCGCCGGACCTGGATGAGGCTTTCCGTAAATTGCAGGACAGCCTCAATGGCATGTTCGGCGGCAAGAAGCGCAGTGGCGGGTCCTCGGGTGGCGGTGCTGGTCGCCGTGGCGGGTTTGCGCTGGTCTGGATTGGTCTGGTGGTGTTGCTGGCCGTCTGGCTGTTCAATGCTATCTATATCGTGGATGAGCAAGAGCAGGCCGTGGTTTTGCGCTTCGGCAAGTATCACGAGACCGTGGGTCCAGGTCTGAATATCTATTTCCCGCCGTTTGATAAGAAGTTCCAGGCAAACGTCACACGGGAACGCTCTTACAGCAAACAAGGGCAGATGCTTACCGAGGATGAGAACATCATTGAAGTGCCTCTGACCGTGCAATACAAAGTCAGTGATCTTCAAGCATTTGTCCTGAATGTCGAAGATCCGGAAGCGTCCTTGCAGCATGCGACTGACAGTGCTGTACGTCACGTAGTCGGCTCGACGGCGATGGATCAGGTCCTGACCGAGGGGCGTGAGGCGATGGCGGCTGAGGTCAAGGAGCGCCTGCAGCGGTTTCTTGACAACTACGGTACGGGCATCATCGTGACTCAGGTGAACCTGCAAAGCGCAGCTGCGCCGCGCGAGGTGCAGGAAGCGTTTGATGACGTTATCCGTGCCCGAGAGGATGAGCAGCGCGAGAAGAATCAGGCCGAGTCTTACGCCAACGGAGTGATCCCTGAGGCGCGCGGTCAGGCTCAGCGCATGCTGGAGGAAGCCAGTGGTTACCGTGACGCGGTGATCTCACGCGCCCAGGGTGAGGCGGATCGCTTCTCCAAGCTGGTGGCTGAGTATCGGAAGGCGCCAGACGTGACGCGTGAGCGCCTGTATCTGGAAACCATGCAAGAGCTTATGAGCAATACCAGCAAGGTGCTCGTTACCGGCGATCAGGGTCAAAACAACCTGCTCTATCTGCCGCTCGATAAGATGATCAATGGTCGCGGTGCTGCTTCTGGGCAGTCCCCTGCGACGTCTGCGTCAGGCGCTTCGACGCAGACTACGAGGCTGCCTCCGGAGCTGGATCCGCGTGAAGTGCGTACAAGGGAGGTCCGCTAATGAGCAATAAATCCCTGACCGCACTCATTGTGGGTGTGGTGCTGGCGATCGTGGCGTGGAACAGCTTCTACATCGTGTCCCAGACAGAGCGAGCGGTATTACTGCGATTCGGTCGTATCGTTGAGCCCGACGTAAAGCCGGGCATGCACCTGAAAATCCCTTACGTCAACAGCGTGCGCAAGTTCGATGCGCGTCTGATGACGCTGGATACTACGACGTCGCGCTTCCTGACGCTGGAGAAGAAAGCGTTGATGGTTGACTCCTACGCCAAATGGCGTGTTGACGATGCCGAGCGTTTTTATACCGCGACTTCAGGCATGAAGCAGATTGCAGATGAGCGCCTCGCGCGTCGTCTCGAAGCCGCACTGCGAGACCAGTTCGGTAAGCGGACCTTGCACGAGTCGGTGTCTGGCCAGCGCGACGAGCTGATGAGTCTGGTGACCAACAGCCTGAATCGTGCTGCGCAGCAGGAGCTCGGGATTGAGGTGGTGGATGTCCGAGTCAAGGGCATTGATCTCCCGCGCGAAGTGAACCGTAGCGTGTTCGAGCGGATGAGCTCTGAGCGTGAACGTGAAGCACGGGAGCATCGCGCTAAAGGTAAGGAGCTGGCTGAAGGTATTCGTGCCGATGCTGATCGGCAGCGGCGAGTGCTATTGGCTGAGGCGTTCCGTGAGGCCGAAGAGTTGCGCGGTGACGGCGATGCGCAGGCGGCAGCCATCTATGCTGCAGCGTACGGGCAGGATCGGGAATTCTATTCCTTCCATCGCAGCCTCCAAGCCTACCGAGAGAGCTTCGCCAACAAGGAAGATGTTCTGGTGCTAGATCCCAATAGCGATTTCTTCCGTTATCTGGAATCCGCAACAGCGCAGTGACTGCTGAAGGGTTGTCGGGCGGGCTGAGTGCAGTCCGCCGGGTGACCCGTTGGCGAAACGTTGTTATGATCCGTGAGCCGGGAAAAGCCCGGCTTTTTTGCGTCTGCGCCCCGGCGGTAGCAGGCTGATCCGGGCATGGCCAGCCATGCTGATCCCCTTGGTGGGGCGTGGCGCTGTCGCCATGGTTCGAACACAATCGCACGCGACCGATGGGCGGCTCAGGCTGTTGCCCCGGCGTTCGTCTGCTTGACTAGGCTTGCCGTATCGAGAGGTGATTGGCGAAATGGCAACGATAGACCGCTGGCTTCTGCCAGATGGCATTGAAGAGGTGCTGCCGCCCGAAGCGGCGCGTATCGAAACTGCACGGCGTCGTGTGCTGGATCTTTTCCAGTGCTGGGGCTATGAGTTGGTTATTACCCCTCATGTGGAGTTTCTCGAATCGCTCCTGATTGGCGCCGGGCAGGACCTTGATCTTAAGACCTTTAAGGTCATCGATCCGTTGTCAGGGCGGCAGATGGGCTTGCGAGCGGACATCACGCCGCAGGTGGCGCGGGTGGATGCCCATACGTTGCGTCGCGAAGGGCCTAGCCGCCTGTGCTATGCCGGCAGCGTCCTGCATGCCAAGCCGCAGGCTCTCACCACGTCGCGGAGCCCGATTCAGCTGGGCGCCGAACTCTATGGGGACAGCAGCACGTCTAGCGACCTTGAAGTGATCAGCTTGATGCTGGAAACCCTTCTACTCGCCGATGTGCCGGACCTACACATGGATCTCGGTCATGTGGGTATTTATCGTGGGTTGGCGCGCGCCGCCAGTCTCTCTGGGGACGCAGAGCAGCGCCTCTTCGATGCCTTGCAGCGTAAGGCGATGGACGAGATCGCAGCGCTGACCGCTAATGTCGAGCCCGCCTTGGCGAGCATGTTGCGCGCATTAGCACGGCTCTGTGGTGGTCGCGAGACGCTTGACGCTGCGCGCGAGGTGCTTGCCGGTGCGCCTGCTCCGGTTCTTCAATCGCTTGAAGGCTTGGCGCATATCGCCGAACAGTTGGCGATGCGGTATCCCGAGTTGCCGTTGTATTTCGATCTTGGCGAGCTGCGCGGCTATCACTACCACACTGGTGTCGTCTTCGCGGTATTCGTCCCGGGCGTAGGCCAGTCGATCGCTCAGGGTGGGCGTTATGATGACATTGGTGCTGATTTTGGCCGGGCGCGTCCGGCGACCGGCTTTTCGACGGACCTAAAGACGCTGGTCAGGCTGGGCAATGCCGAGCTCGTCGGCCCGTTGGCCGGTATCTGGGCGCCTTACAGCGCCGATCCGACTTTGTGGCAGACAATCCGTCGGCTGCGTGAGCAGGGTGAGCGGGTGGTGCAGGCCTTGGACGGGCAGCAGAGCGATGTCGCGCCAGGTGTTGGCTGTGACCGGCAGCTACTGTTGCAAGAGGGTTCCTGGGTTGTAACACCACTGGTCCGCTGATGCGGCTGCGCCAGGCAGGGTTTTCAGTTTTTTTCGCCGGTCATAACCGGTAATGCTTCGCCAAGAGGACAAGGTTTATGGGTAAGAATGTCGTGGTCCTGGGCACCCAATGGGGTGATGAGGGCAAGGGCAAGATCGTCGATCTGCTGACCGACCAGGCTGCGGCCGTGGTGCGTTTCCAGGGCGGTCACAATGCTGGTCACACGCTGGTCATCGACGGCGAAAAAACTGTGCTGCATCTGATTCCGTCCGGAATTCTGCGCGAGAACGTACAGTGCCTCATCGGTAATGGCGTGGTCGTGGCGCCGGATGCCCTGATGCGTGAAATCACCAAGCTCGAAGAAAAGGGTGTGCCTGTTCGTGAGCGCCTGCGCATCAGTCCAGCCTGTACTCTCATTCTGCCGTATCACGTCGCTCTGGATCAGGCGCGCGAAGCTTCGCGTTCCGAGGGCAAGATTGGTACTACAGGTCGTGGCATTGGGCCGGCCTACGAAGACAAGGTTGCCCGTCGTGGTTTGCGCATCGGCGACTTGTTCAACCCTGAGCGCTTCACGGTCAAGTTGCGTGAACTGCTCGAGTATCACAACTTCATCCTGCAGAATTTCTACAAGGTCGAGCCTGTCGATTTCCAGAAGACGCTCGATGAGGCGCTGGGCTACGCCGAAATCCTCCGGCCGATGATGACGGACGTCTCGGCGCGACTGCATGAGTTGCGCAAGCAGGGGGCGCGCATCATGTTCGAGGGGGCGCAGGGTTCGCTGCTCGACATCGATCATGGCACCTACCCCTATGTCACCAGCTCCAGCACCACGGCGGGGGGCACTGCTACTGGTTCCGGTTTTGGTCCGCTATATCTGGACTACATCCTCGGTATTACAAAGGCCTACACCACGCGCGTCGGGTCCGGTCCTTTCCCCACCGAGCTGTTCGATGAGGTGGGTGCTCGTCTGGCCGAGCGTGGCCATGAGTTCGGCTCGACCACTGGTCGCGCCCGTCGCTGCGGTTGGTTCGATGCGGTCATCCTGCGCCGCGCAATCGAGATCAACAGTGTCTCCGGTATCTGTCTGACCAAGCTGGATGTACTGGACGGCCTGGATACCATACGCATCTGCGTTGCTTACAAGGACCGTGATGGCGAAGTGCTGGTTGATGCGCCGACCGACGCAGACAGCTATCAGGGCTTGCAGCCAGTATACGAGGAGCTGCCTGGCTGGAATGAATCCACCGTCGGGGTCAAGTCGCTCGAGGCTCTGCCCGCTAACGCGCGTGCTTACATCAAGCGTATCGAGGAACTTGTCGAGGCGCCGGTCGATATCATTTCCACCGGGCCGGACCGCAACGAGACCATCGTGCTGCGTCATCCCTACGCCTGATCACTGGTGTGAAATACAAAGACCGCCCTCGGGCGGTCTTTCTTTTGGTGCGTGCGGTCTAAATGTAGGCCATGTAATTATGTTAGCGGGGCTGTTGCGTGTGTTGAGCCTAAGCAGAAACGAAAAAAACCGAGCCAGTGGCTCGGTTTTTTCTGAAGAGTGGTGCCCAGGAGAAGACTCGAACTTCCACGATGTTGCCATCGCTAGGACCTGAACCTAGTGCGTCTACCAATTCCGCCACCTGGGCACATTGCGATGATTGCTCACCGACTTATGTCTATTGTTGGTCAAGGTCGACAAACCTTGTGTCTATGAAACGCTCGCTGTCGCAAGTGTCTCATCGGATAAATGGTGCCCAGGAGAAGACTCGAACTTCCACGGTGTTGCCACCGCTAGGACCTGAACCTAGTGCGTCTACCAATTCCGCCACCTGGGCACTGCAAACGATGATACTTCGTCGTTTCCGTGTTACAACGTCTACCAGACATTGTGGGCGCGAACTATACGGGCGGGGTTATGCCTTGTAAAGCCCCGTCCAGGAAAAATAATTCGCGTGAAAGCTGCCGTCGGACGGCGTTTCGCGCTTCAATAGATATAGGGCGTTCTGCCTCTATAAATGAATGAAAGGTGACATCTCTTAATGGCCGATTGGCAATCCCTCGATCCCGAGGCCGCACGTGAAGCGGAAAAGTACGAAAACCCCATCCCCAGCCGCGAATTGATACTCAAGCATCTGAGCGAGCGCGGCTCGCCAGCGGCCCGTGAGCAGCTGGTAGAGGAGTTCGGATTATCCTCCGAAGATGACATTGAGGCTCTGCGCCGCCGTTTGCGCGCGATGGAGCGTGACGGTCAGGTGATCTATACCCGGCGTGGCACCTATGCCCCGGTAGACAAGCTGGACCTGGTTTGCGGTCGCGTCAGCGGCCATCGCGACGGTTTCGGTTTCCTCATCCCTGATGACCGCAGCGACGATCTATTCTTGAGTCCAGCACAGATGCGTCTGGTGTTTGACGGCGACCGTTGCCTGGCTCGCGTGGCCGGGCTTGATCGCCGCGGGCGGCGCGAAGGTGCGATTGTTGAGATCATCGGTCGTGCCCACGAAACCATCGTAGGTCGCTACCAGGAAGAAAGTGGAATCGGCTTTGTGATGGCTGATAACCCCAAGATCCAGCAGGAAGTGCTGGTCACGCCGGGTCGTTCCATGGATGCCAAGCCGGGTCAGTTCGTCGAGATCAAGATTACCCACTGGCCGACTCAGCGGTTTCAGCCACAGGGCGACGTGGTCGAGGTCATCGGCAACTACATGGCTCCCGGTATGGAGATCGATGTCGCGCTTCGCAGCTTCGACATTCCGCATGTCTGGCCAGATGCGGTAAAACGCGAAGCCGCCAAGCTCAAGCCGGAAGTCGAGGAGAAGGACAAGCAGAAACGCGTCGACCTTCGCCACCTGCCGTTCGTCACCATCGACGGCGAGGATGCGCGAGACTTCGATGATGCCGTTTACTGCGAGAAGCTCAGTGGCTGGAAGCTGTTTTCCGGTGGTTTCCGCCTGTACGTGGCGATCGCCGATGTCTCGCACTATGTCAAGGTCGGCTCGGCGCTGGATCAGGAAGCTGAAGTACGTGGCACCTCGGTGTATTTCCCCGAGCGGGTTGTGCCGATGCTGCCCGAAGAGTTGTCGAATGGGCTCTGCTCGCTAAATCCGCATGTCGACCGTCTGGCGATGGTCTGCGAAATCACCCTTAGCAAGTCGGGGAATATGACGGATTACCAGTTCTATGAAGCGGTGATCCATTCCCACGCACGACTGACCTATAACAAGGTCAGCAGCATGCTTGAGCAGCCATCTTCGGCTGAAGGCAAACGCCTTATCGGCGAGTACGGTGAAGTGCTGCCCGACCTTAAGCAGCTCTATGCGCTCTATAAGATATTGCTCAAGGCGCGGCATGCCCGTGGGGCAATCGACTTCGAGACGCAGGAAACCCGCATCGTTTTCGGTGCTGGTCGCAAGATCTCGGAGATCAAGCCGACCGAGCGCAACGACGCGCACAAGCTGATCGAGGAGTGCATGCTATGCGCCAACGTGGCCACTGCACGCTTCCTTCAGGATCACGACATTCCGGGCTTGTATCGTGTGCATGATGGTCCCCCCCTGGAGCGTCAGGAGAAACTCCGAGCGTTTCTCGGCGAGCTGGGCCTGACCTTGCACAAGGGCAAAGAGGGGCCAACGCCCAAGGATTACCAGGCGCTGCTGGAGCATATCCAGGGGCGTCCCGACTTCCATGTGATTCAGACGGTAATGCTGCGCTCCCTCAGTCAGGCGGTTTACAGTCCTGACAACAATGGCCATTTCGGCCTGAACTACGAGGCATACGCACATTTCACATCGCCGATTCGCCGCTACCCCGATCTGCTGATCCATCGGGCGATCCGCAGCGTGATCCGCTCCAAGCGCGACACGTCGCACGTTCGCCGTGCGGGCGCTACCAGCATGCCCAAGGCGCGCATCTATCCGTATGACGAGGCCGCATTGGAGCAGTTGGGCGAGCAGTGCTCAATGACCGAGCGCCGCGCCGATGAAGCGACCCGTGATGTCGTGAACTGGCTGAAATGCGAGTTTATGAAAGACCGGGTCGGTGAGAATTTCCCCGGCGTTATCACGGCCGTGACCGGCTTCGGCCTGTTCGTCGAGCTGACCGATATCTACGTCGAAGGGTTGGTGCACGTGACGGCGATGCCGGGCGACTACTACCACTTCGATCCGTTGCATCATCGCCTGTCCGGTGAGCGCAGCGGTCGCAGCTTCCGTCTTGGCGACAGCGTCGAGGTGCGGGTCATGCGTGTCGATCTCGATGAGCGCAAGATCGACTTCGAGCTGATTGGCGGTGGCAGCAAGACCGGAGCCGGCGAGCGCGGAGCCTCGGACGGCCGCGGCGGACGTAAAGATGGTCGCGGCAAGAAAGGCGCTGATGCGTCTTTGTCGAAGGGCAATGAGTCGGTCAGCGATGACGTTCGCAAGAGCCGTGAGATCAAGAAGGCACTGTTAGGCGACGCCAAGGCAGGCAAAACCTCGAAGAGCAAGCCAAAGCGCAGCGGCTCGAAACCGAAGGCGGCCGCCGGCAAGGCCACGCCGAAGCCCGAGGGCGCCGCGCCCCGTAAGCGTAAGGCCAAACCATGAGCGATCTAGAAAAGGTTTATGGTCTTCATGCCGTCGAGGCGTTGCTTCGCCATCATCCGAAGCGAGTCAAGCAGATTTGGCTGGCGGAGGGGCGTGATGATCCGCGCGTGCAGAATTTGCTCCAGCTGGCTGCCGAGTCGAAGGTTCGAGTCGGCCAGTGCGAGCGCCGCGAAATGGACGCCTGGGTCGAGGGCGTGCATCAGGGCGTGATTGCTGACGTCAGTCCCAGCCAGGTTTGGGGCGATGCCATGCTTGAGGAGCTGCTTGATCGCACCGAAGGCGCGCCCCTGTTGCTCGTGCTCGACGGCGTCACAGACCCGCATAATCTAGGGGCCTGTCTGCGAACTGCCAATGCGGCCGGCGCACTGGCCGTGATCATACCCAAGGATAAATCCGCGACGCTGAACGCTACGGTGCGCAAGGTGGCCTGCGGTGCTGCCGAAGTCATTCCGCTGGTAGCCGTCACCAATCTCGCCCGGACGCTGGAAAAACTGCAGCAGCGCGGTTTGTGGGTCGTCGGTACGGCTGGTGAGGCCGAGCAGGAGATCTACGATCAGGATCTCAGCGGGCCGATCGTTATGGTGATGGGGGCCGAGGGCAAGGGGATGCGGCGCCTGACCCGTGAGCACTGCGATTTCCTGGTGCGCTTGCCCATGGGCGGCAGCGTCAGCAGCCTCAACGTCTCCGTCGCTACCGGAGTTTGCCTGTTCGAGGCCCTGCGCCAACGGCGCTCGGCCCGCTCCGCGAGCTAGCGTCTACTTCGCTTGGCCTCATCTGTTAAGACCTTTGCTCTTCAGCGGAAACGGATCGTTTTCGCTGCGGTCAACTGTCCGTTCTGATTCTGACGCTCGAGCCGTCACTTTATTGGTTTGGCTGGGCGTCGGGCGTAGACCTGGCGCCAGCTTTTGATCGCGACCAGCGCCAGGCTCGCATCATGGAGGTGGTATGCCGCAACGCCCGTCTTTCGAGGCTCTGTTCAGGGTTTCGCCAAATGCCTACCTGCTGCTGGATCCCGATCTGGTAATTCTGGATGCGAACGCGGCTTACCTGGAACTCACCGCACGCAGCATCGAGGAAATCGCTGGGCGGCGAATTCAGGACGCGTTTGCCGCCGACCCGCAATTTCCCGAGTCGACTCATGTCGACGAACTGCTCGACTCCTTTGCTAGGGTCCTGCGTACGAAGGCTTTGGATACCTTGCCCGTTATCCGCTATTCCATCGCGGTCAGCTCCGGCAACGGTGCGGCATATGAGGACCGCTACTGGAGCGCGACGCACACACCGTTGTTGGATGATAACGGCGAAGTCATCGCCATCCTTCAGCACACCGTGGATATCACTGAACTGCAGCAGTTGAAGGACTCCTTGCGCTCGGCAGAGCCTGCTGGTCAGCCGGCTCAACAGATCGAGGCGGCGATCATATCCCGAGCGCGGTTCATACAGGATGAAGGCAATCAACTGCGCCGGTTGTTTGCCCAGGCGCCTGGTTTCGTCTGCTTTCTGCGTGGTCCCGAGCATGTGTTCGAGCTGGTCAACGAGGCATATCAGCAGCTTACCGGCCACCGCCAGCTGCTCGGCAAGCCTGTGCGTGACGGGCTGCCCGAGCTGGAAGGCCAGGGTTTTATTACGCTGCTCGATGAGGTGTATCGCACCGGCGAACCCTACACCGACAAAGGCATGCGGGCACTGCTAAACCGCCGTCCAGGTGCCGAACCGGAGGAGCTGTACGTCGATCTGGTGTTTCAGCCAATCGTCGAGCACGACGGCCGAACGTCCGGTATTTTCGTGCTCGGTAGCGACGTTACCGAGCAGCATCGCAGCCAGCAGGAGTTGCGTGAGTATCGCGAGCATCTCGAAGAGCTGGTGCGAGAGCGCAGCCGCGAATTGCTCGACAGCGAGTCCGCACGTCGCACCGCCCAGGCCGCCCTGATGCAAGCGCAAAAGCTTGAGGCTGTCGGCAAACTCACCGGGGGCATTGCGCATGATTTCAACAACATGTTGCAGATCATCGGCGGCAATCTGCAGTTGTTGCGTCGCAACCTGAGCGGTGACGAAACGGCCCAGAGGCGGCTGGAGTCGGCTGTGGGCGGTGTAGAAAAGGGCGCTCGTCTGGCGTCGCAACTGTTGGCCTTCGCAAGTCGTCAGCCGTTGCAGCCACAATCTGTGAATGTCGGTGAGTTGCTCGGTCAGATGAGCGAATTGCTCAACGGTGCCCTGGGGCGCGCTGTCCAGGTTGATGTCGACGTCGCATCGGACCTGTGGCCAGTGCTGGCCGATGTCGGCAATCTGCAGGCGGCGATACTCAACCTGGCCGTCAATGCGCGCGATGCGATGGGCGATGGCGGGACTCTTTGCCTGCGCTTGCGCAACCTTAGCCTGGACGCAGCTCAGCTCGCGGGACAGCCCGGCGCCGATCCCGGTCCGTACGTTGAGCTTGCGGTCATCGATGAGGGCGAGGGCATGCGCCCGGAAATCCTCGAGCGCGCGTTCGAGCCATTCTTCACCACGCGCAAAGATAAAAATTCGTCCGGCCTTGGTTTGAGCATGGTCTATGGCTTCGTCAAGCAGAGCGGTGGATTCGTTGTGCTGGAAAGCGATGAAGGCGAGGGTACGACGGTCCGGGTCTACTTGCCGAGCCGCGTTGCGCTGGGTCAGCAGGGGGGGCGTGTAGCAGCGATTTCCGAGCAGTGCGACTCGGCATCAGCTTCATCCGAGCAGATCGAGCCTGCATACGCGTCAGGCCTTAGGATTCTGTTCGTCGAGGATGACCCGACGCTGCGCATGCTCACCGGAGAAGTCATGGACGAGCTGGGGCACCAGGTCAGCCTCTGCGAGTCGGCCGAGGCTGCGCTGAAGCAGCTCGAGCAGCATCCATTCGACGTGCTGCTTACCGATGTCGGTCTGGCTGGCATGAGCGGTATCGAGCTGGTTCGTGAGGCCAGGTCGCGCGATGCCAGCCTGAGTGTCGTCATTGCTTCGGGCTATGCCGTCGATGCGCGGGACGTGGGGCTGGACGACCTGCGCACCATGCTCAAGCCCTACGATATCCACCAAGTCAGATCGTTGCTCGAAAGCATTCAGGCCGAACGGACCATCGCAGGACGTAGCTAGTCGTTGGTTGGTTAAATATTCACCAAATCGCCTTGCGTGGTCGTCCGGGCTTCTCTAGAATTGCGCCCCTTGCCCGGATGCCAGGCGTTTGCGCGCCTCTCTGGCTGGCAAGTCAACATAACTGATTCACTCCTTGCCTGATCCGCGTTGTGCGGCAGGCTGCAACCCGTAAGGAGCAACAATGCGTCATTACGAAATCATCTTTCTGGTCCACCCCGACCAGAGCGAGCAGGTTGGCGGCATGGTGGAGCGTTACACCAAGCTGATCGAAGAGGACGGTGGCAAGATCCATCGTCTGGAAGACTGGGGTCGTCGTCAGCTGGCTTACGCCATCAACAACGTCCACAAGGCTCACTACGTGATGCTGAACGTCGAGTGCAGTGGTAAGGCACTGGCTGAGCTGGAAGACAACTTCCGCTACAACGACGCCGTCATCCGTAATCTGGTCATCCGTCGCGACGAAGCCGTGACTGAACAGTCCGAGATGCTGAAGGCTGAGGAAAACCGTAGCGAGCGCCGTGAGCGTCGTGATCGCCCTGAATCTGACTCTGCCAATGAAAATGACAGTGACAGTGACAGCGACAGCCGCGACAACAACGCTGACGAGTAATCCACGGACCTATTGAGGAGCCTATTTCATGGCACGTTTTTTCCGTCGTCGTAAGTTCTGCCGTTTCACTGCAGAAAACGTGAAAGAGATCGACTACAAGGATCTCAACACGCTGAAGGCCTACATTTCCGAAACCGGCAAGATCGTTCCTAGCCGTATTACCGGAACCAAAGCACGCTATCAGCGCCAGCTGGCTACCGCTATCAAGCGCGCCCGCTTCCTGGCCCTGCTGCCCTACACCGACAGCCACGGCCGTTAATCGAACTGTTAGACAGACGTAAAGGATAGATCGCATGCGCGCCCTGGCTGAGTTCATCATGCGCGGCCGTATGCAGGCAATTGTTGTTGTGGCTGGCTGTGCAGCGCTGCCGATGTTGTTCTGGTTGTCTGCTGCGGCGGGAAGCCTGGTGTTGCTGCGTCGCGGGTTGAATGATGCACTGGGCGTATTGGTATGGGCTGTATTGCCCGCGCTGGTCTGGTGGTATTTCGGTGATCCGCGGACATTGCTGGTGCTGCTGGGGTCGTTCGGGTTAGCGCTGTTGTTGCGCAACCAGAGCTCCTGGTCCCGGGTGATGCTGTGTAGCGTAGGGCTCGGGTTGTTGTATGCCTGGGCGCTGGGAATGGTTTTTGGCGAGCCAATTGCGGCACTCGCCACCGAGTTGCAAAAAGTGCTACCCGACATGTTGTCGGATGCCTATCAGCAACTTTCGGTGGATGAGCAGGCCCGGTTGGGAGCATTGCTGGCACCGGTTCTGACCGGTTTGTTGGCAGGGCTACTGCAGATCACCACGCTGCTCAGTCTGATGCTTGGTCGGTACTGGCAGGCATTGTTGTACAACCCCGGTGGCTTTGGTCTCGAGTTCCGGTCGCTGCGTTTCTCAGCGTTGCCTGCGATGGTGTTGCTGATGGGCATGCTGCTGGGACCAAGTCTCGGTGTGCAGGTGGCGATGCTGGCGCCGTTGTGCAGTGTTCCGCTGGTGTTTGCCGGCATTGCGCTGGTGCACGGGCTGGTCGCAAAGAACCGGATGTCTCGGTTCTGGCTGGTGGGGCTCTACGTCACGCTGGTGCTGTTCATGCAGTTGATTTATCCGTTACTGGCCGTTGTGGCCATTGTCGACAGTTTGTTTGATTTTCGCGGTCGGGCATCTCGTGATGACGATGCGGGACCTGCGAACGGTGAAGGTTAAGTTAAAGAGGTAAGACTCAAATGGAAGTCATCCTGCTGGAAAAAGTCGCAAACCTGGGCAACCTGGGCGACAAGGTAAACGTCAAGTCTGGTTACGGCCGCAACTTTCTGCTGCCGCAGCGTAAGGCTACTGCTGCAACTCCGGCCAACATTGCCGAGTTTGAAGCTCGCCGTGCTGATCTGGAAAAAGCTGCTGCTGATCGCAAGGTTTCTGCCGAAACTCGCGCTGCTCAGCTGGCTGAACTGGAAGTCACCATCACCGCTACTGCGGGCGATGAAGGCAAGCTGTTCGGTTCCATCGGTACTCACGACATCGCTGACGCGCTGACCGCCTCTGGCGTGGAAGTGGCGAAGAGCGAAATCCGTCTGCCTAACGGCACCATCCGTCAGGTTGGTGAGTACGACGTTGCTGTGCACCTGCACACCGACGTTGAAGCGACCGTAAAGCTGATCGTGATCGCTGGCTGATACGGCTATCGTCTGGCACCTCTGGTGCCTGACGGTTACCATCGGGCACGTTTCCACGCGAGTGGAACGTGCCCTTTGTTTTTCTGAATGCCAAGAATTTCGAGTGCCATGAACGACATCAGTGTGCCCCAGCAATACGACCTGGAAACCGCAGCGCTCAAGGTGCCGCCACATTCCATTGAGGCCGAACAGGCCGTGCTGGGCGGCTTGATGTTGGATAACAATGCGTGGGAGCGCGTGCTGGACCAGGTGTCGGATGGCGATTTTTACCGCCATGATCACCGGCTTATCTTCCGGGCGATCTTTACTCTCGCCGAGCGCAACTCCCCATTCGATGTAGTGACGCTCTCCGAGCAGCTGGATAAAGAAGGGCATCTGCCGCAGGTCGGCGGGCTGGCGTATCTGGGCGAGCTCGCAAAAAACACCCCATCGGTTGCGAATATCAAGGCATACGCGCAGATCATTCGTGAGCGCGCTACGTTGCGTCAGTTGATCGGCATCAGTAACGACATTGCCGACAGCGCTTATGCGCCGCAGGGGCGCACGGGAGATGAAATCCTCGACGAAGCCGAGCGGATGATTTTCCAGATCGCCGAAGCGCGCCCCAATACAGGTGGGCCGATAGGGATCAACGATATTCTGGTCAAGGCCATCGACCGGATTGACTCGCTGTTCAACGCGGGCGAGGACATTACCGGCCTATCGACCGGCTTTGCCGATCTGGACGAGGCGACTAGCGGCCTGCAGCCGGCTGACCTGATCATCGTGGCCGGTCGTCCTTCCATGGGCAAGACCACGTTCGCGATGAACTTGGTGGAGAACGCAGTCTTGCGCTCCGACAAGGCGATCCTGGTCTTCTCGCTGGAAATGCCCGCCGACTCCATCGTGATTCGTATGCTGGCCTCTCTTGGCCGGATCGATCAAACCAAGGTGCGGACGGGTAAGCTCAGCGACGACGATTGGCCGCGCCTGACCTCAGCGGTCAATCTGCTCAACGACCGCAAATTGTTCATCGACGATACTGCCGGTATCTCGCCTTCGGAAATGCGCGCGCGTACGCGACGTCTGGCCCGGGAGCATGGCGAAATCGGCATGATCATGGTCGACTACCTGCAGTTGATGCAGATTCCTGGTTCCAGTGGCGACAACCGAACCAATGAGATTTCCGAGATCTCCCGCTCGCTGAAAGGCCTGGCCAAGGAATTCAATTGCCCGGTTATCGCGCTCTCCCAGCTCAACCGCTCGCTTGAGCAACGCCCCAACAAGCGCCCGATCAACTCGGACCTTCGTGAATCTGGTGCTATCGAGCAGGACGCCGATATCATCATGTTTGTCTACCGGGACGAGGTGTATCACCCCGAAACGGAATACAAGGGCGTCGCCGAAATCATCATCGGCAAGCAGCGTAACGGTCCGATTGGGACCACGCGTCTGGCGTTCCTTGGTAAATACTCTCGCTTCGAAAACCTGGCGCCGGGCAGTTACCAGTTCGACGATGAATAACCGGTAGATGCCGCACCCGCTTGCGGGCCTGACAGAAACCGCCGGACAATAACGGCTCACTTCTGTCCTGAAGGGCTTTCCATGCGTCCCCTGGTTGCAACGGTCGATCTTGCCGCGCTTCGTCACAACTATCAGCTAGCCAAACAGTGCGCTCCAGGGCGTAAGGCTTTCGCTGTGGTCAAGGCTAATGCTTACGGGCATGGTTCGCCCGCGGCAGTTGAGTGCCTACGCGATGTGGCGGACGGGTTCGCCGTGGCGTCGCTGGAAGAGGCGGAGCAGGTTCGATCGGTCGATTCGAACGCGAGGCTGTTGTTACTCGAAGGCTGCTTCGAGCCGAACGAATATGTCGCAGCGGCCGAGCTTGGGTTGGACGTCGCCGTTCAAGGAGAAGCTCAGCTGGACGCGCTGCTGGCTGCACCTATCGAGCGGCCGTTGAGTCTGTGGCTGAAGCTTGACTCCGGTATGCACCGCTTAGGTTTCAGCGCCGATGCGTTGCGCCGCGCCCATGCTCGCCTGCAAGGTGCGACGCAGGTTGCAGAACTCAACTTGATGAGCCATTTCGCCTGCGCCGATGAGCGGGGCAATTCACTCAACGAGGCGCAACTGGAGCAATTCACTGGTCTGCTGGATCTCGAATTCGACAACCGCTCATTCGCCAACTCCGCCGCAGTTCTGACCATGTCTGCTGCACACATGGATTGGCTGCGCCCCGGGATCATGCTGTACGGTGCTTCGCCATTTGCCGAGTTGAGCGCTAAGACCCTGGGGCTGAAGCCGGTAATGACGCTGACGGCTTCGATCATCGCGATCCGCGAGGTTCCCTCGGGCGAAAGTGTCGGCTACGGCGCCAGTTGGGTTGCCCAGCGTCCTTCGCGTATCGCCACGGTTAGTTGTGGTTATGCTGATGGGTATCCGCGTACGGCGCCGCCCGGGACGTGCGTGGCGATCCGTGGCCAGCGTGTTCCGCTGGCAGGTCGGGTCTCGATGGACATGCTCGCGGTCGACGTTACCGATCTGCCGCCGGCGGGCCTTGGCGACGCAGTGGAGTTATGGGGCAACGAGATCCCTATCGACGAGCTGGCGCAGGCCTGCGGCACCATCGGCTACGAGCTGCTGACCAAGGTTACCCAGCGCGTGCCGCGGCGTTATATCAACGGCTAGGCGCCGTTTCGCTTGCGCAGCATCAGCAAAAGCCGACTAATCTGGTCGGCCTTCCTGATCATTTTTTGTGCTATATTCCGCGCCCGTTTTCGTTGCCCCGGTTTCTAGCCATGCACGCAGCCAAGCCCCTTTTTGACTATCCCAAGTACTGGGCCGAGTGTTTCGGCCCGGCGCCGTTCCTGCCGATGAGCAGGGAGGAGATGGATCAGCTCGGCTGGGATTCATGCGATGTCATCATCGTGACCGGGGACGCTTACGTCGACCACCCGTCGTTTGGCATGGCCATCATCGGGCGCCTGCTGGAAGCCCAGGGATTTCGCGTTGGCATCATTAGCCAGCCAAACTGGCAGAGCAAAGACGACTTCATGAAGCTCGGCCAGCCGAATCTGTTTTTTGGCATCGCTGCCGGCAACATGGACTCGATGATCAATCGCTACACGGCTGACCGCAAGATCCGATCGGACGACGCCTACACCCCGGGCGGGCAAGCCGGAAAGCGCCCTGATCGGGCGAGCCTGGTCTACAGCCAGCGCTGCAAGGAAGCCTACACTGACACTCCAGTCGTGCTCGGTGGTATCGAAGCATCGTTGCGCCGCATCGCCCACTATGACTACTGGCAGGACAAGGTGCGCCGCTCGATCCTGATGGACGCCACGGCTGACATCCTGCTGTATGGCAACGCCGAACGGGCTATCGTCGAAGTGGCGCAACGCCTTGCGCGTGGTGAGACAGTTGAGCAAATCACCGATGTTCGCGGTACTGCATTTGTTCGGCGTGACGCGCCTGAAGGCTGGTTCGAGATCGACTCAACCCGTATCGATCGTCCGGGCAAGGTCGACAAGATCATCAACCCCTATGTGAATACGCAAGATTTGCAGGCCTGCGCCATCGAGCAGGAGAAGGGGCCAGTCGAGGATCCGAACGAGGCGAAGGTCGTCCAGCTTCTGCCCAGTCCGAAGATCGAACGTGACCGGACCGTGATCCGCCTGCCGTCGTTCGAGAAGGTTCGTAACGACCCTGCGCTATATGCCCACGCCAATCGCGTGCTCCATCTGGAGACCAATCCAGGCAACGCGCGTGCTCTGGTGCAGCGTCACGGCGATCATGACATCTGGCTGAACCCGCCGCCGATCCCCTTGACTACCGAAGAGATGGACTACGTATTCGCATCGCCGTATGCGCGCGTGCCGCATCCCGCCTATGGCGGCGAGAAGATTCCTGCTTACGACATGATTCGCTTCTCGGTGAACATCATGCGTGGTTGCTTCGGTGGCTGTACCTTCTGTTCCATTACTGAGCACGAAGGCCGGATCATCCAAAACCGCTCGCACGAGTCGATCCTGAACGAGATCGAAGAGATGAAGAAGCTGCCGGGCTTCACCGGCGTGGTATCGGACCTTGGTGGACCGACCGCCAATATGTACCGCATCGCCTGCAAGAGCGCTGAAATCGAGCAGCATTGCCGCAAGCCATCCTGCGTCTATCCGGGCATCTGCGAGAATCTCAACACCGACCACAGCTCCTTGATCGAGTTGTACCGCAAAGCGCGTGCGTTGCCTGGCGTGAAGAAAATCCTGATCGCATCCGGGCTGCGTTACGACCTGGCTGTCGAATCGCCGGAATACGTGAAAGAGCTGGTCACCCACCACGTCGGCGGCTATCTGAAAATCGCGCCTGAGCATACCGAGCGCGGTCCGCTGGACAAGATGATGAAGCCGGGGATCGGCAGCTATGACAAGTTCAAGCGGATGTTCGACAAATATTCGAAGGAGGCGGGTAAGGAGCAGTACCTGATTCCGTACTTCATCGCTGCGCACCCTGGCACCACTGACGAGGACATGATGAACCTCGCGCTGTGGCTGAAAGCCAATGGTTTCCGCGCCGATCAGGTTCAGGCTTTCTATCCGTCACCCATGGCGAGCGCCACGGCGATGTACCACAGCGGCAAGAACCCGCTGCGCAAGGTCACCTACAAGAGCGAAGGCGTGCCCATCGTCAAAAGTGAGGAACAGCGCCGTCTTCACAAGGCTTTTCTGCGCTATCACGACCCCAAGGGTTGGCCGATGCTGCGCGAAGCCTTGCAGCGGATGGGGCGCGGCGATCTGATCGGTAGCGGTAAGAATCAGCTGATCCCGGCGCATCAGCCTGCGACCGAAGGCTATCAGAGCGCCCGTCGCAAGAATTCGACCCCGGTCGGCAGCAAGAAGGCCGGACAGGGCGGCAAGATTCTCACCCAGCACAACGGTTTGCCTCCGCGCAGCCACGATGGCAATGCATGGGACAAGCGTGAAGAGGCCAAGGCGGCAGCCGAAGCGCGGCGTAAGGCTGCAGCCGGTGGCGGCAAGCCTAGCGCAAAGGGGCGTAAGCCTTCCCAGCGTCCCGCTGTCCCTCGTTGAGCCATAACTGGCGCCCATCTGAGGCGCCAGAGCTTCTATACGACTGCGTTCAGCCTTTGAACGCCAGTGTCGCCTGGTTCAGCTCGCTGGCCAGGTGCAGCATCTGTTCACTCTGCTCACGCCCACGGCTGATATGCGTCAGGTTGCTATCGCCGAGCTGATGAATACGTTCGCTGTGGCCACGGATTTCGCTGACCGCTTCGCTCTGCTGGGCGGTGGCTAGCGCGATCTGTGCGGCCATCTGCTCAATGGAACCGATGGTGACCACAATCTGATTCAGCGCCGAATCCGCCGTCTCGGCCAGCTGGGCTGTCTCTTCGGCGTGATTGACCTGGATGCGCATGGCTTGGACCGATTGATGTGCAGCGGTCTGCAAGCTCCCGATCAGCAGCTGAATTTCCTCAGTGGCACCACTGGTGCGTTGCGCCAGGGTACGTACCTCGTCAGCTACGACGGCAAAGCCACGTCCCTGTTCGCCAGCTCTTGCCGCCTCGATCGCTGCATTCAGAGCAAGCAGATTGGTTTGCTCTGCGATCGAGCGAATGACGATCAGTACCTTGCCAATCGTTCCGGTTTCGTCAGCCAAGCGTTCGATGGCCAAGGCGTTGCTTTGCACTTCGCTAACCAGACCGTGCAGTCCGGTCAGGCTTCTGCCGATGACCTGCTGTCCCTGGGTTACGGCGTGGCCCGCAGCGCGGCCGGCCTCGGCCGTCTGGTCTGCGCTGGTAGCGACATCCTGGATGGTGGCTTCCAGTTCGCCCAGCGCGTCCCGGATCTGCGCGGTGTCGCTGCTCTGGCGGCTGGCGCCTTGGTGCAGATCATTGCTCATTTCCGCGAGGCTCCGACTATTGCCGGTCACCTCTTGTGCATGTTGGCGCAGCGTGCCGACAAGCGTGAGCAGGTAGCTGCGTAGCTGGTTGAGCGACGTGCCGATTTCGACCAGCTCAGGTGTTTTGGAGCGAATATCGATAGGTTTTTCGAAATCGCCGCCGGCCCAGGCGGAGAGCGCCGGGGCCAGTTGCCCAAGCGAGCGTGTGAGTTGGCGCTGCAAACGATCAATGGCAAGTGCAACCAATAGAATCAACGCGATGATGGTGCCCTGAATCAGCCGTACTTCTGCTTGGATACGGCTATGTTCTGCGCGGATCTCTGGCTCCAGGTCGTCGAGTGCTATTTGTAGGGATGCGACTTTCTGCTCTGTGCTGTCCATCAGTTTCAGGCGTTGCTCGATCAGTCCGCGTGTGCGTTGCAGTTCTCCTGGATATCGTGTCAGGAGGCTGGAGAGGTCGCGCTTGAAGGCGATGCCTTGGTCTTCAGCTGTCTGCGCTGGGGCTTGCTCGTCGAGGTCCAAGAGCGCAGCGAAGGTGCTTGCGCCGGATTTTTGCTCACTCGCAACGCCGAGCAGCGGTAGGGCTTGCAGCGTTTGCGCTTCCTTCGTTATTGCTTGCAGCGCTTGCTTTACCTCGGCCGCCAACTCGTCGTTGCCGCTGGCCGTCAGCTTGGCTCTCGCGTGGCTGAGGCGAAGCAGTTGTCGACTTGCTTCGAACAATGGCTGTTGATAACGAGTGACGGCTTCATGCTGACCTTGCGCGGCATAGCGATGCAGCTGCTCCAGTACGCCTGCTATCTCACGCTCGGCCTGGAGTAGCAGGCCTTGAGGATCTCCTGCCAGCTTGCCTGCGGCGAGCAGCTCAGTAGCAGCGAACTGGTGGAGCTGTTCCAGGCTCGGCTGTAGACGATTGGCGAACGGGCCGGGCAGGGCGCTCACATCTGCTGCAAGCCCCTCTAGCTCAGTCAGGGCGGCCTTGTGTCGTAGGGCGTCGCCACTGCTTAGGTAGTCCTGGATATTGTCGGCGACCTGATGCTGAAAACGCTGGGAAAGGCTCAGGTACTGACCCATCAGCTGGTACGGACGCTCCAGCGCGCGCTCCGACCACCAAAGCGTTGCGCCGAGGGCAAAGCAAATGGCGACGAGCAGCAAGGTATTTAGGGTGGTAAGGGACTTCAGGCGCATCCTGGCCTCCGGGAATTCTGGAGGCTAGAAGATATGGCTGTTTGATGTCAGTTCTGTGACGGCCGGAACTTGTCCACTCGGTTTCGTCCAGCATGTTTAGCGTTGTATAGCGCTTCGTCTGCCTGCTGAGTCAGGGATTTGATGTCCGCGCTTGGGGTGAGCTCGGCAATGCCGCAGCTAAAGGTGCAGGCCAGATCGACTGGCTGCGCCGGGTAGCGGATTTCGGAGAAGCGTTCGCGTATTTCGTCCAGCACCTTCGCAGCGTTCTGCACCGTGGTATCGGGCATGACCACCGCAAACTCTTCACCACCATAGCGGCCGATGTGGTCGGTCTTGCGCAGGCGTTGCTTGAGAAACAGGGCGAGGCTCTTGATTACCCGGTCTCCCATTGGATGGCCATAGGTGTCGTTGACCTTCTTGAAATGATCGATATCGATCATCGCGAAGCACAACGGTTGCCCGTCGCGGCGGGCACGTGAGCTGGCATCTTCGAGCAGTTGAAGGCTGTGCGTATGGTTGTAAAGGCCGGTCAGGCTGTCTCGGACAATCCTGGCTTTCAAGCTTCGGGCCCTCTCAGCGCGGGTGCGAACCGTGGCAATCAGGTGGCTGGGTTTGATTGGTTTGGTCAGAAAATCATCGCCGCCTTCGTTCATGGCGTCGAGCTGCTTGTCGAGGTCGTCTTCGGCCGAGAGATAAATGATGGGTACGCTGACGTAGCGCTCATGCTGCCGGATCACCTTGGCCAGTTCAGTACCCATGCACTCGGGCATGTACATGTCGAGGATGATCAGATCCGGCTGGAATTCGGCGAGGTAAGTGATCGCCTGAATCGGCTCATTGAGCGTCTGCGTGATGATCCCCGCGTTGTTCAATACCCTTTCGGTGTGTGTCGCCTGGGCTCGCGAGTCGTCGATGATCAGGACGCGGAAGGGCTCGTAATGCGCGGTGCGGGTGAAGATTTCGATTTTTTCCAGAAGGCACGACGCATCGATGGTGCCTGTGAAGAATTCCAGCCCTCCGGCGCGCACGGCCGCCAGTCGCATCGGTGTGTCGGTTTCCTGATGGCTGAAAAAAATCAGCGGCAGCTTTTCTTCCAGACCTTGCTGAATTCGCTCGGCAAGGCGCAGGCCTTCACCGGGCCCATTGAAATCGACGTCCATGACGATCGCGGCCGGGTGCCGCTCATGCATCGCTGCGCGGAATTCGCCATCACTGGCGAAGGCCTGCGCATTCATGCTGAAGAATTCCAGCTGGCGAACCACATGTTGGGCGCGTTGGTGGTCTTCCAGTGCGATGTAGACGGGTTTGCTCAACGGCGGTACGTAGGCAGACTGCCCGCGCGGATCACCATGGCGAAGGCCCGTGCGTGCAAGACGGTAGACCAGCTGGCTGAGAGTGGCGATGGTGTCGCTAGACAGTCGTCCGCGATTGTCGCTGATATCGCCCAGGCAATCTTCGATGCCAAGCGCGAGAAGTCGATGTTCAGTTTGCTCGAAGCGCTCGGCGAATTTTCGCAAACGCTGGTTGGCATCCGCCAGCGCAGACCGGCAAGTGTCATTCCATTCGCTGCGTTGCAGTTGCTGCCAGACTTCGAGAACCTCACGAGCCTGGTGGATGACCCGTTGTGCGAAGTGCTGTTTGAGTTCTTCCTGGTCCGACATGTCCGGTTCCCTGGCCCGCTGCGGCAGTGCTCTCTGAGGCCACTGTAGTGGCTCAATGCTACCACCTATCTGCCCTTTGAGAGCGTGCCGGATAGGCGGTCTGGTTCTCATTATGAGGCTTGCTGTCGACCGGCTGCGTTATAGTGGTTCACATGCCGCACGCTCTGCGTGACCGGCGATCGAATCTTTGAATTTATGACGAGAAGGACAGACGCCCATGTTGGATTGGAAGAATCGCTTCGGCCGCCTCGGCTTATCAGGAAATTCAGCCAGAGCGGACGGGACGACTCGCAATCCGCTACTGCTGGGGATCGTCCTGTTGATCGGCCTCTATTTACTGATAGCCCTCTTGGTCGGGTGGTACTGGAGCTCCGAACCTGACCGGTTCCCGGTACAGCAGCATGTCCGGCAAGCCGCTGATGCTTCGCAGCAGCAGATTGTTAATGGCTACACAACGGTCGAAACCCTTAAACAGGTCGCGGGCACCTTGCTCGACAAGCCAGGCGGCTATCTGAGCAACGACATAGCACCCCCCGGCATTTGGCTGGACAATATGCCAAGCTGGGAATACGGCGTGCTGGTTCAGGTCCGCGACCTCAGTCGTGCGCTGCGCAAGGATTTCGCGCGTTCTCAGTCCCAGTCGACTGAAGACCCGGATCTGTCCAAAGCCGAACCGCTGTTCAACTTCGACAATCGCAGCTGGGCTCTGCCCGCCAGCGAATCGGAATACCGCAACGGTATTCGTTACCTCAACCGTTACCTGGCGCGTTTGAGCAACCCGGCCGCCAACGCGCAGTTCTACTCGCGTGCTGACAACCTGAATAACTGGCTTGGTGATGTGGGGACCCGGTTGGGGTCGCTGTCTCAGCGTTTGTCGGCCAGCGTTGGTCGTGTTCGTTTGGACGGGCAGCTGGCGCCGGAGCTTGGGGGCGAAGGCGTCAGGCAAGTGGTTGAGGAAGAGCGTGTCGAGACGTCCTGGATGCAGATCGATAACGTGTTCTACGAGGCGCGAGGGCAAGCGTGGGCGTTGTCGCATCTATTGCGCGCCATTGAAGTGGACTTTGCCGACGTGTTGGCGAAAAAGAATGCCGCGATCAGCGTCAGGCAGATCATCCGCGAACTGGAAGCTGCGCAGGAACCGCTGTGGAGCCCAATGGTGCTAAACGGCAGCGGTTATGGCGTGCTCGCCAACCACTCGTTGGTCATGGCGAATTATATTTCACGAGCCAACGCGGCGATTATCGACCTGCGTAATCTGCTTTCGCAGGGATAACGGGCGCTCCGCGGCCCTTCGGGGCCGCGGTTTGTGTGCTCAGTCCAGCCCCAGCTTCTTCAGCCGATACCGCATGGAGCGGAACGACAGCCCCAGCCGTTGGGCGGCGGCGGTGCGATTCCAACGGGTTTCTTCCAGCGCCTGCATGATCAGTTTGCGCTCGACCTCTTCGAGGTGGTCTTCAAGATTGTCGATCTGCGCCAGGCTTGCTTCGCCATTCTCCGGCATGCCGGGTGCATCGGAAAGCCGTAGGTCGCTGGGCTTGATTTCTTCGCCTTCACAGAGCGTGTAGGCACGCGCAAGCATGTTTTCCAGCTCGCGCACGTTGCCGGGGAAGCGATAACTCTGCAGTTTTGCCAGCGCATCGGGTTGCAGCCGGGCCGGCGTGTCGCCGCATTCCTGGGCGAGGCGCCGAAGCATCACCTCAGCCAGCTGGGCAATATCCTCGCGGCGCTCGCGCAGGGGCGGCACGCGTAACTCGATGACGTTCAGCCGGTAGTAGAGGTCCTGCCGAAAGCGTCCCGCGGCGACTTCGCTTGCCAGGTCCTTGTGGGTGGCGCAAAGAATCCGCACATCGACCACGACTTCCTTGGCGCCGCCAACGGAGCGCACGGCCTTTTCCTGGATCGCCCGCAGCAGTTTCACTTGCATCGGCAGAGGCAAATCGGCTACTTCGTCGAGAAACAGCGTGCCGCCATTGGCCGCCTGGAACAGCCCGGGCTTGTCTTCCATCGCCCCGGTAAAGCTGCCCTTCTTATGCCCGAAGAATTCGCTTTCCATCAGCTCCGAGGGAATCGCCCCGCAGTTGACCGGAACGAATGGCCGCTCGTGACGGGGCCCTTGCTCGTGGATCAGCCGCGCGACCAATTCCTTGCCACTGCCGGATTCGCCACTGATGTACACCGGTGCCTGGCTGCGCGCCAGTTTCCCGATCTGTTTGCGCAGCACATTCATCGGCGGCGAGGCGCCGAGTAAGCGGCTGTCGACTGTAAGTTCGTTTGGGTTCGGCGTGCGCAGCCGCAGCGCGGTATTGACCAGTTCGCGCAGCCGACCGAGATCCACCGGTTTGGTGAGAAAGTCGAAGGCCCCGGCCTTGAGCGCCCCAATGGCCGTGTCCAGACTGCCATAGGCGGTGATCATCGCGACCGGCAATTGTGGGTACTGCTGCTGAATGAACTGCACCAGCTCCAAACCGCATCCGTCAGGCAGCCGCATATCGGTCAAGCACAGATCGTAGTGCTCGCGCGCCAGGCACTCCTTGGCTTCCTTGAGGTTGCGGGCGCTGCGGGTGTCCAGCTTCATGCGTCCGAGGGTGATCTCCAGGAGCTCACGGATATCGGGTTCGTCATCGATGATCAGTGCTTTCTGGCGAACGGTCATGGTCTCGGTCTTCGACATGGTAGTGCGGGTCCGCAATGTTAACGCTACATGACCTTGGTTGTACCGCGGCCGTGGCCGATGTGTGACCCGTTGCCTTCTCGGCGGGCTCAGCTCAGCTTGCGCGGATGCGCAAAGACGATACGAAAGCAGCTGCCTCCCTCGTCTCGTTCACGGTAATCCAGCCGCGCCTGATTGCTTTCGCAGAGCTCGCGCGAGATATACAGCCCCAGCCCCGTACCCTTGTTCTCGGTGGTGAAGAACGGCTCGAAGATATTCTGGACCTGCTCGGCCGGCACGCCTGCACCATCGTCGAGTACCTCCAATACGGGGAGGTCGCTCGTCTCGTCTCGGAAGAGTTTCAGCCATACCTGTGCCTGGTCATGTTTCTGGCCACTGTAGCGCAGGCCGTTCTGCACCAGATTGGTTAGCACTTGAATCAGTTGATTCGGGTCCATGCGGGTCTGCAGTGAGCTGCCCTGAGTATCCACGTGGACAATCTGCTGAGGCGGTAGCGTCTGGCGAAATTCGCTGGCGAATCGATGCACCCAGTATTTCAGGTCGAGCAGTTGTGGCTCGGCCTGGCGTCGGCGCGAGAGCTGCAGCACGTTCTCGATGACCAGGTTCATGCGCCGCGAGTGATCCTGAATGATCTGCGTCAGCCGTAAATCCGCAGCGTCCAGCACCTCTGACTCCTGCAGCAATTGCGCGGCGTGGCTGATAGCGCCGAGCGGGTTGCGGATTTCGTGGGCGATACTGGCGGTCAGTCGGCCAAGCGACGCGAGTTTTAACTGCTGGGCCTTCTGTGCGATCTGCGAGATGTCTTCCAAAAACACCAGCGTGTCCTGTTTGACGCCATGCTGAAGCGTAGCGAAGCTTGGCTGCAGCGTAGCGCCGTCAGGCGTGGCTTTGAAGTTGCGCGGCCGCAGGGTCGGATTGTCACGCCAGCGTTGCAGGCCCTTGATGATTTCCGGGCAGCGCGGCGCTAGTCGTTCGCCAGTCAGTGATTGTTGGCCGAGCAGCTCGAGAGCGCCCTGATTGGCAAGCAGCACACGTTCCTGAGGATCGAGGACAAGGATTCCGGTGCGCATGCGCTGCAGAATCTGGGCGTTCAAGGCTTCGAGGTTTGCGACCTCTTCGGCGCGCTGGCGGGCAAGGGTTTCGCTGACTTGTAGCCGCCTGGTAAGGCCCTGCACCAATAGTGCGGCGGCGAAGCACAGTGTGCCAAGTGCGGCAGCCTGGACGTACTGACTGCTTGCCGCGCTGTCGCTTAGGCTGAGGTAGAACGTCAGATAGATAAGGCCGGTTGCGGCGACTGCGGCGATGAAAAAGCCGACGCGGCCGTGCAGCAGGATGTTCGCGATGGCGACCGCTACGATCAGCAGGTTACCGATGCCACTTGGCGTACCGCCCGCGAAGTAGAACAGTGCGGCCAGCAGGGTGACGTCCAGTAATGCGAGCACCAGTACCGGCAGTTCTCGCTTGGGGTTCTGCAGCAAGACGGCTGCGAAGATGTTGAGAATCAGGTAGAGCCAGGCGCCGTAGTAGAACGCCTTGGGATTGGTCATGCGCATCAAATCGTTGTGCAGGTCGCTGCTAATGAGCAGAACCAACACCAAGCCGATTACGACGCGATAGAGATGATAGAGCCGAAGGATTCGTCGGCCCTTGTAACCGAAAAACGTCAGGCGTTCAGTTCCCACCCGACTTGTTGTCCTGTTCCAGATGCGCCTGGCTGCAATACCACCGATCATGGCTCTGCAGTGCCCGCTCACGTGGCAGATGCACGCCGCATTGAACACAGCGAACTGTCATGACCGTGGTCTGTTGCGGTTTGCCTGAGGCGGCAGGCTTGCTGGTCAGGCGACGCCAGAGCCAGAACGCCGCTGCAATCAGGATGATCCAGAACAACAGTCGAAACAGGCCCATATATCTACTTCCTGGCTAAGCCGTGCGGGCCTGCCGTTCTGGCAGGCTGCGGTTGGGTTCTCAGTCGAACAGGCCGAAGGTCAGATAGCTCCACCAGGAGCGGTCTTCGCTTTGCTCTTCCTTTGCAGCTTCGGTTTCCGCTTCTCTCAACACTGGGCGCAGTTCGTCCGGGAGATCCTGGGCAGCATTCTCATACTGACGCACCACGTCGCGGTTGGATTGCGAGCGGTCCGGGGCTTTATTTTCGGTATCGATCAGGCCGAGTGTGGCGCGGGACAGCCAGCTGCGGTTGTCGGCCTCTTCCTGGCGAGGCACGAACTCACCCTCTTCCAGGCTTGGGTGTTGCGGGTAGTTGAGCTTGAGCGTTTCCAGGCTGGTGCTAGCGAGCTCCTCGAGGCCAAGGCGCTGATAGGCTTCGGTCATGACGGCCAGGCCATCACCGACTGCGGGCGTGCCTTGGAAGTTTTCCACTACATAGCGCCCGCGATTGGCGGCGGCCACGTAGGCCTGGCGGCGCAGGTAATAGTCAGCGACATGGATCTCGTTCGCCGCCAACAAGTTACGCAGATAGACCATCCGTGCCTTGGCATCTGGGGAGTAGCGGCTGTTCGGGAAGCGAGTGGTCAGCTGAGCAAACTCGTTGAAGGAATCGCGTGCAGCGCCGGGGTCTCGCTTGGTCATGTCCAGCGGGAGAAAGCGCGCCAGCAGACCGCGATCCTGGTCGAAGGAGGCCAGGCCCTTCAGGTAGTAGGCGTAGTCGACACTTGGGTGCTGCGGATGCAGGCGGATAAAGCGTTCAGCCGATGAGCGAGCGGCTTCCGGCTCGGTGTTGCGGTAATAGGCATAGATCAACTCGAGCTGTGCCTGTTCGGCGAAGCGGCCGAAGGGGTAGCGGGACTCGAGAGCCTTCAGCTTGTTGATCGCACTGGTAAAGCTTTTATTGTCCAGGTCGGCCTGTGCCTGCCGGTACAGTTCCGCTTCGCCGAGGTTTTCACTGATGGTTTCGTTGGACGAACAGGCAGCGGTAAGGGCGAAAATGGCGATCAGCAGCAGGTGTTTCACTTGCATGGCGGCTTGCGTCCCTGTGACGGCTGGCTGTCTTGCGCTGAGCCGTCCTGTTATGATGGGCGCCCCGGCTGACCGGGACAAAGACGCCGTATTTAAACACAAGCGTGTTGCTGAAACCAAAGGCTGCACCCGCGTCGCTGTCGAGGGGCTGCTCAGACTCAGGATCTGCCCATAGGCGTCCTGCCTGTCGATCAGAGCATCTACCTCTTTCTCATGTAGCGGCTCATCGCCTGTCGCAATCGGTGCGAATCGCACGGTTGCTTCTCCAACTATTGAAGCGCCCTTAATTATGTCCACGATCACCACCCAGGCCATTCATCTCCGCGCCGAGGTGCCCTACGACCTCGGCGGGCAGCGCCTCGATCAAGTTGCGGCACAGCTGTTCTCCGAGCATTCCCGTTCGCGTCTCTCCGCCTGGATCAAAGAGGGTCAGCTCACCGTTGATGGCGCTGTCCTGCGTCCACGAGACACAGTGCATGCGGGTGCCGTTCTGGAGCTTTCCGCCGAGCAGCAGGCTCAGGGCGAATGGGTGGCGCAGGACATTCCGCTGGATATCGTTTTCGAAGACGAACACATTCTGGTGCTGAACAAGCCGTCCGGGTTGGTGGTGCATCCTGCTGCCGGGCACGCCGACGGCACCTTACTCAATGCCTTGTTGCACCATGTTCCTGATCTGATCAACGTGCCGCGTGCCGGCATCGTGCATCGCCTGGACAAGGACACCACCGGCCTGATGGTGGTGGCCAAGACCTTGCAGGCGCAGACGCGTCTGGTGGAACAGCTGCAGGCACGCAGCGTCAGCCGTATCTACGAGGCTATCGTCATCGGCGTGATTATCACAGGCGGCACCATAGATGCAGCTATTGGTCGGCATGGGCAGCAGCGTCAGCGCATGGCGGTGGTCGAGGGCGGCAAGCCTGCTGTGAGTCACTATCGGGTGCTTGAACGCTTCCGGTCGCATACTCATGTTCGAGTCAAGCTTGAAACCGGGCGTACGCATCAGATCCGTGTGCATATGACGCACATCGGTTACCCACTGGTGGGTGACCCGCTTTATAGCGGTCGTTTTCGTATCCCGCCGGCAGCGAACCCGACCATGGTGCAAACGCTGCGCGATTTTCCACGCCAGGCATTGCATGCGCGTTTTCTGGAGCTCAACCATCCGATCAGTGGCGAGCGGTTGAAATGGGAATCGCCGTTGCCGGATGACTTTGTCTGGCTGCTGACGTTGTTGCAACAGGATCGCGAGGCGTTTAGCGGGTGACCGATTGGCCGGAGAGCTGGATCCGCCCCGACTGGCCCGCACCTCGGCGTGTGAGAGCTTGCGTCACTACACGCAGCGGTGGCGTGAGCCAAGCGCCTTTCGATGGCTTCAACCTGGGCGATCATGTCGGCGATGTGCCCGAGCGGGTGTCTGCAAATCGACAGTGCTTGCAGCGGCTGCTCGGTTGCGAGCCTGCCTGGATGAGCCAGATTCATTCGAATTGTGTTGTTGAAGCCGATCCGCGCAGTTGCCCCACCGCCGATGCCTGCTGGACGGGTGAAGCGGGTATTGCCTGTGCGGTACTGACCGCTGACTGCTTGCCGGTATTGTTCTGCGACCTCGACGGGACCCGTGTCGCGGCTGCCCATGCAGGATGGCGTGGGCTAGCTGCCGGCATGTTGGAGGCTACCGTGGCGGCCATGGCGGTGCCTGGGCCAGAATTGATTGCGTGGCTCGGTCCTGCAATAGGCCCTGCGGTATTCGAGGTGGGCGGCGAGGTGCGTGATGCGTTCATCTCTCGCCACTCCGCTTGCTTCGAAGCCTTTACCCCCAGTCATCGCGCGGGTCACTTCATGGCGGACATCTACCAGCTCGCCCGAATCCGTCTGGCTGCGTGTGGCGTTACGGCTGTCTTCGGCGGCGGTTTCTGTACCGTCAGCGATCCCCGTTTTTACTCCTATCGCCGTGCCGCCCGCACTGGGCGCTTCGCCAGCCTGATCTGGCTGGTCTGAGTTGCGCGGCTCACGACCTTGGCGTCTCGCATCTGGCCTGCGTTAAACCAACGACATGACCTGCGTCAAGGTCGCATGGCTTGAATCTCCAACAATCAACCTCATCTAAGGTCCATCTCGCAGGCTTTCGTTCGGGTGCGGTTCAGCGCACGGCCTGCCTTACCTAGAAAGGTGATTACATGCGTATCGATCGTTTGACCAGCAAGCTGCAGCTTGCGCTTTCCGATGCCCAATCCATTGCTGTTGGTTTCGACCATTCGTCCATCGAGCCCTTGCATTTGATGCAGGCGCTGCTTGAACAGCAGGGTGGATCGATCAAGCCGTTGTTGATGCAGGTGGGCTTCGACATCAATGGGTTGCGCCAGGCGCTGACCAAAGAGCTTGATCAGTTGCCGAAACTGCAAAACCCGACCGGCGACATGAACATGTCTCAGGATCTGGCGCGTTTGCTCAACCAGGCTGACCGCCTCGCGCAGCAGAAAGGCGACCAATACATCTCCAGTGAACTGGTGCTGCTCGCTGCTTTGGATAGCAGCAGTCGCCTGGGCAAGCTGCTGCTCGCCCAGGGCGTGAGCAAGAAGGCTCTGGAAAACGCCATCAGCAATCTTCGGGGTGGCGAGGCCGTCAACGACCCCAACGCCGAAGAGTCGCGGCAAGCGCTGGACAAATACACCGTCGACATGACCAAGCGCGCGGAGGATGGCAAGCTCGATCCGGTGATTGGTCGCGATGACGAAATCCGCCGGACCATTCAGGTGCTGCAACGACGCACCAAGAACAACCCGGTGCTGATCGGCGAGCCAGGGGTGGGCAAGACCGCTATCGTCGAAGGCTTGGCGCAGCGCATCGTTAACGGTGAGGTACCGGACGGGCTCAAGGACAAGCGTCTTCTCTCGCTGGACATGGGGTCGCTGATCGCTGGAGCGAAGTTTCGCGGCGAGTTCGAAGAGCGCCTCAAGGCGGTGCTCAACGAACTGAGCAAGCAGGAAGGCCGGGTCATTCTGTTCATCGACGAGTTGCACACCATGGTAGGCGCCGGCAAGGCTGAGGGGTCGATGGACGCGGGCAATATGCTCAAGCCGGCACTGGCTCGTGGCGAACTGCATTGCGTTGGCGCGACTACCCTTGACGAGTACCGTCAGTACATCGAGAAGGACGCCGCGTTGGAGCGTCGCTTTCAGCGTGTGCAGGTCGACGAACCGAGTGAAGAAGACACCATCGCTATTCTGCGCGGCCTGAAAGAGCGCTATGAGGTGCACCACGGTGTCTCCATCACTGACGGCGCAATCATCGCGGCGGCGAAACTATCGCACCGCTACATCACTGACCGGCAGCTGCCGGACAAGGCGATCGACCTTATTGACGAAGCGGCCAGCCGCATTCGCATGGAGATCGATTCCAAGCCGGAGGAGCTTGATCGTCTTGATCGACGTCTGATCCAGCTGAAGATCGAACGCGAAGCGCTGAAAAACGAGGATGACGAGGCCACCAAGAAGCGTCTGGCCAAGCTCGACGAGGAAATCGTCAAGCTCGAACGTGAATATGCCGACCTCGAGGAGATCTGGAAGTCGGAGAAAGCAGAAGTACAAGGCTCTGCCCAGATGCAGCAGAAGATCGAGCAAGCCAAGGCCGATCTGGAAGCTGCGCGGCGTAAGGGTGACCTGGCGCGCATGGCTGAGCTGCAGTACGGCATCATCCCTGACCTCGAGCGCAGCCTGCAGATGGTCGATCAGCATGGCAAGACCGAGAATCAACTGCTGCGTAACAAGGTGACCGATGAGGAAATTGCTGAGGTTGTCTCGAAGTGGACCGGTATCCCTGTTTCGAAAATGCTCGAAGGCGAGCGCGAAAAGTTGCTGAAGATGGAAGACCTGCTGCACCAGCGCGTGATTGGGCAGCACGAGGCAGTGGTGTCGGTGGCTAATGCGGTTCGCCGGTCGCGGGCCGGGTTGGCCGACCCGAACCGTCCCAGCGGATCCTTCCTGTTCCTCGGCCCGACCGGGGTGGGCAAGACCGAATTGTGCAAGGCTTTGGCCGAATTCCTCTTCGACACCGAAGAGGCCATGGTCCGAATCGACATGTCCGAGTTCATGGAGAAACATTCGGTTGCGCGCCTGATTGGAGCACCGCCGGGCTATGTGGGCTATGAAGAGGGCGGCTACCTGACCGAGGCCGTACGGCGCAAACCTTATTCGGTGATCCTGCTCGATGAGGTGGAGAAGGCGCATCCCGATGTGTTCAATATTTTGCTGCAGGTGCTTGAGGATGGCCGGCTGACCGACAGTCACGGGCGGACCGTGGATTTCCGCAATACCGTGATCGTCATGACGTCGAACCTGGGGTCGACCCAGATCCAGGAGCTGGTAGGCGATCCTGATGCGCAGCGTGCAGCAGTGATGGATGCAGTGAGCCAGCACTTCCGGCCGGAGTTCATTAACCGCATCGACGAAGTGGTGGTCTTTGACCCGCTGGCCCGCGATCAGATTGCCGGCATCGCTCGCATCCAGCTGAGTCGACTGCGCCAGCGACTGGCTGAGCGTGAGTTGAGTCTGGAGCTAAGTGACGAAGCGATGGATAAACTGGTCGCGATTGGCTACGACCCGGTCTATGGCGCTCGGCCTCTGAAGCGGGCGATTCAGCGTTGGATCGAGAATCCGCTGGCACAGAAGATATTGTCCGGCGCATTCGAGCCAGGCACGAGTGTATCGGGCACCGTACAGGGAGATGAGATCGTCTTCGCCTGATGCGCCGGTGATGCAGGCACCCTTCTATCGAGCGGTGCCCGCGGCCTCATTTTAAAGCGGAACGGGGTCGCATCACCGAGTCGTGCAAATCATTGTAGTAAATCGTATTTTTTCTGTTGACAGCCGCGCCGATAACCGTAAAATGGCGCGCCTCTGAGGGGGGAATGCAAAGCGGTAACGCAGTCCATCCGAGGAGCTGGAAGTGAAGTTCCGCGATAGCTCAGTCGGTAGAGCAAATGACTGTTAATCATTGGGTCCCAGGTTCGAGTCCTGGTCGCGGAGCCAAATTCCATATCGGGGTATAGCGCAGTCCGGTAGCGCGCCTGCTTTGGGAGCAGGATGTCGGGAGTTCGAATCCCCCTACCCCGACCATTTTTGGGTCGTTAGCTCAGTTGGTAGAGCAGTTGGCTTTTAACCAATTGGTCGTAGGTTCGAATCCCACACGACCCACCAAAATCGTCTCGTAAAGAGGCGTGAGAAGCCGGGAGATCCGAAAGGGTCTCCCGGTTTTTTTTGGCCCGAATTTTTCCAAGTCTGTTTTTTGGGTTCTGGCTTTGACTGGAGCGCGATCCGTACAGCCAGCGCCTTTTCTCCCACGAAAGACGCTGACAGCTGGTTCAATCAATGAAGCTTGAGGCGCGGCACCGTGCTGGTGCTGAGCTTGTCCCCGATCATCATCAGGCCGGTACGAGCCACGCCGTACAGCGCGATCTGATGCATCCGATACAGGGAAACGTAAAACATCCGCGCTAACCATCCTTCCAGCATCACGTTGCCGGTGAGGTTGCCCATCAGATTGCCTACGGCTGAGAAGCTCGACAGCGATATCAGGGAGCCGTAATCGCGATACCGATAAGTGGGCAGGTCTTTGCCCTCGAGGCGCCGGGCAATCGATTTAGCGAGTAGCGATGCTTGCTGATGCGCCGCCTGCGCTCGCGGTGGTACGTTGCGATCGCTGTCCGGTTGTGGGCATGCGGCGCAATCGCCGAAGGCGAATATGTTCTCGTCTCGCGTGGTTTGCAGCGTGGGAAGCACCTGCAGCTGGTTGATCCGATTACTTTCTAGTCCGTCTATGTCTTTTAGGAAGCTTGGCGCTCGGATACCGGCAGCCCACACTTTCAATGTGGCCGGGACAAAGTTGCCATCCTTGGTATGCAAGCCTTCATCGGTCACCTCGCTCACTGCGGCTTCAGTGAGTACGGTAACGCCCAGATCTTTGAGCGTTTGGTGCACCGGCTGGCTGATCCGCTCCGGCAGTGCAGGCAGTACCCGTGGGCCCGCTTCGATAAGCGTGATATGAACGTTTTCCGGCTTGATGCCGTTTAGCCCATAGGCGGCCAGCTCTCGTGCGGCGTGGTGAAGCTCGGCGGCAAGCTCAACGCCTGTGGCGCCAGCGCCGACAATCGCCATATTGATGGTGCCTTGATGGCCTTCAGCGGCATGGGCGCGCATGTAGTGACTGAGCAGCAGGCGGTGGAATCGTTCTGCTTGCTCACGTGTGTCGAGAAATATGCAGTGTTCGGCGGCGCCCTTGGTGCCGAAATCATTGGTCGTGCTACCGACCGCGATCACTAATGTGTCATAGCTCAGCGTGCGAGCCGGCACCAACTCGACTCCATGTTCATCGAAAGAGGCTGCAAGGTGTACGCATTTGCGCTCACGTTCCAGACCGCTCATACGGCCCATCTGGAACTCAAAGTGGTTCCATTTCGCCTGCGCTACATAGTTGAGCTCGTCAGCGGACGAGTTCAGCGAGCCGGCGGCCACTTCGTGCAGTAAGGGTTTCCAGATATGCGTCAGGTTGGCGTCGATCAAGGTGATACGCGCCTTGCCACGCTTGCCCAGGGTTCTACCCAGGCGGGTGGCAAGCTCCAGGCCGCCGGCGCCGCCGCCAACGATTACGATGCGATGTGTCATGGAATGAACTCATAGGCTTTACGGAATTCGGTTCGGCGCCTTGTGGCGGTCATAGGACCAGGCGGCTAAGGAGGCGGCTCAGCAGCCCCAGGCCGAGTACCACTGCCAGGACCAGCACAAGGAGCAGCCACGGGCGAAAAGGCCGGCGCTCGACTTGGTGCTGAGGCGCGCTGAGGTAGTGGTCAACGCGTTCCTGGTCTTCGGGTTTAAGACGGCTGGGCATACGCACCTCGAAAGGGGATGCAGGCATTCTAGCGGTGCGAGGGCAAAAGCCAAGCGTGACGACGCTTGGCAGTTGGTTCTGGTTGGCTGGATGACGGCGTGGGGCGGTTGCTGGGGCAATAGCGTGGGGCAGGGTTTCACCCGTTCCCCTTGTCTCTATCGCCCGCTGTTGTTTTTAAGGCTCCGAAGATTGCCAATTACCGATTCCAGGGCGCGGTCGAACAGCAGGGCATCGTTTAGCAGGCGTATTGCACCACGGCGGAATTCTATCGCGAGGCCCATTCGGGTTTTTTCCAAGACTTTCATGCCGGTGCGGTTGACGAAAATGTATTTGCCCGTGGGCTTTATCACCGCAGCAAGCTTGCAGCGGAGCTTGTGGTCTTCGTCCTCCTGAAACTCGACCCAGCTGCCGACTCGCAGGTTATCGACCTGCATGAGCGCTTCGTCGTTGTCGTCCAGATTGATTTCTGGCTCATGCTCCCGGGTTTCACCTGGGGCGAGTAAAACGATCTCCTCGTTGACCTCAACCATCGCCGAACTGGCCGGTTCGTTGACGGGATCTTCGCGCGGAGGCAGTTCCAGCTTCTGGTCGACTGCAGACTCGCCAAGGTCGAGTGGATCGCTGGCCGGTTTGTTGAGCTGCTGCAGGGTCTGCACATGCAGCGCTTCGAGTCGGGTAAAGAAGTCGCTGGTGGAGAAGGGGTCAAACGCCGCGCTTACCAAGCCGTCGCGAAGGTTCTTCAGCAGGCTTGGAACAAGCTCCAGTAGCCTCGCACGGGACTCAAGATCTTCGTGTGGCGCAACGCTCCATATTAGGTCATCCATAGTGGCCAATGCGGTCTGCCACTGTTCGGACTGAGTGCCATGCTTCAGGCAGGTCAGCAGCAGAACCTTGCTCCACGCCTCTTGCAGCAGTCGAACAACAACTTCAGGCAGCGTTTTGCCGAACAGTCGCTGATTGAGCGCATGTTCAACCTCCTGGCGGGCCATTTCGGCTTTAGCGCGTCCTTCTTCGGCATCCCGCGTGCGCTGTTCTAGCAGCTCGCTACGGCGTCGCTCGTCGCCGGTGAAGGCGAGGAAGTCGGCGAGCAGTTCGGAGAAGATGGCCGGATCATCGACAAAATCGTTCAGCAGGCGCGCCACAATCTGCTCGATTTTCTGATACAGGCTGTCGCGCTGGACCTCGTCCTGATCGGCCCAGCCCATTGAGGCTGAGGCGATCTCATTAAGCAGACGTCGGGCTGGGTGACTGCCTCGGCTGAAGAAAGTCTTGTCCAGCACCGCTACTTTTAGGACCGGGATTTGCAATCGTCCGATCAACGCCTTGAGTGAGTCGGGCAGGGTGCGGTCGTCGAGAATGAACTCGAACAGCATCGACACAAGGTTTATGACGTCTTCGTCGACTTCGCCGACCACCCGTGATTTGCCGCTCTTGGCGCTGACCCGATGCAGTAGTTGCTCTAACTGGTTTTGCAGATCGAACTCATCGACCTGCTGCGGTGCGCGTGACTGCAAATGCGAGAGCAGCCGCATCAGGTCGTTGCTGGAGATCGGAATAGCGTCGCTGGGCAGGTTACGGGCCGGTAGCGCACTTCCGCGCAGTTCCGAAAGCAATGCCTGCAGGCTGCCGAAAGCTTCCTGAACGCCACTATCAACGTATGCGGGTGCTTCGCTGAAACCCGCTCCAGACCTTGAGGGGCTGTTTCCTGACGCGACTGGGCGGCCTGAAGAGCGGCGTGGCTGCGCTGATTGCAGTTCCGGCAGGACGCTCGCCGCCACCAGTATTTGGTTGGATTCAGCATACAGCTGCTCAAGATCGGTCAGCACGTAACGCTCGAACAGCTTGAGAATGATCAGCTTAACCTTGATCTCGACGCCCAGGCTCCGGCAGGCCTCGAGGAAATACTCACAGAGTTGCTGGGGGCCCAGCGGATTATTCTTGTCGTCGAGCTTTTTGCTGACGAGGACGTTGATGCGGGTTGTGAGGTGGCTGAGTGGCTGACTGGCGCGGCTCATTACCTTGGCGACCATGGTGTCGATCGCGACCGACTCTTCCAGTTCGTCGTTCTGCACCAGCGCCAGGCTCTCAAAGGATGCTTCCTGCGGCGCAGGCTTGCCAATTTCGTATTGGTTGAGTTTGGAAAAAGACTCGAAAACCTGTTGCAGGAAGCTGCGCTCGATGCCGCGGCGCTTCATGCGCAGATCACGCATAGCTTCAAAAAAAGCGTTCTGTTCAGCGTTGCTGGTGGCGCGGTCGGCAATCTCAAAGAGCGAGTCGTCGGCGTTGTCGAACAGTGTCTGCAATGCCAGGCGCAGCTGCTGGGCGGCTTTATCGCGCACGCTGATGAGCGCGACAGGTAGTCTCCCTGCCGGCGAGGTGGGCTTTTGCTCGGCGCTGGCCTTGAGGTGCACCACTTTCGCATCGGTTCGCATCGAGACTCTCCGGTCGCCTGTGATTCAAGCGCTGTACATTTGTAGCATGCCGCTGATTTTAGGCGGGGGCAACGGCCTAAATCGCTTGGGCTGGGCTCGCCATTTCTGTGGCGTCAATTTATGAGTCCATTATATGCCGCTTGTTCACTAGCCTAACGCGGTTTTGTTTTGGACATGAAGCAGCTCACAGATACTCGCGTGTTTCGTACAGATGGTCGGAAAATGCCGCGGGCGCCGAGTCCCATCTGATGTTTCATCCGGTTCGGTTCATGCGTCATGACTAGCTCAAGCTTTATACTTTGCTGAATTATCTGGGAGCCCATTGTGACCAATATCACTCTTGCAGACCTGTCCGCCGAAATCGAAACCAATGTACGCAAGGCGTTGATGGAGGATGTTGGTGCCGGCGATATTACCGCGCAGTTGATCCCCGCAGAGCGGCTCGCCCAAGCGGTGATCATCACTCGCGAGGCGGCCATTATCAGTGGTACGGCTTGGGTCGACGCGGTGTTCCGACAGTTGGACCCGCGGGTGGCTGTGCATTGGCGTGTGGTCGACGGCGAACAGGTTGCGGCGGACCGTGTGCTGTTTCAGCTGGAGGGCCCGGCGCGTGCGCTACTAAGCGGCGAGCGCGCGGCGCTGAATTTTCTGCAGACATTGTCGGGGGTTGCGACCCGTTGCCGGCATTATGCCGATCTCGTAGAAGGCACTGGTGTGCAGCTGCTCGACACGCGCAAGACTATTCCCGGGTTGCGTCTGGCGCAGAAGTACGCCGTTACTTGTGGCGGTTGCCATAACCATCGAATCGGGCTGTACGATGCCTTTCTGATCAAAGAAAACCACATCGCTGCCTGCGGCGGTATCGCGGAAGCCGTCGCAGCCGCACACCGCATCGCTCCGGGCAAACCGGTCGAGGTCGAAGTGGAGAGTCTTGACGAGCTGGAGCAGGCCCTGCGCGCAGGCGCTGATGTGGTAATGCTTGATGAGTTGAGTCTGGCGGACATGCGCACCGCAGTGGGCATTACGGCGGGGCGGGCGAAACTGGAAGCGTCCGGAGGGATTGATGACGGTACGCTGCGTGCGATTGCCGAGACCGGCGTGGACTATATTTCCATCGGCGCGTTGACCAAGCATGTTCGTGCGGTTGACCTGTCCATGCGTCTAACGCAATAACGCAACACGAGGCGGCACCAAAGTGCCGCCAGTCAGGCTCAGTGCTTGCTTTTCAGGCCGAAGTTTTCATGCAGCGTGCCGGGTACATCTGCGTCTTTGGGTGCGTAATCCTTCGGCGGCTCGGTGAACGTCGGCGAGCTGAGGCGCTCACGGTGGCTATGATTCTCCTCGCTGTGCAGCGCCGCTTGCAGGCGCTGGCGAGTCTGCTCGTCAAGCGCCAGCTTGTCCGCACCTTCTGACAGGTGATCCTGCATGTCCTGATAGCTGTTAGTCAGCTTGCGCAACAAGCTGGCCGTGGTATTGAAATGGGTCACCACTTCGCTTTGATAGGTGTCCAGACGCTCTTGCAGTTCGTCCACCTGGCGCTGTGTGCTATTCGGCGCGCTGTTTCGCGCAATCAGGTAACCAATGACGATGCCGACGATCACGCCGACGATCGGGAGCAACCAGGTCGCGAAGGTCTGTTCCACGAATACTTCCTCTATAAAAACGGCTGTGCTGTTCAGCAGCGAAACCTTGCGCTGGCGGTCGGGCAGGGCGACTGTCGGGCCGGGACGCAGCTGCTATGCGCGGGCGCACCGCCTGATGCGGTGGTTTTTCCACGGCTTGATACGTTAACGTCTCGTTCCTGCCCTGTATACCGCAACACGCTATGGCGATCACCGCGCAGGTACAAGCAAGACGAGCCAATTAGCCCCAAGGTCACGGAGTTACTTTGTTGAAACGCGAAAACCCCATATCCATAGAGGGTCCGGCCGGCGTGCTGGAGGGCCTGCACTACGATCAGCCCGAAGCGTGCGGACTGGCGCTGATCTGTCATCCCAACCCGGTCAAGGGTGGGACCATGCTCAATAAGGTGGTGTCGACCTTGCAGCGCACGGCTCGCGATGCGGGTTATGCGACGCTTCGGTTCAACTTTCGTGGGGTTGGCGGCAGTGCTGGGCAACATGACATGCACACCGGCGAAGTCGATGACGCCGAGGCCGCGCTGCGCTGGTTTCAGGCGCAGCACCGGGGATTGCCGCTGACCTTGTTGGGTTTTTCCTTCGGTGGCTTCGTCGCGGCGACGCTAGCGGGGCGGCTCGAGTCCCGAGGCGAAGCGTTGGAAAGACTGGTTCTGGTCGCGCCCGCGGTTTCGCGTCTTGTTGATCAGCCATTGGCTGAACGCTGCAAGTTGACCGTCATCCAGCCCGACGATGATGAGGTCATCGATCCAGCGTCGGTACATGCATTTTCCGCCGGACTTCAGCATCCCCATGAATTGCTGAAAGTGGCAGAATGCGGCCACTTTTTTCACGGCAAGCTGGTAGAGCTGAAAGAGCTGGTCGCGCCGCGATTGGGCTAGCGGTGAGCTAGTCGCCGCACGTGCTGCGCGATCACTCAAACTGGCCGTGGCTCGCTCCATTTTCAACGGAACACCAGCAGGTTTGCCGCTGGCGTCGACCGAATCGAGATCAACGTATGAAAACCCGAATTCTCACCGGTATCACCACCACCGGCACGCCTCATCTGGGCAATTACGCCGGCGCCATCCGCCCGGCCATCTTGGCCAGCCGGGAGGCCGATTCCGACTCCTTCTACTTTCTCGCCGATTACCACGCGCTAATCAAATGCGACGACCCGCTGCGCATTCAGCAGTCGCGTCTGGAAATTGCTGCAACCTGGCTGGCCTGTGGCCTGGATGCGGATCGGGTGACCTTCTACCGCCAGTCCGATATTCCCGAGATACCCGAACTGACCTGGCTGTTGACCTGCGTCGCCGGCAAGGGCCTGCTAAACCGCGCCCACGCTTACAAGGCGTCGGTAGACAAGAACGTCGAACTCGGTGAAGACCCTGACGCGGGCATCACGATGGGCTTGTTCAGCTATCCGGTGCTGATGGCCGCGGACATCCTCATGTTCAATGCACATAAGGTGCCGGTCGGACGCGATCAGATTCAGCATGTGGAAATGGCGCGCGACATCGCCCAGCGCTTCAATCATCTGTTTGGCAAGGGCAAAGAGCTGTTCACCCTTCCCGCTGCGGTGATCGAGGAAAGCGTGGCGACGTTGCCTGGCCTTGATGGACGCAAGATGTCCAAGAGCTACGACAACACCATCCCGCTGTTCGCCAGCGCTAAACAGCTGAAAAGCACGATCGCGCGGATTGTCACGGACTCCCGGCTGCCCGGTGAGCCTAAGAATCCAGACGAGTCCCACCTGTTCACCATCTACCAAGCATTTGCCACCCCGGCGCAACTGGCCGAGTTCCGCGCCGAGCTGGTCAGCGGTCTGGCCTGGGGCGAGGCCAAGCAGCGCTTGTTCGACCTGCTCGATCGCGAGCTGGGCGAGGCGCGTGAGCGCTACCACACCCTGATGCAGCGCCCTGGCGAGCTGGAGGATATCCTGCAGGCAGGTGCCGCCAAGGCGCGCAAGGTCGCAACGCCATTCCTCGGCGAATTGCGGGAATCGGTGGGGCTGCGGAATTTCCGCAGCGAAGTGGCCAGTGCCGCGCCGGTGAAGAAAAAAGGTGGCAAGGCCGCTCGCTTCGCCAGTTTCCGCGAAGCTGACGGCAGCTTCCGTTTCCGCTTTTTTGCCGCCGATGGAGAAGAGTTGCTGTTGTCACGGCCGTTCAGCGATCCCAAGGCGATTGGTGCGCTCAGCCAGCGCCTGATCGCGCAGGGCGTGGATGCCCTGGAACTCCGAGCCGATGAGGACAATCAATTTACCCTGTGGCTAGACGGCGATTGCATCGCTGACAGCCCCAGCTACGCCGATGAGCAGGCTTTGGAAGCAGCCATGCTGCGTCTGCGCCAGGCATTGGCGACGCTTGTTGCGTAACTCCCCATAGGATGCGCCGATCGCAGTACAGTCGGCGCTTCTCTGCTGATCCCATACGAGGCTCCAGCAATTGAACGACCTGCGTAAATTGCCAACCACCCAGGGCGCGGCTAAAGTGTCGGCCCCGTTTCACTACCCAGACCCCGCCATGACCCCTCTTGAGCGCTATCAGGAAGACCTGAAACGTCCCGACTTTTTTCACGATGCCGCCCAGGAAACTGCAGTGCGTCATCTGCAGCGTCTGTATGACGATCTGGTCGCAGACGACCGCAACAAGTCCGGGCTGCTCGGCAAGCTGTTCGGCAAGAAGCACCAGGAGCCGGTGAAAGGCCTTTATTTCTGGGGCGGCGTAGGCCGCGGCAAGACCTATCTGGTTGATACCTTCTTCGACGCGCTGCCCATTGAACGAAAGACCCGTACGCACTTTCACCGTTTCATGAAGCGCGTGCACGAAGAGATGCGCACGCTCAAGGGTGAGAAGAACCCGCTGACCATCATCGGCAAACGCTTTGCGGATGAGTCGCGGGTGATCTGTTTCGACGAATTCTTCGTGTCGGATATCACTGATGCGATGATCCTTGCGACCCTGCTGGAAGAGCTTTTCAAGAATGGCGTCAGCCTGGTCGCAACGTCCAACATCGTGCCGGACGGGCTCTACAAGGATGGCCTGCAACGTGCGCGCTTCCTGCCAGCGATCGAGTTGTTGAAGAAGCACACCGAGATCGTCAACGTCGACAGCGGCATCGATTACCGTCTACGTGCGCTCGAACAAGCCGAGCTCTACCACTTCCCACTGGATGCCGAGGCGGAGCAGAGTCTGGAAAAGAGCTTCCGCAGCTTGCTGCCAGAGAAGTGCCGGGTTCAGGAAAACGAACCTCTGATGATCGAGAACCGCGAGATCGTTGCGCGCAAGGTTGCCAGTGGCGTGGCCTGGTTCGAGTTCCGTGAGCTCTGCGACGGCCCGCGCAGCCAGAACGACTACATCGAGCTGGGCAAGATTTTCGATGCAGTGCTCGTTTCCAACATCGAGCGGATGGACGTTTCCAAGGACGACATGGCACGTCGGTTCATCAACATGGTTGACGAGTTCTACGACCGCAACGTCAAGCTGATCCTGTCGGCCGAGGTTGAGTTGAAAGACCTGTATGCAGGCGGCCGGCTCGAGTTCGAATTCCAGCGGACCCTGAGTCGTCTGCTGGAGATGCAGTCCCACGAATATCTATCGCGCCCGCACAAGCCCTGATAACGCTCAGGGGACACACGCGGCAAGTCTGCTTCTTGGCACGACTTGCCGTTTGTGTTTTATCGGTCAGGCGCTTTTATGGCGATACTGCTGCCGATACTGATTCGGCGACAGTTCGGTGTGCTGGCGGAACAGGCGGGCGAAGAAGCTCGCGTCGTCGTAACCCACTTCGTAGCTGATGGTCTTGATGCTTTTTCGGGTCGTGGAAAGCAGAGTCTTTGCCGTTTCGATGCGTAATCGCTGGAGATAGTGCAGCGGCTTGTCGCCAGTGGCCGTCTGGAACCGGCGCATGAAATTGCGAATGCTCATGCCGTGATCGCGCGCTACATCTTCGAACCGAAATTTCTCCGCGAAATGCTCCTCGAGCCATTCCTGGATCTGCAACACCCGGGTGTCCAGGTGAAGCTTCTGTCCGCCGAAGCCTATTCGCCCCGGATTGTAGTTGCGCCGGACCTCGAACAGGATGTCCCGCGCCATGCCTTGAGCGATATGGGCGCCGCAGTAGCGCTCGACCAGATGGATATAGAGGTCGCAGGCTGACGTGGTGCCGCCTGCACAGTAAAGATTGTCGCTGTCGGTCAGGTGCTTTTCCTGAGTGAACAGCACGCGCGGAAACCGTTCGACGAATTCATGGGCGAAACGCCAGTGAGTGGTGCCCTCACGGCCGTCAAGCAACCCTGCGGCAGCCATCCAGAAGGCCCCGCTGGCCTCGCCGCAGATCGCGCTGCCGGCCGCATGCCGCTCCTGTAACCAGGGCGAAACCTGCGGATAGCGCCGGCTGATAGCGTCAAAGTCGCCCCAGAACGCCGGTAGGATCACGGCGTCTGCCTCATCCAGGGCCCCATCCACTTCAATGCGTGGGCCGCTGAATGTACTGACCGACAGCCCGTCCGGGCTGACCAATGACGTCTCGAACGCGGGGTTGAGATCGAGTCCCAGCTGCTTGCCGTAGCGCAGGCTGGCCATGTGAAAGAAGTCCTTGGCATGGAGCAGGGTGGAGGCGAACACACCGTCCGTTGCCAGAATGCTGATACGTTTCAAGGGGGGGGCGGTGAGCATGCGAGATCAGGCTGTTCCGATTGTTATTGTTTGGATAAAGCAGGGTAAAACTGCCGCAGTCCGGCAGGAGCGTCTTATTTTTTCGCGTGACTGTCCAGTCCCAATCAAGCGCCGCTGTGGAACCGTACTTGCGGGCGGCCGTCTTATCGGGCTGGGAGGACCACATGACAGAACCTAGATCGCAACCTCGCGCTGACCTTCAGCGTTGGGGCGGAAGCACTGCCGATGCCCGCGCAATCCAGACCCAGCTAGCCGACAAGGTCGTCCTTGCCGATGAGTTCGGTCCGTTAAAAATGATCGCTGGCGTCGATGTGGGCTTCGAGGAAGGCGGCAGGATCACCCGTGCCGCGGTCGTGCTTCTCGATGCCGAAACCCTCGAACCGCTGGCGCAGGCGCTGGCGCGGATACCGACTTGTATGCCTTACATTCCGGGGCTACTGTCGTTTCGCGAACTGCCTGCCGTGCTGCAGGCGCTCGACTCACTCGGTCAAACGCCTGATCTGATTTTTTCCGATGGGCATGGCATCGCTCATCCCCGTGGTCTTGGCATTGCGGCTCATCTGGGTGTCGTTACCGGGCTGCCGACCATCGGCGTCGCGAAAAAGATCCTGGTCGGGACGCATACGGCGCTCGGCGAGCAGCGGGGCGAGCAGGTCGATCTGTTGGACAAGGGCGGAAAGGTGATCGGCACGGTTCTACGCAGCAAGGACAAGGTGCGTCCGCTGATCATTTCACCGGGCAACCGGGTCAGCCTGGAAACCGCACCGCAACTAGTCATGCGTTACGTCACCCGCTATCGGTTGCCCGAGCCAACCCGGCTTGCTGATCGCCTGGCCTCGCGCCGTGATGAGAAGCGCGGCCGTCCTCAGCAGTCGATGGAGTTGCTATAGCCTGACTGCTTGCAGCGGGGTGGTTGCAGGCGCTAGCCTTCAGACCCGCAGTTCAACCAGGTTTCGCCGTGATGCAGCTGGATCATGCGACAGGATGGTGCCGAGGTGTACGCCATTGCCCTTCGCCCAACTTCAACCAGCGTCCGGATGGCGAGATTTCGCTGCTGGTCATCCACAACATCAGCCTGCCGCCTGGCCAGTTCGGGACCGGGAAAGTCCAACAGTTTTTTCAGAACTGTCTGCCGTGCGACGAGCATCCCTTCTTCGAAGAAATAGCGAACCTGCAGGTATCAGCGCACTTTCTGATCGAACGTGATGGCGCGATCACTCAGTTCGTCTCTTGTCTGGAGCGCGCCTGGCACGCCGGTGTTTCCTGTTTCGCTGACCGGCAAAGTTGCAACGATTTCTCTATTGGGATCGAGCTGGAGGGCACTGACGAAAAGCCGTTCAGCGAAGCCCAGTACGACAGCCTGATCTCACTGTGTCGCCTGCTTCAGCAGGCCTATCCGGCGATCACGCCGGAGCGCGTCTGTGGCCATAGCGATATCGCGCCGGGACGCAAGACCGACCCCGGTCCCGCATTTGATTGGCAACGTTTGCGCACGGCCTCGATCGTTGCCTGAACTGCCCTGACAGGATTCGATAGATGATTTTTCTCGTGGTGTTCTTGGCCCTGGTCATCGATAAGCTCACCGATTGGCGGCGTGCGGTGCAGGATGACGGCCCCTGGCTGCGCCTGCTGGAGCGCGTCGAGGGCGGCACGGAGTCGAGGCGCGGTCCATGGCTAAGTCTGGCCATTCTGGTGCTGCTGCCGGTGCTGTTGCTTGGCCTGTTGTTGATGGCGCTCGAGCCGCTGGCCTATGGCTGGCTAAGCCTGCCCTTGCACCTGCTGGTGCTGCTTTACAGTCTGGGTCGAGGCCAGGGCAAGCGTGAGCTCGGGCCGTTCCGCGATGCCTGGCGTCGTGGCGATGACGAAGCTGCAGCACTGGTCGCCGAGCGTGACCTGGGGCTCAGCGCGACGGATGCGCCGGGCCTATTGCGTGCCGTGGAAGCACAGCTGCTCTGGCGCAGCCATCAAGGCTTCTTTGCCGTGATCTTCTGGTACGTACTGCTTGGTCCCGTGGCGGCGCTCGCCTATCGGCTGCTCGCGTTGACCATCGAGCACGCCAAGGCCGAGGCCATACGCGAGCGGGCGGGCCAGTTCAGGCATGCCTTCGACTGGCTACCGGTGCGGGTGCTGCTGGCTAGCTTCGGCTTGGTCGGCAATTTCGTCGCGGCTAATCGCGCCATGCTGGCTGATTTGTTGCACTGGGGTGTTCCTGCTCGGCAGCTCTTGGCCGAGGTCGGCCCAGTGGCGGCTGACCTTGACGAGCCCTACGCCGGGCAGGCGGGCATCGGGCGCCTCGACAGTCTCGCCGCCTTACTCGTGCGTGCTCGCATCCTCTGGTACGCAGCGATCGCACTCTGGATTCTATTCCGCTAGCGAGTCGATGCCGCTCAGCGCTCTGTAGAGACACTCCGCACAATAGGTGCTCCGCATAAGTGCGGTGGATATGCCGGAATCGGCGTGTCTTCTGCCAGTTGTCGGGGTGTCACTCTGCCATTACCTTAAGTTACATGAGCCCCGTCCGATATCCCGTATAAGTTTTCTCGCACCTTCTCTGACGAGCCCTGCCGCAGTCTCGACGCTGATGGCAATACAACAAAAAATTGGGAGACGTCTTTTGAAAAGTCTGTTGTATCCGGCCATCGCTCTGATGAACCGTCTGAGCTTCGGCATGAAGTTCAGCCTGATCAGCGTTCTGTTTTTCGTCCCCATGCTGCTGACCAATTTCTATCTGGTGCGCGACTCCTACGAGGAGTTCGTCGGCACCCGCACTGAGTTGCGCAGCCTGGAGCTGCTGGGCACGGCCTTACAGCTACGCCGGGAAATGGAAGACTGGAAAGATCTGGTCGAGATCGAAGGCATCATTGGCCAGACCGGTGAGGTGCAGGCGCTGATCACCCGACTGGCCAATGCCGAACGAGAACTTGCTGCGCGAATGCAGAACCTGACGCCGGTCAGCGATAACCCTGAGCAGGTCGCCGAATTCGAAGCGCGCCGGGATGAGCTCGATGCTGCACTGCGTGAGGCTCAGTCGCAGCAGTCCTTGCAAGCAAAAGCCGCTATGGCGCGGGCGGTGTTGGCCAAGGCGCAGGTCATGATCAAGCTGATCGCCAGCCAGTCGGGCTTGAGTCAGGACAGTCAGCGTGATGTCCGCTTACTCTCTGAGCTTCTGACCTCGGCGACGCCGACCATCACTGCTGCGCTCGGTGAAGGTCGGGCGGTGGGCTCTTACACCTTTGGTCAGGGCTATTTGAACTCCGATGCCAGCAACAAACTGGACGACCTGCTGCTGGAGCTGGAGAAGCAGCAAGCTCAATACGGTGCTCAACTGCATGACGTGCTGGGCAGCAGCCCCGCCGCCCAGAGCCAACTTGATACACAGGCAAAGGCGAGCCGCGACTCTCTGCAGTCCAGCAGCGATATCTTCCAGGATCAGGTGATCATGGCCGAGGCGCTGGATCAGCCCTGGGAGAATTTCTACGACCTGATCAGCGCCGAAATGGCGAAAACCTATGCGCTCAACGACGCCATCCTCGCCTTCCTGGATGACCAGCTCGAGCAGCGTCTGGAGCAAAAGCAATTACTGATGGTGCTGCTGCTGGCCGCACTGGCAGTGGTGTTTGTACTGATCGTCTACCTCTACAGCGCGTTCTACATGTCTACCCGCGCATCGCTGCGCAGCCTCGGTGCCACCATGGACCGAGTGGCGGCGGGGGATATGACAGCGCGTTTCAAGGTGCAAAGCCGCGACGAGCTGGGTGAACTGGGTCAGGTGTTCAACGAGACGGTGTCGAAAATCCGCGAACTTATCGAGCGCGTCGGACAGACAGTCGGCGAAGTGGAGCGTCAGGCCTCGCGCGTGGAAACCGTCTCTGGCGAGAGCAACCAGACGGTGTCCGAGCAGCGCGGACAGATCGAGCAGGTCGCCACGGCAATGAACGAGATGTCGGCGACCGCGCAGGAAGTGGCCACCAGTGCTGAAGCCGCAGTGGGCAGCGCTCAGAGTGTCAATGAGGAAACCGTTAGCGGTCGCACCCTGGTCGAGGCGCAGGTGAGCGGCATCGGCCTTCTGGCCGCCGAGATCGAACAATCGGTCAGTGTGATCAATCAGCTGGCAAGCGACAGCAAAGCCATCAGCCAGGTATTGGATGTCATCAAGGGCGTGGCCGAGCAGACCAACCTGCTGGCGCTCAACGCGGCGATCGAGGCGGCACGCGCCGGCGAGCAGGGCCGCGGCTTCGCTGTGGTGGCGGATGAAGTGCGCAGCCTGGCCAAGCGCACCCAACAATCCACCGAAGAAATCGAACAAATGATTGGTCGCCTGCAGGGTGGCGTTGGTGCCGCGGTCAAGACCATGCACTCCAGTCACTCCATGGCTGAACAAACGGTCAGCCAGTCGGCCCAGGTTCAGCAGGCACTTGAGAATATCCTTGGTGCGGTCGGTGTCATCGTTGACCAGAATCAGCAGATCGCCGCGGCTGCCGAGCAACAGACCGCCGTCGCCCACGATATTGATCGCAACATTGTAGCGATCAACGAGGCTGGGCAGCGCACCGCCGAGGGCGCAGGCCATACCGAGCAGGCAAGTCGCGAGCTCACCGAGTTGGTCGGGCGGCTGCAGCAACTGATCGGTGCGTTCCGCGTCTGACCCTGCCGCTTGTTAAGCGGCGCCTAGCCGGTGATGTTCGGCAGAACGGTGATGTTCGGCAGAGCGGGCCTGGACTGCGCGATCACTTCCAGCCAAACAACTCGCAGCTGTTGCGATAGCTGGCGTCTGCCAGCTCTTCTGGGCTGATGCCGCGCAATTCGGCCAGCTCGCGGCAAATGTCCGGGAGGAATTCCGGGCTGTTGCGTTGGCCGGCGTGGCTGTGGGGTGTGATGTCCGGGGCGTCGGTTTCCAGGACGATGCTCTCAAGTGGCAGTTGCTGCAGCACACGGTGCATGCGGTGCGCCTGGGGCCAGGTACCTGCGCCGCCCAGGCCGAGCTTGTAGCCGAGTTTGATGTACTCCCGCGCTTCTTCCCAACTGCCACTGAAGGCATGTGCGATGCCGGTGCGCTTGAGCTTGTAGCGCTTTAAGGTGGCGATCATCGGCGCGTGGGCGCGGCGAACGTGGAGCAGTACCGGCAGTTCGAATTCGTTGGCCAAGCCGAACTGGGCTTCGAGCAGCTCTTGCTGGCGATCCTTGTCCGGATTTTCGATGTAATAGTCGAGGCCGATCTCGCCGATGGCGCAGAGCTTGTCTTCGCCACGCAAGCGCTGCAGCCAGTCGCGCAGCGCGTCGATATGCTCCGGGCGGTGATCCTGCAGGAACACTGGATGCAGGCCCAGCGCGGCATAGACGGCTGGCTCGTCCAATGCCATCTGCCAGACCCTGTCCCAGTTCGCCTGATGCACGCCAAGCACCAGTACGCGCTCGACTCCAGCCGTGGCGCAGCGGGCCAGCACCTCACCACGGTCCGCGTCGAAGGGATCGAAGTCGAGATGGGTGTGGGTGTCGATCAAGGGCAAGGCTGGCTCTCCTTCAGTGGGTGCGTGGCAGTGCGTCAGCGGTGCGATTCTTCTTCGATCTGGATATCGCTGACGCCCAGTTCGGCCATGCGGCTGTGCTCGCTGGCGCGTTCGGGAATTTCCCAGGGCGCGTCGACGCTGGCGCGGGGCTCTTTGACGTGGTGCAACAGGATCTCCAGCTCGGCTTGCTCCATAGCAGGCGCTTCGAAGGCGCTCATTGTCAGCGAGGCGGGTTCGCCGTTGATCAGGTAATGAATGCGGTAGCGTTTCAGTTCGGTCATGGCTGGGCTCTTTGCGGTGGCATGTGAAGCATCCGACCGCTAAATCGCTCTCAGGCTCCCGATTCATCACGCTCCGAGTCGAGCAGGGCGGCTTTTCGCTCAACACCCCAGCGGTAACCGGTCAGTGCCTGGTTGGCGCCGACCACGCGATGACAAGGCACCAGCAACCCCACAGGGTTGCTGGCGCAGGCACGGGCTACAGCGCGCGGATGGCTGCCAAGGCTTGCAGCCAGCTCACCGTAACGTCGGGTCTCACCCGGAGGAATGCTCCGCAACGCCTGCCAGACTTGTTGCTGGAATGCGGTACCACGCAGGTCCAGCGGCAGCTGCGCGGCGCGGGTGGGCTCTCCCAGTTGGATGATGATCGAGCGCAGCCATTCGCCGAGCCCAGCCTGATCGGGCAGCAGATGTGCTGCCGAGAAACGGGCGCCAAGTTCTTCAAGTAACGCCTGCCGTTCATCTCCGAACAACAGTGCGCATATCCCTTTTTCGCTGGCCGCCACCAGCAACAGCCCCAAGGGGCACGGGCTGGTGGCATAGCGCAGGGTTTCGCCGGCACCTTTGCGTCGGCGCTGGGCCGGGCTGATCGCGGCAGTATGCTGATAGGCGCCGCGCGTGCTGCCGTAGCCGGCGTCCAAGGCTGCGCCAAGCACTGACTCGGCATCCGGCAGCTGCATTTCCAGTCGCTCTCGTCGGCGCGCTGCGGCCCAGGCGCGCGGCGTCAGGCCGGTTCGCGCCTTGAATGCGCGCGCCAGATGCGACGATGACAAGCCGATACGGGCAGCCAGCTGCTCCAGGGTCATCGGTTCGACGCTCTCATCCAGCAGGCGGCAGGCGGCGATTACCAGCTCATCGAGCTGTTCGGCGGGGCTCTTGCCTTGAGGCGAACAGCGTCTGCACGCGCGGAATCCGGCGGCCTCGGCCTCGTGGATGTGGCTGAAAAAGCTGACACCCTCGCGCCGGGGACGACGTGCCGGGCAGCTCGGACGGCAAAAGATTCGGGTCGAATGCACGGCAAACACGAAGCGCCCATCGAAGCTCGGATCGCGATCGCAGAGCGCTTGCCAGCAGTGGTCGAAATCGAGCATTGCAGTGCTCCCTGGGTGAATGAGCGCGATTGTCCGCCCTGGCCGGCTCTGATGCCAATCCACAGTACGCTTTCAAACTTGCGGGCGAGCATGGAAGCCCGTTCGTGATTGCCGTAACCTGCAGATCTGCATAGTCAAATAGGGTCTGTAAGCCGCTGATGAAAACGCCAAAACGACTCGAGCCGTTGGTCGAGGATGGGCTGATCGACGAAGTGCTGCGCCCGCTGATGAGCGGCAAGGAAGCAGCGGTTTATGTAGTGCGCTGTGGTGATGAGCTACGTTGCGCCAAGGTCTATAAGGAAGCCAACAACCGCAGCTTCAGACAGGCCGTCAAATACCAGGAAGGCCGCAAGGTTCGTAGTAGCCGCGATGCTCGCGCCATGGCCAAGGGCTCCAAGCACGGGCGCAAGGAGAAGGAAGAAAACTGGCAGAACGCTGAAGTGGCCGCCTTGTTCAGGCTGGCGGATGCGGGCGTGCGCGTGCCCAAGCCGTATGACTTTCTCGATGGCGTGCTGCTAATGGAGATGATCTCCGGCGAAGACGGCGATGCCGCACCACGTCTCAACGACGTCGACCTGCACCCCGATGATGCGCGGGAATTTCATGCCTTCATGATCCATGAAGTGGTCAAGATGCTCTGCGCCGGGCTGGTGCATGGCGACCTCTCCGAGTTCAACGTGCTGCTTGATGAGCATGGGCCAGTGATCATCGACTTGCCTCAGGCAGTCGATGCGGCGGGTAACAACCACGCCTTCGAGATGCTCGAAAGGGACGTTGGCAACATGTCCGCCTACTTCGGGCAGTTCGCGCCCGAACTCAAATTCACCCGCTACGCCAAGGAAATGTGGGCACTGTACGAGGACGGCAAGCTCACGCCTGAATCCGAGCTCACCGGGGAATTCGCCGAGCCGGAAGACGCGGCGGATCTGGATGCCGTGATGCGGGAAATCAAGGCGACCCTGGCCGATCAGGCGCGCAAGGAAGCCCTGCGCAACGCAACGGACGAGCCCAGCGACGAGCCGCCCACGCCGCCGTGGATGCGTAACTGAGCAGCGCATGGCGGGCTTGATCGCTTGATCTCGGGCACGGTGGGACCTTCTCGAACGTCCCACCTTGGAGCGATCACGGTTCAGTGTCCGCGTGATGCTAGCTGCTTATGAGCGTCGGGATCGCCAGCAAGCTGGCTCCTACGGAGCGAAGGCGTTCCGGGCGCTGAGGATCGCAAGATTGGTCCGCTTTCCGCTTTCCGCTTTCCGCTTTCCGCTTTCCGCTTTCCGCTTTTCGTAGGAGCGAGCTTGCTCGCGATCATCGCCCCGCGTTCACCCAGGAGAGGCGGTCGCAGAATTACTGCTCCGGCTGCTCCGGCGCTTCGCTCGTGTTGTCTGCATCTGACATGGAGCCCGGCTCCCTTTCCCAGCCGCCGCCCAGCGCGACGAACAGCGCGACCTGGACCGTTGCCAGCGCCGTACGGCCTTGCAGTGCTTGCTGGCGAGCCTGTAGCGATCCGCGCTGGGCATCCAGCACTTCGTTGAGGTTCGCCTCGCCCAGTCGATAGCTCTTCTGCGCCAGTTCATAGGCGTAGGCCCGATGGCGGAGGGTGGTGCGCAGCGACTCAAGGCGGCGTTGTTGCCCGTCGATGCGCACCAGTGAGCGCTCCACGTCCTCCAGTGCTTGAGCCAGTGCCTGCTGGAAGCCCAGGTAGGCGCTCTCGCCCTCTGCATCGGCCAGGTCGATCGCCGCGCCGCGCCGGCGGTAGTCGAGAAAGGGCAGGCCGAAAGTCGCACCGAGGCGGGCGAAATTCGAGGCGGTGGAAAAAGCATCGCCCAAGGCCAGCCCGGAGCGGCCGACTGCCGCCTGCAAGGCAAGCGTCGGGAACAGGTCGCGGCGGGCGGCCAGCGATTGCAGTTGCGCTGCTTGCAGTTGCGCCGCTTCGGCAATCAAGTCCGGGCGTCTTCGCAGCAGGTCCAGGGGTTGTCCGGGCGGGATGGGTTTGTCTGCCAGCGGAACCTTGGCGCCGGCTGTAAGCCGCCGGGCGATGCTTCCCGGTGGCTCGGCGAGCAGCGTATCCAGAGCCAGCCTCGCTTCGGCCAGGTTGATTTCCAACTCATCCAGATCCGCCTGCAGCGAGGCATGCTCAGCGGCGCTAGCTTCGACATCCAGCCGGGTGACCTCGCCCGCCTCGAACAGTCGGCGGGCGATGTGTTCGAGGCCTTTCGCCAGCTCGATCCCCTCAACCAAAAGCGCGCGTTGCCCCTCAAGGGCGCGCAGTTGCATGTAGCCCTGCGCCATGTTCGAGGCGACCGCCAACCGGGCTGCAATGGCCTGGGCCTGGGCGGATCGGATCTGCTGGCGCGCACTGTCGGTTCGCGCGCGGGTAGCGCCAAAGATATCCAGCTCCCAGCTGGCCTGTAGCGCCAATTCCCAATTGTCGATGGTGATCACGTCTTCGTCCGGGATGAACTGGCCGATTGGGCTGTTGGGGTTTTGCTCGTTGTTGTTCTCGATCCACTGGCGGCTGGCCGAACCGGGCAGATCGAAGGTGGGGAAGAGTCCCGCGCGGGCCTGCCGCAACTGCGCACGCGCGGTGTCGACGCGCAGCATGGCCAGGCGGATGTCGCGGTTGTTCTCCAGCGCCTGGCGTACGAGCCTTGTCAGCACTGGATCGTCGAATCGCTGCCACCAGTCGGCAAGCGCTTCGGCATCGGCTGGCTGTTGGCGCACCGCATGGAACCAGCTATCCGGCACGTCGGGCGCCGGGCGCTCCGGCACGCTGGAGCAGGCGCCAAGGGCCAAAGCCAGTGCCCAGACCAGCGGCGTGCGGGGCAATCGGCTTGGCATCAGGTTTCCTCCGGTTTGACGCGCATGAACAGCAGGTACAGGCAGGGCACTGCCAGCAGGGTGAGCAGGGTGGCAAAGCCCAGTCCGCCCATGATGGTGACGGCCATGTTGGCGAAGAAAGGGTCGAACAGCAGCGGCACCATGCCCAGCACCGTGGTGCCCGCTGCCATCATCACCGGCCGCAGGCGCGAAGCCGATGCCTCGACGATGGCAGTCAGACGCGGCACTTCATCCTCAATTTGCCGGTCGATCTCATCCACCAGCACCACGGCGTTCTTGATCAGCATGCCCGTCAGGCTGAGCAGGCCGAGCAGGGCCATGAAGCCGAACGGCTGGCCGGTCACCAGCAGCCCGAGCGTGACGCCGCACAGCGCCATCGGTACTACCAGCCAGATCATCAGTGGCTGACGGACCTTGGCAAATAGCAGCACCGTGACCAGCACCATCGCCAGATACGGCACTGCGAGCGTACTGGCCAGCGCCTGCTGAGCATCGGATGACTGTTCGTGGTCGCCGCCCCATTCCAGTGAATAACCGATCGGCAGTTCGATGTCCTCGATCAGCGGACGAATGCGCTCGAAGGCGACGTTGGTGTTCTCGCCGTCGCGCGGTTCAGCACGGACGGCGATGGTCCGTTCGCGGCCGTAACGGCGAATCATCGACTCCTCGGTCGTAGCCTCGACGCCGTCCGCTACCTGGGCCAGCGGCACGTAGCTGCGGGTGGCGGGGCTCCAGATCAGCCGTTGCAGCAGGTCGCCTGGTTCGACGCGATCCTCCGGGGTGGCGCGCAGGAGGATCGGGATCAGCTCGTCCTGCTCGCGGAACACGCTGACTTGTTGGCCCTCGCTGGCCACTGACAGCGCCTGCGCCACCTGTTGGCGGGTCAGCCCTGCATCGGCCAGGCGGTCCAGGGCCAGCCGCGGACGCAGCACCGGCACAGGCGAGCGCCAGTCATCGCGGATGTTGAAGACTTGGCCCTGCTCCTGAAGGATTCGCTGACCTTCGGCCGACAGCCGGCGCAGCTCGTCAATGTCGGGGCCGCTGATCCGCGCTTCGAGCTTGGCTTCGGCGTTGGGGCCGAACATGAATTGCGCGGCGGCGGCGTCGGTAGAAGGATAGCGGCCCGGCAGTGTCTGGTTCACTTCGCGAACCAGATCGGCGATCACCTCGGCATTTTCGGTGCGTACCAGAAAGTGCATCAGCGCAGGGTTAGGCTGTTCCGGCGCGTAGGTGAGCATGAAGCGCGACGCACCTGCGCCAACAAAGGTCGACACATCGGTTACGCCGTCCAGCTGCTTCAGGTAGGCCTCGACATCTTCGGCGGTGCGGCTGGTCTCGCGAATGTGTGTGCCCTGGGGCAGGAACAGGTTCACGTAAAAGATTGGTGTGCTCGACGGCGGAAAGAAGCTTTGTGGCACGCGGCTGAAGCCCAGCACGCTGAGGACCGTGAGCACGACCAGAATGCCCAATGTCAGCCAGGGGCGACCCAGCACTCCACCCGCGATACGGCGGTAGCGGTTGTAGATTGGCCCGCTGTAGGCATCGTCCGGGTCGGTGTCATCGTGCTCTTTGTCGCCCTTGCGCTCGAGCAGGTAGTGCCCGAACAGCGGCACCACTAGCAGCGCCAGCAACCAGCTGAGCAGCAGCGACGCGGCGATGACGAAGAACAGCGAGAAGAGGAACTCACCGGTGGTGTCCTGCGACAGGCCGATCCCGGCAAAGGCCAGGATGCCGATGATGGTTGCGCCCAGCAGCGACCACTGCGTCTGCTGCAGCGTCTTGCGAGAGGCTTCGAGAATGCTTTTGCCGCGTTGTTTCTCGATCAGCATGCCGTCGCAGACCACTACGGCATTGTCCACGAGCATGCCCATGGCGATGATCAGCGCGCCGAGGGAGATGCGTTCCAGCTCGATCCCACCGATCCACATGAGCAGCAGCGTGCCGAGCACGGTGAGAAACAGCACGGCGCCGATGATCGCGCCGGCGCGTACACCCATGGCCAGGCACAGCACGCCGACGACGATGGCCACCGACAGGAAGACGTTGAGCGCGAAGCTGTTGACCGACTCGTTGACGATACTGTGCTGCTGATACAACGGATGCAGTTCGGCGCCCAGCGGCATCAGATACTGCATGGATTCCAGCTTCGCCTCGACGCTACGACCGACTTCGACGATGTTGCTGCCCGACACACCGCTGACGCCAAGGGTCAATGCCGGCTCACCGTTGTGCCGGATGATCTGGCGCGGGCGTTCAGCGTATTCGCGTTTCAAGGTGGCGATGGAGCCCAGGTCGACGCTTTGCTGGCCTTGGCCCACTGGCAATGCACGCAGCGCATCCAGGGAGTCGAACGCGCCGGTCGGGCGGATGTGGACGAAGAATTCGCCGGCCCGCACGCCGCCGGCTTCCACCGCTGCGTCGGCATCGGTCAGCGCCGCAACCAGCTCTTGTGGAGACAGTTTCAGTGCGGCCAGGCGCGCCTGATCGACTTCCACCAGAATTCGCTCTTCACGCACGCCGGCCAGTTCGACCTGACCAACGCCGTCCGCCGTGATCAGCCCGCGGCGCAGGTCCTTGGCGACTTCATGCAGCTCTTCCAGCGTCAGGCCCTCACCGGTCAGGGCAAAGAAGATGCCGTAGACATCGCCAAAGTCGTCGTTGACCAGCGGTGGGTCCAGGCCCGGAGGCAGCTGTTGTCGAGCATCTTCGACCTTGCTGCGCAGCTGGTCCCAGATCTGATCGAGCTGCTCACCCGAGTAACGGTCCTGGATTTCGACACGGATTTCCGCCAGACCGATCATCGAGCGCGAGCGGATCTGCTTGACCTCGGAAAGCTCCTGGATGGCGCTTTCCAGGGGTTCGGTCACTTCCTGCTCGACTTCGAGTGCGGTCGCGCCGGGATACTGCACCGTGACGATGGCTTCCTTGATGGTGAATTCGGGGTCTTCCAGTCGGCCCATTTCGAAGAACGCGACGACGCCCCCGACCAGGCAGATCAGGACCAGCACCCAAATGTTGACCGGTTTGCAGATGGCGTAACGAGCTAAATCCATCCGCTTACTTCCGCCGTTCGGCTTTGATCGGCTGGTCTTCCGATAGCTTGCTGCCGCCCGCCACCACCACCAGCATGTCGTTGTTCAGCTCGCCGCTGACCACCGCGTGATCGTTTTCGATGCGCTCGAGCTGCAAGTCCTGGCGCTGGGCATGGCCGTCAACCGCTAACCAGAGGTAATGGCTGCCGTTCGGCGCTGTTTGCACGGCGTTGAGCGGCAGGCGAAAACGCGGCGGCGTATCGCTTTGCGAGGCGGCAGGCCGCTGGAGGCGAACCCGCATGGCCATTCCCGGCAGCAGGTTGTAGTCCGCCGGCGGCTCGCCCTGCAATGTCAGATTGTAGGTGCGTGAGCCCTCGCGAGGCTGGGTGCTGTGTTCTTTGTAGGCCAGTGGCAGGGTCAGGTCGGCGATGACCAGCTCGCCCACGGCCTCCAATGTGCTGTTCAGAGGAATGCTCAGCGCCGCACTCTCTGGCAAGTCGACCGCGACCTCGATGTGCTGGTTGTTCTGCAGTTCCAGTACGGGCGAGCCCGTTGCGACCACCATGTCCGGTTCGACCAGGCGCCGCGCGACCACGCCATCGAACGGTGCCTCCAGCGTGCTGTGATTGACGTTACGAAGGGCGCTGTCACGGGCGACCCGCGCCGCCACCACATTGGCCTGCAGGGGTTCGACCGCGGCCGGAGCGAGAATCCCCTCGGCCAAAAGGGCGCGTTTGCGGGTCAGATCTGCTTCCAGCTGGCGCAGCCGTGCCTCGGCTTCGCGCAGTTGCAGCTCGTAGTCGGTGTCATCGAGCTTGGCCACCGGCTGACCTTTTTCAACGCGTTCGCCCTCGTCGACGAGGATCTGCTCGACGCGGCCCGGCACCTGAAATGCCAGCTGCGTGCTGGTCACGCTATCGACCACCCCCGGAAAGCGCAGCGCCTCGGGGCCGTTATCAATGCGCTGCAGGGGCTCGACGAAAGCGACGCGTGGCGGGACTTGCGCAGGTTTCGTGTCCTCGGAGCAGCCCGACAGCGCCAGCAACATGCAGATCGAAGCGGTGATATTGATATGCGGTGAGTGGCCTCTCGACGATAAAAGCGGCATCCGTTCTCCTGGACGATAGGGGCGAGCAAGATCGCGGTGCAGTGCGAAACGCCGCGACAGAACCAGTAGAACCCCGCTCTGGCTCGGGAGTTCGACCTATGCTGAAGTGACCCGCTGGTCAGCCGATTTTGCCTGCGGCAATGGGGCTTCGGTCAATCTGCCGCCGATTGGGCGTATCATTGCCCGGCGTTCAAAATGTCAGTGCAGGAGAGAGTCGCAATGCAAGGTCAGCCACAGGTCATCGAATATCTGAAAGAACTGCTGCGTGGGGAGCTGGCGGCGCGCGATCAGTATTTCCTGCACTCGCGGATGTATGCCGATTGGGGCTTCACCAAGCTCTACGAGCGCATCAATCACGAGATGGAAGAGGAAACCCAGCACGCCGACGCGCTGCTCAAACGCATCCTGTTCCTAGAAGGCACTCCGGACATGACGCCCGAGGCGATGCATCCAGGCCAAACGGTCCCTGAGATGTTGCGAGCCGATCTGGCACTCGAATACAAGGTGCGCGAAGCCTTGGCCAAAGGCATCACGCTGGCCGAGCAGCATGGCGATTACCAGACGCGTGAAATTCTAGAATTGCAGCTGATGGACACCGAGGAGGATCACGCCTACTGGCTGGAGCAGCAGCTCGGGATGATCGATCGTATCGGCTTGCAGAATTATCTGCAGACGCAGGCAAGCTGATCGCGCAAACGATTCACCACGAGGCCAGTCGCAATGCCTGGCCTCGTTGCATCTGGGGCGGGCATCGGGCGTCTGTCACCGTGCTAGCGGCTCATCGAGAGTGACGCTAAGAGCAACAGCCGCCAGACTCAAGGTCCTTGAGGATCGGGCAATCCGGCCGGTCGTCGCCCTGACAGGTGTCGACCAGCTCTTGCAGGGTGTCGCGTAACCCCACCAGTTCAGCGATCTTCTGATTGAGCGCATCGATATGCGCGCCGGCCAGGGACTTAACGTCAGCGCTGGCGCGATGGCGGTCCTGCCAGAGCGTAAGTAGCCTGCTCACTTCCTCCAATGAGAAGCCCATATCGCGCGAGCGCTTGATGAAGGCAAGGCGGTGCAGGTCTTCTTCGCCATAGTGGCGGTAGCCGTTGGCGCTGCGTCCGGCGGGGGAGATCAGGTCGATGGACTCGTAGTAGCGAATCATCTTCGCCGACAACCCGCTTTTCTTTGCTGCTTGGCCAATGTTCATGTGCGCATCCAGACGAATCGGTGTGAGGCTGTTGTGGGCTGGGTCGGCACGGTGCTCCATCGCATTCCGCCGACCACAGCCCACGCGCGGCGGCACGTTATTCCTTCGGCTCCCAACGCTTGAGCAGCAATGCGTTGCTGACCACGCTGACGCTCGACAGCGCCATCGCCGCGCCTGCCACCACCGGGCTGAGAAAGCCGAACGCTGCCAACGGAATACCGACCAGGTTGTAGATGAACGCCCAGAACAGGTTCTGCTGGATCTTGCGGTAGGTGCGGCGGCTGATCTCCAGTGCAGCGGGCACCAGGCGAGGATCGCCGCGCATCAGTGTGATGCCGGCGGCATGCATGGCCACATCGGTCCCGCCGCCCATGGCAATACCGACGTCGGCAGCGGCCAGCGCTGGCGCATCGTTGATGCCGTCGCCGACCATCGCCACCACCGCGCCGCCTTTTTTCAGCTCGGCGACCGTGGCCGCCTTGTCGGCCGGCAGCACTTCGGCATGCACGCTGTCGATCTGCAACGCCTCAGCCACAACGCGCGCACTGCCGCGGTTGTCACCAGTGATCAAATGGCTGCGAATATGCCGAGCGTTGAGCGCTGCGATTGCTTCAGCGGCGCCTTCTTTGAGGCTGTCGCCAAAGGCGAACAGGCCGAGCACGCGAGGTTGCGGCGCAGTCTCGATCAGCCAGGACAGTGTGCGGCCTTCGCTTTCCCAAGCTTCGGCTTTGCCCGCCAGCTCGCCCGGTTGCAGGCCGCTGTCGTCCATCAGCCTGCGATTACCCAGCGCCAGCGAGCGACCGTCAAGGTCGCCCGAGATGCCGCGTCCGGTTAGCGACTGGCTGCGCTCAACGTCGGCGACCGTAATGCCTTGTTCCGCGCAACGGTCGAGCACTGCCTGAGCGAGTGGATGTTCGCTGCCGCGTTGCAGTGCACCGGCCTGTTGCAACAGCGTGGCTTCGTCGCCGTCCACGGCATGCAGATGCACAACGCGTGGCTTGCCGGAGGTGAGTGTGCCGGTCTTGTCGAAGGCGACGGCTGTCACGGCGTGGGCGACTTCCAGCGCCTCGGCGTCCTTGATCAGAATGCCGTGGCGTGCGGCGACGCCGGTGCCCGCCATGATCGCCGCAGGTGTAGCAAGGCCTAAGGCACAGGGGCAGGCGATCACCAGCACCGCAACCGCGTTGATCAACGCAACTTCGGCCGGAGCGCCGACAAACAGCCAGCCGGCGACCGTCATAAGGGCGATGACCAATACGGCCGGGACGAAGACCTGGCTGACCTTGTCCACCAGCTTCTGAATGGGCGCTTTGGCCGCCTGAGCGTCCTCCACCAACCGAATGATGCGCGCCAGTACCGTTTCGCCGCCGAGGGCCGTGGTGCGCACCAGCAAGCGTCCTTCGCCGTTGATCGCGCCACCGGTGATGCGGTCGCCCGGCCCCTTGTTTACCGGCAGGCTTTCACCGCTGATCAGGGCTTCATCGGCCTGGCTCTCACCTTCGACCACCTCGCCGTCCACCGGGAAGCGCTCGCCAGGCTTGACCAGTACCAGGTCGTCCAGGCGCAGGGCGGCGATCGCAACGTCCTCTTCAAGGCCGTCGACTACCCGTAAGGCGCGATCCGGCCTGAGCGCCTCCAGCGCACGAATAGCCGCGCTGGTCTGACGTTTGGCGCGGCTTTCCAGATACTTGCCCAACAGGACGAGGGCGATCACCACAGCAGACGCTTCGAAATATAGATGCGGCATCTGCCCGGCCTCAGCGGCCCACCACTGGTAGAGGCTCAAGCCGTAACCGGCGCTGGTGCCGATCGCAACCAGCAAATCCATGTTGCCGGCGCCAGCGCGCACGGCTTTCCAGCCGGCCACATAAAAACGCGCCCCGAGGATGAATTGCACAGGTGTGGCGAGCAGGAATTGAATCCAGGGTGGCAGCATCCAATGCAGCCCCAGCAGGTCACCGAACATCGGGATCACCAGCGGCGCGGCCAGCAGCAACGCGGCGATCACTGCCCAGCGTTCGCGGCGCAGACGGCTGTCGCTCGTGTCCGTGGCGGGCTCGTTATCGCTGCTGGCCTGTGCCTTGTAGCCGGCTGCTTCGACGGCCTGGATCAGTACCGTTGCGTCTACCGCGCCGAGCACCTCGATGCGTGCGCGTTCGCTGGCCAGGTTCACCGACGCGCTGCGTACGCCCGGTACTTTGAGCAGGGCGCGCTCGATACGGCCGGCGCAGCTGGCGCAGGTCATGCCTTCGATAGCCAGCTCCAGCGTCTGCACCGGCACGCCGTAACCTGCCTTTTCCACGGCTTGTATTAGCGCGGCGATATCGCCTTCATGGGTTTGCACGCGGACCTGCTCGGCGGCGAGGTTCACCGCCGCATTGTCGACCCCGGGCACCTTCAGCAGGGCGCGTTCGACCCGCCCGGCGCAGCTGGCGCAGGTCATGCCGGTAATAGGCAAAGTGTAGGTTGCGCTGGTCATGGTTCGCTCCGAATGGGCCTGATGCCGATGAGGATCAACCTTCACCTTATGGGAAGGTCAAGTCGAGTAACAGGTTGTCGCAGCCAGTCTATTGACCTTATCAGTATGGCAAGGTTGAGCATGCTGAAGTCGTCAATAAACGAGAGGAGCACCTGATGCATACGTTCAACGTGACAGGCATGACTTGCGCGCATTGCCAGCGCGCCGTGACCCAGGCGATTCAGTCCCGAGATCCCAGTGCCAAAGTTGATGTGGATCTTGAGGCAGGTGTGGTGCGAGTGGAGGCTGGGCTGGACGAGGCGGCTATCCGCGAGGCCATTGAAGAAGAGGGCTATCAGGTTCAGTGACGCGATACGCGGCAGCCGGTGCTGCCGCTTTTTTATGCGATAGGTCAGTGGGCGACGGAACTGTCCCAGTCCTTGACCAAGCCACGGAATACCGGGTCAATCAGGGCAGCGCAATCCTTTTCCGGATCGAACAGGGTTGGGTCGCGGGTCCAGTCGCTGAACACACCGACGATCAGCGCGTGCAAGGTGCGCGCGGCCAGTTTTGGCGTGATGCCTGGATAGAGACTGTCGGCGGCACTCTCCAGCAGTTTCTCGCATAGCTCGATAAACAGATTGATGAACGCGTGGTGGCGTTCTTCCGCTTCGCGCAGTTCTTCCGTGAATTCGCAGCGGTGCAGAAGAATGGTCATCACACGGCGCTTCTGCTCGTCCCGGCCCAGTGCACTGATGCCTTCGATGCAGAGTTCATGCAGCGCTCGCAACGGCTGCTGCTGGGTGCAACTGCAGAGTCGCTCGGCCATTTGCTCCGGCGGCAGGCGAACCTGGTTGAGCATTTCATGAAACAGATGTGCCTTGTTCTGGAAATGCCAATACACAGCGCCGCGAGTCACCCCGGCGTCGCGGGCAATCTGATCCAGGCTGGTATGCGCCACACCCTTGTCGAGAAATAGCCGCTCGGCAGAGGCGAGCAGAGCGATACGGGTCTTTTCGGCGTCTTCTTTGGTTCTTCGCATGTGAGAGCTACGGCAGCCTGACGCTGCATTGAATAAGGCCTTGGCGGGCGGGCGATGCGGAGTTCGTCCTTCAACTTCTGCAACTTTGGATGTTTACAATCGTCTGTGTATGTAACAGCATCTGACCTTCTCTGTAAATGATCGATCTCTACCGCGGCTTCCCTGCGCGTTGACGTTTCGGCTTTTCCGCTTCGCGAGTTCTCTCCATGCCCCTTCCGATTTTGCTCATTCTGGGTGCTCTTAGCGCCTTTGGCCCGCTGGCCATCGACTTCTATCTCCCAGCGTTCCCCTCGATTGCGCGCGCTTTTGCCACAGACGTAGAACACGTTCAGCTGTCGCTGGCGGCTTACTTTATCGGCCTGGCCCTTGGTCAGTTGATCTATGGGCCCCTGGCGGATCGGTACGGCCGGCGCTGGCCGCTGTTGGTGGGCGTGACGCTGTTTACTCTGGCGTCGCTGGCGTGCGCGTTCGCGCCGTCGCTGGACTGGCTGATCGCCGCGCGCTTCGTCCAGGCGCTGGGTGGCTGTGCAGGCATCGTGGTGACCCGTGCGGTTGTGCGTGACAGCTGCGATCCGGTCCAGGGCGCCAAAGTCTTTTCCCAACTGATGCTGGTGATGGGGCTGGCGCCGATCCTCGCACCACTGGCGGGTGGGCTGTTGATGAACGCCTTTGGCTGGCAGGCGATCTTCGTCTCGCTGACGATATTCAGTGCGCTGTGCGGCGTTGCGGTCGCGATGCGGCTACCGGAGACCTTGCCGGCCGATGCGCCCAAACACCCCCTGAGCGGTACCTTCGGGCGCTACGTCGCGTTGTTTCGTGACGGCGAATTCATCGCCTTCGCGCTCTCCGGCGGTGTAGCCATGGCGGGCATGTTCGCCTATATCGCCGGGTCGCCCTTCGTCTTCATCGAGCTTTATGGCGTTCCGGCCGAGCACTACGGATGGCTGTTCGGCAGCAATGCGGCTGGATTCATCCTCGTTTCGCAGATCAATGCACGGCTGTTGCGCTTGCGCGGTCCGGGTTTCTGGTTAAGGCGCCTGGTTTGGTTCTACTTCGCTTGCGGCGCGGCGTTGCTGCTAATCGCACTGAGCGAGCCCGATGCGCTGTGGCCGTTGCTGATCCCCTTGTTCGCCGGGCTGGCGAGCCTTGGCAGCATCCTGCCCAACGCGACTGCTTGTGCCATGGCAAAGCAGGGCAAGCAGGCGGGGCTGGCGTCGGCCTTGATGGGCAGCATGCAGTTCTGCGTCGCTGCCTTTGCATCGGCAGCAGTGGGTTGGATGCATAACGGCACCGCGGTGCCGATGGCCCTGGCAATCACTGTATGTGCCGGCCTGGCGGCGTGTCTGGCCTGGTACACCGGCCAGATCGCTATTACGCAGCGCAGCCAGGAGTCCGCCTCGTCCTGAGGCGGCACGCCAGCCGACCAGAGGTCAGAAGCCTTCGAGGACGACCTTGCCCTTGGCTTTGCCGCTTTCGATGAAAGCATGGGCGCGACGCAAGTTCGCGGCGTTGATCGTGCCGTAGTGCTCTCCCTGCGTGGTTTTGAGTACACCGCTGTCGATCAGCTCGGCGACCCGGTTGAGCAACTGGTGCTGGGCGATCATGTCCGGCGTCTGGTACAGCGAACGGGTGTACATGAACTCCCAGTGCAGCGACAGGCTCTTGCGCTTAAGCAGGCTGATGTCGAGGCTTGCCGGATCATCGATCAAGGCCAGGCGCCCTTGAGGCTGCAACGCCTCGACGATCTGCGCCAGATGCACGTCGGTGTGGGTCAGGCTGGCAACGTGGGTGACGTCGGCGATGCCCACTCGTTGCAGCTCGGCGGCCAGTGGCTGGCTGTGATCGATCACTTCATGAGCGCCCAGCTCTCGCACCCAGTCCTGGGTTTCGCTGCGCGAGGCCGTGCCGATTACCTTCAGTCCGGTCAGCTGGCGCGCCAGCTGCGTCATGATCGAGCCGACACCTCCTGCTGCACCGACGATGAGTAGACGCTGGTCACGCTCATCTTTGCTTTCGCTGATTTGCAAACGTTCGAACAGCAGTTCCCAGGCGGTGATCGACGTCAGCGGCAGCGCCGCTGCGGCCGCGAAATCAAGTGTTGCGGGCTTACGGCCGACGATGCGCTCGTCTACCCGATGCAGCTCGCTGTTGGCGCCGGGGCGGTCCAGCGCGCCGGCATAGAACACCTCATCGCCGGGCTGGAAGAGGGTGACTTCGCTGCCCACCGCGCGCACCACGCCGGCGACATCCCAGCCGAGCACCTGATACTGACCGGCTTCCGGCTGCACACGCATGCGGATCTTGGTATCCACCGGGTTCACCGAAATGGCGCGGACCTCAACAAGCAGGTCGCGCGGGCCGGGTGCGGGATCAGGCAGTTCGATGTCGATCAGTGAGTTCACGTCGTCGACTGGCAGGGATTGTTGGTAGCCGATGGCTTTCATCGTGACTCTCCTTCTAGAGCTGAGCATTGAATACCGCCATGTTCGGCTTTCGCGCTGCGATGAAAAACCGCATATTTCGCAGAGACTCTTTCAATGGAATATTGAAAATGCTGCGTAGCGATGACCTACAGGTATTCGTACTGACCGCTGAACTGGGGAGCCTGTCAGCCGCCGCTCGGCAGCTGGAATTATCCCCGGCCGTTGCCAGTGCGGCGCTCAAGCGACTGGAAGCACAATTGGGTTGCCGCTTGCTGGTGCGTTCGACCCGGAGCCTGAGGCTGACGGGCGAAGGCGAGCTCTATTTGCCCCATGCGCGTTCGGCCTTGCAGAGCCTGGTCGAGGGTCAACAACTGCTTGCGGGCGGTAAAGCGACCATCAGTGGCACGCTGCAGCTGTCAGCGCCGTCAGATTTCGGCCGCAATGTGCTTCTGCCCTGGCTGGACGAGTTCCAGCTGCAGCACCCGCTCTTGAGCCTTCGATTGTTATTGGCGGATCGCAATGCCGACCTGTTTCGGCAGCCCGTCGATATCGCGCTGCGCTATGGCCAGCCGGAAGATTCCAGCCTGGTGGCGGTCCCGGTGGCGGCTGCCAATCGGCGCGTGCTCTGCGCTTCGCCGGGCTACCTGGCGGCCAATGGATCGCCGCGCACGCTGGCCGACCTCGTTCACCATAACTGTCTGCGATTCATGCTGGCCGGGCGGGTGCATGAGCGCTGGTGCTTTCTCGACGACCGCCACCGCGAGCTGGAGCAGCTGGTGAGCGGTGATCGCGTCAGCGACGATGCCGATGTAGTGCGCCGCTGGGCGCTGGCAGGGCGGGGTGTGGTGTATAAATCCTGGCTGGACATCGCTCAGGATGTGCAGTCGGGCCGACTGGTGGTGCTGTTGCCGGAACTGCTGGGCGAGCCGACGCCGCTGAACCTGATCTGCGCCCATCGTGCTCATTTGGGCGAACGGGTGCGGCTGTTGCGTGAACACCTGGTTGAGCGATGCCAGCGGCTGATCCAGCTGGCGCCGTTCGCCCACTGACGGGCCGCCCACGGCGGCCCTTATCGATTACTTGGCCAGGCGGGCGTCGAGGCTGTTCTGTGCCAGCCGGCGTGCCTGATCCTCGGTCATGCCCAGGCTTTCATGCAGTGCCATGAAGTTCTCGGTGACGTAGCCGCCAAAGTAGGCCGGGTCGTCGGAGTTCACCGTCACCTTCACGCCCTGTTCCAGCATCTGCAGGATGTTGTGTTGGCTCATGTCGTCGAACACGCAGAGCTTGGTGTTCGATAGCGGGCAGACCGTAAGTGGAATCTGCTCGTCGATCAGGCGCTCGATCAGTTTCGGGTCCTCGGACGCCCGCACGCCGTGGTCGATGCGGCTGACCTTGAGCAGGTCCAGCGCTTCCCAGATGTATTCCGGAGGGCCTTCTTCGCCGGCATGGGCGACGGCGAGCAAACCTTCAGCGCGGGCTTTGGCGAAGACGCGCTCGAACTTGCTCGGTGGATGTCCCATTTCGGAACTGTCCAGGCCGACCGCGAAGAAGGCGTCACGGAAAGGCATCGCCTGTTCCAGCGTCTTGAAGGCTTCCTCTTCCGGCAGATGGCGCAGGAAGCTCAAGATCAGTCCGCTGCTGATGCCAAGCAACTCGCGGCCGTCAGCCAGCGCGCCGCTGATACCGCGCATCGCGACTTCGAAGGGGATGCCGCGATCAGTGTGAGTCTGCGGATCGTAGAAGGGCTCGGTATGCACGACGTTCTGCTCTTCGCACTTCTGCAGGTACGCCCAGGTCAGGTCGTAAAAGTCCTGCTCGGTACGTAGCACATCGGCGCCAGCGTAATAGAGATCGAGAAACTCCTGCAGGTTGCCGAAGTTATAGGCGCTGCGCAGCGCGTCGACGTTATCCCAGGGGAGGGCGATCTTGTTGCGTTCAGCCAGGCGAAACAACAGCTCGGGTTCGAGCGAGCCTTCGAGGTGCAGATGAAGCTCGGCTTTCGGTAGGGCGTTGAGCCAGTCGTACATGAGAGATTCCCCATCTGGAAAAGGCGCATTTAATCACGCTGGCCGGATTGACCCCAGGGTCAGATGCCAGCCGCTGCGGGTAGGGTGGGCTTCAGCCCACCGTTTTTCCGCTTATGGATTTATGTCACCGCGTTGCACGCTCAGTTCGTCACGTGCCGTAAGAGCTGTGCAAAAAATGAGCAACTTCGCCGAAGCGAGAGCGGGCGCGGTTAAGCGCGCTCAGCCCAACGGTTATCCACAATCTTGTCCACCTGTTCTGCGGATAACAAAACAGATGCGTGGTGGCGACGTGAAATCATCTGTCCAAGCTGATTTGAAGCGTAAAAAATTCTTGATAATCAATGGTTTTTCGCATCTCGACGGGCTGCTAAAGCGTTTCGGTTAAAAAATGAACGAAGGTGCCCAGGCCGCGTCGCCGTTGGGCTGGCCGCATTGTTCCCAGTGTTATCCACAATGTGATGCACACGAACGGTGGACAACCTGCGGACGAAAAAAAGCCACGCTTGCCTGGGGCAGCGTGGCTTTCGAGTGCAGACGCGCCGATAAGGCGCACGCCTCTACTATCTGTTAGTTCTGAGTGGGGGCGGGAACGCGTGGCTCCACTGGTTCACCAACGTCCGGCTCGTCGTCGTCGGGCATGGTGACATCGACATCAGGCACTGTGACGGTCTTTTCCTTGGTGCCTACGTCCACTTCTGGCGCATCCACGTCATATTCCGGCATGTTGCCGCCTTCGACTTCAACGTCTGGGAGCGAGCCTTCTTCGGTTTTCTCGACGTCGCAGCCTGCCATCCCAAGGGTGGTGAGCAGTACGGCGCCGGGGATCAGCCACTTATATTTGCTTTTCATTCATCAGACTCCTGTTTCGCAGCGGAATGCGTGTCTCGGCACTTCCACTCGTTTGTGTTGGGGCACGTACGCACGAATGCGCCGACCCAACGGCAAGTGCCGCTGTTATAGGGACTTCTCTGATATCGCGCAGTTCAACGGGGAACGATGCTCAAGGGTCAAGCGTGTGCAGTTCCGAGCGGCCACGGCTGATGTCGGACAGCAGTTTCTGCACCTGTGGTTGTTGCGCCGCGGGGAAGGCCAGCTGCAGCTCAGCGCCTTCCGCGTCGAAGGTTTCGCTTTCGATCAACGCATCGAAGTCGCTCAGTCGCGACTTGAGCAGCGCCAACTCGGCAAAGCGGCAATGACAGCTGCAGCGAACCCGGGCGACCAGCTCGACGCGCTCGCCGGCCTGCAGGCATTTCGCCGCTGAGCCGCCGTAAGCACGCGCCAGGCCGCCGGTTCCCAGCTGTATGCCGCCGAACCAGCGAATCACTACCACCACCACCTGGTCGCACTCCTGCCCTTCGATCGCGGTCAGCATGGGCCGCCCGGCCGTTCCGCCGGGCTCGCCGTCATCACTGAAACGGTACTGATTGCCAACCTTCCACGCCCAGCAGTTATGCGTGGCGCTGGCGTCGCTGACCGCCTGTATGAACGCCTGAGCCTCCTCGGCACTGGACACGGGCGCAGCCTTGGCGAGGAAGCGGCTCTTGCGGATGGTTTCCTGATATTCGCAAGGTGCGGCAAGAGTGGAGGTCATGTGCATAGCGGAACTGGCCAGTGGGGGCGAGGAGTGTAGCGGCGACGGTCGCCGATTGGGTCCTGATGCACAACGCGCCATGGGGTGACTGGACCATTGGGTCGATCCAACTGAACTTCGGACGGCGTGCCCGGCACGAATGTTATGACGGGGCGATAGCCCTCACCCCATTCGCGAACATCGACCTTGGAGGACCCCCAATGCTCAATTCCAAGTACGAGGCTTGCATTCAGGCCTGTTCCAACTGCGCCATCGTATGCGAAACCTGCGCCGCATCCTGCCTGCGTGAAGACGACGTCAAGATGATGGCTCGCTGCATCGAACTCGATCGCGACTGCGCGGACCTCTGCGCGCTCGCCGCCACGTTGATGGCACGCGACAGCAAGTTGGCCAAGGAGATGTGCCGTATCTGTGCCCAGGCCTGCCGCGAGTGTGCCGAAGAGTGCGGCAGCCACCAGATGGACCACTGCCAGGCCTGTGCCGAAGCCTGCCGGCAGTGCGCCGAAGAGTGCGAGAAGATGGCTGCCTGATCGGAATGAGCTACATCCCGAGGGCCGATTAGCACCGCTGTCGGCCTTTTTTCATGCCAGCCAATCAAGGGTCAGGATCAGCCGACGCGCCCCGGCAGCCACAGCGGGTGACCGGTGGATGATGCCGGCGCCTTCGTTTCCGGCCCATTTCTCGCCTTTGAAGAGCGCGACTTCACCTGCTAGCAGTTGCTGAATGTCTCGGCTGTCATGCGGTTCAGCAGCCAGCTCGCCCAGACGGTCACGCGGCATGGCATCTTCGTGCAACCACTCGCTGCCGGCGCCGGCATAGGTGGTGATCAACCGCAGCGGCACGTGATCGACGTGGAAGCGCGGGCACATGGGCTTGTCCAACACACGCAGGCGCACCCCGATGCGCCTTGCTTCAAGCAGGCACGTGAAGGCGCTGACAAGCCACGCTACATCGGCGACGAATTCGCTGTGACCGGTGACGCCACGGTAGGCTGCCGCCAACGATGGCATCGATACGGTGCCGCTTGCGTCTGGCTCGACGGTCAGAGATTCGGACAAGGGCTCGTCCAGCGCCAGCAGCACCCCGGCGAAGTGAGCGATTTGAGACGGTAACTGACGCTGCCAGGCCGCCAAGTTGACACCATCGATCAGTGCATCGGCGAGCACAGCAGACGAGTCACCAAACACCTGCTGCGGTGATGTCCATGGCAATTGGCTCGCCAGCATCATGCGACCTCCTCGAACCATGGAGCGAAGGGATCATCCATGCGCAACCAGTGCTCGGGACCAAGGTTCCATTCGTAGTCGCTGAGCAGGCAGGTGTCGAGTTCTGCGCGCAGGCGGTGGAAGTCGATGTTCTGGCCAATGAACACCAATTCCTGTCGGCAATCACCGCATTCGTCGGTCCATTTTTGCTGGATCGCGGCGCGTGACGCTTCGTCTTCCGGCCATTCGGCCTCGGGTGTGAAGCGCCACCAGCGCCCAGCATAGTCGTAGCGCATCAGGCCGCCGGCCTGGGACCAGCTACCGGCTTCCTGCGGCCGGCTGGCCAACCAGAAATAGCCCTTCGAGCGCAGCAGGCGGCCATTGGTCCATTCGCGGTTAAGGAAGCTGTGAAAGCGCTGCGGGTGGAAGGGGCGTCGTGCGAGGTAGGCCGTCGAGGCAATGCCATATTCCTCGGTCTCGGGGACGTGCTCGCCGCGCATTTCCTTGAGCCAGCCCGGCGCCTGGGCGGCGCGCTCGAAATCGAAGCGGCCGGTATCGAGGATCTTTGCCAGGGCCACATTGCCCATGCTCATGGGCAGGATTTCGGCATGGGTGTTCAGACGGCCCAGGATCGCGATGAGCTCCTCGCGCTCGGCGCTGGAGATCAGATCGATCTTGCTGATGAGGATGACGTCAGCGAACTCCACCTGTTCGATCAGCAGCTCAGTGATGGAGCGCTCATCGTCCTCGCCCAGTGTTTCGCCGCGGCTTGCCAGGCTCTCGGCTTCGTGGAAATCGCGCAGGAAGTTGACCCCATCGACCACCGTGACCATGGTGTCCAGGCGTGCAAGGTCGGCGAGGCTCTGACCCTGTTCATCGCGAAAGGTGAAGGTCTCGGCCACCGGCAGCGGCTCGGAAATGCCGGTGGATTCGATCATTAGATAATCGAAGCGGCCCTCGCGGGCGAGCTTGCCAACCTCTTCAAGCAGGTCCTCGCGCAGGGTGCAACAGATGCAACCGTTGCTCATCTCGACCAGCTTCTCTTCGGCGCGATTGAGGCTGACGTCGCGCTGGACTTCGGCGCCGTCGATGTTGATCTCGCTCATGTCATTGACGATGACCGCGACGCGGCGACCTTCACGGTTCTTCAGGATGTGATTGAGCAGCGTGCTTTTGCCGGCGCCGAGGAAGCCGGACAGCACAGTGACGGGGAGGCGGTTCATGGCGATCTCTCAGGCGGTTCGTTGGTGTTTTTCGCGTTGTTCCTGGCGCTCTTTGGCTTCGATGCTCAGCGTCGTAGTGGGCCGCAGCAGCAAGCGTTTCAGGCCAATGGGCTCGCCGGTTTCAGCGCACCAGCCGTAGTCGCCCCGGGCCAGGCTATCGAGGGAGTCGTCGATCTTGTCGAGCAGCTTCTTTTCCCTTTCCAGCAGCCGCAGCTGCCACTGGCGCTGTTCTTCGGTGGTGCCGATGTCGGACGGGTCGCTGCTGGGCTCGTAGTGGCGCAGCAGCTGAAATTCCTCGGCAATGCGCGCCTGCAGCTCCGTGCGCTGGTGCAGCAGCAAGTCACGGAAGAAATTGTGCTGAGCCTCGTTCATATAGGCGTCGGCAGGGAGGGCGAGGAGTTCGGCTTCGGTCATGGCAAGTGCACAGCGAATTGAATGCTATAGTTATAACATAACATTCGCGATCCAGTGCATATGAACCACAGCCATACAGCCGCACGTGATCGCTTGATTGCATCCAGCGTTTGAAACAGGCGCAGGACAGAGTGTGAGTCGGCCTGAAAGGCGGTCTGCGATTCGTGGGATAGCCAGATCAGTCCATGCGCTGCTCTGACGCTGCGCCCGTTGAGCAACGGTAAGGTCGACCGTCGGCATTCCTGCGCGCATGGTTCGCCTCGCGCTACAGTAGCGGCCCGTTTGAGCCCGACCGGTAGCGATGTGACAGACCAGACCCCCGTACCACCACGCCGACGCCTGACTGCCAGCAAGACCGCCAAGATAAAAGGCTCGGCACGCGAGCCCAGCGCCAGCGCAGTCGACCGCCGTTCGCGCATGATCGAAAGCAAGCGTGAGACCGTCATCGATGCCGCACTCGGCCTTTTCTCCCGCTTTGGCTTGTATGGCACCAGCCTCGATCAGATCGCCACCGCGGCCGACGTCTCCAAGACCAATCTGCTGTACTACTTCGACAGCAAAGAAGAGCTCTACGTCAGCGTTTTGCGGCAGTTGCTGGAAGTCTGGCTGCAGCCCTTGCAAACATTTGCTGCGGACCAGGACCCGATCGAAGCGATAAAGGGCTACCTGCGCGTCAAACTGGAGCTTTCCCGTGATTATCCTGCCGAGTCGCGGTTGTTCTGCATGGAAGTCATGCAGGGCGCGCCGCTGATGCTTGGCGAGTTGGAACAGCCTTTGCGCGAGCTCGTCGAGAGCAAGGTCGCGGTCATCCAGGGCTGGATAGACGCCGGGAAACTGGCCCCGGTCGATCCCCGTCACCTGATCTTCTCGCTGTGGGCCACGACGCAGCACTACGCCGACTTCCGCGTGCAGATCGAGGCAGTTACAGGCAAAACGCTGGATGATCCGGTGTTTTTTGAAGAAGCGCTGACGAGTTTGCAGGCGCTGATACTCGATGGGATTCGGCCGCGCAGCTAGCGCACCTTGCTTATATGCAGCGACCGCAGGCTCCTCTTACGCTGGCTGCCGTTGCCGATAGGCCTCGGCGAGCTGCACCAGCAGTACCAGCGCGACGATCGGCAGCATGCCGATGTTCACCGCGGCCCACCCCGCCTGCGCGATCAATGCACCCGAGGCGAATGACATCACGGCGGCGACACTACCGTTACAGAGTTCCATCAAGCCCTGGGCCCGTGCCCGTTCCTGCGGCCCGTGCCCCTGTCCCAGCTGCGTGGTGCCGGCCACCAGCATCAGATTCCAGCCGATACCGAGCAGGCAACTGCTGATCAGAAAATGCAGATGGCTGACACCAAGCAGGGCGACCGCCGCGCTCGCGATAAGCAATCCGCCGCCAAGGCAGGCCACCATCCTGCTACCCAGCCTGTCCACCAGCGGCCCGGCGATGAACGCCGGCAGGAACATGCCCAGCATGTGCCACTGGATCACCTGACCGCTGACCTGCAGGTTCATGCCTTCGCCGTGCATTGCCAGGGGCGTTGCGTTCATCACAAGAATCATCAGCCCGTGCCCCACAGCCGTGGTCAACACGGCAGCCCTCACCACTGGCCGGGCAAGGAGGTCACGCCAGGACACCGCAGAGGAGGCTGCCGGTACGGGTGCGCTAGCCTGGCTGCTCTTTAGTCCTGCCAGGACGAAGAATCCCACCGCTGCCAGTGCAGCGATCATCAGATAGGCGCCGGCAAAGGGCACGGATACCAGGCCGCGTGCGGCGTCGCCGAGCGCAGGTGCAGCCAGCGCAGCGACCACGCCGCCGCCGATCACACATCCTGTGGCTCGGCCCCTTAAGGCTTCACTCACCGCCTCCATGGCTGCGAACCGGTAATACATTGCTGACGCCTGATAAGCGCCGATGGGCAGTGCGCCGAGGCAGAGCAGGGTGAAGCTGTCCAGCCAGAGCGACAGTGCGCTTGTCAGACCGCCCAGCACACCGGCCAGGGTGCCAACGAGAAAGCCTATGGTGCGGCCGCGGCGCTGCATCAACCACGCAATAGGCTGCAGAGCGAGCAGGCCGCCGAGCATCAGCACTGCAAGCGGCAGGGTCGCCAGGTCTGCAATGGGTGCCAGGTGAAGGCCGACGATGGACGTCAGGATGATGCCGGTCATCGAGCATGACCAGAACAGCGCCTGGGCGATGAACAAGCGGAGTACCTGGCTGTTGCTGAACAGTAGAAGCATGGGGTCGGTCCTTGTCATGAAAAGCGGGCACAGCGGAGCCTGGCAGTGAGTCGGATTGCCGTAAGCGATAAGTTGGGAGCTGGAGGGGGCGCTAGCCGAAGCGCTGGAAGAAATCCCGTGGGCTGACTGCAAGATGCTTCTGGAAGCTGCGCCTGAGGTTTTCCGGGTGGCCGAATCCGGTCAGCCGGGCCACCGTCGCGATCGATGCCTGGGCATCGAGCAGCAGGTTGCGTGCCGCCTCGAGCCGTACGCGTTCGACGTACTGCCCAGGGCCCATGCCAACCTCCAGGTTGAACAGTCGGCACAGGGTGCGTGGCGTGATGTGCGCCTGCTCGGCCAGCGCCTCGATGGACAGGTCTTCGCCCAGGTGTCCGGGAATCCACTCGAGCAGTTCAGCGAGGCGGGCCACGCTACCGGTCGGCGCGGCCAGCATCGGGCTGAACTGGGTCTGCCCGCCTGGCCTGCGCAGAAACATCACCAGTCGTTGCGCCACTCTGAGGGCCAGCGCACGCCCAAGGTCTGCCTCGACCAGCGCCAGTGCAAGGTCGATACCCGCCGTGACGCCCGCCGAGCTGAACAGGTGAGCGGACTCCCGATCCGTCGGGTCGTAGGTATGCAGCCGGTCGCCTTGTACCTCAATAGCGCTGTATCCACTCAAGGCGGCAAGGTCCGCCCAGTGAGTGGTCGCCTTGCGGCCGTTTAATAGCCCGGCTTCGGCCAGAATCAAGGCGCCAGAACATACCGAGCCCAGGCGGCGTATCTGCGGTTCGGCACCGCGAAGCCAGTCCAGCAGCGAGCGGTTGTGCATCTGCACCTGTACGCCACTGCCTCCCGGAACCAACAGCGTGTCCAACCCCGTGGGATCCATGCTGCCCCACGGGGCGTCCGCAACTAGCTTGAACCCCGCGGAAGTAGCAAAGGGACCGGCCTGTTCGCCAATCAACAGCAGCGCATAGTGGGCGGCCAACCCCTGTCGTTGCCGCTCGACGTTGGCTGATGCAAACACCTGCATCGGCCCAGTCACATCCAGGCTCATGACGTCGGGGTAAACCAGGCAGGCAATGGTGCGAGTGGCGTCCATGGTGCACCTCTCAGGAAGATGCCTGCAGTCTGCGGCTGTCACAGTCGTGTCGCAATGACAAGGACCCCGCGGATCTTGCCATCTCCTTGTGAGCTTACTACCCCGGCTGGGCATTGCCAGACGGCACAATTGGATGTAGGCCGCGCTCGCATGCGCTCGAGATAACCGTGAGGCGCGGGCATGCCGATCTGTGTGGACAGGTAATCCGGCGCGTGGAATGAGGAGTCTTACCTCTCCGCGACCTTCGCCCGGGCCCGATATTGCCCCGGCGTCATGCCGACCACCGTCTTGAAATCGTGGATGAAGTGCGCCTGGTCGCTGTAGCCGCAGACCATGGCGGTATCCAGCAGTGGCTGGCCGGCGCGTAACTGGTTGCGGACCAGCGCCACACGCTGGATACGGCTGAATTGCTTGGGCGTCAGACCGACCTGATAGCGAAACAGCCGTTCCAGCTGGCGCTGGCCGAGCGGTACGGTCTGGAGCAGGTCCGCCAGCCGCGCTCGGCCCTGGTTGGTGGCGATCTGTTCCAGCAGCTGCTGCACCGGGGTGCGCCGCGCCTGGAGCGCACCGAGACGACCGAGCAGCGCCCGTTCAACCAGTGCCTGCTGCGCGTCCCGTTCCAGTTCGGCCAACTGATCGATCAGATGCGCGAGCGCCAGCCTGGGCCAGTCAGCGTCATGAAGACCGGTCAGTTCGTCGAGGCCGATGCCGAACACCGCGGCACCCATGCCGGGAAGAAAACGCACGCCCATCATCTTGACCTGGCCGACCAGCTGCAGCCGGGTGCTGGCTATTTGGGGCCCGGCGATCAGGGCCCTTCGCCCGCGCGGGGTGCCATCGAAACGCAGCGGATCAGCGAAGTTGAAGATGAGCCCGCTGCCGCCGTCCGGGTGCAGCATCTGCTCGTCATAAACCTGCGAGCCGTCGCCTTCCAGCCACCAAAAACGCTGGACGTACGCGGCCAGCGCCGGGCTCGGCGGACGGGTGACGAAGCCCTGCAGGAAGGGCAGGCGGCCGTGCAAGGAAGCGGACATGGAGGGCGCCCAAAGATGTCGAAAATCTACAATAGCGCAGCGTGGCGGCTGCGTAGCCTGGGTTGCACATTCAACCGAGGAGTGACCACCATGCGTATGAACTACCAGACCGCCGCACCTGACGTGATGACCGCCTTGATAGGGCTGGAAACCTATCTGGCAAGGCAGAGCCGCCGCGAGGATGGCGTCGACAAACCGCTGATGGAGCTGGTGAAGATCCGTGTCTCGCAGATCAACGGATGTGCCTTCTGCATCGACATGCACACTAAAGACGCTCGCGCCCTGGGCGAAACCGAACAGCGCATCTATGCCCTGAGCGCTTGGCGCGAAACGCCGTTTTTCATTGACCGCGAACGTGCTGCGCTGGCCTGGGCCGAGGCCAATACGCTGCTGCCTCAGGGTGTTTCGCAGCAGTTGTTCGAGGAAGTGCGCGAGTATTTTACCGAGGCCCAGCTCACTAACCTGACCCTGGCCATCGTAACCATCAACGCCTGGAATCGCTTCGGGGTGTCCTTCGCGCCGGTGCCGGGCAGCTACCAGCCGGAGTAGAGCAACTACCTACCACCGCTCGGCTGGAAGGACGAGCGGCTCAGGGCATGATCTGCTGGTTGCCCATGGCGCAGAAGCGATGCGCCTGCCGGGCAGCCGGCAACGCCCGAAGCTGCGTCATGCATTGGGCCTGACTCGACGTCCGTTCTACGTTGAGCTTCGAATGTTCGTCGACGCCAATCAGGTACGACCGGTTGTAACGTGGACCGTCTTGCCAGCTGCTGAATTGCTGGTCGCTGATTGCGCAGCGGTATTGCATGTGGCCGGAGAAACCCTTGAAGCGGTCGCTGCGGAAAATGTGATGGTATCTTTGCCAGTCACGGTCGCGCTGGCCCGCGCGCACCGCTTCGCGGCAGCCTTCCAGTTCGGTGATGCCTGGTTCATGCAAGAAAATGCTCTGTGCCAGGCTGGAGCCGTCGAGCTGCATCGTGGCCACCAGATAGACCCGCTGCTCGGCCGCCTGTGTCGGTAGCGCCAACAGCAAACCCAGCGCCAACATCCCTGTTCTGATCAATCTGCAATGCTCCTGAAGGGCTGTCTCATCGAGGGCCGCACCCTAGCCGAGGAGTGTGTCGGGAAACAAGTGCGAGGAGTGTCTAAGCAGACGGGATGGCTCGCTGGCCCGTTTCCGTGGTCGTGAACTCCGTTGAAGGCTGCTGTCGAAATCAGTGTCCTGCGCGAGCGTTCGAACGGGGAAATCAAATGTTGCAAGCCCATCGCGGTAATCAGCTAACCCCTGGCAGCTTTGCTGTAAATTGGCCTGCCATTGGCAACGAAACCTCCCTTACATGACCCTCCTGATAGCGTTCGCTGTCTTATCCATCCTCGTTTCATTCATCTGCTCGATCCTGGAAGCTGCGCTGCTCTCGCTCACGCCTAGCTTCATCGCACACCAGAAGACGTCCCGTCCGAAGCTCTACGAGCGCTTGAAACAGCTCAAAGACAAAGTCGACCAGCCACTTGCGGCGATCCTGACCTTGAACACCGTCGCCCACACCGTCGGCGCGACAGGTGTCGGTGCGCAGGTCACCGTGGTGTTCGGCAACGGCTACGTCGGTATCGCCTCGGCGGTGATGACGGTACTGATTCTGGTGCTTTCGGAAATCCTGCCCAAGACCATCGGAGCGCGTTACTGGCGTACGCTGGCGCCTTACCTGCCGCCTCTGTTGAACGGCATGATTCTGGTGCTGAAGCCCTTCATCTACCTGTCCGACATGATCATGGGGCTGGTTGGTGGCAAGGAGCCGGAACATGACATCCGCCAGGAGATCAAGGCGCTGACGGTGCTTGGTCGCGAGAACAAGAGCCTTGATGAGGACGAGCAGCGCGTCATCAGGAACATTCTCGACCTGCACGAGATCAAGGTCCGCGACGTGATGACGCCACGCACGGTGTGCGATTACACGGCGCCGGACATCACGATTGGTGCGTTCAAGGCGCAGGTCGCCGACAGCCAGTTCTCACGCTATCCAGTGATCGGCGACAACGAAAACCCGCTGGGTGTCGTGTTCCGTTATGACGCCCTGTCAGCGACCGAAGACGAAGCGCCGGTCTCGACCATCATGAAACCGGTGAAGGTTGCGCCGGAAATGACCAGTGTCGAAAATCTCATGACCCAGTTGCTGCACGAGCGCCAGCATATGTGCCTGGTCTACGACGAGTTCGGCAGCTGGCGCGGTTTGGTGACGCTGGAAGACATCATGGAAACCATCATCGGCCAGCCGATCATGGACGAAACAGACGACATCCCGAACATGCGGCGCTTCGCCAAGCGCCGTTGGGATCATCGCATCAAGCGCGCCCGCGAGAGCTGAGCGCTCCTGCGGAGCGGGTTTGCCGCTCCGCAGGCAATCTCAGCGCTTGATTGTGCCGAGGCGCATGAAGCGCGTCTCGCCGCTGGCATCTTCCACACCATCGTTGTCGGTGACGACGAACAGACGGCCCAGTTTGTCGACTGCCGCGCCTTCCACCTTGTCCAGCACCCAACCGCCAGTGCTCTGCAGATCAGGCAGCAGATCGCGCTCCAGCGTCTTGCTCACCAGTGGGAAGCTTTGGCCTTCGGCTACGGGCTGCACGCCGTTCAGGTCGATGCGATACAGGCGTTTGATCTGCGCGGCCGGGCCCTGCTGGTTGTCGCGTTCGATCACCAGGAACTGGCCGTTACCGATAGAGGTGAGCTCGGACAATCCGACCCAGCCGCCTTCGACAGCCGGGTCGAGCGGGTAATGGACGAAGCCCCACTCGCCGCTGCTCGGATTGAATACGCCGATACGCACCTTGCCGGCCGGGTCGTTCTTCCACCCGCGCTGGAAGGCCACATACACGCGGGTGCTGGCGCCTTCGCCGACCACCGATACGCCTTCGAATCCATTGCTGGTGCGCTGTGCCGAGACGGCTTTCGGTAGCGCGTATTCGGCCAGCACGTCGCCTTTTGAATTGGCATGGATCAGCAGGTTCGGCTTGGCCTTGCCGTTGCCTTCGGAGGCCAACCAGAAGTCGCCATTGCTGGCTTGGGCAATGCCTTCCAGGTCATAGTTGACGGTCTCGCCGTCCTTGCGCAGTTCGGTCTGCCCGTCGATGACTGCAGGTGTCTGACTGGTGTCGATGTGGAAGATCCGGGAGGCCTTGTAGTAGCTATCCGGTACGGCATACAGGCGATCAATCTGCGTACCGTCCGCAACCAGGCCGCTGAGCGCTCCCCAGGGGATCAGATCGCTCTCGCTGGAGCGGATCTCCGGATAATTCGCAGTCCTGGCGCCGTACTGATAAATCGAAATTGTCGAGCGATAGCCGTCTTCGGCCGAATCTTCTTCACTGCTGACCACCAGCAAGTTGCGCGCTGGAATCGGCAGGATGCCTTCGGGCCCCATGCCGGCCGGTAACAGCTGATGCATCACGGGTGCCCAAGGGCGGGCAACGTCATACACCGCGACGGCGTTGCCGCGCTCGCTACCCACGAACAAGAAGTCCTGCTTACGGAAACTGGCCGCCGCGATGCCTTCCGGCTCGATGCCTTTGTTCTCCGAGCGATTCTCCGGATAGTGGCCGGCGCGGATGAAGGCATGCTCCATCGACACACCGGCGTCATGCCAAACCTTGCCGTCGTAGTCGAACAGCGTGAAGCCGCGGCTGCCGCCTTCCGCGCCCTCGGCATCTTCATAGTCGCCTTCGTTGGCCGTCGCCAGCAGCGGGCCGACCCAGGCGATCGAATCCGGCTCGCGGCGCTTGCCAGTGAGTACACCGACCGGCTGGATGCGGTCGTTCTCCTCCACATCCACGCCTTCGAGGTCAACCTGTCCAGCACTGAAATGACGCAACACCCGGCCGCGACGCAGGTCGACGAGGACGATGTGGTTGTTTTCCTGCAGCGTGACGGCGGCCACGTCCTGGTCGTTGATGCTGACGTATTCCGGCTCCGGATCGCCTGGAGCGACCTCGGCCAAGCCAGTCAGGTCGACGTCACGCGTGCTCCAGCGCGACGGCTGACCTTTGAGGTCGACGATGCGCAGGAAGCCGCCCGGCAGTTGCGGAAGCAAACCATCGTTGAGGTCTTCGTCGCGTTCGTTCTCGATGGCGACCGCGGCATAACGGCCCTTCGGGCTGATGGCGATGGAATCCGGTTGGCCGCCCATGGGCAACGTGGCGACGCGCTTGGGCTGCGCGGGATTACGAATGTCGAACACCGCCAGCACGCCGTCGGGCCGGGCAAAGCTGGCCGAAGTATTGACCGCCACCAGGACAAAGTGGTGATGCACTGCGACCGAGGTCGGCTCGCCTTCGAGCTTCACGAAGCCTGCAGGCTTTGGCGATTTCGGGTCTTGAATGTCGACCAGGCCGATCCGCTCGCCGGGGCTGTCGGTGTAGATCAGCGTACGGCCGTCGCGGCTGACTGCGGTGATTTCAGCGACGGTTTCGCGGGCGGCCTCTTCGTCCGCACCGAGGTTGCTGTACACCGGAAACGTTGCAACCCGCTCGAAGTATTCCGCAGCGCGCGATGAGGCAGCCTGAGAGGCGAGCGGCAGCAGGGCCAGTGTTAACGCGGTGGATAGCGCGGTACGGGTCAGGCGGGTCGGTGTTCTCATGCGAGCCTCGGCGTTTGGCGATGGGGTTTGGCCGAAACACGCTAGGCGGGGTCTGTTACGAGGTTGTGACGAGGCTCGTTGGGGGCAGCGATTGAATCGTTCGATGGATAGGGAAGGGGGATGATAGGCGGTTTTACCCATCGCCTAGGGCCAGATCCAGGCTGGGGCTAGCTGTTTTCACGCCCTTGATATCTAAGCTGCGCCACTCAAGGCGCAGCCCGTTTGATGCCTCGCCTATTTCGGGCTGAGCTCCAGCAAACGCCCACCATCCCCATCTTCCAGCAGCCAGATGCTGCCGTCCGGGCCTTGCTCGACTTCGCGAATGCGTGCGCCCATGTCGTAGCGAGCGGCCTCGCTGGCTGCTTCGCCGTTCAAAGTGACACGGACCAAAGCCTCGGCCGACAGGCCGCCGATAAACGCATCACCTTTCCAGTCCGCAAACCGTTCGCCGTCGTAAATGATCAGGCCGGCAGGGGAGATCACTGGTGTCCAGGAAATCTTGGGCTCGATGAATTCGGGGCGCGTGTCGTGATCGGGTATCGGTCGCCCGCCGTAGTGATCGCCGTTCGAGACTTCCGGATAACCGTAGTTGCCGCTCTTGCGGATCAGGTTGAACTCGTCGCCGCCTTCCGGACCCATCTCGTGTTCCCACAAGCGGCCCTGCGCATCGAACGCGATGCCCAATGGGTTGCGGTGGCCAAGCGACCAGATCTGCGCCGTCACGCCGCCTTGGTCGGCGAACGGGTTGTCGGACGGTACGCTCCCGTCCTCGTTCAGGCGAATGACTTTGCCGAGGTTGGCGTTCATGTCCTGTGCAGGGGTGAACTTCTGGCGCTCGCCGGAGCTGATCCAGAGCTTCCCGTCAGGGCCGAACGCAAGACGATGCCCGTAATGGCCTTTGCCGGAGACCTTGGGCGCCTGCCGCCAGATCACTTTGGTATCGGAAAGCGAGCCGCCATCGGACCCCAATTTGAGCGTCGCGCGGGCGACGGCTGCGCCGCGGTTGCCACCGTCGCCATGTTCGGCATAGCTGAGGTAGATAACGTTGTTCTGTGCGAAATCGGGGTGGAGGATGACGTCACCAAGCCCGCCCTGACCGCCATAGGCCACCTTTGGTACGCCCTTGATTTCGTGAACCGTCCCGGTCTCCACATCGACATGCTTGAGCACGCCGCGCTTTTCCGTGATCAATGCTGTCCCGTCTGGCAGGAAGGTCATGGCCCAGGGTTCGGAGAAACTGGCACGTGGCGTTGCGCTGAACGGCCACTGATCCTGTTCAACGGCGTCAGGCGCAGCGGTTGCGAGCGAAGCCGTACCCAGCGCCATGGCGCTAACGAGGTGCAGAGAGAGTCGCTTCATCACCATCTGTTCTCCAAAAGTCAGGCCCCAGCGCACCTGCGGTGGGGCCATGCGATCAGGCTCTATGCCGGGCGTATCACGCAGCTGCCGGCCGTTGGGCTTACTGCGTTCGAGTCACCCGCCATACGATGTTAGCCAAGTCGTCAGCCACGATGAGAGCACCGCGTGGGTCGACCGTAACACCCACGGGCCGACCATGTGTCCCTTCGGCGGTGCGGAAGCCCGTCACGAAATCAACCGGCTCGCCCGAAGGTTTTCCGTTCCTGAATGGCACGAAGACCACCTGATAGCCTGACGGATTCTCGCGGTTCCAACTGCCGTGCTCGCCAACGAACACGCCTTCGGCAAACTTCTCGCCCATCACCGGTGAAGAAAAGTCCACGCCAAGCGCAGCGACGTGCGGGCCCAGTGCGTAGTCCGGCTTGATCGCGGCCGCGACCAGATCGGGGTTCTGCGGGCGAACGCGATCATCGACGTGCTGCCCCCAATAGCTATATGGCCAGCCATAGAAGCCGCCTTCTTGTACCGAGGTGAGGTAGTCAGGGACCAGATTCGGACCAAGCTCGTCCCGCTCGTTCACCACCGCCCACAGCTGATCCGTGTCGGGGCGAATCGTCAATGCCGTTGGGTTACGCAGGCCCGTTGCGAAGGGCTTGTGCGCACCTGTCTCCGCATTGATCTGCCAGATCATGGCCCGGTCGACTTCCGCCTCCATCCCGCGTTCGGTGATGTTGCTGTTCGATCCGATGCCAACGTACAAGAAACGACCGTCCGGGCTCGCGGCGAGCGCCTTGGTCCAGTGATGGTTGATCCGATGCGGCAGGTCCGTGACCTTGACCGGCTCGCCACTGGCCTCGGTCTGACCTTCCTGATACTCGAAGCGCACCAGCGAGTCCTGGTTGGCCACGTAGATGTTTCCATTGGCCAGCGCCAGGCCATACGGCGCGTTAAGGCCGTCCGCAAAGATCTTCTGCAACTCGTACACGCCGTCACCATCGGCATCGCGAAGCAGGGTCAGACGGTTACCGCTTTTGACCGAGGTGGTGCCCTTAGCCTTGATGTAGCCGGCGATGACATCCTTCGGTCTTAACTTGGGTGCATTGCCGCCCCGGCCTTCGGCCACCAGGATGTCCCCATTCGGCAGCACGAGGGTTTGCCGCGGGATCTGCATATCCGTCGCGATCGCGCTGACCGTGAAGCCCTCGGGTACCGTTGGCTTCTTATCACCCCAGCCGACCGGATCGGCAATCGTCATGCTGGGCAATAGTCCGCGCTCAGGATCGACAAGCTTGGGGTTCTCACCTTTTACCAACGCGATGTCCTGATCCGCGCCGCCGCATGCGCTCAATAGCAACGCCACGCTCAGGGCGCTAAGTGGGCCTGCGTATTTCATGCTTCACCTCCAGCGCGCAGATTGGTAAAGCCGATCCAGGTCGCCGCACAGGCCAGGATGGTCACGATCACCGAAAGGACCAGGCCTGATGGCATGCTCGCCCAGGCATCCTTGGCGTGTACCAGTGAGTTGAAAAAGCCCAGCACCCAGGTAGCGGCCAGGAGCACCAGATAGATCAGTGGCCGCCCTTTCTTATGGGTGGCTTTGACCAGATTGACTAGCGCGAACAGGATCGCGAAACCGCAAAAGACCAGGCCCCCGGCGATCAGCCAAGACGCGAAATTGGTCCACTGAATCTCATAGGTCTGGAAGTACGCGATATCGCTTAGCAGGCCGCCAAGAAACAGCGGAACGGTCCCCCCGAGAAACGTTGCGTGAACTGGGTTAGGTACGTGGCGCGAGATGCTGTGTGTCGTGTGATGCGTGCTGTGGGTGATAACGGTCACGGAAGCGTCCTCATCGCTGGACGACCCAGGCCTGATGCATCGCGCGGATGCGCCTGCTGCCTGAATCGCTCTGACTGTGCATAAATGGGGATCGTGCCGTTGGGGGGGAAGTTCACTTCGGTTGGTCTTGATTGGCGCGTCTCGAGGCGCATGTGCGTGCTGATCTGCCTGTTAGGTGGCACGCAACCGTGTCAGGCTCGCAAGGATTTTTACGGCTGACGAGTGCTGCCCAGGCAGGTACTCAGCGAGCGCGTCGATAATCACACGGAAAATTTCCCGCTTGTATCTTTAATTAATCCTCAGTTTTCGCACCATCTCTTTCAGTGGGCTAGTCATTTTCCAGGGGCGGCGCGCAAACTTTCCCTGTTCAACTAAATAAATATCTATTTTGTGAGGCGGGTTGGATTAATTATGGTTGTTGCAACAGTATTAACCAGCGCATGAATACTCGCTCTAAAGATTGATTGTTTGGTTTTTACCTGTTGTTATTCTTCCGCGGGCTGTAAGGCGTGCACAAAATTGAAACATTATTATTGAAAGATGCACCTTCCTGGCCGTCTTGGCCAATGGCAGTGGCTCTGCAAGGCAGGATTTATAAGGTTCTGGAGTTGGCATTGCACCTGCATAATATTGTTCGAGTTAGGCTGAGGTTGCCGCCTCCTTAATGAAGTTCGGCGCGAATAATATGTGACGTTTCCCATTGAGTCGGTCGTGTTTAGACGGGCCCTGCGGTAGCTATGCGATTAGCTTATTGACTTCGAATGAGCGGATATCCCGAATGCTTTCCTTTAGGGTCCGGATTTTCGTATCTGTTTGTATGTCGAGCTGGCTAGATTCTGACAAGTTATGTCGTGGCGTTGTTTTCGCATATCGATAGCCGGCGAAGATAATTACTTTGATTTCGCAATAAGCGTTTCGTTTGTTTTTAACTGTCCGCGCCGTTATTAGGTCGCGGGCTGGCGGTAGCCTTGCCTCCAAAAGGGCGAATGAACGTTAGTGGCTGGGTTGAAAAAGGAAAATTCTATGCATACGGAAAAGTCTTCAAACAGGAGTGAAGAAGATGGGCAGGAAATCAACCCGGTTCAGATACTCGCCATAGTTATAGATAACTGGCGGTTCATAGCGCTCATTACCGGCCTTTTTGGAGCCCTGGCGCTAGCCTATGCGCTGTCTGCAAGGCCCTTGTTTGAAGCGGTATCGATGCTTGAGGTCGAGCCGAAGAGCCCCGGCGCTGCGAGCTTCTCCGAGCGCCACGAAAGTGTGGCGCTTAATGTCCCGCCCGCCATTGCTCAGACGCATGTGATGAAATCTGCAGCCGTACTCGGAGCGGCAGTGGACGCCTTGGAGCTGGATATCTCGGTTCGGCCGAAGGCAATCCCAATCATCGGTGAGTTTGTTTCACGCCATTTCATATTCGATGCAAACCGAGATGAGCTGCCGCGTATCGAGTCACTGGATGTACCCAAGGTATTGCGCGATAAGCCGCTCAGGCTGCTGGTCGGTCAGGATGACGCATTTCAGTTGTTCGATCCGAGGGGGCGCGAGCTGCTGTCCGGCATCGCCCCGCATGGGGCGAAAAGTCCCGACGATGACGTGCAGTTAAAAATCAGTCGGCTCGGCGCCGAGCCGGGCAGCGAATTCGTATTGACGAAGGAGCCGCGCCTGGCAGCGTTGCTGCGACTGCAAAACCAGCTGCAGATTGACGAAGTGGAGGAAGGCTCAGGCATCTTTGTCCTCTCGATCACGGATGCCGATCCAGAGCGAGCGGTCAACATTCTTGCCGAAGTAATGAAGGCCTACGTGGCGCAGAACATTGAGCGCGCTGCGGCTGATGCCAGCAGCGGATTGGAATTCCTCACCACAGAGTTGCCTGCCATGCGGGCAAAGCTCGAACAATCGGAACTGGCGCTGAACCGCTTCCAAACACAGGCGGGTTCTGTCGACATCAGTCTGGAGATCGAGGGCTATCTGAATCAGCTGGTCGCACTCGATTCGAAAATCTCGGCCCTGCGGCTGCAGCAGACGGAGCTAGCGAGTCGCTTTACCAGCGAACATCCGGCTTATCAGACGCTGGTCAACCAGATCGAGAGCCTGACGCTCGAGCAGCAGTCATTGGCCAGGAAAATTGGCACCCTTCCCGAAACCCAGCAGGAGCTGGTGCGTTTGAGCCGCGACGTTAAGGTTAACAATGAGATCTATCTGTTGATGTTGAACCGCGCCCAGGAGCTGGAAGTGATGCGCAACGGGATCGCCGGTAACGTCCATGTGCTTGACCAACCTGTAGCGGATACCATCAGCCCGGCTTGGCCAAATCGCAAGCTTGTCGTGTTGGGCGGTCTGGTTGGCGGTTTCGGTCTGGCGTTAGCGATTGTCTTTATTCGCCGCAAGCTCTTCCCGAGCATCGAGAGCATCGATGAGATCGAGCGGCTGGGGTTGCCGGTCCTTGCAGCAATACCGATGTTTTCAGCAAAGCAGCTTGATGGTGTTGTGGGCGACGGAGCGCCCGCGAAACAACCGGCGGTGTTGATGCGCGCAAACGATCCGTACACGGAGGCCCTCCGCAGCCTGCGAACCTGCCTGCGTTTGTCCCTGCCGAACCGACGCAACAACCTGATCATGCTCAGCGGTCCAAGTCCGGCCGTGGGAAAAAGTTTTATCTCGTTAAACTTTGCCGTCCTGGCCGCCCGTGCCGGGCAGCGCGTGTTACTCATCGATGCAGACATGCGGCGTGGGCACCTGCACGAAGCGTTGGCGCTAAGCGAGGAGAATGGTTTCGCTGAAGTGCTACAAAACCAGAGCAGCGTGACGGCGGCGATCCGCCCAACCGCAGTCGAGAATCTGTCTTTCCTGCCGCGTGGCAAGCCCCCGCTGTGGCCTGCTGAACTGTTGCTCGACCCGATCCTAGAGAATGTTTTACAACGCGTCGGCGAGCTTTTCGATCTGGTCGTAATCGACACGCCACCCCTGCTAGCTGTATCCGATGCGTTGATCATCGGTCAGCACACTGGAATCAATTTGATGGTGTTGCGCTTCGATTTTACTGCTGCACGCGAAGTTGAACTCGTCTTGCGCCGCTTCGAGCAGAACAATACGGAGTTGCATGGAGCGATCTTCAACTCAGTGGAAGAGCGGACGTCCACGCGGTATGGGTACAGCAAGAGCTGCTACCGGCTGGACTACCGCACAGTGCACTCCTGATCGCGCCGGTTGCCCGTCGCTACGCTCGCGAGTCATGGAGGTCTAATGAAGACATTGTTTGCACGAGGCGCGCAATGGAATTGGGCGCTGCTCGACCAAGCGCTGGTCAGCGGCACCAATTTCCTTATGGGTGTGCTGCTGGTGCGCTACCTCGGTTTCGAGCAATACGGGTTGTTCGTTCTCGCTTGGATGGCGGTTCAGTTCGTCATGGGCGTGCAGAACGCATTGATTGTTTCGCCGATGATGTCCATCGCGCCAAAGTTGAGTGGCACCAGGCGCAGCGGCTACTACGCCGCGACTCTCAGACTGCAAACGCTTCTGATAGCACTTGCCGCCTTACTGGTCGGGGCGCTGTCATTGATTCCGACCGTTTATCGGCCGCAGTGGCTTGCTGAAGGTGCCACTCTGCCTTTGGTCAGCTGCATGGTCTTCCTGCAACTACAGGATTTTTTGCGGCGCAATCTTTTCTCGCGGCTTGCACCGCAGCGGGCGTTCTATGTCGATCTGATTGCCTACGGCGCACAACTGCCATTAATGCTCATGGTGGTGGCAGTGTATCCGTCATTCCAGGCGGCCCTATTGAGTATCGTCGCGGCCATGCTGGTGTCGATCCTGGTGGGCGGACGCTGGCTGCCTCGGGCTGAAGGGCAGGCGCTCAATACCCGCGACGTGGCCGTTAGACATTGGCATTCATCGCGGTGGTTGCTGGGCTCGACACTGTTGCAGTGGCTGTCCGACAACTATTTTCTAATCATCGCTGGCGTCGTGCTGGGCCCGGCTGCGGTCGGAGCGATCCGGGGCGCGCAGAACTTGTTGGCGCTGACTCATATCTTCTTCCTCGGGCTGGAAAACGTGGTGCCGGGCGAGGCCAGTCAACGCTTCCATCACGACGGCATCCCTGCACTACGTGGCTATCTGGTGAGGATCAGTCTGGTGCTGCTGGCCAGTACGGGGCTTGTCGCGGCGCTGGCGGCCCAATTTTCCAGGCCGTTGTTGAACCTCGCCTATGGTGCCGCCGATCCGATCAGCGTTGAGGCGCTGGGATGGTACGTGCCGATCTACCTGCTGGTGGCGCTTGCTTTGCCGCTGCGCGCAGGGCTGCGCACTCTGGAGCAAACGCGGGCAATCTTCTTCGCCTATGTGTTGGGTACCGCCTTTGCGCTGCTGGCAGCTCGAGCGCTGGTAACAGACTTCGGTGTAGCCGGCGTGATGTTTGGCATTTTGGTCAATCAGGTGGTGATGATGATCGTGCTGATGACTTCTCTGGGGCTGGCGTGTCGCAGCGCACGTCCGGCCCTGGAGCACTGATAGCGAGTACTACCCACGCTCGCCTAACTCCCTTCTTCCATTGCGCGGAAAACCTGCTCGACAACTGACTGCAGCGACGACTGATTGAGTTCATCGTCAGTTAGCCAGGCGTGCGTGTCTCTGCACGCCCCCGCTTTGCCGCTACCGCCAGCAGCTCGGCCCAATAGGGCTAATCGATTTCCAACGCAGACGCTTCCTGGCGTGACTCTAGTTGTGTCCGACCGGCTGGTACCTGCCTGGACGCTTGCCATGTGCATCTACAACGCAGAGGGATACCTTCATGGGAAAACAACAGTCGCCCGACGGATCCGTATGTTCGGTGATCGGCCTTCCGATAAACGCACTGAGCTGGCATACGGCATTGTCTCTTCTGGCGCAATGGTCAAGTCGACGTGAAAGCCGATACGTGTGCATTTGCAATGTGCATTCATTAGTGACCGCACGCGGCGACGCGGCGTTCGCCAAGGTCATTCACGAGGCGGATATGGCGACGCCCGACGGTGCGCCGCTGGCCTGGATGTTGCGCCGGCTGGGCATGGTTCGGCAGGAGCGAATTAACGGCCCGGACCTGATGTGGCGGTACTGTGCGGAAGCGGCCCATCGCGATGAGTCGCTCTTTCTGTTCGGCGGCCGGCAGGAGACGCTTGACGCGCTGCAGCGCGTGTTGCTGCAGAACTTCCCGTCGCTGCGTATTGCTGGCGCCTACTCGCCACCATATCGACCGCTTAGCCAGGAAGAAGACGATGCAATCGTTACCCTCATTAATGCATCGGGTGCCGGCACTGTCTGGGTCGGTTTGGGCTGCCCCAAGCAGGAGTTGTGGATGGCGGCGCACCAGGGGCGGATTCACGCCGCGATGATCGGTGTGGGGGCTGCTTTCGATTACCACGCCGGAACCATCAGGCGAGCACCCATGTGGATGCAACGCGGCGGCCTGGAATGGTTTCACCGTCTGTGCAGTGAGCCGAGGCGTTTATGGAAGCGCTATTTCGTCACCAACTCGCTGTTCATCGTCTATGCCGGTCGCCAACTGCTTGGGCTTCTTCCTGCCGCGTCGATTGCGCCGACGCCGGCACCGGCATCAGCGGCGGTTGACCTAGAACACAAGGTCCGGGAGTGGAAGTTTGCCCTGGGCAACATGCTGTGGGTTGTGCATTTCTCGCGTATTCGTCGGCATTGACCTCAGCGACCCGTATAGCCAGCCACCGGGGCGTACGTGGTTGTCAACCGAGACGGTCATAGCTTTTGCGTTCCAATCAGCTCGCCAAGCTGGCGACCCAGCTGGGCAAAGGACTAACGATGAGAGAGACCATACTTGTAACAGGAGGAGCCGGCTATATCGGCTCTCACACTACCCTGGTGCTCATGCTTGCCGGCTATGAAGTAGTAGTGTTGGACAGCCTGTGCAACAGCTCGGCCGAGTCGCTGCACCGGATCGCCACGCTTTGCGGCCGGACGCCCATATTCGTGCACGGCGATATCCGTAACGCTGCCCTGCTGGATAGCCTTTTCGCCTGTTACCCGATTACTGCCGTGCTGCACTTTGCCGGCCTCAAGGCTGTTGGCGAGAGCGTACGCAAGCCGCTTGAATATTACGCGACCAATGTCGGTGGCAGTGGCGAGCTTTATCAAGCCATGGCTCGAGCGGGGGTTTATCGCCTGGTGTTCAGTTCTTCCGCTACGGTTTACGGCGACGCCAGCCAGATGCCGCTGCGCGAAACTACCCCCACCAATTGGCCTACCAACCCTTATGGGCGGTCCAAGCTGATCGTTGAGGAAATGCTGCGTGACCTGGCTGCATGCGACCCGCGCTGGAGTATCGCCCTGTTGCGCTATTTCAACCCGATTGGTGCCCATGAAAGCGGCTTGATCGGTGATGACCCCAATGGCGTACCCAGCAATCTACTGCCCTACCTCAGCCAAGTGGCCGTCGGTCGGCTGGCGGAGCTTTCAGTCTTTGGCGACAACTACCCGACCCGAGACGGCACCGGCGTACGGGACTACATCCATGTCATGGATCTGGCCGAAGGACACGTCAAAACGTTGGATGCCCTGCGCGATCGCCGCGGGGTGTCAGTCTGGAATTTAGGCACTGGCGTCGGCCAGAGCGTTCTGGAAGTCATCGCAGCCTTTGAGCGTGCTAGCCAGCGCGCCATACCATACCGAGTGGTCGCTCGACGGCCCGGTGACGTAGCCGAGTGCTGGGCCGACCCGTCGCTCTCGGCTCTGGAGCTTGGCTGGAAAGCCAAGCGTGGTCTTGATCAGATGATGCGTGACGCTTGGCGCTGGCAGTCCGCCAACCCCAACGGCTATGCGTGTTCCGTCGAGGCTGCGGTTGCTGTAGAGGCTGGCTAATAACTCATGGCAGGGGTGGAGCGTCGCCCCTGCACCGCGGCTGTTATCGTCCCATGACTGGGGGGCCTGACGGCAGTGGCTGACTGCCGAATAGCGCCTCTACCAATTCAGGGATGAGACGGTCACCGTGTTCGCCTACAGCGCTCTGCTGGAACAGATTGAAGTCACCGAAGGCCTGATGCACGACCCAGCCAGCATACCGGTTCGCCTGGGTTTGCTCGCGGATCTTGCGCATGAAGTGCGCACGTGAGGCGACGTCTTTCAGTGCAGGGGTTCCGTTGTAGTTGAACTCGGAGACGACGCCAAATTCACCGGCGATGATCCGTTTGGGGTTGATACCGCTCGAAACCACCCAACGTTGTAGCTCGGACCAGTCCTCCCAGCGCGAACCATTGTCATACCACAGGTCATTGATCAGTCGGCTGTAACGGGCGATCTCCGATTTTTTCTGTTCTGAACTCAAGTGCGAATCAGCACTCACGCGGGCGCTGACGTCTGCGACCATCTGCGTCTGGCCGCCGACATAACGGGTGATTGGCATCGGGACGTTATACAGATGAGGTTGGCTGCCAATGCCCTGGTGAGTGAACTCGCCCGGTGCGTAGGGGTGAAAGGAGAACATGGTGTTGGCGTCGAAGTCGCTCAGGTTGAAGCGATTCAGTGCCCCATGCCAGCCGGCCTCCGGCTGCAGAATGATGGTCATGTCCGGAGCTTTGGAGCGGCATGCGGAGTGCCAGCCCGGTGCAGCTGAGCGGTAGTAGCCCGGTGTGAGTTGCTCTCCCGGTGGCTCGTTGATCATTTCCAGCGCCACCTGCTGCTTCGAGAAGTAGCTGCCCATGGCTGAGCAGAGCCTGTTGAGAGCGTAATGAAAGCGCGCTTGCTGAGCAGGTTCGTTGACCAGGGCGATGCGTTCTTCCCAAGTCGAGGCCCAGGCAACATGGACGCGGAAGCCGGTTTGTGCGGCCCGATCGATATAGCCGATCCAACGCGACAGAGTGGCCTCCATGCTCACCGGCGGGGCCAGGAATTCGTCAAGCGAAATCCAGATCCGCAGGGTGTTGAAGCCAGCCGCCGACAGTGCAGTCAGACGCGTCTGGGTCATGCCGTAGGCGGGCGCTTCCCAGTCATTCACTGGCGGTGTGATGTCGATGCCCTTGATGTCGCCTCGGGCCATGAATGCGGGGTTGGCTTGGGTGATCGTCGTCGAAGTATCTGCTGTAGCAGAGGGGGCGGACCCGCTGCGCAGCGCTGGCGCTGTGCTTACCGTGTTTGGGGAGCCGACCTTGTTGCCGTCCAGAAGCCCGCCCTTGACGTAAATGCTGAGGTTGCTACCGACCCGGAACACTTTGCTGATCTCGCGCAACTGCCCATCGGCGAAGCGCAGATGCACGCCGGGTTTGAATGCGTCGATGCTCGCCTGAGTGGCAGGAACCGAAAGCCCCGCATATTGGCGCCAGATACCCCGCAAGAAATCTTTGCTGGTGAAAGAGTTGATCTTGGAAACATACGCGGTTTCCGTCGAAACCGAAGTGGCTGCGTGAGCCTGAGTAAGTGCCAGGGGGGTGCAGCACAGGACAGCTGACGCAACGGACAGCAGCAGCGCCCGACGCGTCTGGTTGGAAAGAGTGTTAAGCATGATGGCTCTCAGCGACCTAATACTTCCAGGCGTATGCCGTGGAAAAGTAGCGGGAGTGGATAACAGGGTGTGCGAATCGGAACGGCGATTAGTTCAGTTGATATAACTAGAAATAAGGTTCTCCTGAAGAAACCCGGTGAGGGTTTGGCTTTGGTTGTTTGCGGGCTTGAGAATAGTTGCATTTAAGTCTGTTAGGAATATCCGCAAATTCCCTTGACCACCAGCCTGGTAACAGCTTTAGACCATGCGCCACTGTTTTGATATTTCGTAGGAATTAAGCCTAACGGCGTTTTTAGAGATTTCAGGTAAAAATGATGTGCTCGGATGCCATCGAAAGATGGCACTTAAATATCACTTAATTTCCGACGATTGGTCACGCGCCAGCACTTTCAGAGTTTCTTTTCATCAGCACGGTTTCCAACTTCTTATTAATGCGCCTCAGGAACCGAACCATGTTGGCTTTCCGAGAATATGCATACGCCCTGGTCTCGCTGCTCATCAACGTACCGGTCGCCGTTGCGGACACCAGTGAACCTACATTCACCCGTAGCGGGCCTATCAAGGGAATCGGAGTCAGTCCGCCGATTAGCAACTGGGAAGCGCCGGCCTATGGCCTGACTCAGGCACGGCTGGACGCCCTGGAGCAGGCTGGGTTCAACACCCTGAGGATCTGGATCTCGCTGGAAGAATTTCTGACCCCGCCGGTCAGCATCGAGGCCACCCTGTCGCGCTGGACCGGCTATATCAGCCGCGCGGCAGAAACCGGCTTCCGGGTACAGGTTTCCTGGGCATCTACCTGGGAGCAGCGCATCGCAGTGGTCAACGAGCCGACGACAAATGCGCGCTTTGAAAGGGCTCTTGGTGCTCTGTGTGGCGCCCTCAACAGGTCATTCTCGGAAGAGCAGGTTGCGCTGGAGATGCTTAACGAGCCTCCTGGCGAACAGCTCGCACCGAGCTATTACACCTCCGTTGCGCCGGGTTGGTATTCGGCCTGCCGCTCCAAGGCACCGAACCTGACCATCATTCTACAACCGGAAGCCGGCTGGCATGGCGCGCTCGGGCACTTCAACCTGAGCCAGTACGATGCCAACACCATGTTCTCCTTTCACCCCTACGCACCGGGCGAGTTCACTCATCAGGGCACTGGCAGCCAGCCGCACCTGTACAACGTTCCGATGCCGATTACCCGCTACGCTGGCGGCAAGATGCAGATGCTGGCGGACGTCAGCGCGCGCATAGAAGCGGATACAACGCTGACGCCCGAGCGCAAGGTCGAAGAAATCACCCGTTACGGGCGCATCATCGATCACCTGTGGTGGAGCGATGGAGCGCGCTGGGAGGACTGGACAGAGTTGCAACGTTGGGTTGGTTCGACCGGGATCAATCCCAGGCGGATCATCGCCGGGGAATTTGGCGTTGTTTCCGAGTTCAACTACAACGGAACCCCCGCACTGCCGGATGTCGCTTCACGCGCCTACTTCATGCACAAGATCCGCGCGCAGACTGAGGCAAACAATTTCGCCGGTTGGGTCGTGCATCAGGCATTTGGTGACTTCAACCTGTTCCAGCAAACCTCAGTGGGTGAGCATGGTGAGCACCTTATCCCCGAACTCGTCGAGGCGCTGTTTTAGGGGCGCTGGTGGCTGTTGGTGTGCTTTCTGAAGCAACGGTAAAACGCGTTGAAAATATCGCTATGGCGACGGAACGAAGCGCAGCGCGGCAGGACCAAGCTGCGTATGGCCCGGACAAGCGTTGCCCGTAGCAGCTGCTCTGAAGCTTTGAGCACCCCGGCACTGGCTTGTCTGCATGCCACCTGGCTACGGACCAGCCGGTAAACCCTGGATGGCACTTCCGGAAACGGATGTTGGTGCATTGATGCACGACTGAGAGCGTTCAAGATGAAGAAGCTCGGCTACCTGGTAGCGCTGTACCCGATCGGGTTCATTGATTCCGTGATCGCGTTGCGGATCTCTCTATTACTTTTGTTGCTTTCCGTGGTTATCAACAGGCGTCTGTCGCTGGTTGACTGGCTGCTGCTCGGTCTGCTCGGTATCACCGCCTATTCCTGGCTGACCGTGGATGGCTATGAGCGCAGCTTCATCTCGCCGCAGATCTCGTCCTACTATGTGTTCCTGTTCAGCCTGCGTTTCTTCTACGTCTGTCGCGATGATCTGCTGAACTTCATCACCAATCTGCCGCTGTTCCACTATCTGCTGCTGTGCGTCGTTTACCTCGTTGTTCAGGTCAAGGTCGGCTACACCTACGAAGTTGGTGTATTGGAAGCCTTCATGCTGATTCGCCTGGCGCTCCAGGCGCGCCAGCGCGGCTTGATGTTGGCGATGCTGCTGGCTTATCTGGTGCTGATGTTTCTCATCTCGACCCGCACAACGCCTTTGGGCATCGCTCTGCTGGTTGCCGGCTGTTGCCTCCTGAAACCGCCGAAGCCGGTGCTCAAGGCGGTTGTCGTGGGTGTGATCCTGCTGACGCCAGTGGCGGGTTTCTTTCTGATGGGCCTGGATCTGTCTTCCAGCATGGCGGATGTCGATGACAACGCGGAGATCCGCCTGGAGATGCTCAAGGGCGCCAGTTCGATGATTGGCATTTCCGAGTTCCTGCACGGGGTCGGATTCGGCGGCCCCTATCGCGACGTGAGCTTCAAATATGCCTTCTGGCATCCGCTGCTCGATACACGATTTCTCGCGCATCAGGTGTCTAACCACAACTCCTTGTTCGACGTCTTCTTTCGTTTTGGGATCTTCGTCTACGCCTTGTTTGCCGTTGTGTTCCTGCGCGTCATCTGGCTAGACAAGACGACCAACCATTACGTCTACGCCCTGTTGTTTGTCACCCTGTTCTCGCTATCGGTGAATGCGTATCTGGATTCAACGCGCCTATCGCATGCCTTCGCCGCTTTCATTATCGGACTGATGCTTCTGATACCGCGCAGGACCTTGCGGCACCAGCGCGCGCCCAATGCCGCAGTGGTGCGGGTCGGTTCGCGCACTGTTGATGCTGCGAAGTCGCCAGGCTGACATCTCTCCTAACGCTCACCCGCTGAATTCTCGTCCGCATGTCAGTACAGGAAGTGCCCATGAAAGATTGCGTTTTGATTTCCGCGTTCGCCTGCGACCCTTCCATGGGTTCAGAGCCCTACGTAGGTTGGAACTGGCTCAAACAGATCCTGACTGTCTCCGATGGAAATGTCGTGCTACTCACTCGCCGGATGCATGAGCGGCCAGTGCGCGAGGCGCTCGAACCCGCCAGCCGCGCGCGTCTGGATATCGTTGCTTTCGATTTGCCCGGCTGTGCCGGTATGGCTCATCACCACAGCCTGATGAAGCCGTATTACGTGTTCTGGCAAGTAGCCGCATTGTTTGTCGTGCTGGTCTACCAGCTGCGTCATCGTTCGCTCGCGGTGATACAACAGTGCACTTACAACGTGGTGGATATGCCTGGGTTGCTATGGCTGGTACCTGGAACGCGGTTCATCTGGGGGCCAGTGGGTGGTGGTCAGATACCACCTGCCTGGGCGAAACCGCTTTATGGGCGGGGTTGGATCAAGCAGCGCTGGCGCACGCTGATGAAACGCACGTTGCGGTTCAACCCGTATATCTGCCTAGCATCGTACTGCTCATCGTCAATCCTGGTGGCCAACCAGGACACCCTCGAGATGCTGCCTCGCTTCGCGCACCGCAAATGCATCAAGACGCTTGAAACAGCGGTGAGCGGCGTAACCGCTAGCCCTGCGGCGCAGGAGCCGAAGGAAAGTTTCACATTGCTCTGGGTCGGTCGGCTGGAGCCCCGCAAGGCTCTCAAGCTGTTGCTCGACGCCATCGCACAGATCAAGGCAGATCAGCCTCAGGCCTACGAGCGATTGCGGATCAAGGTGCTCGGTACTGGGCCTGATGCACAGAAGACCGAGGTGGAAGTAGCTGCGCTAGGGTTGGCCGGCAAAGTCGAGTTGCTCGGCGCGCTGCCTTTCGCCGAGGTCCAGCCGCTCTACGAGGGCGCCGACCTTTTCGTCTTCACCAGCGTTCAGGATACCTCCGGTAACGTGCTGCTCGAATCGCTGGCCAGCGGCCTGCCAGCTATAGCGCTCAATCACCAGGGCCCCCGAGAAATCCTGCAAAACGGGGGCGGACGGTTGATCGATGCGCACTCCTATAACGAGGCGGTTAAAGAGTTTGCACGCGCCATACTTGAGCTGATGGATGCGCCGCAATTGCTTAGAGCTTACGCACAGGCGGGACTGGAGAATATTCAGAAGCATTGCCTGTGGGAGCAGAAGGGAGAATTGTTCCGTACGCTGCTGGATGCGCAGGGCAAGTCTGCGAAAAGCCATCTCGCCTCAGATCAAGCTTGAGCGAACGTCTCATGTTTCCTCGTATTTCTACTCGCGCTAAGGGCGCGGGCGATCTTTCTAATGCATGAAGGAGGCGAATATGATTCCAAAGATCATTCATTACGTTTGGATCGGCGATGCGCCGAAGAATGAGCTGCTTCTGCGCTGCATCGAGAGCTGGAAAAAATATCTGCCGGACTACGAAATCAAGGAATGGGGCAACTCGCAAATCGACGGAATCGACATTCCCTATGTCCGTCAGGCGCTGGAACACCGCAAGTGGGCGTTCGCATCGGACTACATGAGGTTGTACGCACTGCACCGCTATGGCGGCTTTTACTTCGACTCCGATCTAGAAGTCACAGCCGATATAGAGCCGTTCCGCGAACATGACTTTGTTGCTGGCTTCGAGGAGTATCAGGGCAACCGATATCCGATGTCGGCGTTCATCGGCGCGGTTCCTAATAACGCAATTATTGGTGATCTGCTAGCCGAGTATGCGTCGCTGAGTCTAGTGGACCGCAACGGCAATCTCGACCTTACGGCCAATACCAAACGCATGACGCTGTATTACGCGCGCAGGTTCGGCCTGAAAAAGCCCTATAAGACCGATGAGCCAACCGCGTTAGATAGTTACTCGTTTATCTATCCGGTTCATTACTTTTGCACGCCTGCGCCGCACAAAAAAAACTTCACCATTCACCATTTCAACGGTTCGTGGCTGGACGGCTATGCGCGACGCAATGTTCTAAACATGTCCGGCTATACGCTGTGCGTTTTCAAGGACCGCAAAAAGGCCAATCGCAGCTTGCCCCTCACCTACAACGAAAGCTTGGCAATGATGCTGCCGCTTGGCTTCGACCTGAGACTGGCGCTCCTGCGCAAAGGCACGTCCCGGCAACCTTTTAAAATGTGCTGATCACATCTAAGGAAGCTGAACCGCCCCTGCTTTCCCAGAGGCTCTGACTCTTGACAGGGTAGGGCCATGAACACAACGACGAAGCATTCCCAAGAAGTCCATGAGCGAGCGGTTCGACCAGTACTGGAGCATCAAGACCACCATGAGTCGAAGCGTGAAGCGATGCTCTATTTCCGCCAAGATCGGTTCTTACTGCCGAAAACGGTGCGCAGCTGAGTGCGTCGAGCGTGACAGCGGTAAGCGTGAACGCCAGACCAGTAGCGAACGCGAGCGGAGACCCTGGAGCGAGAAATACGTGAGCGGCGCCAGGCCAACGAGATCCGGTGTCCAGCGTGCCGCGGCGCAGCCCCTCGGTATTGAACTGAGTGCCCAGCACGGTCCGCCGCTTGGCCTGCGGTTGCTTGCTGACAATATGGAAGGTGCCGCCCGGGTCGCCACGGCCATACAGCATCGAAGCCGGGCCACGCAGGACCTCGATTCGCTCGATAGTCGCGGCGTCCGGCATGTTGGGGTAGCCACGGTTGATGGCGAAGCCGTTGCGGTAGAACTCCTGGGAGCTGAAGCCGCGTACCAGGAATTCGGTCAGGCCCTGGCCGCCGAAGTTGTTGCCGCGCTCGACGCCGACGGCGTAGTCCAGCGCATCCTCGAGACGGGTGGCGCCGATGTCTTCTACCACCTGGCCAGGGGCGACGCTGATCGACTGCGGGATTTCATGGCTGGCGACCCAGGCCTGATGCATCGCGCGGATGCGCCTGCTCCCTGGTTCGCTCTGACTTTGCATAAATGGGGATCGTGCCGTTGGGGGGGAAGTTCACTCGTATCGACGAGGCGCTTGTTCGTAGGCGAGTGAATTGGGCCGCATCAGCAGAGCCATCCGAGCGCTTTGTCTAGATCGCTGTGCTAGTTATTAGCGATGACCGTGGGTTACCTGAAAGCCATCCGACCATTAATCATTTGCGCCGGTTAAGGTTCCGATTACGAGGCTAATGAGAAAGCGAGGCCGCTGAACTCTGAAAACTCACTCCGGTCGGGACTTATGAGGGCCGTAATTGGCTCCTTATGAATCCCCACTCAAATGGAGGAAGCATTGTGAAGAAATCAGCGTTCGCTCTCAGCATACTGGCCTCGACACTCATCGCGGCACCGGCAATGGCGCAAATGCCGAAACTCCAACCCGACGACAGTTACGTTTCAATCAGCGGTACCGTGCTCACCGCCGAAGATGACGAGTTCTCCCTCGACTACGGGCAAGGACAGATCAGCGTCGAAATGGATGACATGGGCTGGGTGGGCAATCAGCCCGAGCTTATTCCAGGTGATGAAGTGACGGTGTACGGGCGTGTCGAAAAACACTTCTTTGTCGATGCATCCATCGAAGCAGACAGCGTCTTCATCGAAGAGCCGGCCACCTATTACTACTCTTCGCCGACTAACGACATGACAACGTTTGCCGTCATGGACGTGGATCCGGTAACCCCCGTTGTGGTGGGTGACCTGATCCTTACCGGTACTGTGCAAAGCATCAAAGATCGACAGTTCACGGTAAACACCGGCGACCTAGAGTTCACCGTCGATACGAGCGGCATGCAAAACAATCCGCTCGATAACGAAGGTCGTCAGAAGGTAGGGAAAGGAGACACTGTCTCCGTTGCCGGTAACCTGGGGAGCGCAGCGATCGGCGACCGTAGGCTGAATGCGGAATCGATCATCGTTCTTCGGGACCAAAGCCAGCAGGGCCAAAAGCAGCAGAGCCAGCAGAAACAGCAGAAGCAAGGCAGCCAGCAAAAACAAGGCAGCTAGTCGTGCGCGTCAGCCAGCCTCGGAGCTGAACAGCTACCAGGCTGGCACTGAGCGAATCGGCCGACCAGGGCTCTCGCCGATTAATCAGCTTAGCGTTGAAGCTTTCGCGCCGATCGCGGCTGAATCAAACCGAGCCTTCACATAAGCTCCTTATAATGTTTAACGCCCGGCTAATGGGCTGGTAACGCACACCACAAAACTCAATAAAAACAACCGTAACCATCACGGCGCAAAAGGACTGGAAACCTCACGCGTGGATAGTTCCTCTTGAACCGATTGTTATGCGTTTGAGTAGGTTGATACTTCAATTAGATTTCCATCAGGATCTCTGAAATAAAATGAAGTAATCGAGCCTTGTGCGCCTGTACGTTTTACAGGGCCCTCCGTGATAATTACACCTTGATTCCTCACATGTTCCATTGCGTCAGATAATACAGTATCAGTAATGAAGCACAGGTCTGCGCTTCCGCACTGTACATTCTGAGCCTTAGGCTCAAATTCCTTACCTAGTTGATGAAGATTGATTTTTTGATGCCCAAACTCTAGAGCAATCCGGCCCGCCCCAAAACTAACGACCTTCATACCCAAAACGTTTTCATAAAATTCGACAGTGGTTGGGATTTCAGCAACTGTCAGCACTAAATGATCCAGGTGACTAATCTTAATCCAAAGCTCCATGTTCTAGGGAAAGGCACCTAGCGTTTTGTTAAGGAGCGGGCGTTAGCCCGTCCCAGTGAGCGAAGCGAACGATTTGAACCAGTTGTTATGGGTTTGCCGGCTCATTAAATAGCACCCTGTTCGAAAACGGGTCTGTTACCGTAAAACAACGATCCCCCCATGGCGCCTGCTCAATTTCCGGCTTACTGTACTTATACGGCCGTGAAGTAACCTCGTGATGGAGCGCTGCAAGATCACTTACGTTGACAAAAACCTTACTGCCAGGCGTGCAGTCGCCCGAATGCTCGCTGAGATGGAAGACAAGATTTCCTTTTGACACCTGCATGTATATCGGAAAATTGACCTCAAAGCGGTGTTCCCAATCCAGACTCATACCCAAAAAATCGAGGTAAAACTCTTTCGCTTTGCCTTCATCGAAAATTCGCAAAATGGGTATTGTTTGAAATTCCATGCTCGATCCTTGACTACACATAACGATTAAGCTAACGGGCTGGCTTTAGCCAGTCCCAGTGAGCGAAGCGAACGGCCTTGAACCGCTTGTTAGAGGTTCCTGCTCAATGCTGCATTATTTTTGCATGGGAGAATTTGCCTTGCTCGTCGAAATAAACATGCAAGTTGTCGTAATCCATTCCGAAGCCGCTGCACATGCCAAGCAGGTATTGGTATTCTTGCTTAGTAAAGCTTCCGCTAGGCCTTCCAAGTAGATCAATAACTTCTTCTTTCGCCATTTTGCTCGATAGCACATTGTCTCGTAAATCTTTCGCCATTCCACCTCTAAAGCAATTGGCATCTTCTGCATTGCTGATACTGGCGGTCCAGCCTCTCTCGTCAAAAGGCAGGGTACCGAAGACGCCAGAGCTCATGTACTAAAAAGCAAGGACGGATAGCACCAAAAGTAATGTAGTAATCGCCACTATTGTGACAAGAAACCACTTGAGAGCTTTTGATGCAAACGACATTGCAACCTCTAACGTTTGGTTAAGGGGCCGGCTTTAGCCGGTCCCGAGTGAGTGAAGCGAACGGCTTGAACCAGTAGTTAGAAGTCAGGCGCTTCATTTAGGATTTTTATCTGGTTCTTCAATGCCGATGTGACGCCTAAAACCGGGGCAATCAATTAGCAACGTATTGCCAAACCAACTGGCAAATTTTTCCATTAGGTGAAAACCCTCATCCTCGGACTGCACCGTGGGTAGCTCATAGTGCGTGCAGAAGTGACGGCGACCATTCCCTTCAACACGGTCAACGATGATGTGTGGTTTGCCATCTTTTTCTCCCATGTATACGAGATGTTCGTATTTCACGGTAATTTCACCTGGCTTCTAACTTTGGTTAAGGGGCGGGCTTTAGCCCTTCCCAGTGAGCGAAGCGAACGACTCGAACCACTTGTTAAATGCCGTTTGCACGTTGCCACCTTCTAGCCATGGCAAAGCACTTGTGGCGCAACTTCTGTGATTTTGATTTGTTGGCTGAAATGGCAAGTAGCTTGTCACAGATTTCTTGCGAAATGGGGAAGCCACTTTCCATCCAGCTTGCTGCCAAGAGCTCCCAATGACGACTTGGAAAAGCTAGAGAGTAGTCGATGACCTCAGCGAGCAGTCTCTCGGTAATCACTCCATGCTCCGGCAACTCATCAAGGACCGCTGGGTATGAATATTACAATATCGGTAGCAACGCCATATAACTCTTGTGATCGACCCAAAGGCGCTCTAGTTCTGCGATTTATTTCATGGCATTTAACGTATGGTTAAGGGGCGGGCTTTAGCCCGTCCCAGTGAGCAAATCGAGCGATTTGAACCACTTGTTAGGCTGTGCCGAAATTGAGAGCCGGACGCAGGTAAAGCCCTGTGTATCATGACTCTACCCATACCGTTTCATTTGGATGGTGCTCTTTGATGGTATTGATTGCGCATAAAATTGCTTCTTTATCGTTAGACTCAATGACATAACTGAAGTCTGAGAAGGCTACGCCTGACTGTCTGAGTGCTGCAAGTTCTGCCTTAGAGAATATTCCAGCGGATAACCAGAGCAAACAACCTAAATTATTGGCAATGCTTTGGTAGCTTTCATAACCTTTAAGAGTGAGTGCCAGGAATATCATGAAAGAGCCTAACGTTTGGTTAAGGGGCGGGCTTTAGCCCGTCCCAGTGAGCGAAGCGACCGGCTTGAAAAACTAGTTAGCGCTACCCTGCGCTGACTAGTTGCAGCAGTGCTCCTACCGCAAACATTAATAAGCCAGCAATTGCAACTAGTCGTTCAGTTTCTCCGAAATTAAATGCTGCGCTGTAATAACTTTTTATTTCATTAACTTTTTCAGGATGATGGATGATTTCAAGGTGTGCTTGGCTGGTCTTGGATTTCAAGTTTCTATTAAAGTCTTCAGATAACAATGCCATAAGTCTGTCATGGTCTTTTTTCCTTTGCTCCACATCTGGCCCGCGAAATATACGAAGAGCAAGCATTAAGGCCGATATTGTTTGAAGTAAAATGCCAGACATCTGTAAGGATAGCTTGCTACTTTCACGCCCTTGAACTCCAGCAAAATACCAGAATTCGGGATAAATGTAGGCAGCGGTAATTGCCATTGCGCCAAGGGTTTAAAACAGGAATATTTCTTGTGCTGCGGTTGGTGTGCAGTATTTGTTTAAGTGCATACGACTTCGTTATTCCCGAACGTTTGACGTGAAGGGCCGCCGTAGCGGCGAAGCTGCGAAGGGAATCCACAAGCGCAGCTTGTGGGCGGTCCCTCTCGACGGAATGGTTAGGTTTCGGTGGAAGGACACGGTTCTATTTTCCACTACGGACAAGACGTACTGCCATAGAAAAGCCCTTGGTGTGACCATCTGCCCCACCACTGAGAAAATCAATGTAGTAAATGAGCGAGGGGATTTCCTTGATTTTGGTGGTGCTCCAATAAAGAGCACCTGCACCCAAATCTCTGACGTTCGGGAAAACTTCGGTATTTATGGCTGGATTGCTGCATATTTTCTCAACAATGCCATACAACTCCTCAATGGTGGGGACGCGCCAACCGCCGCCTGTGTTTTTGGCATACTCCTTGGCCTCACTCAAGCTCATGAGTTTTGCTGTTCCCATACATTTGCCGTTTTTCCATGTGGTTCCGACACTGCAGCGACGCCATGTGAGATTGGTCTCGCGATCAAATGCCTCCGCTCCATTGAGCGTGAAACGAGATGAGGGTGTGCTTGCCATTTTTCCTTTGTCACATGTGGCGAAGGCAATACCTGAGCTGCAAAGCACAACGGCAATGATGAAGGTGCGGAATACTTTCATGGGATAAGAAACCTAACGTTTGGTTAAGGGGCGGGCTTTAGCCCGTCCCAGTGAGCGAAGCGAGCGATTTGAACCAGTTGTTATACGCCGCGTGAAATGGTGCAGTCCCTTATTAATGGAGACAAAAAGAAGCGATCTATTATTCCTGAAACTGTAACCACATCATTTTTTCTTAAAATTAGGAGCGCTTCTTTGTGCTTTGAGTCGAACACAGCAACCACATGTGCGGCATGAGTCGGTTCGCTTTCGGGCATGAGGCTTGTCCAAAGTAACCCATCTTTTTCTTCTGTAACATCGCCTAGACGAGCGCGCCAGAGGATTTTTTGGCCTGTATAGCTCTTTTCGAAGTGACTTCGCTGGAGCTCAGTTAGTGCGGGGTCTTTCCATGATTTACAAAAGGAAACCATATCGTTCAGTAGCGTCGTGCTTTGGCTCAGAGCTTCAATTTTTTGAACTGAATCAGCTTGTAAGATGGGTGATTTTGGTTCGGACTTAAATTCGTTGTTGGTGCGCTGCGGAGTAAGTTGAATTTGCTCTGGGCGCTGAAGTTCTTTCTTTAATTCATCAAGGTTTTTTTCTAATACGGAAATGCGGAAATCTCGTGGCTTTACGTATAGGGCATCAAAAATTTTCCAGGCCGCTGCAATAGCTGGAATGATTACTAAGACCAGGCTTACCAAAGGATTCTGTTGAATTATTTCAAGCATAGTTTGCCTTGTGTGTATAACTATAATTAGACACCATTTGGTGTATAAGACGCCGGACGGGCGTGGTGTATAACATTCCTTGTCATTGCGGCTCTCCTTGTCTAGGCCGGGCGTTTCCGAAGGACGGTGACTGTATAAGGGAGTTATACACCATGGATGGAAGGCCGCGATTGCTCGATCAGGTCCGGGACCAGATCCGGCTGAAACACTACTCGATCAGAACTGAACGTGTCTATTGCGAGTGGGTGAAGCGCTATATCCGATTTCACAAATATCGACATCCGCTTGAAATGGGCGCAGCTGAAGTTGAGGCGTTTCTTTCGGATTTGGCTGTGCGCCGTGATGTATCCGCTTCGACGCAGAATCAGGCGCTGGCTGCATTGTTGTTTCTTTATAAGCAAGTACTCAAGCAGGAGCTACCCTGGCTTGGCAAAGTGGTGCGTGCAAAAAAGCCCGCTCGGCTGCCGGTGGTGCTCTCTATCGACGAAGTGCAAAGGATTCTCAGCCAACTGGACGGCGATGTCGGGTTGATAGCACGACTGTTATATGGTGGCGGCCTGCGGTTGATGGAAGGGGTGCGGCTCAGGGTCAAGGACGTCGATTTCTCGCGCAACGAGATCATCATCCGTGACGGTAAAGGGCAGAAGGATCGCGTCACCGTAATGCCGGCAAGCCTTGTGCTGCCGCTTAAGCAGCACATCACTGTTGTACGGGCTATTCATCAGCGCGAGGTCGCCGCAGGGCGGGGTGATGTCTACTTGCCTGACGCATTAGCTCGTAAATATCCCAACGTGCCATGGGAATGGGCTTGGCAATACGTGTTCCCTGCTGCAGGCCTGTCGGTGGACCCACGCAGTGGTTCAGTGCGTCGTCATCATCTGGATGAAAAGCGGGTGCAAAGGGCTTTCAAACGCGCAGTAGCGCAATCCGGTATAGCCAAGTTGGCGACCCCGCATACGTTGCGGCATAGCTTCGCAACTCATCTATTGGAAAGCGGACAAGATATTCGCACTGTGCAGGAGTTGTTGGGCCACGCAGACGTGAAGACAACCATGATCTACACCTACGTGCTAAACCGGGGCGGCTTGGCGGTTTTGAGTCCGTTGGATCGTTTGTAAGTTTGCGGTATGCGCAGAGGGATGCGCTGGTCCGGCTATAGGCCGCCAGGTACGGTCGCGAAAGGCCGAACCCCCTAGGATCGCTAGGACGGGCCCGTGTGATCGTTGTAAAAGAATGAGCTGTAACGGTGGGTGATACCGCGCCCTGGGCAATGGCCAAGCCATCAACCCAGGGCATTGCACCAATAGGCACTAGAGCTCGATTGATACCCCGGCCTGCAGGGTGCGCGGAGCGCCCGGGTAGGCCCAGATGTTCCAGGCGCGCTCTTCGTATTCCTCGTCGAAGACGTTGTCGAGGTTGAGGTTGAGGCGAATGCGGTCGGTGAGCGGGTAGTAGGCCAACAGATCGACCACGGTGTAGGCGCCCATGTCGTAAGCAGTGTTCGAAGTGCTGCCCTTGCGTGAACTGACGTACTTCACGCCAACCCCAAGGCCCAGCCCGTCCAGCGCACCGTTATCGAACTCGTAGGTGTCGAGCAGGTTGAAGCTGTGCTCTGGCACGTTGGCCAGGCGGCTGCCCACCGGCACGGCGGCGCTGTTGCTTTCAGTGACTTCGGCATCGACGTAGGCATAGCCGCCAATCACGCGCCATTGCGGGGTGATATTGCCGGCAACGCTGAGGTCGAAGCCGCGGCTGCGGACCTCGCCTGCAGCCACCTGGAAGGCCTGGGAGCCAACGTTTGCCGGGTCAGCCGTCAGCACGTTTTCCTTGGTGATGTGGAACAGTGCGGCCGTCACGCTCAAGTTGTGTTCGGGCAGGTCGTACTTGATGCCAGTCTCGTAGGCGACACCTTCTTCCGGGTCGAACGCCTGGCTGCTGCGGTCGGCGCCCCGGTTGGGCTTGAATGAGCGGGAGGCGTTGGCGTATACGGCCAGCGCTTCGGTCACGTCGTAGATTGCACCGATGCGCGGCGAGACGGCGTTATGCGCCTGATCCCAGCTACCAGCAGCCGACAGCTTGTTGGTGTAGTTCTGCTCGAAACGTTCCAGGCGGGCACCCAGCTGCAGGGTGAAACGGTCGGTCAGCTCGACCTGATCCTGCATATAGAAGGCATAGGACTGCAGGTCTTCGTCGTCCCAGTAGTTGGGGCCGAGAATGGGGGGCAGCGGCTGGCCATAGACCGGCTCGTAGATGTCGATCGGGAAGGAGCCTACGCCACCTGCGGAACGGTCGATGCGGGAGTTGTAGTTGAAGTCGTCGTACTCGATGCCGGTCAGCAGGGTATGCATGAAGCCCAGAGCGCTGAAGCGGCCCTCGAGGTTGGCCTGAACGGCCGTATCGTTCCATTCCAGCCGTCGTTCGCTGTAATTGCGCCCCACGGTGCGGCCGTCAGCGGCCAAGCCATTGTTTTCCACGGCGCCACCCTCCAGGCTGCCGTCGAGGTATTGCACGCCGCCGCGCAGGGTCCAGTGGTCATCCAGCAGATGCTCGATTCGCAGCTGGGTCATGGCGTTTTCGTTGGTGAACTTGCCGGCGCTTTCTTCCCCGAGGAAGCGATCACGTGGCAGCTGGCCTTGCTGGCCGGCGTAGCGCGTCACGCCGCGGTCGAGCGGGTGACGGTTGTGGAGGTAGTCACCTTCCAGAATGATCGCGGTGGCGTCGCTGAGGTCCCAGCGCAGCACTGGGGCAACGTTGTAGCGTTCGCTTTCGACATGATCGCGAAAGCTGTCAGCGCCTTCGGCCACTAGGTTGAGGCGATAGGTGAATTCGGCCTGCTCGTCCAGTGCGCCGGTGGTGTCCAGCGTGCCGCGGCGCAGCCCCTCGGTGTTGAATTGAGTGCCCAGCACGGTCCGCTGCTTGGCCTGCGGTTGCTTGCTGACAATGTTGAAGGTGCCGCCCGGATCGCCTCGGCCATACAGCATTGAGGCCGGGCCACGCAGGACCTCGATTCGCTCGATAGTGGCGGCGTCCGGCATGTTGGGGTAGCCGCGGTTGATGGCGAAGCCGTTGCGGTAGAACTCCTGGGAGCTGAAGCCGCGTACCAAGAATTCGGTCAGGCCCTGGCCGCCGAAGTTGTTGCCGCGCTCGACGCCGCCGGCATAGTCCAATGCATCCTCGAGACGGGTGGCACCGATGTCTTCTACGACCTGCCCGGGGACGACGCTGATTGACTGCGGGATTTCATGGATGGGCGTGTCGGTACGCGTTGCGCTGGCCGAGCGCGTAGCGCGATAACCGTCCACTGGGCCGTCGGCGCGTTCGGCTTGCGAGGCGGTGATCTCCATTTGTTCGAGGGCGATGGGGGCCCCGGTAGATCCCGCTTGTTCGGCAGCGTAGGCGGTGGCGGCGAGCGCCTGTAGCGACAGCACAGGCACGAGAAGTCGACGCATTGGGGCAGTTCCTTTTGAAGGCTTCGAGCGGAGGGGCGCAGATGCTATAGATGTTGATAACTATTATCAATTGAGCTGCAGCTGGTTCGCTGAATTGTGTCGCTTTAGGGGTTTGATGAGTCGTTGCTGGCGCCGCTCAGGGCTTGCGGCATTGCCGAGCAGTTCCTGTCGAGCCGGCATGAGGTCTGCTTTAGCACGGAGCGAGCCCGGCCGACCGGGACGGAAGAGTTCGAGCAGAAAGGTCGGAGAGCTTCGCACTCCAGATCCCGGTGCGCATCGTTGCGCTGCGGTTGCGTTGGTTTGCGAGGCGCTTCAGGAGAAGGGCTGGATGGTTGTGAGGTTTGGCTTTTGCTTGGGCAGGCCTGCGGCCTGCATTCGCCGCGGGGCGCGCCTCCCACAGGGCAGGTGCGAGGCTGGCGTTTCCTGCGTATGACCTGTTCATTAACCTCGCGTTGCCACAACGTCCGCCACGGGCGCCATTGATTTGCCGAGACGATGCGCCAGCGTCATGTCACGCGCGTCGTCCAGCGCCGCTTAGGGATCAGCGACCCCGGCTCTCGCCCTCGCGGGACCGAGTCGAGTCGGCTGGCGTTTCGGTACCGGTCATCGTCGAGGATTCGGTATGGGGTTGGGTGTCATCAGCGGGCTCGGCTTCAGGCTCGCTGGACGGTACGACTGTTGGCGTTCCAATGCTTTGCGAGGCGCCACGGCAGGTCAGCTCGGCGAAAGGCTGGTCCGGCGAGTACTCGCCTGGCACCCGCTCTACCCGCTGAGTGTTGGGGCTCACGGTGAAAACGGGCGGGGCGGAGGTGTCGGCACGTGCATCGTCGGGCACGTGGAATTCGCAGGTCACGGTGTCACCGGTATTGTTCCTCACCTTCACGGCGCGTATTCCGACCAGCTCGCCACCCGCCTCGGTGGTTGAGGTCGGCACGCCCATGGCGCTGACTTCGATATCCAGGCCGTTCAGGTGGGTGATCACTTCGGGCTTGGGTGTCTGGGCAAGCGCAACAGGTGCGCAAAGGGCTAAGCCTAGGGTCGTGAGCAGTGCCTTGGTCATGGAAACCTCCTCGAGTCGATGACTGCTTAGAAGGGTTCGAGGGGTGAGGGTTCGGTCTGCTCTCCGATTTGCTTGTCCGTTGCTTCGCATCCTGCGGTTGAGCGCTACTTCTGTGGCTTCAGATTGCGAGCATAAAGCGCCTTCCCGCCCGTGGAGGTGGTGCCTCTGGCCTCCAGCTCGAATCGCTTGGAATGCGATTTGATCAAGTCGCTGAGTTTCTTGAAGCCATACAGACGCGGATCGAAAGCGGGACGGAGTTTGCTGATGTTGGAGCCAAGCTCGCCGAGGTGCACCCAGTCATCCTCGTCATCGGCAATGTCGCTAAGAACCTTGGCAATGAACTCTATCGGAGCCTTTTGCGCTTTGACCTGGCCGCCTTTCTCGGCGGTTTTGGCATCGTCTTCGGACTTTTCTGCAGGCTCCGGCGCGGGCGTCTTGTCCCCATTGCTTGGGGGTTCCTGCGAGGTCTTGGGTGCGTCGGCGCGAAGAATTTCGGTGTAGATGAACTTGTCGCAGGCTGAAACGAAGGGCGACGGGGTTTTTTGTTCGCCAAAGCCATAGACGGTCAGGCCTTCTTCGCGGATGCGTGCGGCCAGACGCGTGAAGTCGCTGTCGCTCGAGACCAGGCAGAAGCCGTCGAAGCGGCGCGTGTAGAGCAGGTCCATCGCGTCGATGATCAACGAGCTATCAGTGGCGTTCTTGCCGGAGGTATAGGCGAACTGCTGAATCGGTTGGATCGAATAGTCGAGCAGCACCTTTTTCCAGCTGCCGAGGTTGGGCTTGGTCCAGTCGCCGTAGATGCGCTTGACGCTGGCGACGCCGTATTTGGCGATTTCCTCGAACAGGCCTTCGACAATCGCGGCGGGGGCGTTATCGGCGTCGATGAGAACTGCAAGGTGGATCTGCTGACGGGTGTTGCTGGGCTTGGCGGCCATGATTCGTCCCTGGATGGATGTGTGTCGACCTTAACGTCAGTCACGCCTACACGGCCATAACCTTCTGCAATCTACGGGTCGCCCGTCGCGACTGAGAGGCCGCGCACCGGCTGAAAAACCGCCGGTGCGTTGCCCTCGGTTCCGGTTGCGAAAAGGTTGGACGGAACCCTGGCGGCGATGACCTTTCTGAGACCTTGGTCTGCTGCGGATGCGCTCGGTCAACGCGCGTCCTGCACCCTCATTCACCGGGCGGTCTCGATCGGTGCGGCGCTCTGGCTGGTGCTCTCGGGCTCAGCGACTAGAGTTAGCCGTATTCGTCCGTCCCTCAACGACAAGGCGCTTCCATGACCGCGATTATCGACTTCCTCAACACCATCTTCTGGGGCTACGTCCTTATTTACGGTCTGCTCGCGGTTGGGGTGTTCTTCACCATCCGCCTGGGCTTTCTGCAGTTTCTCCATTTCGGCGAAATGGTACGGGCCATCCGCGGTGCGCGGCAAAGCGACGCTTCGGGGATATCGCCATTTCAGGCGCTGTGCACCAGCCTCGCATCGCGGGTGGGCACCGGTAACCTGGCGGGCGTGGCGGTTGCGCTCTATTTGGGTGGCGCTGGCGCAATCTTCTGGATGTGGATGGTGGCGCTGGTGGGCATGGCCACGGCCTATGCGGAAAGCTCTCTCGCGCAGTTGTACAAGGTGCGCGATGGGGAGGGTCAGTACCGGGGCGGCCCGGCGTTCTACATTGCCAAGGGTTTGAAGGCGCCATGGGCGGGCGGCGTGTTTTCCGTGGCGCTGATCATCTCGTTCGGGCTGGTGTTCAACGCGGTGCAGGCCAACTCCATCGCCGATGCCATGGAGGGCGCGTTTGGCGTCCCGAAACTCTGGGTGGGCATTGCTATCGCCATTCTCGCCGGGCTGGTGATCTTCGGCGGGCTGCGCTCCATCGCGCGCTTCGCCGAACTGGTGGTGCCGCTGATGGCGGGTCTGTATGTGCTGATGGCACTGATCGTGTTGCTGATGAACATCACCGAGGTGCCAGGCGTGCTGATGACCATCGTCCGTAGCGCCTTTGGCCTCGAAGAAGCCGCCGGTGGTGTTGCCGGCTCGGTGACCGCGGCGATGCTCAATGGCATCAAGCGCGGCTTGTTCTCCAACGAGGCAGGCATGGGGTCGGCGCCCAACGTGGCGGCGACCGCGACCCCAGCGCCGCATCATCCGTCTTCCCAGGGGCTGGTGCAGGCGATGGGCGTGTTCATCGACACCCTCGTCATCTGCACCGCTACCGCGGTGATGATTCTTCTGTCGGGCGTTCTTGAGCCCGGTTCGGGTGTAACCGGCACGCAGCTCACCCAGCAGGCAATGGAAAGCCACATCGGCGTGGCAGGGACCTACTTCATCGCCATCGCCATTCTGTTTTTTGCCTTTACCTCGATTGTCGCCAACTACGCCTATGCGGAGAACGCGCTGATCTTCCTGGGTGCGGGTAACAAACTCGGCCTGACTCTGCTGCGCCTGGCGGCATTGGGAATGGTGATCTGGGGCGCTTACGAGGCAGTCACCACCGTGTTCAACGCGGCGGATGCGTCCATGGGGCTGATGGCAACGATCAACCTGATCGCAATCACGCTGCTCTCCGGCACGGTGGTGAAACTGACCAAGGACTATATGGCGCAGATTAAGGCGGGCGAGGTGCCTACGTTCAAGGCCGCGGACTACCCGGAACTGAAAGCCAAGATCAACAACAATATCTGGCGCTGATGTGAAAACGCCCCGGCAGTCATGCCGGGGCGTCGTGCCTTACAGCTCGGTGGGTCAGCTCGGTAGCCGGTCCAGTGTTTTTGGCTCATGCATCGGGCAGCCGTTGTGACGAGCGCGGAACTCGGATGACATCTCATAGGCCGGCTTGCGCGAGCGCATGATGCCGCCGAGCGGACGATGGGCCGCCAGTCCATGCCAGGGGCTGAAGGACATCTGGTCATCCACCACCGCTGCGCGGGCTTCGCTCCAGGCCGATTGCGGCTGGACGTTGATCCGCGCAACCGTGACGTAAGGGCTGGCATCTTCCGGCCAGACCACGCTGGCGTCCTCGATGGGCATCTTCTCGATGTCGGTGGCCAGCTGAACGCGCAGCTCCCAGGTCCCGCCGTGCCCTGCGAAATGGTCGTTGATCGCCTCGCGCAACCCGTTCGGCTTGTCCTTGAGGTCGACGTTCTGATCGGTCAGCGCCTTTAATTCCGGCGAGACGGGCACCACCGAGAGCTTGGCGAAGTAGCGGCCATAGAGCAGCGGAACCACGCTGTAATAGGTCTCGCCGAGCAAATTGGTGGTGGGATGGCCGCCCATGCCTTTGAGCGTCGCGCTTTCGCCGCCGGCCTTTTCCACCAGACTCTCGGCACCGCGCAGCGCGGCAGACAGCGCCTGCTTGGCGCGGGGCGCTCGGTCGGTAGTCTTGGCGATCAACTTCACCGACTTGAGGAAGTCCTTGGGTGTCGGCGCCATGAACGCCGGCGCGTTGACCATGACGAAATCCTGGGTGACCTGGCCGTCCGAATTCGGCAGGCGTTCGCCTTCAACGCCGATGAGCTTGATCGCCAGCCCGCGCGGAGTGGAAACCTTGTCATCAAGGATGTCGCCCGGATTGGTCGAATAACGCATCACCACCGGCATCTTCCCTGGCTTCGCAAAAGCGCCCTGGGCCAGTTCTGGCGGCAGGTCAGGCAGGATTTCGATTTCGCCCTGCAGCAGGCCGTGACTCTTGGCGTGCACGCTGCGAACAGCATGGCCACTGTCGGCAAAGGTCGTCTCGGTGATCTCGCGCATGGCCTGGATCAGGCCGGAGATGGTCTCGGCTTCGTCGTCTGGCACCTGTTCGTATGCAGGGTCGAAGGGTAGGGGCGTTACGGTCAGGCGATCGGTCATAGGCTCGGCTCCGGAAGGTGATGCGGACTTATGGACTGCTGCGCCGCGGTCTGTAGTCGACAATCGAGGTCCGGAATCGTTTTCGAAGAGCGTGCAAGCCCTTGTGGATGGACTTTGCGCAGGATCAGTCCACAAGCCTGGATTGCCCAGGCCCAGGAGCGCGCCGTTTTACTGCGGAATTACGCCAAGCCCTCGCGCCATAAGTGCCGCCAGCAGAGGAAGCAACAGCAGGGCGAGCAGTTCGATGTGGATCACCAGCTTGACCATTCGTGCGCTGGTCGGGCTGATGCTCGGGACCTGGCCGGACTTTAATGCGGGTCGCCATTTCAGGAAGGTCACGGTCGGATAGATCGACAACAGGGCAACGATGACGAAAAGCCCGACCTTGGCGTGGAAGAAGCTGTTGTTGAGGTAATAGTCCAGCCCCTTGCCATAGCGCATCGCGCGCGCTGCGCCGGTGACCAGGACGAACCCGGCGGCAATGCCGAAGGCCAGATCAACGCGAAACAGGCTGCGGGCGCGTTTGAAATTCAGCGGCAGGCGGAACAGCTGGTGCTCGAGCACCAGTAGGGAGAAGAGCAGGAAGATCGCCACGAAGTGCAGGTAGGCGGCGACGGCATAGGCCATTTTCTGAAGGTCCTTTGGTTAGGGTTGCTGCGGTGTGGCGGTGACAGCCGCCGCCGCATGGGTCGAGGCGAACCATTGCCCCTTGCGTTGCAGCCGCCTGGCGATGCTGCCTAAGCAGACGCCGCGCAGGAGCATGAAGGCGAGAAAGGCCAGCCACAAGCCGTGATTGCCCATCCCACGCAACAGCCAGCCCAATGGTAGCGAAATCAGAACGGCAAGCAGCATGGCGTTTCGCATTTCCCGCGCACGGGTGGCGCCGATGAACAAACCGTCCAGCAGATAGCTCCAGACGGCGACCAGGGGCAGCACGGCGAGATAGGGCAAGTAGGTCGCGGCGGTTTCACGCACGGAAGGAATGTCGGTCTGCAGGCTGACGAACAGCTCGCCGCCCAGCAGGAAGAACAGCCCGAAGGCCAGACTCGCCAGCAATGACCAGCCGCCAGCAACAGTCAGAATCCGTCGCAGCTCGGTGCGGCTCTGGGCGCCGATCGCATGCCCGCTCAATGCTTCGACCGCGTGGGCGAGACCGTCGAGTGCATGCGCCGTGAGCATCAAACCGTTCAGCAGCAAGGCATTGGCCGCTACCGTGGCGTCGCCCAGCCGCGTCCCTTGGACCGTGACCAGGAAGAACACCAGCTGCAGCGCCAGCGAACGAAGGAAAATGTCGCGGTTGACGGACATCAGTGGACGCCAACTGGCCCACAGGCGCAGCGCCTGACGGTCCAGGCGTCCGGCGTAACGCAACAGCGCGCCTCGGGTCAGCGCTAGGCCGACCAGCACACCGCTCCATTCGGCAATGACCGAGGCGCGGGCTGCGCCGGCCACGCCCCACTCCAGACCGATGACGAACCACAGATCCAGCGCAACGTTGATCAGATTTGTCGTCAACAGAATCGCCAATGGCGCGCGCGCATTCTGGGTGCCGAGAAACCAGCCGATCAGCGCCATGCTGGCCAGCGCGGCGGGCAGGCCGAACAGGCGGGTATGAAAATAGGCTTGGGTGAGCGCGTCGAGTTCGGCAGAGGGCTGCATAAGCTGCAGCGCGTAACCTTTCAGCGGCATCGCAAACAGGCTCAACAGCAGCGCAAAGCCCAGCGCCAATAGCAAGCCCTGCAGCAGCACCTGACGCAGCGCGCCGCCGTCCTGACGTCCGGCGGCCTGAGCAGCAAAGCCGGTAGTGCCCATGCGCAGAAAACCCATCACCCAGACCAGCAGGCTGTAGAGGCTGCCGCCTACCGCAACCGACGCGAGCTGATGCGCGTGCGGCAGGTGGCCGATCACGGCGCTGTCGACCAACGCCACCAGTGGCACGGAGAGGTTGGACAGAATCATCGGCGCAGCCAGCGCCCAGACCCGTTTATGAGTGGGGGCGTGCTGCCAGGCGGTCAATAACCGTGACATGAAAGGCTCCAGAACAGCCGGGCATGATACGTCGCGATGGTCCGGAGCGCAGCCGAGCGATGGCGCTGGTGCCGTGCTCGGTCGGGTTGTCGGAGGAGTAGGGCGCTACGAATGGCTCAGTGGATTAGCCAGCTCAGCAACCAGAGCCCGAGGAACAGGTAGATCACGCCAGCGATGATCGAGCGGCGGAAGAACGCGCGAAACGCGCCGACCAGCAGCATCAGGCCGATGGCCAGTGCAATGAGGCTGATCAGTGAACGATCCATGCCGAGGGTCCGCGACAGACCCTCGAGAAAGTTGGCGCCGGCATCGGCGAACAGCCCGAAAAAGCCGCTGAGCGCATCGACGATGTAACGAATCACGGTGCCGAGCGCCTGGCCCAACCATTCGAAAAAGCTTTCCACCTGCATGCTGCACTCCTGCCAAACGATCCGCGGCCGCAAGCGCAGCCGTTCCCTGGTCCATTGGGCTGCCAATCCGCCTGGCAGTTCCCGGCGTTGCGATTGAACCGCAGCCACGGCGATGGGTCAGTAGCAGGCTGATCGTCGCCATCGCGTGCACCGTCACGCAAATGCAACCCTTCGCGATCAGGCTATCTCGCCAGTAGCGGCCTAACGAGAAAAGATGATGCCGATAGTTACCAGTACCCGCCCGCGTTGGTTGCCTGAGGTTCGCCCGCAGGTCTGGGCGTTGGGAATGCTGGCTGCAGGTCTGCTGCACACTGCTGCCACCTTTCACCTCGATGAGCGGGTGTTCTATTCGCTGCAATCGGCTTGGCAGGAGAGCAGTCTCCAGACCCGCAGCCTCTGGTTGCCCGAGTACCAGGTGCGTGTCGAGGCTAAGCCGGTGGCGACCGTCGGTAACAACCTTTCCGGCTTGACCTTCGATGAGCAGCGCAATCAGCTCTGGGCCGTGGTGAACAACCCGGAGGAGCTCGTCGCGCTGGATCTCAACGGTGAATTCATTGCTCGCTATCCACTGAAGGGATTCATCGACGTCGAGGCCGTTACCTACCTGGGCGACAATCTGCTGGCAGTTGCCGAGGAACGCAGCCAAACGATCGTGATCCTCCCGGTTCCCTCGCAGCCCGGTGACCTGGTGCGTGAGGATTACGCGGCAGTCTCGCTGTCCATGGGCGCATCGGACAACTCGGGTTTCGAGGGGTTGGGCTACGACCGCGCCGGTGATCGACTGTTTGCGGTGAAAGAGCACTCACCACGCAAGCTTTATGAGATTCAGGGCATCAAGGCCAGCCTCAACGGGCAACTGAACCTCAAGGTGATCGATCGTGAGGCGTGGATCGAAGACAAGGACATGGCCAGCGACCTTGCCTCGGTGCACTACGACGAGCGCACCGGTCATCTGGTGCTGCTCAGCGATGAAGCGAAAATGATGCTCGAGCTCGACGGTGAGGGTGAGCTGGTCAGCTTCCGCTCGTTGTGGAGCGGCTTTGCCGGTCTCGACAAGAGCGTGCCTCAGGCCGAAGGCATGACCTTTGACGAGCGTGGCGATCTGTATCTGGTCAGCGAACCCAATCTGTTCTACGCCTTCGAGCGCAAGTAGCCGAACTGCGATCAGCCGCGGCGGATCATCCAGACGCCTGCGAAAATCAGCAGCAATCCCCCTAGCTTGCCCACGCTGATCGACGACTGGCGAAAGCCGGCCCAGCCGAAGTGATCGAGCAGCAGCGCCATCCCCAGCTGGCCGGCCAGTACCAAAGCCATGAATAGTAGCGCGCCGATACGCGGGCCAGCGAAGGCGGCGGTCGCAATGAAGAACATTCCCAGCAATCCGGCACACCAGTGATACCAGTTCAGGCCCCGCAGTGCCTGGATGCCCGGCATGTCCCGCTGGAACAGCACCACGCAGATCAGCGCCACGGTGCCCACTGCGAAGGACAGCATCGCGGCGCTCATCACGCTGCCAAAGTGCTTGGCCACCTGCCCGTTGATGCCGGCCTGTAGCGGCAGGAAAGCCCCGGCGATAAAAGGCAGAACGAGTAGCCACCAGGCTGCGACGGGCATGCAGATTTCCTCCAGAGCAAAAGAAAGCCCGCCGAGGCGGCGGGCGTAATTCAGAGCGAGCCGACAATGCTAGCGCGGCGGGTATTGCGAAAGAACCTTATTGACGGTTTCACGAAACATCCCGGCCCGCTCCTGAGGACTTCCGGGGTCGTCGCGCAGAACCTGTTCGGCACTGCCGCGCCAGACCAGTTTGCCGTCGTCAGCGTCGTACATATCCAGCTGTAAGGTGCCGACCTGATAGTGAATGGTGCGGGTGTCAGTCATCACCGGCCCGCCCCAGAAACCGTGCCATGGGCCGCCCCAACCACTGATCGATGAGGTGGTGTATTGCTGGCTGCGCTCATCGACGAGAAACCAGGCCTGCACCATGAGATCCGGTTGTGCGCCCGACTGGGCCTGGCGTAGGCCGCGTTGATCCAGCTGCTCGCTGACGGCGCTGCGGATGCGTTGCTCGGTCAGGTCGCTTTTGATGCGGGGATCGTCTGGTCGGTACTGCAGGGCGGGCTCCTTCCAACTCCAGGTCCGATAGGCGGAAAAATCACGCTGCGGGTCGAAATCGCGTTGCACCTGGGTGCTCTGACAGGCGGCCAGCATCAGCAGCAGAGGCAGGATCAGCAATGAACGGAACATCGGTGTTCTCCTTGCGTTAAATGCGTGCGCTCAGTGCGGTGGATAATCAGCAAGCGCACGGTTCACGGCGGCTCGCGCGGCGTCCTTGCGCTCGGCCTGATCGCCGCCACTGCGGGCCTCGGCGCGGTTGCTCCACACAGTCTGGCCGGAGGCGCTGTCGATCATCTCGATGCGCACCGTCATCACTTCCTCTTCATAGTTGCGCACCACCGGAGCGCTACCGCCGATCCCGTAGCCGGAGTTGAACCCCGGCCCGTAGCCGCCATAGCGACCGGCACCGACGCCCACTCGTGGCCCGTAATCATCATAGACCTGACGCACGCGCGTCTCCATCTGCGCGCTGGCGCTGATTTGCACGTCGCCCTTTGCGCCTGTTGGCGCAGGCCGCAAGCCGCGCTGGTCGAGCGCGCCGGAGATCATTTCCTGCAGCTCTTCGGTGCCCAGCGAAGCCGTGCCAGCCGGTGGGTTGCGCCAGCTCCAATTCTGGTAGCTGGAGAAATCCTGCGGTGCCGCCGGGTACGTCGGCGACTGGATACGTTCGATAGGCGGGGCTGGAGGGATCGGCGCGGACTCGTTGGTGTACGGGTTGCTGCTCTGGCAAGCCGCAAGGCTCAAGCCGAGCAGCGAACAGAGCAGGGGCAGTGCAGGGCGGATCGACATCGGTACCTCCCGGTCGGCTCAAAGCGGCCGACACAACCAGTGCAGGTAACGCCCGAGCCCGGCGAATGCGGGATGGCGGCGGTAGGCCAGTTCCATCTCGATGAGGTCGGCAGGCTCGGTGCGGGCCTGGAAATCGGCGGGCATGTAGTCATGGAAGACGCGCACGCCGCTGGTTGATTCGACCCGCCAGCGCGGCGCGAGTTGCGCAGCCAGCTCGCGCGGGTCGAGCGGCTGTTGCGGTGTCAGGCTCTGGCGCTCGCCGGCATAGGTCTGACTGCGCAGCTTCTTGAAATGGCCTTTTAGCAGGTTGCGGTAGATCAGCGCGTCGCGGTTATAGAAGGCCAGCGACAGCCAGCCATCCTCGGCAACCAGGCGATGCAGCACCGGCAGGATCGCCTGGGGCTCGGCCAGCCATTCCAGCACCGCATGGCAGATCACCAGATCGAACCGGCCCTCGACGTGGTTTTCGACGTCCTGCCAGGGTGCCTGGATGAACGTTGCGTTTTGGCCGGCTTCGGCAAACTGCTTGCGGGCGCCTTCCAGCATGGGTTCGGCGGGTTCGGCTAGCGTGACCTGATGGCCCTGCTGCGCCAGCCACAGGCTCATGTGGCCGAGGCCTGCACCGATGTCCAGGACCCGTAGCGGGCGTTCTGGGAGTATTTCAGTCAGGTCTGCCTGCAGCACGGCGAGTCGGATCGCGCCCTTGGCGCCGCCGTAGATTTTTTCAGCGAAGCGCGTCGCCAGCTCATCGAAATGCCGATCGCTCATCGGGCGAACCGCCGTTCGTTGTCGGCAAGCTTGGCCAGCAGCGCCTGTTCCATGTCGATGCCCAGTTCGCTGCACATCAGCAACAGGTACATGAGGATGTCACCGACTTCCTGGCCAGCGTGTGCGAGCTTGTCGGCCGAGAGCTGGCGCGATTCGTCCTCGGTCTGCCATTGGAAGATTTCCACCAGCTCGGCCATTTCCACGCTGGCGGCCATGGCGAGATTTTTCGGACTGTGAAAGCGCTGCCAGTCGTTCTGGTCGCGGATCGCGTGCAGGCGTTGGGTGATCTGTTCGATGTTCATGTGGAAAAGCGGGCTCGTTGTTTTGGGCGTGTGCCGGAAGCAGGTGGCAGCAGGGCTCGTTCTTGCCTGGCGCGGCAGGGTCTCGTAGGGGCGAGCTTGCTCGCGATCAGCCTCTTCAGGCTATGGCTGCACTTGGCTGGCGCGCGGCTTCGATCGCCAGCAAGCTGGCTCCTGCAAAATCGCTGCAACTCGTGCAGGTCGCGCCAGGCGAGCTTCCTCGCGGGTCCGGTCGCCAGATAGGCCGCAAGCTTCCTTCAGTCAAACAATGCCCGCAAGGGGCAGATTGATCAGAGCCGGCGAATCTTCAGCTCACGCTCGATCGCGATGACGCCGGGGCGATAGTCGCCTTGCTCGGTGGCGCGAATAGCCTGCTCCAACGCCTGCTCGGCGATCTGCTCGTGCTGCTGGGAAATCGCATTGACCCGGATCGGCAGGAAATCCAGCAACTGCGCGTCACCAAAGGTTGCCAGCCGCAGTTGCTCCGGCCAGAGCAGATCGCGCTCGCGCAGCGCATCGAAGACGCCTTCGAGCAACACGTAGGCGGTGGTGATGAGGGCATCGGGCAGCGGGCCGCGGTCGAGCAGGGTGAGCATCTGCTCGCGTCCGCAGGCACGGCTGAACTGGTCGGCGCGCAGGATGCTGACCTGCCCTGTGTGCTGCGACAGCGCCCGGCGAAAACCTTCCTCGCGCTGCTGACTGATGGGCAACGCGGGGCGCGCGCTGATCAGGGCGATATGCGCCGCGGCCGGAACTGCCAGCGAGCGGGTGAGCAGAGCGGCCGCTTCGCAGTCATCGCTCACCACCGAACAGAAGTGCCCAGCATCCAGCGCACGGTCGAGGGCGATCACCGGCGTGCCAGCTGCTTGCACCTTTCGATAGCTCTGGTCCTCGGCGGATAGGCAGCTGGCGACGATCAGCGCATCGCAACGGCGCGAGCGCAACAGCTGGATGACCTGACGCTCGGTGTCCGGCTCGTCGTCGGTCCCGGCGATCAACAACTGGTAGCCGCGCTGCCGCGCACGCTGTTCGAGCAGCTTGGCAAGGCGCGCGTAGCTGGGGTTTTCCAGATCCGGAACGATGAAACCCAGCGTTCGCGACTGCCCGCGGCGCAGGCCAGCTGCCTGCTGATCCAATTGGAAACCCTGCTGCTCGACAACCGCCATGACGCGCTCGACCGTGGCCGGGCTGATACGGCGCTGCGCGGCCTTGCCGTTGAGCACGTAGCTGGCAGTGGTTACCGAAACGTTGGCGAGGCGGGCGATGTCGGTCAGTTTCAACAGAGGGTCCTGAGACGGGTGGTATGAACTCGGGCTTCTAGAATTACCCAATATTGCGTAATGTGCCAGTCTTAGGTGAAACGTTTCAGCAGTGTGTCGGTCTGAAACGCCAGCCCAGGATTCGGGCAATGCCGGCGCAGCCGTCGGCCACAACAATCGCGAGCCCCGCAGGAGTTCTCCATGCTTGAGTTGAATGCACAGCACATCCACATGCATCAGGCCGCGGCGGACAAGCCTGCGGCGCTGGCTCTGCTGGGCGAGGTTCTGGTCGCCGACGGGCTGGTCGCGCCGGGCTACCTCGACGGGCTGCGCGCGCGCGAAGCGCAGGGCTCGACCTTTCTCGGTCAGGGCATCGCAATCCCCCATGGCACGCCGGAAACCCGCGATCAGGTATTCACCACCGGCGTGCGGCTGCTGCATTTTCCGGCCGGCGTCGACTGGGGCAATGGTCAGCAGGTTTACCTTGCCATCGGCATCGCGGCGCGCTCGGATGAACATCTGCGGTTGCTGCAACTGCTGACCCGAGCGTTGGGCGAGGGCGATCTGAGCGAGGCGCTGCAGAACGCAGAAAGCCCCGAAGCGATCATCGACCTGCTGCAGGGCGCGCCGCAGGCCCTGGCGCTGGACGGCGAACTGGTGGGACTGGGCGTAGCCGCCGATGATTTCGACGAGTTGGCCTGGCAAGGCGTCAAGTTGCTCAAGCGCGCCCAATGCGTGGAGCCAGGCTTCAATGCCAGCCTGCCGCTGAGCCAGGCGTTGCCGCTGGGCGATGGCTTATGGTGGCTCAGTAGCGAGCAGTCGGTGCAAAGCCCGGGGCTCGCGTTCGTCACGCCAACCTCGAACCTTGAGCATCTGGGTCAGCCGTTGAATGGTCTGTTCGTGCTGGCCAGCCTGGGCGAAGCGCATCAGGCCATGCTTGAGCGTTTGTGCAACCTGTTGATCGAAGGGCGCGGCCAGGAGCTGAGCCAGGCGACTTCCAGCCGCGTGGTGCTCGAAGCGCTGGGCGGCGAGGTACCGGCAGATTGGCCAAGCGCTCAGGTGCCGCTGGCCAACGCCCACGGCCTGCATGCACGCCCGGCCAAGGCGCTGACCGAAGTGGCTCAAGCTTTCGATGGCGAGATTCGCGTGCGCCTGGCCGGCAGCGAGAGCGCCGGGGTGTCGGTCAAGAGCCTAAGCAAGCTGCTGGCGATGGGCGCGCATCGTGGTCAGGTGCTGGAGTTCATCGCCGAGCCATCCATTGCCGACGATGCACTGCCGGCGCTGGTGCGCGCGGTGGAAGAAGGGCTGGGCGAAGAGGTCGAACCCTTGCCGGCAGCTGGGGAGACGGAGCAACCCGTCATCGCCACGCAACCCGATGAGTCGGCCATCGAGCAGGCGGCTCTGCGACCGGGCGATCAGGTAAACGGCATCGCCGCTTCGCCGGGCATCGCCATCGGCCCGGTGCTGGTGCGCAAGCCGCAGGTGATCGACTACCCCAAGCGCGGCGAATCGCCAGCGGCGGAATTGCAACGTCTGGATGCTGCGCTGGACAAGGTCCATGCCGAAATCGGCACGCTGATCGACGCAAGCCAGGTCGTCAGCATTCGCGACATCTTCACCACTCACCAGGCCATGCTGCGTGACCCGGCGCTGCGCGAAGACGTGCAGGTGCGGCTGCAGAAGGGCTTGAGCGCCGAAGCGGCCTGGATGGAAGAGATCGAGAGCGCGGCGCAGCAGCAGGAATCTCTCCACGACAAACTGCTGGCCGAGCGCGCCGCCGACCTGCGTGACGTGGGTCGCCGCGTGCTGGCCTGCCTGACCGGCGTCGAAGCCGAGCAGGCCCCGGACGAACCCTACATTCTGGTGATGGACGAAGTGGCGCCTTCGGACGTTGCCACGCTCAACGCCCAGCGCGTCGCCGGCATCCTGACGGCCGGCGGTGGCGCCACATCCCACAGCGCCATCATCGCCCGGGCGCTGGGGATTCCGGCCATCGTCGGCGCAGGTCCCGGTGTGCTCGGGTTGGCGCCCAACACCCTGCTGTTGCTCGACGGCGAGCGCGGCGAACTGCTGGTCGCCCCGACCGATGCGCAGCTGGAGCAGGCCAGGGGCGAACGCGCTGCCCGCGAGGAGCGCAAGCGCCTGGCGGACGAGCGCCGCATGGAGCCGGCAGTCACCCGCGACGGCCATCCAATAGAGATCGCCGCCAACATTGGCGCAGCCGGCGAAACCCCTGAGGCCGTGGCGATGGGTGCTGAAGGCATCGGTTTGCTGCGTACCGAGCTGGTGTTCATGAACCATTCCCAGGCGCCGGATCAGGCGACTCAGGAAGCCGAATACCGCCGTGTACTGGAGGCGCTCGACGGGCGCCCGCTGGTGGTGCGTACGCTGGATGTTGGCGGCGACAAGCCGCTGCCGTACTGGCCGATGCCAGCCGAGGAAAACCCCTTCCTCGGCGTGCGCGGGATTCGCCTAAGCCTGCAACGCCCGGACATCCTCGAAACCCAGCTGCGTGCCTTGCTCGCCTCGGCTGATGGCCGCCCGCTGCGGATCATGTTCCCCATGGTCGGCAATATCGACGAGTGGCGCACGGCCAAGGCCATGGTCGAGCGCCTGCGCGTGGAGCTGCCAGTGGCGGATCTGCAGGTCGGCATCATGATCGAGATACCGTCCGCCGCGCTGATCGCGCCGGTGCTGGCGAAGGAAGTCGACTTCTTCAGCATCGGCACCAACGACCTGACGCAATACACCCTGGCCATCGACCGCGGCCATCCGACGCTCTCCGGTCAGGCGGACGGGCTGCATCCGGCTGTGTTGCGCCTGATCGGCATGACCGTCGAGGCCGCCCACGCACATGGCAAGTGGGTTGGCGTCTGCGGCGAACTGGCTGCTGATGCGCTGGCGGTGCCGATGCTGGTGGGCCTGGGCGTGGACGAACTGAGCGTTTCGGCGCGCAGCATCGCCCTGGTGAAAGCGAGGGTGCGCGAGCTGGACTTCGCCGCCTGCCAGCAGCTGGCCAAGCAGGCGCTGATGTTGCCAGGTGCTCATGAAGTGCGCGCCTTCGTCGGGGAGCATTGCTGATGGCTCGTGTCCTGACCGTCACGCTGAACCCGGCGCTGGATCTGACCGTGCGGCTGCCTTCACTGCGTCTGGGCGAGGTCAACCGCAGTGAAAGCCTGCAGGTCCATGCTGCCGGCAAAGGCCTCAATGTGGCGCAAGTGCTGGCCGATCTTGGCCATCAGCTGACCGTCACCGGCTTTCTCGGCGAGGGCAATCCGCAAGCCTTCGAGCAGCTGTTCGCCGCGCGGGGCTTTGGCGACGAATTCGTCCGCGTCGCGGGCGACACCCGCAGCAACATCAAGCTGGCCGAAGCCGGGGGCCAGGTCACTGACATCAACGGGCCCGGACTGGCAGTCAGCGATGCACACCGTAGCGAACTGCTGGAGCGCATCAAGCGGCTGGCGCCGACCCATGAGCTGGTCGTGGTGGCAGGCAGCCTGCCGCGTGGTGTGGATAACCAGTGGTTCGTCGAGCTGCTAAACCTACTCAAACAAACCGGAGCGCGAGTGGCGCTGGATACCAGTGGCTCAGCCCTGCGTGCCGGCCTGGAAACCGCGCCCTGGTTAATCAAACCCAACGAGGAAGAGCTCGCCGAAGCGCGTGGCATCGAGCTGGCCGAACCCGAGGCGCTGGCTCGTGAGGCCTGGAGGCTGCAGATCGAGGGCATCGAGCACGTAGTGATTTCCCAGGGCGCCAATGGTGTCAGCTGGTTCTCGCCGAGCGCGGCGCTGCATGCCAATCCGCCCAAGGTTCAGGTTGTCAGCACTGTCGGCGCAGGCGACTCACTGTTGGCCGGGATGCTCCACGGTTTGCTCGAAGGCTGGCCGGCAGAACGCACGCTCACTCGCGCCACTGCCATCGCCGCGCAGGCGGTCGGGCAGGTCGGCTTTGGCATCACCGACACGGCGCAACTGGCCGAACTCCAGGCCGCAGTGCGTCTCCAGCCGCTGAGCCAATAAATCGAACAAGAGGTGAAGGAATGAATCTTCTCATCATCACGGCCTGCCCCAACGGAATGGTCACCAGCGTGCTGACGTCACGCCTGCTCGAAGCGGCTGCCCATCGTATGGGTTGGTCGACGGCCGTCGAAGTCCACGATCCCAAGGCCATTGGCTCACCGCTGACGCCGGCGCAGATCGCCAATGCGGATCTCGTGGTTGTGGTGAAAACGGGGCCGCTGTCCCTGCAACGCTTCGCCGGCAAGCGCGTAGCGCAATCGACGCCGTCCGAAGCGCTGCTCGACCCCGAGGCCTTCCTGCGCAGCGCGGCTGACACGGCGAGCGAGCTGCAGCAGAACGACGAAGCAGATGCCGCGCATACCAGCGGCAAGCCCAAACTTGTCGCCATCACCGCCTGCCCGACCGGTGTCGCGCATACCTTCATGGCCGCCGAAGCCTTGCAACAAGCCGCCATCCGCAAGGGTTACGACCTGCAGGTGGAAACCCGCGGTTCGGTAGGTGCGCGCAACGTGCTCGAAGCACAGGCCATCGAAGAGGCCGATGTGGTGTTGCTGGCTGCGGACATCGAGGTGGATGTGGCTCGCTTCGCCGGCAAGCGGGTGTTCCGCTGCGGCACTGGCACGGCCCTTAAACAACCCGACGCCACCCTGGATCGCGCGCTGGAGGAAGGCGCGGTGTTCAGCGGTGGTGTAGCGGCCGCGAGCGCAAGTGGTGAGCAGAAAGGTGAGAAGACTGGTGTCTACAAGCACCTGCTCACCGGCGTGTCCTACATGCTGCCTATGGTGGTGGCCGGCGGCTTGCTGATCGCGCTGTCGTTCGTCTTTGGCATCGAAGCGTTCAAGGAAGAGGGCACGCTGGCTGCCGCCTTGATGAAGATCGGCGGCGAAACGGCTTTCCAGTTGATGGTGCCGCTGCTCGCGGGTTACATCGCCTATTCCATCGCCGACCGCCCGGGTCTGGCGCCGGGGATGATTGGTGGCCTGCTGGCGGGGACCCTGGGTGCGGGCTTCATTGGCGGGATAATCGCGGGCTTCGTGGCAGGCTATGCGGCAAAGGCAGTAAGCCGCTGGATTCCCTTGCCGGCCAGTATCGAATCGCTCAAGCCGATCTTGATCATTCCTCTGCTGGCGAGTCTGGTGACGGGACTGGTGATGATCTACGTCGTCGGCACGCCAGTAGCGAAGATGCTCGCCGGGCTTACCGAATTCCTCGACACCATGGGCACCTCCAACGCCATCCTGCTCGGGCTGTTGCTGGGCACCATGATGTGCGTCGACCTGGGCGGGCCGGTGAACAAGGCGGCGTATGCCTTTTCGGTGGGTTTGCTGGCATCGCAGAGCTACGCGCCGATGGCGGCGACCATGGCAGCGGGCATGGTGCCGCCCATAGGTATGGGCATCGCCACGTTGATCGCTCGGCGCAAGTTCGCACAGACCGAGCGTGAAGCCGGCAAGGCCGCGCTGGTGCTGGGCTGCTGCTTCATTTCCGAAGGCGCGATTCCCTTCGCCGCCAAGGACCCGCTGCGGGTGATCCCGGCCAGCATCGCCGGCGGTGCGCTGACCGGCGCGCTATCCATGGCCTTCGGCGCGAAGCTTCTGGCGCCGCATGGCGGGCTGTTCGTACTGCTGATTCCCAACGCCATCAATCACGCATTGCTTTATCTGCTGGCGATTCTGGCCGGCAGCCTGGTGACCGGGGTGGTCTACGCGGTGATCAAGCGGCCCGAGGCGCAGCCGCTTGCCGTCGGCGCTACGGCCTGAGGTTCAGCGCTGCAAGCGCTGAACTAAAGCCCTTCGCGTCGTATCCACTGAAAGCCGGACGAAACTTTGTCACAGGAAGTTTCGCCGGCTTTTTGCTTTCCCTGTTTATAAATACGTCCCGCTTGGAGTGTGTTGCATGAGTATCGATTATGGGCCTCGGCCCTTGCGTATCACCCTGACCGCCGTGGTGGTGCTGGTGCTGGGCGCGCTGATGGCGGGCGGCGGTGCGTACCTGGCTGTGCTCGGCGGCTCCTGGTACTACCTGCTGGCCGGCATCGGTCTTCTGGTGGTGGCCGGCCTGCTGTTTGCCCGTCGCCGTGCGGCGATCTGGCTGTATGCAGCGCTGTTGCTGGCGACCCTGGCGTGGACCCTCTATGAGGTGCGCTTCGACTGGTGGCAGCTGGCGCCGCGGATCGACCTCTGGTGCATCCTCGGCCTCTGGCTGATCCTGCCCTTCGTCAATCGCTACGTGAGCGACCGTCTGGTCTGGCGCGACGGTGCCAGTGGCCTGCTCGGGCTCGGCCTGCTGGCCGGGGCGTTGATGGCGGGATACTCGCTGACCCAGGACTACCACTCGATCGACGGCCAGTTCAGCGACGCGCAGATGCAGGGGCTCGATCCGCAAGGGCAGGCCGGTCGTTCCAACAGCGAATGGCCTTCTTACGGCGGATCAGAGCAGGGCGACCGGTATTCGACGGCAGATCTGATCACCCCCGAGAACGTCGGCACGCTGACGAAAGCCTGGGAATACCACACGGGTGATCTGCCGGGGCCGAACGATCCCGGCGAGTTCACCTACGAGGTCACTCCGCTCAAGGTCGGCAACAGCCTGTTCATCTGCACGCCTCACAGCATCGCCATTGCCCTGGACGCCGATACGGGCGAGGAGCGCTGGCGCTTCGACCCGAGCATCAACCGCGATGCCGAGTACTACCAGCACATGACGTGCCGCGGCCTGGCGTTTCACGACGGCACTCGCTATCCCTCGCCGGGTTCGACTAGCGGCCAGCCGGATCAATCGGCGGCGCGTTGCGAGCGGCGCCTGTTCCTGCCGACCAACGATGCCACGTTGATCGCGCTCGACGTGGAAGATGGCAAGCCCTGCGAAGACTTCGGCAACGCGGGTGTCGTCGACCTGAAGCTGCGCCTGGGTGAAGGGGCGCTCGGGGTCTACCTGCCCACCTCGCCGCCGGTGGTGACCGAAAAGCTGGTGATCATCGGCGGTTCGGTTACCGATAACGGCGCCGTGGACTCACCCGGCGGGGTGATTCGTGCCTACGACGTGAAGACTGGCCGCCTGGTCTGGAATTTCGACCCGGGCAACCCGGATGCCACGGAACCGTTGCCACCGGGTGAAACCTACGTACGCAGCACGCCGAACTCCTGGACCGTTGCCACCGCTGACGAGGCGCTGGGCCTGGTCTACATCCCCTCCGGCAACCAGACCCCTGATCAGTGGGCAATCGATCGCTCGGCCCAGGCCGAGCGTTTCACCGACACCCTGATTGCGCTGGACCTGGCGACCGGTAAAGTCCGCTGGGAATTCCAGACCGTTCACCATGATCTCTGGGACCGCGACCTGCCGTCCCAACCGACGCTGGTCGATATCGACCGGCCCGAAGGCAAGGTGCCGGCCATCATTCAGGCGACCAAGCGCGGCGATCTCTATGTGCTCGATCGGCGCACCGGTGAGCCCATCGTGCCGGTGACCGAGGTGCCTGTTCCGCAGGGCACCGATTACGGTGACTTCACCGCGCCCACTCAGCCGGTCTCGGCGCTGACCTATGCGCCGCAGGAGCCGCTGTACGAGAAGGACATGTGGGGCGGCACGCCGCTGGATCAGATGATGTGTCGCATCCAGTTCCGCAAGCTGCGCTATGAAGGCGACTTCACGCCGCCATCGGAAAAGGGCTCGCTGATTTATCCGGGCAACGTCGGTACCTTCAACTGGCCGTCCGTGGCGGTCGATCCGAGTCGGCAGTTGCTGTTCGGCGCGCCGAACTACCTGGCGTTCGTCTCGAAGATGTACAAGCGCAGCGAGGTCGATCCCAATGAGCGCACCGGGGGCGGCGAAACCGGCCTGCAACCCAACCTTGGCGCGCCCTACATGGTCAGTCTGAAGCCACTGCTATCAGTGCTGGGCCTGCCTTGCCAGAGCCCGCCGTGGGGCTATGTCACCGCCGTGGACCTGCGCACCATGAAGAAGGTCTGGATGCACAAGAACGGCACCAGCCGCGACAGTGCGCCGCTGGGCATTCCTTTCCCGGTGGGCACACCAGCATTGGGCGGTCCGATCGTGACGGCAGGCGGCGTCGCCTTCATGAGCGGCACGCTGGACTACTACTTGCGCGCCTATGACCTGCAGACCGGCAAGCAGCTGTGGAAAGGGCGGCTACCCGCGGGCGGCCAGGCCACACCCATGACCTACGTCTCGGAGCAGACCGGCAAGCAGTATGTGGTGCAGGTGGCCGGCGGGCACGGCTCGTTCGGCACGAAGATCGGCGACTCGGTGATCGCCTGGACGCTTGAGCAAGATGATGCGAACTAGACCGGGCGGGCATCGGGCCTAATGGTCAGCCCATCGCCTCTCGCAGTGCGGAGGTGATGGGCTGGACAGGCTGCGATCCAATAGCAAAGCCATCGTGCTTACCAACAGCCAGTACTAGCGGCCATTCAGCAGGGCCGCCCTTTGTAGTTGCGATTCTGGCTGGGCTCTACGCAGTGCTGTTCTGTGTGCTGTTCGAGACGTGGAGATTTGTCCCGCAGGCTGGACGTGAGGCTTTTTAAAAACTTCTCGGCCGTGCCTGGTCGTCGAAGCGCCGCGCACCATTCAACGAGCCGGTATAGCTACCGTTACTGGCGGCATAGCACTCCTGATTGTTGGAGCAGCTCAGGCCAACGACCCAGTACGGACTGTTGATCAGCACGCCTGCCTGAGCAGAGGACGTGATGAAGGCAAAGACGAACAGAAAACGCTTCATGGTGTAACCCCTGGCCTTGATATCGCGAACATAACCGATCGCCGAAGCGTTGAGTGTGGGCGGTATCTCGATCGTTGAACTCGCCAGTTCTTTACGATTACTACGAGGTCGCGCACGGCGGCGGGCTGCAGTAAAGCCGATTTATTGACGACCGTTCGTCTGGGCGTCACGGTTCTGTCAAGCGGCTCGCTTAAACCCTTCTTCCAGCATCCGTTGAAGGGGACGACCATGACCGAATCAACCAAACCCGAACTCGACCAGACACGCCGCCGCCTCGTTCAAGGCATCGGTGCTGGCCTGGCGCTGCCCGCGCTCGGCGTTTCGCCTGCGATCATCGCAGCGCCCACCGCGCGACCCTGGATCACCGATGGCGTGCAGTCCGGTGACGTGCTGGCTGATCGTGCCGTGATCTGGAGCCGCTGCGATCGCCCGGCGCGGCTGGTGGTGGAGTGGGATACCAGCAGTGGCTTTAACAACGCTCGGCGGATGGTTTCGCCGGTCACCGATGAACGACTCGACTTCACCGCGCGTATCGATCTGCGTGGGTTGCCGTCGGATCAGTCGATCTTCTACCGCGCCAGTTTTGAGGACGCCCGCGACCATGCCCGCAGCGAACCCTGGAAGGTAATCGCAGCCGACATGCCCATCGGCCTGCATGTGCCGGACGGTAAGGACGCGGCCGGCAGGGCGCGCTGGGAGGCAATCGCCAACGGACAGGACGGGCCTGCAGCCGGGCGCGAGCTGGAAATCGCCGAACTGCTGGGTTACCTGCGCAAATACCGTGTGCGCAACACTGTCTGGCTGACTGCTGACGTTCACTATTGCGCAGCCCACCACTACCATCCAAACCGCGCGCTATTTCAGGATTTCGATCCGTTCTGGGAGTTCGTTGCCGGGCCCCTCAATGCAGGCAGCTTCGGCCCCAATCCGCTGGATGCCACCTTTGGCCCCGAGCTGGTGTTCCAGAAAGCACCCGCTTATGCCAACGCATCGCCCTACGCCGGTTTTCAGTTCTTCGGTGAAGTGGAAATCGATTCACGCAGCGGCGCCCTGAGCGTCACCCTTCGCGATATCGACGGTGCCTCTGTCTTTTCCAAAACCCTCGAACCCCAACACGCCTAATACCAGGGAGCGACATCCATGCGCCGCAACGACCGCTTCAAGCCGCACCCGCTCACCGCCGCCCTGCTGGCAATCGCCGCAATGGGCGTGCACTCCATGGCATCCGCCGATGTGCTGATTTCCGAGTATGTGGAGGGCAGCGGCAACAACAAGGCGCTGGAGTTCTACAACACCGGCGAGACGGCGGTCTCGCTGGACGGCTACCGGGTCGACTTCTATTTCAATGGTTCGACCAGCAGCGGGCGGAGCATCGCTCTGGTTGGTGAAGTGGCGCCGGGAGCGGTGCATGTGCTGGCTCATGAAAGCGGCGACCCGGCGTTGCAGGCCAAGGCGAATCAGCGCGGCAGCGGTAGCTGGTACAACGGCGACGATGCCATCGTGCTGCGCGGTCCATCAGGGGAAATACTGGACAGCATCGGCCAGGTCGGTTTCGATCCGGGCAGCGCATGGGGATCGGGGCAGACGCAGACGGCTGATCGTACGCTGACCCGTCGGGCGTCCGTTAGCGTGGGTGATCGGAATCCCAGTGATGCCTTCGATCCGGCCACCGGGTGGCAAGGTTATCCGGTCAACACCTTTGCCCATCTCGGCCAATATGGCGAAGGCGAGCCGGGTGGCAACGATGCGGGGCGGCGCGCGATTGCGGAAGTTCAGGGCGCCGAGGATCTCAGCCCGTTGGTGAACCAGACGGTGACGGTCGAAGGCATCGTCGTGGCTGACTTCCAGGCTGAAGGTGAGCTGGGCGGCTTCTTCATCCAAGCGCCGGATAACGAGACCGACGACGATCCGCGGACCTCCGAGGGGCTGTACGTTTTCGGTTCGGGCAACGGGGTGGATGTGCAGGTTGGCGATCGGGTCCGGGTGCGTGGGCTGGTCGCCGAATACAACGGCCTCACCGAGCTGACCGCGCCTCAGATCAGTGTTCTGGCCCGTGCGCAGTCCCTGCCTAGCATGGTGCAGATCAGCCTGCCACTGTCGGCGCCCGATGCACTGGAGCGTTACGAGGGCATGCAGGTCCGCTTCGCCCAGCCGCTTACGGTCAGCGAGGCCTACAACCTGGGACGTTACGGCGAGCTGGTGCTGTCGTCCGGCGGTCGGCTGTGGATACCCACCAACAAGGTCTCGCCCGGCGAGCCGGCCCGACAGCTGCAGGCAGAGAATGACCTCAACCGGATCGTTCTGGATGATGGCCGCGGCGGTCAGAATCCCGATCCGATTCGCTACCCCTCACCGGAACTCGACGCCTACCGCACGCTGCGTGTGGGCTATGAAGTCACCGACGTGCAGGGTGTGCTGCATTACCTGGCCGGAAGCTATCGCATCCAGCCGACCCAAGCTCCGAACTTCGTTGCGGCAAACCCCAGGCCGGAGGCGCCAAAGCCCATCGAGGGTCGCTTGCGCGTGGCGAGTTTCAATGTACTCAACTACTTCAACGGTGACGGTCGTGGCGCAGGTTTCCCCACCTCGCGGGGCGCGGATACCCGTGAAGAGTTCAACCGCCAGCGCGACAAGATCATCGCCGCGATTCTGGGTGCAGATGCCCACATCATCGGCCTGATGGAGATCGAGAATGACGGATATGGCGAGCACAGCGCCATCGCCGATCTGGTGGCTGGCCTCAATGCGGCGTCACGGAGCGGGGACCGGTACGCGTTCATCGATCCGAAACGCGAACGGCTCGGTACCGACGCAATTGCCGTCGGCCTGATCTATCGCCAGGACATCGTGAGCCCTCACAAGGATGCCGCGGTGCTCGACGGCTCGGTCGACCCGCGCTTCAACGACACGCGCAATCGCCCGGTGCTGGCGCAGACCTTCCGCGAACGCCGTACGGGCGAGCGTTTGACGGTGGCGGTCAACCACCTCAAGTCCAAGGGCTCCAGCTGCGACGACTTGGGTGACAAGGACATGGGGGACGGCCAGGGCAACTGCAACCTGACCCGTGTTCGCGCCGCCCAGGCGCTGGTCGCCTGGCTGGGCCGTGATCCCACGCGTTCCTACGATCCGGATCGGCTGATCATCGGCGACCTGAACGCCTATGCGAAGGAGGATCCGATCAATGTGATCAGGGCGTCCGGCTACACCGATCTGCTGGCGACCTTCGGCGGGGGCGACGCGTATTCCTATGTGTTCTCCGGCCAGTCGGGCTACCTCGACCACGGCCTGGCCAGCACCAGCCTGACGCCACAAGTGCGCGGCGCAACCGAATGGCACATCAATGCCGACGAGCCGCGGGTGCTGGATTACAACCTCGAATTCAAGACACCACGCCAGCAATCGATGCTGTACAGCGCCGAGCCTTATCGTGCGTCCGATCATGATCCGTTGGTGATTGGGGTCGATCTTGGGAGGTAGGTAGTAGGCTGCCTTCCAATAGCGCGAGCCCTTGACGTCTCGGTTGTACGAGACTTTGGGATCGCCAGCAAGCTGGCTCCTACAGAGTGCGGTCTGCCGTCTGGGCTTTGGTAGGAGCCAGCTTGCTGGTGATCATGGGTCGCTCACCCCGGGCCTAGTTGTAGTCGTGCCTGCCGGTTAGAAGATCTGCGAAAAATAGGAGAAACCCCGGCTTTGGTAGGAGCCAGCTTGCTGGCGATCAAAGCTCCAGCCTTACAACCAAACCGCATCCCACCATGGATAATCGCCAATCCGGCTCACCAGTTCCGCCCGCAACGGGTTGGCAACGATGTACCGCGCAGCGTCGATCAGATCTTCATCTTGGCGCAGCGCACGATCGTGAAACCCCCGCTGCCAGATCCGGGCGCCCGTTTCGCCTGTAATGCGGTTGATGGCTATTGCGCTGCGGGACTTGAAACGCTGGACCACTTTTGGCAACGGCGCTGAGCCCAGTTCGATCAGCCAGTGAACATGATCCGGCATGACGACCCAGGCTAATGATTCGACGTGGTGTTCGTCATGGATACGGCGCATTTCCCTCACCAGCACTCGGGCTAGCAGCGGGTCGGTGAAGACTGATTTGCGTCGCTCTGTTACCGCGGTCAACAGGTAAACCTGACCCGGTTCGGAATGTCTGCCCCGACGCAATGCGTGGCCACGGTGGTTGAATCGGCTTGGCATATCCACCTCCATGTGGATCCAGCTATTCAGTCGTGCGTTGAGGTGGCCCGGATCGCCAGCAAGGACTGGGTGCCCCCCTGGCTCCTACGAAAAGCCAGCGTGGTCACATCCTGTAGGAGCCAGCTTGCTGGGGATCATGGGGATACCGAAGCGCTCATGATCCTGGCCGAATCCGCCCCGGCAAGACCGGTCCCCTTAATGATGCTCCCGCGTCGCCCTGAACTTCACATCCGGCCAACGCTCTTCCATCAGGCTCAGGTTGACCCGCGTCGGCGCCAGATAGGTCAGGTGGCCGCCGCCGTCGACCGCCAGGTTCTCGTAGGCCTTGTCGCTGAATTCCTTCAGCTTCTTCTCGTTATCGCACTCAATCCAGCGGGCAGACCAGACGTTGATTGCCTCATACGCGCACTCGACCTTGTATTCCTCCTTCAACCGGCTCGCGACAACGTCGAACTGCAGCACGCCGACCGCGCCGAGGATGATGTCGTTGTTGCGCTCGGGGAAAAACACCTGGGTGGCGCCTTCTTCCGCCAGTTCCTGCAGACCCTGACGCAGCTGCTTGGATTTCAGCGGATCCTTCAGGCGCACGCGGCGGAACAGTTCCGGGGCAAAGTGAGGGATGCCGGTGAAGCCGAGGTTCTCGCCTTCGGTAAAGGTGTCGCCGATCTGGATGGTGCCGTGGTTGTGCAAGCCGATGATGTCGCCGGCCCAGGCTTCTTCCAGCTGTTCACGCTCGCTGGAGAAGAAGGTCAGGGCGTCGGCGATGCGGATGTCCTTGCCGATGCGTGCGTGGCGCAGCTTCATGCCTTTGTCGTACTTGCCCGAGCAGATACGCATGAAGGCGATGCGGTCACGGTGCTTGGGGTCCATGTTTGCCTGGATCTTGAACACGAAACCGGTGAATTTTTCCTCGGTCGGCTCGACTACGCGCTCGTTCGCGGCGCGTGGCAGCGGGCGCGGCGCCCAGTCCACGATAGAGTCGAGCACGTGATCCACACCAAAGTTGCCGAGTGCGGTGCCGAAGAACACCGGGGTAAGCTGGCCCTTGATAAATTCGTCCTGATCGAACTCGTGGCAGGCACCCTGGACCAGCTCCAGCTGTTCGACGAAGCGGTCGTACTCGTCGCCAATGTGCTTGCGCGCCTCGTCGGAGTCGAGCTTCTCGATGATCTTGACGTCGGTGCGTTCGTGGCCGTGGCCTGGCGTGTAGACGATGATGTAGTCGTCCTTGAGGTGATACACGCCCTTGAAGTCACGGTAGCAGCCGATCGGCCAGGTGATCGGCGCGGCCTTGATCTTAAGCACCGCCTCGATCTCGTCGAGCAGTTCGATGGGGTCGCGGATGTCGCGGTCGAGCTTGTTGATAAAGCTGACGATGGGTGTGTCGCGCAGCCGGCAGACATCCATCAGGGCGATGGTGCGCGGCTCGACGCCCTTACCTCCGTCGAGGACCATCAGTGCCGAGTCCACTGCGGTCAAGGTGCGGTAGGTGTCTTCCGAGAAGTCTTCGTGACCGGGGGTGTCGAGCAGGTTGATCATGTGCTCGCGGTAGGGGAATTGCATCACCGAGGTGGTGATGGAGATGCCGCGCTGCTTTTCCATTTCCATCCAGTCGGAAGTCGCGTGACGGTCGGATTTACGCGACTTCACGGTACCGGCCACGGCAATGGCCTTGCCCATCAGCAGCAACTTTTCGGTGATGGTGGTCTTGCCCGCGTCGGGGTGGGAAATGATGGCGAAGGTGCGGCGCTTCGCGACTTCGGCGGCCTGAGAGGTCATGGCGGTCCCGGTATGAAAACGTGTCGGAAAAAGCCGGCGATTATAAAGCAAAGCCGCCGAGCTGGCTTGGCGTATCCGCTGGCTCCCTGGCGTACAGGGGCTGGCGCTTGAATGAGGCGCCGACGATTGGCTTCTGCTCCGCCAGTCGGGATCATCGCGCCTGGACGCCATGGTCACTGGCTCGAAAAACCAGTGAGGTGAGGGGAGTCATTGCGGTCGCGAAGAATTCGGGGCTTTGGCGCGGTTTGCGCATCGTATTGGCGGTTGTAAATCCGTGTTGAGCATGCCGAGGACGGAGACCTTGCGTCTCGTCGGAGGAACATCCCTGCGTCATATCGGTCGGTTTGAATAGGGTAGGTTCGCCGATGGGGCAGAAAACGGAGCGAGCGCGGATTTTTCATTGATCTGGAACAGCAGTGGTTCTACAGTTCGCGCCCGAACGTCCATGCTGGCAACGATCCATCCGGCTCAAGTACTGACGACGAGAGATTCACCAGGCCAGCGCACCGGCTGCGATGGCCTGGCCGTGATACTCGGCGACATGCCTTGGGAAGTAGGCGAACCAAAGTGGGGAAACTGATCAGGCGTTCTTGCTCACCCCTAATCCGATTTTACGTTTCCCGATTTGGAGCCATGCATGTCGATCAAGATCGAAGATTACTATTCCCAATCCACCTTTCAGAAGATGAAGACCTTCGCTGACCAGCACGAAACACCGTTCGTGGTCATCGATACCGCAACCATCGACAAGGCGTACGACGATCTGCGCGCCGGTTTCGACTTCGCCAAGGTCTACTACGCCGTGAAGGCCAACCCTGCGGTCGAAATCATCGATCTGCTGCGCGATAAGGGCTCGAGCTTCGACATCGCGTCCATCTATGAGCTGGACAAGGTGATGTCCCGCGGTGTCGGCCCGGAGCGCATCAGCTACGGCAACACCATCAAGAAAGCCAAGGACATCCGCTACTTCTACGACAAGGGCGTGCGCATGTTCGCCACCGACTCGGAAGCCGACCTGCGCAACATCGCCAAGGCCGCACCGGGCTCGAAAGTCTATGTACGCATCCTCACCGAAGGCTCCACCACTGCGGACTGGCCGCTGTCGCGCAAGTTCGGCTGCCAGACCGACATGGCCATGGATCTGCTGATCCTGGCGCGTCAGTTGAAGCTGGAACCTTACGGTATCTCCTTCCATGTTGGGTCGCAGCAGCGCGACATCTCCGTATGGGACGCCGCGATTGCCAAGGTCAAGGTGATCTTCGAGCGCCTGAAGGAAGAAGACGGCATCGAGCTGAAGATGATCAACATGGGTGGCGGCTTCCCGGCCAACTACATCACCCGCACCAACAGCCTTGAAACCTATGCCGAAGAAATCATCCGCTTCCTCAAGGAAGACTTCGGTGATGAGCTGCCGGAAATCATTCTCGAGCCGGGCCGCTCGCTGATCGCCAACGCCGGCATCCTGGTCAGTGAAGTGGTGCTGGTGGCGCGTAAATCGCGTACCGCCGTCGAGCGTTGGGTCTACACCGACGTCGGCATGTTCTCCGGCCTGATCGAAACCATGGGCGAAGCCATCAAGTTTCCAATCTGGACCGAGAAGAAGGGCGAGATGGAAGAAGTGGTCATCGCCGGCCCGACTTGCGACAGCGCCGACATCATGTACGAGAACTACAAGTACGGCCTGCCGCTGAACCTGGCCATCGGGGATCGCATGTACTGGCTGTCCACCGGTGCTTACACCACCAGCTACAGCGCCGTGGAGTTCAATGGCTTCCCGCCGCTGAAGGCCTACTACATCTAAGCGTCATCGCCATGCAAAACGCCGCGAAGTTCGCGGCGTTTTTGTGTCTGGCATCAGGCTGGTTCTAGCGTTTTATCAACGTGGTCTGGTGATCATCGTCGACGCTTGTTGCTAGCCGTAATACCTAGACGCGGCCCACTGTGGGCCGCGTGAGATGGCTTCAGGGCATCTGCACTTCGATCACACCATCGGCATTGATACTGATCTGCCGGGTGCCGGCTTCTACATCCGGCGTAGGCATGGCGTCCATGCTCTTCATCGACACGCTGCGCATCATCTCGGGCTGAAAATTGCCGGCGCTAGTGAGGTTGAGGCTGACGATCCTATAGTCGCTGCCGCCCAGCGCCTCGGTCGCCAGCTGCGCGCGGGCGCGGAAGGCAGTTACCGCATCTTTGAGCAAGGCGTCTTCGTTCTGTTGGCGGATCGAGTCAGACACGCTGAAATGCATGCTGCCCATCTTCAGGTCTTGCATCAGCTCTCCGGTGAGCTTGGAGAGCGCGGCGAAGTCTCCACTTTCCAGGCGCAGTTCGGCGCGTTCACGCCAAGCGGTGATCTGCTGACCCTTTTCCTCATAGACGGGGTAACTACTACGGCTGCCCTGACTGACTTCGACCTCTTTCGCCTGCCGGGCGCGCTGCAGTGCCTTGTTCATCGTTCTAGTCGTTTGCGCTGCCAGCTGCGCCGGGTCCTCGTGCTGCGACTCGGTGAACAGCGTTACATGCATGCGGTCCTGGGCGACCTCGCTGCTGGCCTCGGCGCGCAGGGAAATCTGATTGTAATGTTGCTCGTCGGCTACAGCGGGAAGGCAGGCTATGCAGGCCAACAGCGCAATGCTGCGCGGAACGGAAACGAACATGGAAACTCCTGAATTCGAGGGCACCAACGGTGCGGCGCAAAGACTTTAGTCCTTTGCTCGCCAGTGCGCAGTTTTTCCGTGCGGCGCGTTGCCGCAGACAGGCTGTGTTTCGGGCGGCTTGGTTATACTCGTGGCTCCTTTGGAGACCCCATGTACGCATCCGTTCACCTGCTGTCTGCCAGCCGCCAGAATCTCCGTCTGCTCACCCTGATCCGCGTTCTCGTGCTGGCTGCCCAGGCCGGTGCGGTAGGGCTCGCCTACGCCACCCAGCTGTTCGGTCTGCCCTGGTTTCATCTGGGGGTCACGCTTGGTGTTTCAGCGCTGATCTGTCTGGGTACGGCGTTGCGGCTGCGCGGACCTTGGCCGGTGACGGAGCTTGAATATGCCGGGCACCTGGCGACCGATCTGTTGATCCACAGCGCCCTGCTGTATTACTCGGGTGGCTCGACCAATCCGTTCGTTTCTTACTACCTGGTGCCGCTGACCATTGCGGCGGCAACGCTGCCGTGGCTGTATTCGGTGGCGTTGTCCGGACTCGCGCTTGCTGGATACACCTTGATGCTGGTGTGGTACGACCCGGTCATCGTGCCGCCGGTCGATCGCACCACGCTGCTGGTGTATGGCATGTGGCTGAGTTTTGCGCTGGCGGCGGCGCTGATCACTTTTTTCGTGGCGCGCATGGCCGAACAACTGCGCCGTCAGGAGCAGCTTCAAGCTCAGCGTCGTGAAGAAAGCATGCGCGACCAGCAGCTGTTGGCCGTGGCGACACAGGCTGCGGGAGCCGCTCATGAGCTGGGCACGCCATTGGCGACCATGAGTGTGCTGCTCAAGGAGTTGCGTCAGGATTACAAGGAGCCTGCGGAGCTCAGCGAGGACTTGGCATTGCTGCAATCGCAGGTTCAGTTGTGCAAAGACAGCCTGCGCCAGCTGGTCCGTGCGGCTGAAGCCGATCGTCGCCAGGCCATCGTCGAACAGACCGTACGTGAGTGGGTCGAGTCGGTGTTGCAGCGCTGGCATCTGATGCATCCGGAAGCCACCTATCGTTTCCAGTGCCTGGGCAAAGGCACTCCGCCGCGCCTGATGCCCCCAGCGGATCTGGGGCAATCGCTGCTCAACCTGCTGAACAACGCCACCGATGCCAGCCCGGACAACCTGGACATTCGTCTGGATTGGGACGCACAGTGGATCAGATTGACCATCCGCGACCACGGCGCGGGTGTACCGCTGGCGATCGCCGAACAGATCGGCAGGCCGTTCATCACAACCAAAGGCAAGGGGTTTGGTCTTGGCCTGTTCCTGAGTCAGGCGAGCGTTACGCGCGCCGGTGGCACTGTGAAGCTATACAATCACGAAGAGGGTGGCACCCTGACCGAGCTGCGTCTGCCGCATGGCTCGGTTCGGGCCTGATCAGACGTGATCATTACGCGAGGAATGCAAACATGACCGAAGAGTTGCAGCACGAAGGCGAAGAACAGCCTCATCTGCTGCTGGTAGACGACGACCCGACCTTTACTCGCGTCATGGCACGCGCCATGAGCCGCCGCGGTCTGCACGTCAGCATTGCCGGGTCGGCGGAAGAAGGCCTGGAGATGGCCAAGCAGGAGCTACCTGATTACGCGGTGCTGGACCTGAAAATGGAGGGGGACTCCGGGCTGGTGCTGCTCCCTAAACTTCTCGAGCTGGACCCGGAAATGAAGGTGCTGATCCTGACCGGGTATTCGAGCATCGCCACCGCCGTGGAAGCGATCAAGCGCGGAGCATGCAACTACCTGTGCAAGCCCGCCGACGCAGACGACGTGCTGGCAGCATTGCTCTCGAAACATGCCGATCTGGATACGCTGGTGCCGGAAAACCCCATGTCGGTGGATCGCCTGCAGTGGGAGCACATCCAGCGAGTGCTTGCCGAGCACGACGGCAATATTTCCGCTACCGCTCGCGCGCTAGGGATGCACCGTCGCACCCTGCAGCGCAAACTGCAGAAGCGTCCCGTGCGGCGCTGATCGCCATACAAGCCAGCGCCATTGGTTTCTGCCCTTGGCGCAGCGCTTGCCTAATGCCGGATCGATAGGCGACCCATGGCCCGATCCGGCATGTTCATTACCGTATCGTCCCGTCCTGACTCTTCTTTTCGAGCCTCGCCATGCTGCCCATGGTTCTGCAGACCCTGAGCGTCACCGCTCCGGTATTCGTGATGCTGTTCATCGGCGTCGCGTTGATGCGCCTGCGCTTGATCGATGGTGCGTTCATTCACACCGCATCAACGCTGGTGTTCAAAGCCACGATGCCAACCCTGCTGTTCCTTTCGGTCATCAAGGCGGACCTGAGCGCCGCGCTTCAGCCAACACTGCTCGTCTATTACGTTGCCGCTACAGTGGGAGGATTTCTGCTGGCGTGGGCCTGGGCGCTTTGGCGCTGTCCGGTCGCCGACCGCGGCGTCTATGTACAAGGCGCCTTCCGCGGCAACAATGGGGTGGTGGGGTTGGCGTTGGCGACCAGCCTCTACGGCGACTACGGGCTGTCACTAGGCGGTGTGCTGGCTGGTCTGGTGATCCTTTTGTACAACAGCCTGTCCGCGGTGGTGCTGGCGATCTATAGCCCGGATGGCCAGGCCGACGCCGGGGCGATCATTCGCAGCATCTTGCGCAACCCGCTGATTATCGGGGTGACTGCGGCGATCCCTTTCGCCTACTGGCAAATCGCATTGCCCGACTGGCTGATGACATCTGGTCAGTATTTCGCCCAGCTGACGTTGCCGCTCGCTCTGATCTGCATTGGCGGCACGCTGTCGATTTCGGTGTTGCGCGAAAGCAGCAGCGTTGCGATGAGCTCGAGCCTGATGAAGATGGTCTGGTTTCCGGCGTTGGCGACGCTAGGCGCCTGGCTATGCGGCTTTCGCGGCGCTGAACTTGGAATCCTGTTTCTCTACTTCGGCTGCCCGACGGCATCGTCCAGCTTCGTTATGGCGCGGGCGGTTAATTCCAACCATCAGCTGGCCGCCACCATCATCGTCATCACCACGCTCGGCGCGGCGTTGACGATCAATGTTGGGTTGTTTCTGCTGGGCTGGGCCGGCTGGATCTGACCAGCCGGCCCTGTGCGTCAGTTGCGCTGGGTCTTCCAGGCCCGACCGGAGATCACCAGCAAGGTCACCATGGTCAGAGGCACTACGTAGCCGATCATCGCATCGCCGAAAACCTCAGCCAACGGCCGGCCGGTGCTGACCAGCACCAGATAGAGGGTATAGGCGACGTAGTACGCGACGAAAAGCAGACCTTCCCAGCGATTGATGGCGTAACCGCTAAAGAAGATCGGCAGGCAAGCCAGGGCGACGGCGATCATGACCGGGAAGTCGAAAGCCAATGCATTGGCAGCTACGCTGATCGCATCGGGTGATACCAGCGAGGCCAGCCCCAGCACGCAAAGCAGATTGAAGATGTTGCTACCGACGATATTGCCGACGGCGATATCGCGTTCGCCGCGTATGGCCGCGAGGATTGACGTAGCCAGTTCCGGCAGCGAGGTGCCGATAGCGATCACCGTCAGGCCGATGACCAGTTCCGATAGACCCAAGGCGCGAGCCAGGGACACGGCTCCTTCCACCAGAAAATTCGAGCCGGTCACCAGCAGAACCAGGCCGGCAACCACCAGGCCGGCGTTAATCAGAGAGGCATAACGCTTGGGTGTTTCGTCGAGACCGAACTCCTTGGCGAACTCGTCGTCGGCTGTGGCCGCAGCAGTGGCACGACGGCTGCTGATGATCAGAAACAGCGTGTAACCGATCACCGCTGAAAACAGCAATGCACCGTCAAGGCGACTGAGCGAGCCATCCCACGCCAGGGCATAGGTGACCAGGCTGGCACCAATCATGATGGGCACGTCGAGTCGAATCAGCTGGCGAGAGACGATCAGCGGTGCGACCAGCGACGTCACGCCGAGAATCAACAGAACGTTGGCGATGTTGCTGCCGAGTACGTTGCCAATGGCGATGTCGCCGCTGCCGTTGAGCGCAGCCTGCACGCTAACTGCGGTTTCCGGTGCGCTGGTGCCAAAGGCGACCACGGTGAGACCGATGATCAGCGGTGGGATACCGAACTGAGCGGCCAGTTTGGCAGCGCCCCGCACCAACACCTCGGCCCCGGCTACGAGAAGTACCAGACCGGCTATCAGATAAACAAAGGTCATTGCGGACACGAAAATAAGGCTCCAGAAGGGGGAGGGATAATGCTCAGCGCTGGCGTTTCCAGGCGCGCAGGAAGATCACCAAAAGCGTGATGGCGGTCAAGGGCAATACGTACCAAGTCATTGCATGGCGCAGCAGATTGATCGCCGGTAGCCCAGTGGAAAACATGATCAGGTAGAGGGTATAGGCGACGTAATAACCAAAGAACATGGTGCCTTCCCATCGATTGATGCGGTACCCGGAAAAGAAGATCGGCAGGCAGGCTGCGAACACGGCAAGCATCACGGGCAGGTCGAACGCCAAGGCATTTGGCGAAATGGAAAGGCCTTCGGGCGAAATCGCGGCTCCGGCGCCCAGCACCAGCAACAGGTTGAAGATGCAACTGCCGACGATATTGCCCACGGCGATGTCCCGCTCACCGCGGTAGACAGCCAGCAGCGAGGTGGCGAGTTCGGGCATGGATGTTCCAACGGCGATTACGGTCAGGCCAATGACCAGCTCCGACAATCCCAGCGTCCGAGCCAGGGCCACCGCGCCCTCGATGAGCAGGTTGGAGCCCAGAATCAGCAAACCGAGGCCGAGCAGCACCAACGTCAATTGGAGAATCCATCCGAGCGGCTTGGCGCTACGGTCTGCGCCGTATTCATCGCGGAACTCATCGGACGGCAGGCGCGCTTCTCGCTTGCTTGCGACCACGAGAAAGCCCGTATAGACCAGCAGCAGCGCGAGCAGGATCAGGCCGTCTATCTGGCTGATGCGGCCATTCCACGCCAGCGCGAATGTCAGCAGACCTGCACCGATCATTACCGGTACGTCGAGGCGCACCAATTGGCGAGACACCACCAACGGCGCTATCAGGGCCGACAGGCCGAGAATGAGCAGGATGTTGGCGATATTGCTGCCGATCACATTGCCGACGGCGATATCCCCGTTGCCATTCAGCGAGGCTTGGATGCTCACCGCCGTTTCCGGTGCGCTGGTGCCGAACGCAACCACGGTCAAGCCGATGATCAGTGGCGAAACGCCGAAGCGTGCAGCCAGTTTGGAGGCGCCACGTACCAGCGCTTCAGCGCCAACAACCAGCAGCACAAGGCCGCCGATTAGGTAGGCCAGGGTTATCAAACTCATCAGTGTTCCTTTGAAGGCAATCCGGGCAATCAGTCCAGCGTTTCGATCTTCACTGGGGCGATGCCCTCGTCGAGCAGATCGATTCGATTCGCCGCTACTCGTGACAGATCTATGATTCGGCCCGGCTTGAAAGGTCCGCGGTCATTGATGCGCACGGTGACTTGCTTGCCATTTTCCAGGTTAGTGACTTGCACACGCGTGTCGAAGGGCAGCGTTTTGTGGGCGGCCACCAATTCGTTCTGGTTGAACGTTTCTCCGCTGGCCGTTTCCTTCCCTTGGAAGCTGCGGGCGTAATACGAAGCCTTGCCCTTCTGGATGACGGCGCTTTCGGTGGCGTCTGCCTCTGGCGACTCGGTGCAGCCGGCGGCAAAGGCAAGCAGGATCGGGACGGTCAGTATTCGGGTTTGCATAAGCAATCCTTCCTGAACGGATCAGGCTGCGGTTACTGGTTCGGTCATGTCAGCTTTGGATCGCCGACCTGCGCCACCGTTCACTCGACGATGAGGTTGCAGTGCCAAGGTGGGCTTCAACAAGGAACGGGCCCTGTCGGGCCCGTGTCGGTTAGCCTTCCAGTTTGCTCTTGAGCAACTGGTTGACCTGAGCGGGATTGGCCTTGCCCTTTGAGGCTTTCATGGCCTGGCCGACGAAGAAGCCGAACATCTTGCCGCGCTTGGCTTCGTCGCTGGCACGGTACTGCTCGACCTGCTCGGCGTTGGCGGCTAGCACCTCGTCCAGCATCTTTTCGATGGCACCGGAATCGGTGACCTGCTTGAGGCCTTTCTTCTCGATGATCTCGTCAGCCGAGTCTTCGCCGGCGGCCATCGCTTCGAAGACCATCTTGGCGATTTTGCCGCTGATGGTGTTGTCCTTGATGCGCAGGATCATGCCGCCCAGTTGCTCGGCCGATACCGGAGACTGCTCGATGTCCAAGCCTTCCTTGTTCAGCAGGCTGGACAGCTCGCCCATGACCCAGTTGGCTGACAGCTTGGCGTCACCACAGGTCTTCTGCACCGCTTCGAAGTAGTCGGCCATCTCGCGGCTGGCCGCCAGCACGTCGGCGTCGTAAGTGGACAGGCCGAACTCGCGCTCGAAACGCTCGCGCTTCTGCACCGGCAGTTCCGGCAGACTGGCACGCACCTCGTCGAGGAAGCTCTGCTCAATCACCACCGGCAGCAGGTCGGGGCAGGGGAAGTAGCGGTAGTCGTTGGCTTCTTCCTTGCTGCGCATGGAGCGCGTCTCGTCCTTGTTCGGGTCGTACAGGCGGGTTTCCTGGACCACCTTGCCGCCGTCTTCGATCAACTCGATCTGACGCTGCACTTCGTGGTTGATCGCCTTTTCGATGAAGCGGAAGGAGTTGACGTTCTTGATCTCGGCGCGAGTGCCGAACTCGGCTTGGCCTTTCGGGCGCACCGAAACGTTGCAGTCGCAACGCAGCGAACCTTCCGCCATGTTGCCGTCGCAGATGCCGAGGTAGCGCACCAGCGCATGGATGGCTTTGACATAGGCCACCGCTTCCTTCGCCGAGCGAATGTCCGGCTCGGAGACGATCTCGAGCAGCGGCGTGCCGGCACGGTTCAGATCGATGCCGCTCATGCCCTGGAAGTCTTCGTGCAGGCTCTTGCCGGCGTCCTCTTCCAGATGCGCGCGGGTAATGCCAATGCGGCGTGTGGTGCCTTCTTCCAGGGTGATGTCCAGATAACCCTTGCCGACGATGGGGTGGTCCATCTGGCTGGTCTGGTAGCCCTTGGGAAGGTCCGGGTAGAAGTAGTTCTTGCGCGCAAAGACGTTTTTGTCGGCGATCTCGGCGTCAATCGCCAAGCCGAACTTGCAGGCCATGCGCACCGCTTCGGCGTTGAGTACCGGCAGGGTGCCTGGCATACCCAGGTCAATCAGGCTGGCCTGGGTGTTGGGCTCGGCACCAAAGGTGGTGGCGCTACCGGAAAAGATCTTCGATTGAGTCGCGAGCTGTGCGTGGATCTCCAGCCCGATCACGGTTTCCCATTGCATGTGTTCGTCCTCAGAATCCGCTCGGTGCTTGTTTATGCCACTCGGTAGCCTGCTGGTACTGGTGAGCAACGTTGAGCAGGCGGCTTTCCTGGAAATATGGGGCCAGCAACTGCACGCCCACCGGCAGGCCGTCGATGAAGCCAGCCGGCATCGAGAGGCCCGGGATGCCCGCAAGGTTGGCCGTGATGGTGTAGATGTCTTCGAGGTAAGCCGAGACCGGGTCGTTGTTCTTCTCGCCAAGCTTCCATGCCAGATTCGGTGTGGTCGGGCCGAGGATCACATCCACCTCACCAAAGGCACTGACGAAGTCGTTCTTGATCAGGCGACGGATCTTCTGTGCCTTGAGGTAGTAGGCGTCGTAGTAGCCGGCGGACAGAGCGTAGGTGCCGACCATGATGCGTCGGCGGACTTCATCACCGAAGCCTTCGGCGCGGGAGCGCTTGTAGAGGTCGGTCAGATCCACCGGGTTCTCGCAGCGATAGCCGAAGCGCACGCCGTCGAAGCGGGACAGGTTGGAGCTGGCCTCGGCTGGCGCGATCACGTAGTAAGAAGGGATCGCGTGCTGCATGTTCGGCAAGCTGATCTCCTTCACCGTGGCACCGAGCTTCTTCAGCTCTTCGACCGCCGCCATTACCGCGTCGGCGATCTTGCTATCGAGACCATCACCGAAATACTCCTTCGGCAGGCCGACACGCAGGCCGGTCAACGGCTTGGTCAGTGCGCCGAGATAGTCGTCCAGCGGCTGGTCGACACTGGTTGAATCCTTCGGGTCGAAACCCGCCATGGCGCCGAGCATCAAAGCGCAGTCTTCAGCCGTGCGGGCAATTGGGCCGCCCTGGTCGAGGCTGGAGGCATAGGCGATCATGCCCCAGCGTGAAACACGTCCGTAGGTTGGCTTGAGGCCGGTAAGGTTGGTCAGCGCAGCCGGTTGACGAATCGAGCCGCCGGTATCGCTGCCGGTCGCCGCAGGCAACAGGCGCGCCGCGACGGCTGCAGCGGAACCACCGGACGAGCCGCCGGGTACGCGGCTCGTGTCCCAAGGGTTCTTCACGGCGCCGTAGTAGCTCGACTCGTTGGCCGAGCCCATGGCGAATTCATCCATGTTCAGCTTGCCCAGCGAGACTGCGCCAGCAGCAGCGAGGCGTTCGACGACCGTGGCGTCGTAGGGTGCTTGAAAATTGTCGAGAATCTTCGAGCCGCAGCTGGTGCGAATGCCCTGGGTGCAGAACAGATCTTTATGACCGATCGGTGCGCCAAGCAGCGCGCCGTTCTCGCCATTGGCACGGCGCGCATCGGCTGCCTTGGCCTGGTCAAGCGCCCGCTCTTCGGTCACGGTGATGAAACTGTTCAGTTGCGGATCGAGTTGCTGGATGCGTGCCAGCAGCGAACGGGTCAGCTCCTCGGCGGAGAACTGCTTGTCTGTCAGCGCGCGGGCGATCTCGGCGAGGGTCAGTTGATGCATGTCGGCGTCCTTCATTACTCGATCACCCGCGGAACCAGATACAGACCGTCTTCTACAGCCGGGGCGATGGCCTGGTAGGCGTCGCGCTGATTGGTCTCAGTGACCGCGTCGGCACGCAGACGCTGGCTGGTTTCCAGTGGGTGGGCCAGGGGCTCGATGCCCGTGGTGTCCACGGCTTGCATGCGATCGATCAAGCCGAGGATGTTGTTCAGGGTCTCGGTGGTGCGGGGCAGGTCGTCTTCATTCAGACCCAGGCGGGCCAGATGAGCGATCTTTTCCACCTCGGAGCGTTCAAGCGCCATCGGGATTCTCCAGCGGGAAGCGAGTCGGGTGCGCCTTTCGTCGGCAAAGCACGACGAGGGGCGGCGGGTTCGAGCCGCAGCAGTGGGCATTCGAGCCCGGAAAAGCCGTCAATCTTACATGCCTGGGGGGCTTCTCGGTAGCACGGCTGCGCCTTGCGGGGTTTTTCCGAGGCGTATGCATTTCGCGCAATGGCTCACGTATGGCCCGATAAGCACGGACTCTCGCCTTGCCCTAACTTCGCACCATTGTTAGAGTTTGCGGCACTTTTTTCCCCACGCGTTTGCCCCAGGGCCCTTTACCCATGTTCAAGAAACTGCGTGGCATGTTTTCCAGCGATTTGTCGATCGACCTGGGCACTGCCAATACCCTTATTTATGTGCGCGATCGCGGCATCGTCCTGAACGAGCCCTCGGTCGTTGCCATCCGTACCCATGGCAACCAGAAGAGTGTTGTCGCCGTGGGTACCGACGCCAAGCGCATGCTTGGGCGCACCCCAGGTAACATCAACGCCATTCGCCCAATGAAAGATGGCGTCATCGCTGACTTCAGCGTCTGCGAAAAGATGCTTCAGTACTTTATCAACAAGGTTCACGAAAACAGCTTCCTGCAGCCCAGCCCGCGGGTGTTGATCTGCGTGCCCTGCAAGTCCACGCAAGTTGAGCGTCGTGCGATCCGCGAGTCCGCCTTGGGCGCGGGCGCGCGTGAAGTGTTCCTGATCGAAGAACCCATGGCCGCCGCCATCGGTGCCGGCCTGCCAGTAGACGAAGCGCGCGGCTCCATGGTCGTGGATATCGGTGGTGGCACCACTGAAATCGCCCTGATTTCGCTGAATGGCGTGGTTTACGCTGAATCCGTTCGCGTCGGTGGTGACCGTTTCGACGAATCCATCGTGACCTACGTACGCCGTAACTACGGCAGCCTGATCGGCGAGTCCACTGCCGAGCGCATCAAGCAGGAAATTGGTACCGCATTTCCAAGCAGCGATATCCGTGAAGTCGACGTACGTGGCCGCAACCTGGCCGAAGGCGTACCGCGAAGCTTTACCCTCAATTCCAATGAAGTGCTCGAGGCGCTGCAAGAGTCCCTGGCCACCATCGTTCAGGCGGTCAAGAGTGCGCTGGAGCAGTCACCACCAGAGCTCGCTTCCGATATCGCCGAGCGCGGCCTGGTCCTGACGGGTGGCGGCGCCCTGCTGCGTGACCTGGACAAGCTGCTGGCGCAGGAAACCGGCTTGCCAGTCATCGTCGCTGAAGAGCCACTGACCTGCGTAGCGCGCGGCGGCGGCCGGGCACTGGAAATGATGGACCGTCACGCCATGGATTTGCTGTCCACGGAGTGAGCTAACAGGCTCTAATTACAAGCCGATGACAGGGCCTGCCCTGCTCTCGGCTTTTCGCGTTTAGTGTGAAGCCTGCAGCTGCGAGGACCCGCCCATCAAACCGCTTTTCGCCAAAGGACCCTTGCTCGGAGTGCGCTTGCTGGTGCTCTCCGTGCTCTGTGTCGTGCTGATGGTGGTGGATGCGCGTTTCGAGACGCTGAAGCCTTTGCGTAGCCAGATGGGGCTGGTGCTCACCCCCTTTTATTGGCTGGCCGATTTACCGGTTCGCACCTGGCAGCGGGCGACCGAACAGATCAGCAGCAGCACCAGCCTGGTGGCCGAAAACGAAAAATTGAAGGCCGAAGCATTGCTCATGCAGCGGCGCCTGCAAAAGCTGGCGATGCTGACGGAGCAGAACGTGCGCCTGCGCGAATTGCTCAACTCTGCCGCGCTGGTTGACGACAAGGTGATCGTCAGCGAGCTGATTGGGCTGGACCCGAATCCTTTCACCCACCGCATCCTGATTGACAAGGGGGAGCGCGACGGCGTGTTTCTCGGCCAGCCAGTGCTCGACGCCAGCGGGCTGATGGGGCAGGTCGTCGAGGTCATGCCCTACGCGGCACGCGTGCTGCTGTTGACAGACGTGACGCACAGCATTCCGGTGCAGGTCAATCGCAATGGATTGCGCGCCATTGCGGTTGGCACCGGGAGCCCGGATTATCTCGAGTTACGTCATGTCGCCGAGACGGCGGACATCAAAGAAGGCGATCTTTTGGTCAGTTCCGGTTTAGGGCAGCGCTTTCCCAGTGGCTATCCGGTTGCCCAAGTCACGGAGGTGGTTCGCGGCTCCGGTCAGCCCTTCCTGATCGTTCGCGCCATTCCAACCGCCATGCTCAATCGCAGCCGTTACCTGTTGCTGGTCTTCAGCGATGCAAGGACGCCTGAAGAGCGAGCGACTGCTGCGGCCCAGGCTCAGGAGTCCGCCGACCGCAAGGCGGAAGAAGCAACGGCTGGCGACAGTGCGGTTTCGGAGCAGCCGGCGCCCGCCGCGCCCGCTGCACCAACAGGGGCCGATACGCCATCGCCATCGCCATCACCGGCACCTGCACCGGAGGAGCGGCCATGATTAATGGTCGTTCAAACAATGGCTGGGTTATCTGGCTGTCGCTGTTGCTGGCGCTACTGCTGAGCGTGGCCCCCATGCCCCAGAGTTTCGGCTTGGCGCGTCCGCTCTGGCTCGGCATGTTCATCGCCTACTGGGCAATCGCCCTGCCGCATCGAGGAGGGATGGCAGCGGCCTTCTTCTTTGGGCTGATGCTGGATGTGTTGTCGGGCACTTTGCTTGGGCAGAACGGCTTACCACTGCTGTTGATTACCTTTCTGGTGCTGAGCCTGCAACAGCGCCTGCGTATGTTCCCGTTGCTTCAGCAAAGCCTGGTGCTGCTGGTGATTCTAGGAATCGGGCAACTGGTGCAGTTGTGGCTCAATACACTGACCGGCAACCGACCACCGACACTGTTGTTTCTGGTCCCCGTACCGGTCAGTGCACTCTTTTGGCCCTGGGTGTTTGTCGGGCTGGAATGGGCGCGGCGGCGCTTCAACGTCTATTGAACTTCCAGACGGCTTTCGATCGTTGTTCGGATGTGTGAATCTGCTGCGCTCGTCCACCAAGGAGCCGGCATGCCCATTTTGTTTCTTGCCTCCGCGTCGCCACGACGCCGTGAATTGCTGACTCAGATCGGCGTTCCATTCTCTCTTCTTTCCGTCGCTATCGACGAAACGCCCAGCGCGGCGGAAGCGCCTGACGTCTATGTCCAGCGCCTGGCGCGGGAGAAGGCCTTGGCTGGCCTGTCGCTTGTAAGCGACGACTCTGCTTGTGTGATGGGCGCAGACACGACGGTTGTGCTCGATCAGCAAATTCTGGGCAAGCCGGTCGACAAGGCGGATGCTCTGGCAATGCTGGGCGCCCTCTCTGGGCGTGAGCACGAGGTGATGACGGCCGTTGCATTGGCTAACCGGTCGGGTTGCGAGGTGCGTCTGGTTACCAGTCGGGTGCGCTTCCGACCGATCAGTGCCGACGAAGCCGAAGCCTACTGGGCCAGTGGCGAGCCTCAAGACAAGGCAGGCAGTTACGCGATTCAGGGCTGGGGTGCGGTCTTCGTAAGCGCGCTGGAAGGCAGCTATTCGGCAGTGGTTGGGCTGCCGTTGTGTGAAACGGCCCAGCTGCTCGACGCATATGGGCTCCGCTACTGGTGTAAAAGCTCGGTATAGAGCCTGGGGCTTGGCGGCTTATGCCGTTAGAATCGAGCCAACTCGTCAGCTTCGGCTGCTATACCCACCGCCATCGGCCGAGAACAATAATGAGCGAAGAAATCCTGATGAACATCACCCCCATGGAGTCGCGGGTGGCGGTGGTGGAAAACGGTGTCCTGCAGGAAGTGCACGTTGAGCGCACCCAGCGTCGGGGCATCGTCGGCAACATCTACAAAGGCAAGGTGGTGCGGGTCCTGCCCGGCATGCAGGCGGCTTTCGTCGACATCGGGCTGGAACGCGCGGCTTTCATCCATGCCTCGGAGATCTCCAGCCGTGAAGGCAATGCTGTCGAACCGATCAGCGCGTTGGTCCATGATGGGCAGGCTTTGGTCGTGCAGGTGACCAAGGACCCGATCGGCACCAAGGGCGCGCGGCTGACGACTCAGTTATCGATACCTTCGCGCTACCTCGTGTACATGCCCAAAACCAGCCATGTCGGGATTTCTCTGCGTATCGAGGATGAAGGCGAGCGCGAACGTCTCAAGCAAGTAGTGGCTGAGTGCGTTGCGGCCGAAGGGATCAAGGAAACCGGTGGCTTCATCCTGCGCACCGCAGCGGAGGGCGCCGGCAGCGATGAGATTTTGATGGACATCCGCTACCTGCGCCGCTTATGGGAGCAAATCGACGGGCAAATGAAAACGGCCGGCGCGCCCTCGATCATCTACGAGGACTTGTCTCTGGCCATGCGCACCCTGCGTGATCTGGTCAATCCGCGTATCGAGAAGATTCGCATCGACTCTCGGGAAAACTTTCAGAAAGTCAGCCAGTTCGTCGGTGAGCTGATGCCCGAGCTCGGCGAGCACCTTGAGCATTACCCCGGTGAACGGCCGATCTTCGACCTGTACAGCGTCGAGGACGAGATCCAGAAAGCGCTCGAGCGCAAGGTCATGCTCAAGTCTGGCGGTTATCTGATCATTGATCCGGCCGAAGCGATGACCACCATCGACGTCAACACAGGTGCTTTCGTCGGTCATCGCACCCTCGAAGAAACCATTTTCAAGACCAACCTCGAGTCGGCCACCGCGATTGCGCGCCAGCTGCGACTGCGCAACATCGGCGGCATCATCATCATCGATTTCATCGACATGGAAGATGAAGAACACCGGCGCCAGGTTTTGCGTACGCTGGAAAAGCAGCTTGAACGCGATCACGCCAAAACCAACATCATCGGCATCACCGAGCTGGGCCTGGTGCAGATGACCCGCAAACGCACCCGCGAAAGCCTCGAGCAGGTGTTGTGCGAGCCCTGCATGTGTTGCCAAGGGCGGGGCAAATTGAAAACTCCGGAAACCGTCTGCTACGAGATCTTCCGGGAGATCCTCCGTGAAGCACGCGCGTACCAGCCTGAAGGCTATAGGGTACTGGCGAATCAGAAGGTCATTGACCGGCTGCTGGATGAGGAGTCGGGCAACGTCGCTGATCTCGAGAGCTTCATTGGCCGCTCGATCAAATTCCAGGTGGAGACCATGTATTCCCAGGAACAGTACGACGTGGTGCTGCTCTGACTAGATGCAAGCCTGGCCGCTTGGGCCTGGGCGCGCGGAGCGTATCCGTATGAGTCGGCTCTTGGCTATCGTGCTGGCCGTTTTGCGCCGCAGCCTCTGGCTGGGTGCAATGGGCCTCATATTGCTTGCGCTCTATGTGAGCCTCGGGCGGCAGTTGGTGCCGCTAGTGGCTGAATATCGCCTCGAGGTTCAAGACAAAGCGCGCGACCTGCTCAATATGCCGGTTACGCTCGGCCAGCTGGAAGGTCGCTGGGAGGGCTTCGCTCCTCAACTGGTGGCCCATAATGTGATTCTCGGTGAGGGCGACGGGGCGGTGCGCCTGGATCGTTTCGCTCTGGTGCCTGACGTTTCGGGCAGTCTTCTGGCGCGACAGCTGAAACTGGATACCGTTGAATTGGCCGGCCTACACCTCGGTCTGGTGCAGACGGCTGAAGGTAAATGGCGTGTCGATGGCCTGCCCGAGCGGGCTGACCAACCGCCTCTGAACCTGTCGCAGCTGATCACTCGATTGCAGAGTATCGGGCATCTTCGGTTGCTGGATAGCCAGATTACCGTTGAGGCGCTCGACGAAGCGCCTCTGACGTTGACTTACGCCAATCTCGAATTGCACAGCCTGGGGCAGCGTCTAGCGCTGGATGGTCGCCTGTTGCTTCCCGATGGGCAGCCGCTGAGCCTGCATGCCGAGGCGCAGGTTCAGCCGACGGATTGGCTGGCCAGCGACGCTGAGCTGTACCTCAGCTTGCCGCAAAGTGACTGGGCGGCCTGGTTGCCTGCGAGCCTGACTGGAAGCTGGAACCTCGAGCAGCTCAAGGCGGGCGGCGAGGTGTGGCTCGACTGGCGCGAGCGCGGACTGTTTCGAGCAGTCGCTCGGCTGAATGCGCCCGCGGTGCAGTTGGGCCGGCAGGCAGGTGGTCCGTTAACGATCGAGGATCTCGTGGTAAATGCCTACATTGACCGAGCGAGCGAGGGCTACCGGCTCCAGTTCGACGGGCTGGCGTTCACCTTCGACGATGACCGTTGGCGGGATACAACGCTGGTTGTTCAGCAGAATCTTGCTGAGGAGAGCTGGCGATTGCAGGCTGATCGCATCGCTGTCGCGCCGGTGGCAAAACTGGTTGAGGCGATACTGCCACTGCCTGAGTTGGCCAGCGAATATCTGCGAGGTCTTGCTCCCAGCGGAACGCTGCGCAATCTGCAAGTCGATTATCGGCCCGCGGCGACCAGTGACGAGCGCCTGGCCTTCACTGCCAACCTCGATGCAATCAGTATCGCTGCTCATCAGTGGGTGCCGGCTGTGCGCAACGTCAGCGGCGAGGTGCGGGGCAATCTGGGCGGGGGCGAGCTGCGCTTCGATAATCGGGATTTCGCGCTGCATCTGGCCAAACTGTTTCCGCGCCCTTGGGATTATCAACGTGCCCGTGGACGCCTCCGTTGGACCCTTGACGATCAGGCGTTCACCCTCGCCGCGCCCTACCTGCAGGTGGAAGGCGAAGAGGGCCATATTGCTGGCGATTTCCTCATCCGTCTGATGCGCGATCCGGCTGCTGAGGACTATATGGACTTGCGTGTTGGCCTATCAGATGGAGACGCGCGCTACACCGAGAAGTATCTGCCGACACGCTCGTCAGCGCTGAGCCCGGCATTGACCGAGTGGCTGAACACCGCGATTCGCGGCGGCACGGTCGAGCAGGGCTATTTTCAGTATCAGGGTTCGCTGAACAAGGACGCTGCGGTTACCGCGCGCAGCCTGAGCCTGTACTTCAAGGTGAAAGATGCCGAGTTAGCGTTCCAGCCGGGCTGGCCGGTGTTGCGTGAAGGTCGCGCAGAGGTACTCATCGAGAACAGCGGAGTACGCGTGCGCCTCGCCGATGCACGGATGCTCGACAGCCGTGTGCACGACGCGACGGCTGAGATCCTTCGCAACCACGATGCCCAGGCGCCAATGCTGAAAATCAACGGGCAGGTCGACGGCTATGTTCGGGATGCATTGACCCTGATGCAGGTGGCGCCAATCGGCACGAATACATTATTTGCCGGTTGGCACGGCGATGGGCCGTTGAGCGGCAGGCTCAGGCTGGGCATTCCTCTAGCCAAAGGCGGGCAGCCTCAGGTCGATGCCGAGTTTTCGACGGCTGATGCCTCTCTATACATCGCACAGGCGGATCTGCAAATCGGGGCGCTGGACGGTGCCTTTCGCTACGACAGCGAACGTGGCTTCAGTGCAAAGGCTTTTCAGGGTCGCGCGCTGGGCAGTGCGATCAAGGGGCGGGCATTTGCGTCCGGCGAACCGGGCAGACCATCCACGCGGATCGAAGCGACCGGGACGGTCGGCGTGCCTCCACTTCTGGCCTGGCGCAACATTGAACAACCCTTGCCTGCCTCAGGGACGCTGCCCCTGCGGCTGAGCCTTTTTCTGAGTAGTACGGACAACCATCTGCAGGTGGACTCCTCTCTGTTGGGCACCACGTTGGCGCTTCCTGCGCCGTTCGGCAAAACGGCCGGGGAGCGGCGCGACACGACGTTACGTATGACTTTCGGTGGTGAGCGGCAGCGCTATACGCTCCGATATGACGCGCTGGCAGCACTGACCTTCGTCGCGCCGAACAATGACTGGCGCGAGGGCGGCGGTGAGTTGGTGCTCGGTGGCGCTGCGGCGAACCTGCGCACCGATGAGGGCTTCTATGTGCGCGGCAGCGTGCCGCGCTTCGATTTGAGCGAGTGGCAGACCTTGCTGGATCAATATGGCGGAGCGGCAACGGCTCCAGGCGGTTCGATGTTACGGCGCGCTCAACTCGAAATCGGTGTCTTTTCTGGACTTGGCACAGAGGTCGAAAATCTTCGCGTCGACCTGCAGCGCCGGCGAGCAGGCTGGCGGCTTGGCTTGCAGAGCGACACGGTGGCGGGGACCGTTCGCTTGCCAGATGCCGAGGGCGAGCCGATCGCGGTTGACCTGTCGCGCTTGCGCTTTCCGGGCGCCGAACCAAAGGACGCTGAGGCGCCGTTTCAGGATCCCCTGGCTGGCGTCGATCCGAAGGCTCTGCCTGCGGTTGATATTGCCGTAGCCGAACTGCTGCGGGGCGATGAGCTGCTGGGGGCGGGCGCATTGAAGATGCGACCCAGCGCAGAGGGGGTCACATTTCTTGACCTCAACCTGAATCTCAAGGGGCTGAAGATCGGCGGTACTGGCGGATGGAACGGTTCGCGGACCTGGTACAAAGGTCGGTTGGAGGGTGGGGATCTTGCCGATGTTCTGCTGGCCTGGGGCTTCGCACCCTCGACCACCAGCGAGGATTTCCGGCTGGACGTGGATGGCGGCTGGTCGGGCTCACCGGCGGTCTTCGCGCTAAATCGGTTCTCCGGCCGGCTCGACGCTCGGTTACGCAAGGGCCAGCTCCGTGAGGTAGACGGCGGCGCGCAGGCGCTACGGGTATTTGGCTTGCTGAATTTCGATTCGATTGGGCGGCGGCTGCGGCTGGATTTTTCGGACCTGTTCAGCAAGGGCCTGAGCTACGACCGAATCAAGGCCGAGTTGCGTGCGACGAACGGCGTCTACGTGACGACCGAGCCGCTGACAGTCGCAGGGCCCTCCAGCAACCTCGAGCTGGATGGCCGCCTGGATCTGGTCGAGGATCGCATCGACGCCAAGCTGTTGGTGACGCTCCCAGTGAGCAACAACTTACCGTTGGCCGCGCTGATTGTCGGCGCACCGGCCATCGGTGGCGCCCTGTTCGTCGTCGATAAATTGTTGGGCGACAAGGTCGCACGCTTTGCGACTGTTCAATACAGCGTCGAGGGGCCTTGGCAGGCACCGAAAATCAGTTTCGATAAGCCCTTCGAAAAGCCCAACTGATCCGCGTTCCGACAGATGGAAGCGTGCTGCAGAGAGAGTCCCAATGTGACCCTAGCGGTAATTCAGATGGCCAGCCAGGCCGACATCCTGGCGAACCTCGCCAACGCCAGACGGCTGCTGGAGCGAGCCGCTGAGGCGGACGCACAGCTTGCGGTGCTGCCAGAGAACTTCGCAGCCATGGGCCGCACCGATCTGCGGGCAGTCGGGCGTGCCGAAGCCGAAGGGATCGGGCCGATACTGCCCTGGTTGAAACGGACTGCCATCGACCTCAGGTTATGGATAGTTGCTGGCACGCTACCGCTGCCGGCGGATGGTCAGCCGCAGTCCAAGGTTCGGGCTTGCTCGCTGCTGGTGGATGATCAGGGGCAGCGAGTAGCACGCTACGACAAGTTGCATCTGTTCGATGCGCAAGTCAGCGATGCGCGTGGCCGCTATCAGGAGTCGAATGACTATGCGGCAGGCGACCGCTTGGTGGTTGTCGACACGCCGGTTGGTCGGCTGGGCATGAGTGTCTGTTACGACCTGCGATTCGCTGAGTTGTACACGGCTCTGCGTCTGGCTGGAGCCGAGTTGATCAGTGTTCCGTCGGCGTTTACTGAAGTGACCGGCCAGGCGCATTGGGAGATGTTGTTGCGCGCGCGGGCCATCGAGACGCAATGCTATATGCTGGCGGCAGCGCAGGGTGGCGAACACCCAGGCGGGCGGTTGACCCACGGCCATTCATCTATTGTTGATTACTGGGGCCGAGTGATGCGCGAGCAAACAACCGGCGAGGCTGCATTGGTCGTCGGGCGAGACACGGTTGGTCAGGCGGAGACGCGCCAACGTATGCCGGTGCTGGATCATCGTCGTTTTACCACGCCCCGTATCGTTTCGGGGACATTGGAGTAGATATGAGTGAAATGTTGTTACCTGTCACCGAGCGTTTGCTAACCCCGGGCGGGTTGGGCCTTGATGACTTGCCTGAGTTGCTTGGCGAGTTGGCAGGCCCCGGGATCGACGCCGCCGACCTTTATTTCCAGGATCAGGTGACCGAGTCCTGGGTGTTGGAAGATGGGATCGTCAAGGAAGGCGGTTTCCATCTGGAGCAAGGCGTAGGTGTTCGCGCGCTGTCCGGTGAAAAGACCGGCTTCGCCTACAGCAATGCGATCACTGCCGAGGCGCTACGCCAGGCCGCCGAAGCGGCTCGTTCGATTGCCAGAAACGGCCAGCAGGGGCGTGTCAAAGTGCTGTCCAAAGCAGCTTTTTCGCCGCTGTACGGTCAGGACAATCCGCTGGACGGGCTCGGTCGAGCAGAAAAGGTCGAGCTGCTCAAGCGTATCGATGTCGCCACACGGGCGCTGGATCCGCGTATCAAGCAAGTCACCGTAAGCCTGGCGGGCGTATGGGAACACATTCTGGTGGCTGGCCTGGATGGCGGAATGGCGGCCGACATACGTCCGTTGGTGCGCTTCAACGTCAGCGTTATCGTTGAGCAGAACGGACGTCGTGAGCGCGGTGGCCAGGGCGGCGGCGGCCGTACCGGCTACGAATATTTTCTCAGCGAGGACCGAGCAATGGGCTATGCCCGCGAGGCCTTGCGTCAAGCGCTGGTGAATCTGGATGCCGTTGCCGCACCCGCCGGGACGCTCCCGGTAGTGTTAGCGCCGGGCTGGTCGGGCGTATTGCTGCACGAGGCAGTCGGGCATGGCCTGGAAGGCGACTTCAATCGCAAGGGCAGTTCGGCCTACAGCGGCCGGATAGGTCAGCAGGTCGCCTCCAAGCTGTGCACCATCGTAGATGACGGCACACTGGCCAATCGGCGTGGCTCATTGAGCGTCGATGACGAGGGCACGCCGACGCAGTGCACCACGCTGATCGAGAACGGAATACTCAAGGGCTACATCCAGGACAAGCTCAACGCACGCTTGATGGGGGTTGCACCGACCGGCAACGGACGGCGCGAATCCTATGCTCACCTGCCAATGCCGCGGATGACCAATACCTACATGTTGGCGGGCGAAAGTGACCCAGAGGAAATCATTCGCTCGGTAAAGAGGGGGATCTACTGCGCGAGTCTCGGTGGCGGGCAGGTGGACATCACCAGCGGTAAGTTCGTGTTCTCGACCAGCGAGGCGTATCTGATCGAGGACGGCAAGATTACCGCGCCAGTGAAGGGGGCGACCCTGATCGGTAACGGGCCCGAGGTGATGAATAGAGTGTCGATGGTGGGTACCGATCTGGCCCTGGACAGCGGCGTCGGCACCTGTGGAAAAGACGGCCAGTCGGTACCGGTCGGCGTAGGTCAGCCGACCGTGAAAATCGACGGGATTACGGTCGGAGGAACCGGGGCCTGAAGGCAGCCGCAGGCCAGAGACCTGCGGCGCTGTGCTTATGGATCGGGGTTGCGGCCTGCAGCTTGGTTTAACGCAATCCCCGTTGGGTTTCGTCCAGCTCGCGGATGTACTTGAAGATCTTGCGGCTGGCGGCCGGCGGCTTTTCCCGCGCAGCTTCGTGTTGGGCATGGCGGATCAGGCCGCGCAGGTGCTGACGGTCTGTTTCGGGATATTCGATGATGAAGGCTTCGAGTGTCTCGTCATTGCCAGCGATCAAACGGTCGCGCCAGCGCTCTAGTGCGTGGAAGCGTTCGTTGTACTGGCGGGTTGAGGCATCGAGCTGGTCGACCAGGGCGAGGATGGCATCGACATCCTGATCACGCATCAGTTTGCCGATGTATTGCAGGTGGCGTTTGCGCGCGATATGCGCAGTGTGTTTCGGTGAGTCGGCAAGCGCCTTGCGCAGTGCATCGGTAAGTGGAAGGCGGTCTAGCACATCGGGTTTTAGGGTAGCGAGGCGTTCACCCAGATCTTGGAGAGCATGCAGTTCGCGCTTGACCTGGGTTTTGCTTTTTTCCTCGAAACCGTCGAGATCGGAAATATCAGACATGGGGCTGGTCCAGTAGGTAATGCCGCCATGATAACAGTAGCCTAGCGACGGAGCTCAGCCGAGCACCGCTGGCTGCAACTTGATCGAATCAGTTGTTGGAGTATGTATGAGTGAAGTCGAGGGGATCGGTCCGCATGCGTTGCCAGGCTTGCGTGAAAAGGTCGAGAAGATCTTAGAGGAGGCCAGCCGACAAGGTGCTAGTGCCTGCGAAGTCTCCGTCTCGATGGAGCAGGGCCTGTCCACAACGGTCCGCCAGCGGGAAGTGGAAACGGTCGAATTCAATCGCGATCAGGGCTTCGGCATCACGCTTTACGTCGGCCAGCGCAAAGGCTCGGCGAGCACGACTGGCAGCGGCGACGAAGCGGTCCGCGAAACCGTAGCGGCTGCTTTGGCGATCGCCAAACACGCGTCTGCCGACGAGTTTGCCGGGCTTGCTGATCCGGCGTTGATGGCGAAGGAGGTGCCGGACCTGGATCTCTATCATCCTTGGGGGATCTCTCCTGACGAAGCCATCGAGCTGGCGCTCAGTTGCGAGGCGGCGGCTTTCGCTACGGACAAACGCATTCTCAACGCCGACGGCACCAGCCTGAGCACCCACCAGGGGTGCCGTGGTTATGGCAACAGCAATGGCTTCATCGGTGCTTATTGCAGTTCTCGTCACAGCCTCAGCAGCGTGATGATTGCCGAGGCCGACGGGCAGATGCAGCGGGATTATCACTACGATGTCTCGCGTGTGGCAGCTGACCTGGCCTCTGCTGAGTCGATTGGCCGGCGTGCCGCCGAGCGTGCCGTTCGCCGGCTCGGTGCGCGCCCTGTACCGACCTGCGATGTGCCGGTGTTGTTTTCCGCGGACCTCGCGACGGGGCTATTTGGACATTTTCTCGCGGCGATCTCTGGCGGGAATCTCTATCGAAACTCGTCCTATCTAGAAGGCGCACTGGGGCAGACGCTGTTTCCTGAGTGGCTGAATCTCGACGAACGTCCGCATCTGCCTCGCGGGCTGGCCAGTTCGGCTTATGACGGCGATGGCCTGGCGACCTATGCCAAGCCGTTCGTCGAGAATGGCAAGCTGGTCTCTTATGTGCTTGGCACCTATTCCGGGCGCAAGCTGGGCATGCCCAGTACTGCGAATGCGGGTGGGGTACACAACCTTTTCGTCACCCAAGGTGATGAAGACCAGGCCGCATTGATCCGCCGTATGGGGCGTGGGCTGTTGGTCACCGAGCTGATGGGCCAGGGCCTGAACCTGGTGACGGGTGACTATTCGCGCGGCGCCGGTGGTTATTGGGTCGAGAACGGCGAGATTCAGTTTCCGGTGCAGGAGGTCACCATCGCGGGAAACCTGCGGGACATGTTCCGGCAGATCGTTGCGGTTGGCTGTGACGTCGAGTCGCGCAGCAGCATTCACACCGGGTCGGTGCTGATCGAGCGCATGAAGGTGGCGGGTCAGTAGATAATCAGTAGCAAGCAAAGCGAAAAGATAACGTACAGGAGAACACCTGGCGTTATCTGGCCTGAAGCCCTTGTTATCGGCCGCGTTTGCCGCTTGCTATTCGCCTTCTTCGAAATAGTCTTCGATCAGGGCGATCAGCGCCTGGAGCGCTTCATGCTCCTGCTCGCCCTCTGTCTGCACGTGCAAACGGGTGCCTTTACTGGCAGCGAGCATCATCACCGCCATGATGCTTTTGCCATCTATGAGGCTGGAGGGGCAGCGCCCCAATCGGATGTCGCAAGGGAATCGATTAGCAACGCCGACAAACTTGGCAGCTGCCCGGGCATGCAGACCGAGCTTGTTGATGATGGTGATTTCGCACGACGGCATGTGTATTCCTAAGCCAGGTCGCGGTGGCGGACCTGGACGTTCTTTAGAGGTGCGCGCAGCGCATGACCGAGCCGCTCGGCCAGATAGACCGAGCGGTGGTGCCCACCGGTGCAGCCAATGGCGACCGTGACATAGGCGCGGTTGCTGGCGGCGAAGCGGGGAAGCCACTTGCTCAAGTAGGCCAGGATGTCTTGGAACATTTCCTCGACGTCCGTTTGTGCAGCGAGATAATCGACAACAGGCTGATCCAGCCCCGAAAAATCGCGCAGATCGGCCTTCCAGTAAGGATTCGGCAGGCAACGCACATCGAATACCAGATCGGCGTCAACCGGCATGCCACGTTTAAAGCCAAAGGACTCGAAGAGAAAAGCCGTACCCGGCTCTGGCTTGTCCAGCAGGCGAAGCTTCAGCGTGTCTCGCAGCTGATAAAGATTCAGGTGCGTGGTGTCGATCTTCAGGTCGGCGTGATCGATGATAGGCGCCAGAAGCAGTTCTTCGTCACGGATGGCTTCGGCCAGGGAGCGGTTCTGGTTGGTCAGCGGATGCCGCCTACGGGTCTCCGAAAAGCGCTTAAGCAATGTCTCGTCGGCGGCATCGAGATACAGTACATCGCACTGGATATATCGGGCACGGACATCTTCGAGCAGCTCGGGAAAGCGTTTCAGTTGACTCGGCAGGTTGCGCGCATCGATAGATACCGCGACTTGTGGCTGCAGCAGCTCTGTGTGCAACAGTGCCCTTTCTGCCAGCTCTGGCAGAAGGCCGGCGGGAAGGTTGTCGATACAGTAGAAACCATTGTCTTCAAGGACATTTAGCGCAGTGCTCTTGCCCGATCCAGAGCGCCCACTGACGATGATCAACCGCATCGAACTGTTCCATTCAGCAAGGCTTGGCCTCGAAAACCTTTTTTCGCGTCGCGCCGGCAGGGTGTGTATTGGCAGATAAGGGGCACGTTTCTTTCCTCACTCAGCTTAGGGCGACAGAATATTGCTCTGTCCTAGCAGGCTGTTGGGAAACTACTCGAGTAGACATGTCTCGTTAAAACAGCCACGGCCTCGACCCCAGCCAGAACGCATCGATAGCCAATCAAGGTGCGTTTTTCCGTCTGTTAACCTCGGTCCAGCCTTAGGCTTTGTTCCAGGGAACCCGGTGGTTGGGATTGCCAGCCACCGCTTATGTTGTCCCGGACGGCCAACTAACGACCGTTCTGAATATCCATCACAGCCTGATACAGTTCCTGTCCCGACGTGGTCCCGCGCAGCCGTTCACGGACCTCTTCGCGATCCAGCATGCTGGCAATCTGGCGAAGCAGCTCCAGATGTTCATCGGTGGCTGCTTCTGGCACCAGCAATACGAACAATAGATCGACGGGAGCGCCGTCGATTGCATCGAAATCTACTGGTGTATCGAGTCTCAGCACTGCACTGAGCGGCGATGTGCAGCCGGGCATACGGCAGTGCGGGATAGCAATGCCATTGCCGAAGCCGGTTGAGCCAAGCTTCTCGCGGGCGATGAAGCTTTCAAAGATCGCTTGGCTATCAAGATCTGGCAGATCCCCACCAAGCACCTTGGCGATCTGCTCCAGTACGCGCTTCTTGCTGCCGCCCGGTACGCCCACTAGGGCGCGGCCGGGGGTTAGGATATTTTCGATTCGGATCATGATGGGTTAGCGAGCCAGGGCGCCCTGATGGTGGTCGAGCTGTTTTTCTTTGTGCTTGATGAGCTGCCGATCGAGCTTGTCCGCAAGCAGATCGATCGCGGCGTACATGTCGCTGTGCTCGGCGTTAGCGACAACTTCGCGGCCAGCTACATGTAAGGTCGCTTCGGCCTTCTGCCTCAGCTTCTCGACTTGAAGAACGACTTGAATGGCAATGATGCGATCGAAATGCCGTTCTAACCGCTCGAATTTCTCTTCGACGTAGTCACGCAGGGGTTCTGTGATTTCCAGGTGAAGGCCAGTGATGTTGACTTGCATACTGCATCTCCTTTTTGCCACATGCGGATTGGTGGGCAGCAAGCCCGCCATTCGGAAGAACTCGACCAGTGCTCTGGTGTTACATCAGCCGCTTGCGCTCGCTGGATGGCGCGATACCGAGTGATTCGCGGTACTTTGCGACGGTGCGGCGTGCGACCTGAATCCCCTGTTCCTCCAGTAGACCAGCGATCTTGCTGTCGCTCAATGGCTTTTTCTGGTTTTCCGCGGCCACCAGTTTCTTGATGATTGCGCGGATGGCAGTGGACGAGCACTCGCCGCCTTCGGCAGTGCTCACATGGCTCGAAAAGAAATATTTGAGTTCATAGATGCCCCGGGGCGTGTGCATGAACTTTTGCGTCGTGACCCGCGAAATGGTCGACTCATGCATACCCACCGCTTCGGCGATGTCGTACAGCACTAGCGGCTTCATGGCCTCGTCGCCGTGCTCGAAAAAGCCCCGCTGATGCTCGACGATCTGGGTGGCCACCTTCATCAGCGTTTCGTTGCGGCTGAGCAGGCTTTTGATGAACCAGCGTGCTTCTTGCAGCTGGTTTCGCATGAAGGTGTTATCCGCGCTTGAATCGGCCCGTTTGACGAACCCGGCGTATTGCGCGTTTACCCTCAGGCGAGGCATTGCCTCCTGATTCAGTTCCACCAACCAGCGGCCATTGTGCTTGCGCACGATAACGTCAGGCACCACATATTCGGGCTCACCCGCTTCGATCTGAGAGCCGGGGCGTGGATTGAGCGTTTGAATCAAGTCGATGATCTGGCGCAGTTCGTCTTCTTTGAGCTTCATCCTGCGCATCAGCAAGCTGTAATCGCGCCCGCCAAGAATATCCAGGTGGTCACTCACCAGCCGGATGGCCTCACTCAGCCACTCGGTGCGTTCGGGCAGTTGACGAAGCTGCAGCAGCAGGCATTCACGCAGGTCACGCGCTCCGATGCCTGCGGGCTCGAACTGCTGAATTCGGCGCAGCACCACCTCGATCTCGTCGAGTTCGATTTCAAGCTCGGGGTCAAACGACTCGAGTACTTCTTCAAGCGTTTCGTCGAGATAACCCTGTGGATTGATACAATCGATCAGGGTGGCCGCGATGAGACGGTCGGTATCGCTCATCGGTGCGAGGTTGAGTTGCCAGAGCAGATGGCTTTGCAGGCTTTCGCCGCTAGAGGTCCGGCTGGTGAAATCCCACTCATCGTCATCGCTGCTCGGCAAGCTGCTGGCGCTGGTCTGATAGATGTCTTCCCAAGCGGTGTCTACCGGCAGCTCATTTGGGATGCGGTCGCCCCAGTCGCCTTCTTCGAGGTTCTCCACCGTGTTGATGGGCTCCTCGTAATTGTTGTCCGGCTCGCTTTGCACGGTTGAGTCAGTCGAAGGGCTTTCGCTTTTCTTTTCGACAGACTCGGCCATCGGATCGGAGTTGTCGAAATCATCCCCGTCTTCTTCGCGCTCGAGCATGGGATTGGAATCCAGCGCTTCCTGAATCTCTTGTTGGAGATCAAGCGTGGATAGCTGGAGCAATCGTATGGCTTGTTGCAGCTGCGGTGTCATCGTCAGCTGCTGGCCCATCTTCAGGACTAGCGATGGTTTCATGGCAGAGGACTTCGAACCTTTTTTGCCGGCGCAACCGCGCCTGTTCCGATTTCGCTGGCGCCGCGCGCCCGTGTAAGCAAATTATATGCCTGCCATTGAAGCCTTTGCCTAGCCCTGTAGGTTCGTCCGGGCAGAAAAAACGACTTCAAAGTCGGAATTCGTGTCCCAGATAGACTTCCTTGACCAGCTGGTTGGCCAAGATGGTCTCTGCGTCGCCTTCGGCGATCAATTGACCGTCGTTGACGATGTAGGCGGTTTCGCAGATATCCAGCGTTTCGCGGACGTTGTGATCGGTGATCAGGACGCCGATGCCCTTGGCCTTCAGGTGATGAATGATCTGCTTGATGTCGCCGACCGAGATGGGGTCGACGCCTGCGAAGGGTTCGTCAAGAAGAATGAACTTGGGTGCCGTGGCCAGGGCGCGGGCTATCTCGACGCGGCGTCGTTCGCCACCGGACAGGCTCATGCCGAGGCTGTCACGGATGTGGTGAATGTGAAACTCCTGCAGCAGGCCTTCGAGGGCTTGTTGCCGACCGCTGCGATCAAGGTCCTTGCGCGTTTCAAGGATCGCCATAATGTTGTCGGCTACCGACAGCTTGCGAAAGATCGAGGCTTCCTGCGGCAGATAGCCAATACCGGCTCGGGCTCGGCCGTGCATGGGCAGGTGCGTCACGTCCTGGTCATCGATCAGGACCCGGCCCTGATCCGCTTTTACCAAACCGACGATCATGTAGAAGCAGGTGGTCTTGCCGGCACCATTTGGGCCCAGCAGGCCCACGATCTGGCCGCTTTCGATGGAGAGACTGACATCACGCACGACCTGACGACTCTTATAGCTCTTAGCTAAATGCTGGGCCTTGAGAATTGCCATTACTCGGTCTGCTCCGTTGCCGGCTGATCTTTATTACGCGGCTGGATGACCATGTCCACACGAGGGCGTGGAGTGGTGACATCAGTATTGGTGGCGCGACCAGCATTGACGATCTGCCTCTGGGTGTCATAGACGATCTTTTCGCCTTCGAAAGTGTTGCCTTCCTGCACGACCTTGGCCTGGTCGATCAGCACGATCCTTTCGTTCGCGGCGAAATACTGGATGGTTAGCCCATAGGCCGTGACGATTTCCTTGTCTACCGCTGGTTTCTGCTCGTAGTAGGCCGGCTTGCCGATGGCGGTGAAAACCTCGACATCACCGTTTTCGGCCTGGGTGATGGTGACCGTGTCGCCAGTAATTTTCATGGTGCCTTGGGTGATGACCACATCGCCGCGATACACGGCGACGCCCTGTCGGTCGTCCAGTTCGGCGGTGTCGGCCTGCACACGGATAGGCTGGTTGCGGTCCTCTGGGAGCGCATGGGCGTTCGAACCGAGCAGGAAGATAGTCAAACCGATCAAAAGGGGGAGGGTCTTAACGCAGCTCATGCTGGCCTCTTACGTTGGATAGCAGGAGCATCCTGCCTTCATCTAGATACGCTTTCATGCCCGTAGCGGTCGTTACACCGTTTGCGGCGATGATTCTAACGGGTTGGCGGGTCTCGGCATAATCCTTCTCGGGGAGCACCGTCATCCTGCTGGTGGTAATGATCGTCGGGCGGCCTTTGGCGTCATTGCGTTCGATCCTGACGTTGTCGATCAGCTCGACTTGCTCGCCCTGCGGGCCCACTTCGCCGCGCTCGCTGGTGACGTGCCACGGTAGCTCGGAACCTCGAAAGGACCGAAGGTCGGGGCGGGTCAGCAAGCTGACATCGCTGGCCTTGATATGCTCCACCTTTTCGGCAGTCAGCTCATAGTTGCGCTTGCCGTCCGGCTGGTATTGCACGGTGCGGGAGTTGGTGACGTAGAAGTCGATGGGCGACTCTTGACCCTGTGTCGCTGGAGCGTCCTGCATGAAGCTCTCGGGGCGAATGTTCCAGTAGCCAATCGCGATCAGAAGCAGGGCGATGAATAGCAGGATGACGGGGAAGCGGAGTCTGCTTAGCATGGATGCCTCTAGAGGTAAGCGGTCTGAGCGGCTTCGAGGCGGCCCTGGGCTCGCATGATCAGTTCGCAGAATTCTCGCGCCGCGCCCTCGCCACCACGGGCGGTGGTGACGCCGTGAGCATGCTGACGAACGAAAGCGTCGGCACTGGCGACCGCCATGCCCAGGCCTACCCGGCGAATCACCGGCAGGTCTGGTAGGTCATCACCGAGATACGCGACCTCGGCGTAGTCCAGGCCGAGTTCGCCGAGCAATTCATCAAGCACCACGAGCTTGTCTTCACGCCCCTGATAAAGGTGCTGGATGCCCAGGTTTTGCGCCCTGCGTTCAACCACCGGCGTCTTGCGGCCGCTGATGATCGCGGTGCGTACGCCGGAATTGATCAGCATCTTGATGCCGTGGCCGTCGAGTGTGTTGAAGGTCTTGAACTCGCTGCCATCGACAAGGAAGTACAGTTTGCCGTCGGTGAGTACGCCATCGACATCGAATATGGCCAAGCGAATGTCGCGGGCACGCCGTAATAAGTCGTTCACTTACATCACTCCTGCGCGCAACAGATCGTGCATGTTCAACGCGCCAATCGGTCGGTCGTTTTCATCAACCACCACGAGCGCGTTGATCTTGTTGTCTTCCATAATTTTCAGTGCTTCGGCAGCAAGCATGTCGGCGTTAGCGGTCTTGCCATGCAGTGTCATGACCTGATCGATGCTGGCTTGACGAATGTCGATGCCCTTGTCCAGCGTGCGGCGCAAGTCGCCGTCGGTGAAGATCCCCGCCAGGCGGCCGTCTGCCTCTACCACGGCCGTCATCCCAAGTCCTTTCTGGGTCATTTCCAACAGGGCCTCGCGGAGGGATGTGCCACGATTGATCAGCGGCAGGCGATCACCAGCGTGCATCACATGCTCGACCTTCAGCAGTAGGCGTCTGCCCAAAGCGCCGCCCGGATGTGAGAAGGCGAAATCCTCGGCAGTAAAGCCACGCGCTTCCAGCAGCGCAATCGCCAGCGCATCACCTAGTACCAGGCTGACGGTCGTCGATGAAGTCGGTGCCAGGTTCAGGGGGCAGGCCTCGATGGCGACGCTGGCGTCGATGTTGACCTCTGCCGCCTTTGCGAGCACTGACTCGGGGTTGCCCGTCATGCTGATCAAGGTGATGCCGAGGCGCTTGATCAACGGCAGCAAGGTGACGATCTCGCTGGTGGTTCCCGAATTGGAAAGCGCCAGCACCACGTCATCATGCGTGATCATTCCCATGTCGCCATGGCTGGCCTCGGCCGGATGGACGAAGAACGCCGTGGTGCCGGTGCTGGCGAGCGTGGCGGCGATCTTATTGCCGATATGCCCAGACTTGCCCATGCCGACGACGACGACTCGGCCCTTACTCTGCAGGATCAGCTCGCAGGCTTTGACGAAGTGCTCATCGATGCGTGTGCTGAGCTGTTCCACCGCCTCCATTTCCATGCGGATGGTGCGTTGGGCAGTCTCGATCAACTGGCTGCTCTGGCTCATGTATGGGTCATCGCCTGAATGAAAACGCGGGATTATAGCGGTAAACCGGACGCCGCTCACTGAAAAGCCTGGCGCGGATCGTCGCGTTTGAAGCTGAACCCAGGCTGAACGAATGTGCGCTCGCTCATGCAACGACACAGAGACCAGCTTGGGGTGCACATGGCGCGGTGCTATAGTTCGCGCCGCCAAAAACGGCTCTGCGAAGTATCTCCGAAAGAACGGGGGGCGTCTGATTCGCAAGCTGTATCCGAGGAGATCCGATGAGCGCCGCCAACGCTAACGCCGTCGAGCTGAAGGGTGTGACCTTCAAGCGCGGTGAGCGGAGCATTTTCAATAACGTCGACATTGTCATTCCCCGCGGCAAGGTGACGGCCATCATGGGCCCTTCCGGCTGTGGCAAGACTACGTTGCTGCGCCTGATCGCCGCCCAACTCAAACCGACCCGCGGTGAAGTCTGGGTGTCTGGAACCAATTTGCCGACGCTGTCGCGTCGCGAGCTGTTCGACATGCGCAAGCAGATGGGCGTGCTGTTCCAGAGCGGCGCCTTGTTCACGGACCTAGATGTGTTCGAGAACGTCGCCTTCCCGCTACGCGTCCACACCAAGCTGCCCGAAGAGATGATTCGCGACATCGTGCTGATGAAGCTGCAGGCGGTTGGCTTGCGTGGGGCAGTCGAGCTGATGCCAGAAGAGCTGTCGGGAGGAATGAAACGACGGGTGGCGCTTGCGCGTGCGATCGCGCTCGACCCGCAGATCCTGATGTACGACGAGCCGTTTGCGGGACAGGACCCCATTGCAATGGGCGTTCTGGTACAGCTGATTCGATTGCTAACCGACGCGCTGGGAATCACCAGTATCGTCGTCTCCCACGACCTGGCCGAAACCGCGAGCATCGCTGACTACATCTACGTGGTGGGCGACGCCCAGGTATTGGGGCAGGGGACGCCGGCGGAGCTTCACGAATCGACCAATCCGCGGATTCGGCAATTTATGAAAGGGGCCGCGGATGGTCCGGTACCGTTCCATTTTCCGGCGCCGGCCTATGCCGAGGATCTTTTGCGAGGCTCAGATGCGTAAGCGTTCTTTGATCGAGCGTGTCCGCCTGGTAGGTGAGGCTGGAATGAACGTAGTCGCGGCTCAGGGGCGCGCGACGTTGTTTCTTTTTCACGCATTGTTTGGCCCCAGCGGGTTGGACGGTCGTTTTTCTCTGCTGATCAAGCAGTTGTATTCGATTGGCGTGCTGTCTCTCGCGATTGTCGTGGTCTCAGGGGTGTTCATTGGCATGGTCTTGGCTCTCCAGGGCTATAGCATTCTCAGTAGTTATGGCTCCGAGCAGGCCGTGGGGCAAATGGTGGCGCTGACACTGCTGCGCGAATTGGGGCCAGTGGTCACGGCATTGCTGTTTGCCGGGCGTGCGGGCTCGGCGCTGGCGGCCGAGATCGGCAACATGAAGTCCACTGAGCAGCTATCCAGCCTGGAGATGATCGGTGTCGACCCGTTGAAGTACATCGTTGCGCCGCGGTTATGGGCCGGTTTCATATCGCTTCCTTTGCTCACCGTAATCTTCAACGTCGTCGGCATCTGGGGCGGCGCCATGGTTGCGGTGGACTGGCTCGGCGTCTATGAAGGCTCGTTCTGGGCCAACATGCAGAACAGTGTCACCTTCTCTACCGATGTGTTGAACGGCGTCATCAAAAGCATGGTGTTTGCCGTCGTGGTGACCTGGATCGCGGTATTTCAGGGCTACGACTGCGAACCGACGTCCGAAGGGATCAGTCGCGCCACCACCCGAACCGTGGTTTACGCCTCGTTGGCAGTACTCGGTCTCGACTTTATTCTGACCGCTTTGATGTTTGGAGATTTCTGATGCGTATCCGCACCCTGGAAATAGGTGTTGGTCTGTTTCTGCTAGCGGGCGTTCTGGCCTTGCTGCTGCTGTCGCTGCGGGTCAGCGGTCTGAACGTCGCCAGTACCGATACCTACAAGCTGTACGCCTATTTCGACAATATTGCCGGTTTGAGTGTCCGATCCAAGGTCACCATGGCTGGTGTGACCATCGGCAAGGTGACGGCGATCGATCTGGATCGCGAAAGCTATACCGGCCGTGTCACTCTGGAAGTTCAGAAAGACGTCGACATCCTGCCGACCGACTCCACCGCTTCTATCCTGACTGCCGGGTTGCTCGGCGAGAAATACATTGGCATCAGCGTCGGTGGCGAAGAGGAAACACTCGGCGACGGCGACACGATCCGCGATACCCAGTCGTCGTTGGTGCTGGAAGAGCTGATCGGCAAGTTTCTACTCAATTCAGTCAATAAAGAGTGAGGTGCAACCCATGATGACTGCCCTGCGTCGCGGCGTGCTGGTGCTGCTGGCTGCCTTTCCCCTCCTGGCTCAGGCGGCGCCCAGCGCCCATGAAGTGATCCAGCGCACCACTGATGAATTGCTTGCTGATCTCAAGGCGAACAAGGAGCAGTACCGGCAGGATCCAAGCGCATTTTACGAGTCGCTCAACGATATTCTGGGGCCGGTGGTGGATGCCGAAGGAATTTCACGGAGCATCATGACCGTGAAGTACTCGCGTAATGCGAGCCCTGCCCAGATGACTCGCTTTCAGGAAAACTTCAAACGCAGCCTGATGCAGTTCTACGGAAATGCGCTGCTGGAATACAACAATCAGCAGATCAAGGTCCTTCCCGCCAGTGGCAAGCAGGATCCGGAACGCACCAGTGTCGGTATGGAAGTGACGGGTCGTCAGGGCGAGATTTATCCCGTGTCCTACACCATGGTCAATCATGATGGGGTTTGGATGGTTCGCAACGTCATCATCAACGGAATCAATATCGGCAAGCTGTTCCGAGATCAATTTTCCGATGCGATGCAGAAGAACAATGGTGATCTGGATAAGACCATCGATGGTTGGGCCGAGGTAGTGGCGCGAGCGAAGGACACCGAGGCGGGTCAACGGGCGGCGGGCGATGAGTGACGGACGGGTTGAGCGGGGCGCTGACGGCGAGATTCGCCTGTCGGGCGTGCTCGACTACCAGTCCGGCCCGGCCTTGCGTCGGCAGGGGCAGGTGCTGATTCGTCAGGCCAAGGGTGCGCGCGTGTCGGTCGATTGCTCCGCGGTTGAACGATCCAGTAGCGTCGGCTTGTCTTTGCTTTTGGCTTTCACCCGGGATGTGCAGAAACAGGGCGATGAGCTTGTTATTACTGGTTTGCCCGCTGACATGCGGGAGCTAGCGCGGGTATCCGGTCTGCTGGATGTTCTTTCGCTGGCGGACGAAACAGAAGGAGCTGTGTAATGTTGCTGCGCTGGGCGGAAGCGACGCGGGCCAAGGTGCACTTGGCCGCTGAGTCGTTGGGTAACCTTCTGGTCGAGACCTTTCACTACCTTTCGCTGTTCGCGATCGGTGCCGTCACCGCCTGGGCGGGGTTGGTTGCGTTTCTGGGCATGGTCGAGAAAGGCAGCATCAGCGTTGATGACATTCTGCTGCTATTCATCTATCTCGAGCTCGGTGCGATGGTGGGTATCTACTTCAAGACCAACCACATGCCGGTGCGCTTTTTGATCTATGTGGCGATCACCGCATTGACCCGACTGCTGATCTCCGACGTCTCGCACCACCACCGTCCGGATATGGGTGTCGTCTATATTTCCGGAGCGATCCTGCTGCTGGCGGTGGCTATTCTGGTGGTGCGCTTCGCGTCATCTCGTTTCCCCGCGGTGGCGCCCAGCAGCCGACATCCGCAGCGGCGCGACGCCGATGCCGAAACGCTCGACTGAATGCAGCTTCGTCAGTCAGCGAGGCTTCGGGGTTCGCAGCCTCCGGGCTTTTTTGTATGATGACCGGCCGTGCGCGTCCGGCGCCGATCGAGGTTGAACATGCAGGCCGTAGAAGTTAAGAATTTTCTGGAAGAGAAGCTTTCAGGTGCTCAGGTGGAAGTCGAAGGCGAGGGCTGCAACTTCCAATTGAATGTGATCAGCGACGAGTTGGCGGGCATGAGTCCGGTCAAGCGTCAGCAACAGATTTATGCTCATCTGAATCCGTGGATCGCCGACGGCAGCATCCACGCCGTTACGATGAAATTCTTCAGCCGTGCCGACTGGCTTGCGCGTGGCTGATCGCCGGTCATAACAGGCATCTCTACAGTCCGTGCGCGACCGTCAAAATCGTGCGCGACTCTTCTTCGCCAGTGCTTCGAGCCTGCGGTAACGGGAACATTCATGGATAAATTGATCATCACCGGCGGTGCCCGCCTCAACGGCGAGATCCGCATCTCCGGCGCCAAGAACTCGGCCCTTCCGATTCTGGCCGCTACCTTGCTCGCCGATACACCGGTAACCGTCTGCAACCTGCCGCACTTGCACGACATTACCACCATGATCGAGCTGTTCGGTCGCATGGGTGTGCAGCCGGTCATTGACGAAAAACTCAGCGTTGAAGTCGACGCCAGCAGCATCCAGACGCTGGTCGCGCCGTACGAACTGGTCAAGACCATGCGTGCTTCGATCCTGGTTCTGGGGCCAATGGTGGCTCGGTTCGGCGAAGCCGAGGTGGCCCTGCCCGGCGGCTGTGCCATCGGCTCACGTCCGGTGGATCTGCACATACGTGGCCTGGAGGCAATGGGCGCACAAATCGACGTCGAAGGCGGTTACATCAAGGCCAAGGCGCCAGCTGGCGGCCTGCGCGGTGCGCACTTCTTCTTCGATATAGTCAGCGTGACCGGTACCGAGAACATCATGATGGCGGCGGCATTGGCCAATGGTCGTTCTGTGCTGGAGAACGCTGCGCGTGAGCCTGAGGTGGTCGACCTGGCCAACTTCCTCAACGCCATGGGCGCACAAGTATCCGGCGCCGGTACCGACACCATCACCATCGACGGTGTGAAGCGCCTGGGTGGCGGCCGTTATAGCGTGATGCCTGATCGCATCGAGACGGGCACCTACCTGGTGGCCGCTGCCGCCACTGGCGGGCGCGTAAAACTCAAGGATACCGATGCGACGCTGCTCGAGGCGGTGTTGCACAAGCTCGAAGAGGCTGGTGCCCACATCGACACCGGGAGCAACTGGATCGAGCTGGACATGAAGGGCAATCGGCCAAAAGCGGTGAATGTCCGCACAGCGCCTTATCCTGCGTTTCCGACCGATATGCAGGCGCAGTTCATTGCCATGAACGCGATCGCTGAAGGCACTGGGACGGTTATCGAGACGGTGTTCGAGAACCGCTTCATGCACGTTTACGAAATGAATCGCATGGGTTCGCAGATTCTTGTCGAGGGCAATACCGCTATCGTGACCGGCGTACCCAAGCTCAAGGGTGCTCCGGTCATGGCGACCGACCTGCGCGCGTCAGCGAGCCTGGTCATCGCGGGCCTGGTGGCTGAAGGCGATACATTGATCGACCGCATCTACCACATCGACCGCGGTTACGAGTGCATCGAGGAAAAGCTGCAATTGCTGGGCGCCAAGATTCGCCGCGTACCGGGCTAACTGAGGGAATAGGCTAGGGTTGCCGGCTCGATGTTGGCAGCCCACCGCCGAGGTCTGCAATTGCCCGGGCCGATGCCAAGGTCGCCATCAATAGGCTTCAAGGAATAAACCGTTCATGCTCACCATCGCCCTGTCCAAAGGCCGCATCCTCGACGATACGCTGCCGCTGCTCGCCGCCGCCGGTATCGTCCCCACCGAGAATCCGGAAAAAAGCCGTAAGCTGATCATCCCGACCACGCAAGATGATGTGCGCCTGCTGATCGTGCGTGCCACGGATGTACCGACCTATGTCGAGCACGGCGCCGCGGACCTTGGCGTCGCGGGCAAGGACGTGCTGATGGAATACGGCGGGCAAGGGCTGTACGAGCCGCTGGACCTGCGGATCGCCAACTGCAAGTTGATGACGGCCGGAAAGGTCGGTGCAGCAGAGCCCAAGGGACGTCTGCGGGTTGCGACCAAATTCGTCAACGTCGCCAAGCGCTACTACGCCGAGCAAGGGCGGCAGGTCGATATCATTAAGCTCTACGGCTCAATGGAGCTTGCGCCTCTGGTGGGGTTGGCAGACAAGATTATCGACGTCGTCGACACCGGTAATACGCTGCGCGCCAATGGGTTGGAGCCCCAGGAACTGATCGCCATGATCAGCTCGCGCCTGGTGGTCAACAAGGCCTCAATGAAGATGCAGCATGCGCGCATCCAGGCCCTGATCGATGCGCTCCAGAGCGCCATTGCCCACCACGAGTGATCAACAGCCGGGCGGTACACGGCCGGCCAGCCTATCCGCGTCATAGCCTAAATATCCAGGTGCCCGCGCGGTCGGCTTGTTAGTCTAGGGCGCCTGACTATCGCTGTACTCATCCCTTCATGAGGCCCGTTATGACCGCTCCCATCGACATCCGCCGACTCAATGCAGCTGATCCCGATTTCGCGCGACACCTGGATCATCTGTTGAGCTGGGAAAGCGTGTCCGATGATGGTGTCAATCAGCGGGTGCTGGAGATCATCAAGGCCGTCCGCGAGCGTGGCGATGCCGCACTGGTGGAGTTGACCCAGCGTTTTGATGGCCTTGAAGTCGCCTCCATGGCTGACCTGATTTTGCCGCGTGAGCGGCTTGAACTGGCGCTTACACGGATCAGCCCGGCCCAGCGCCAGGCGCTGGAAGCTGCCGCTGAACGTGTCCGCCTCTATCATGAAAGGCAAAAGCAGGAATCCTGGACCTACACCGAAGCTGACGGCACCGTGCTTGGTCAGAAAGTCACGCCGCTTGATCGCGCGGGCCTGTACGTGCCAGGTGGCAAGGCATCGTATCCATCGTCAGTGCTGATGAACGCCATCCCCGCGAAGGTTGCGGGGGTGCCGGAGGTCGTGATGGTGGTCCCCACTCCGCGCGGTGAAATCAACGAGCTGGTGCTGGCTGCCGCGTGCATCGCTGGCGTCGATCGGGTATTCACCATCGGTGGGGCTCAGGCTGTCGCTGCGCTGGCCTACGGAACCGAAAGCGTCCCGCCAGTCGACAAGATTGTCGGGCCAGGCAACATCTATGTCGCGACGGCCAAGCGCCACGTATTCGGCAAGGTCGGTATCGACATGATCGCCGGCCCATCCGAGATTCTGGTGGTGTGCGACGGCCAGACCGATCCCGACTGGATCGCCATGGATCTGTTTTCCCAGGCCGAGCACGACGAAGATGCGCAGTCGATTCTGGTCAGCCCGGATGCAGCTTTCCTCGACCGGGTCGCTGAAAGCATCTCCCGTTTGCTGCCGACCCTTGAACGTAGCGAAATCGCTCGCGCCTCGCTGCAGGGGCGCGGGGCATTGATTCAGGTTGCTGACATGCAGCAGGCGATTGATGTCGCTAATCGCATCGCGCCCGAGCACCTCGAGCTATCAGTGGCTGAACCCGATGCGTGGCTGCCGCAGATTCGACATGCGGGAGCGATTTTCATGGGGCGTTACACAGCCGAGGCGTTGGGCGATTACTGCGCTGGGCCGAATCATGTCTTGCCAACCTCGGGCACTGCGCGATTCTCGTCACCCTTGGGCGTGTACGATTTCCAGAAACGCTCCTCGATCATCAACTGTTCGGCTGAAGGTGCATCCGAGCTGGGCAAAGTCGCATCGGTACTCGCGCGGGGTGAGTCTCTTACCGCTCACGCACGCAGCGCCGAGTACCGAATCAAGGGGTAACTGTAACCAAGCGGAGCGGATGAGGCTTCGCTTGTTCTGTCTTGCCACCCGACCGGTAGGGAACGCCTCACCGATTCCCCCCGGCGGCAATCGATCATTTTCTGAGGAGAGAAGGGCGGATGAGCAAATTCTGGAGTCCCTTCGTAAAAGAGCTAGTTCCCTATGTGCCCGGTGAGCAGCCGAAGCTGACCAATTTGGTCAAGCTCAACACCAATGAGAACCCCTACGGCCCTTCGCCCAAGGCGCTCGCAGCGATGCAGGCCGAGCTGACCGACAACCTGCGCCTGTATCCAGACCCGAACGGTGAGCGACTCAAGCGCGCCGTCGCTGATTACTATCACGTCCGGCCGGACCAGGTTTTCGTCGGCAATGGCTCGGACGAGGTACTGGCCCACGTCTTTCACGGGCTCTTCCAGCATGGCAAGCCGCTGCTGTTTCCCGACGTAACCTACAGCTTCTACCCGGTCTATTGCGCCCTGTATGGCATCGCCTATGAGGCTATCGCGCTGGATGACAAGTTTCAGATCGAGCTGGCCGATTACGCTCGGCCAAACGGGGGAATCATTTTTCCCAATCCCAACGCGCCGACAGGTTGCCTGCTGCCGCTTGAGGCCATCGAGCGGCTGCTGCAGAAAAAACCCGATTCGGTCGTTGTGGTCGATGAGGCCTATATCGACTTCGGCGGTGAGTCGGCAATCGCATTAGTGGATCGTTACCCGAACCTGCTGGTCACCCAGACATTATCCAAATCTCGCTCCCTGGCAGGGCTGCGTGTGGGTCTTGCGGTAGGGCATCCGGATCTGATTGAGGCGCTGGAGCGCATCAAGAACAGTTTCAACTCCTACCCGCTGGACCGCATCGCCATTGCCGGCGCTGCGGCTGCGTTCGAAGACCGCGCTTATTTTGAGCAAACCTGCCAGCAGGTGATCGCCAGTCGCGAGGCCGTGACGGTTGCGATGCAGGCGTTAGGCTTTGAGGTGCTGCCCTCGGCAGCGAACTTCATCTTCGCCCGGCATCCGCAGCGCGACGCTGCTGCGCTGGCAGCCGGGCTTCGCGAACACGGCGTTATCGTGCGGCACTTCAAGCAGGGGCGCATCGAACAGTTTCTGCGGATCAGTATCGGGGCGCCGGAGCAGAATCAGGCATTACTCGATGCGCTAAAGCACATCGGCTAATCCGGCGCGCTGCAAGCGTCCAGTCACATTCAGCTGCTATCTCCGGCGTCGGTGGTAGCAGCGACTAGTTCGATCGTATCGCCGTCCCCGAACACTCCGCTCGGCGAAGACCGGGCAGGAGTGTTTCGTTCCTACAGTGGCCTCTCTGCTCAGTTGAATTACCGCTACGGTTTTTCGCCTCACTGCGAACGCAAAGCCTGGGCCTGCTCGAGCGTCGAGTACGCCCCCCGCTTGATGCTTGGCCGAACGAGCGGGCTATTGCGGAGCTTTCTCCACCAACGGCCGCATGCCCACCTCGGCCGTCAACGTCAGCGGCTTGCCGTTACGCAGAATGTCGATATCGATTTTGTCCCCGGGTCGCACCTGGGCAACCTGGTTCATTGAACTGCGACCATCGCTTGCCTGCGCACCATCGATGCTGAGGATGAGGTCGCCCGGCAGCAGACCAGCGCGTTCAGCCGGCCCATCGCGGTAGACACCAGCAACAACGATTCCGGGCCGACCGGCTTGGCCGAAGGACTCTGCCAGTTCCGGTGTGAGCGATTGCACCTCGACACCTAGCCAGCCGCGAATGACTTGGCCATGCTCGATGATGGATTTCATTACGTCCATGGCGAGCTTCACCGGGATGGCGAAGCCGATGCCCTGTGATCCGCCGGACTCGGAGATGATTGCCGTGTTTATGCCGATCAGGTGGCCGGCAGTATCCACCAGCGCACCACCCGAGTTACCGCGGTTGATCGCCGCGTCGGTCTGGATGAAGTCCTCGTAAGTATTGAGACCCAGCTGGTTACGGCCGGTTGCGCTGATAATGCCCATCGTCACGGTTTGCCCCACGCCGAACGGATTACCGATCGCCAGCGTCACGTCCCCGATGCGAATGCCATCCGAGCGGCCGATGGTGATCGCAGGCAGGTCCGCCAGGTCGATCTTGAGCACCGCTAGATCGGTCTCAGGGTCGCTGCCGATTACCCGTGCCAGGGTCTCCCGACCATCGCGCAATGCCACGACGATCTGTTCCGCATTCGCCGTGACGTGGTTGTTGGTCAGCAGGTAGCCTTCCGGGCTCATGATCACCGCCGAGCCCAGGCTCGATTCCATGCGGCGTTGACGCGGCAGGTTGTCCCCGTAGAAGCGCCGGAACAGCGGATCGTCCTTAAGCATGGGCGGCTGGCTGGCGCTATCAATCACCTTGGTGGTGTAGAGATTAGCCACTGCGGGCGCAGCGCTGCTGACTGCGTTGGCATAGGAGTAAGGGCCTTGCTGGGGGATGCCGATCAGCGGCGCTTGCTGCAGGCTGTACTCCGGCTCGGCGCCGAGCCCTACCAGATGCGGGTAGCGCTGAATGATCAGCAGGGCCACTAGCAGGCCTACCAGCAACGGCCAGCCAAAAAAACGCAGGGCATTGATCATCGCGATGTGACGTCCGAGCAGGTTGCGGAGGGCGAGAGCGCCTCTTAAGGTGGCGGCATTATACGAAGCTGGCTGTGAAATGCAGCCTTGCCGGCGGCAAAACTGCAACGCACCGTCTAGAACGGTTAATCCGCAACATTTTCTGATGTTGTCTCGTCTGTTTTTTCGTTAATAACGCCGCTTTCTAGTCACTGATTCCGTAGGAGGATGCTGCATGGCCGTCGCGCTGACCACTCTGGTCGATGAATCCGACCGCTTCCTGAATGCTGCGAAGATTCCCGATTATTGTCCTAACGGCTTGCAAGTGGAGGGGCGCCCGCAGGTACAGCGCATCGTCAGCGGCGTCACCGCTAGCCAGGCGTTGCTGGATGCAGCTGTCGAGGCGCAAGCCGATGTGGTGCTGGTGCACCACGGCTATTTCTGGAAGAACGAAGATCCGCGGGTAGTTGGGATCAAGCAGCGCCGGCTGAAAACCCTGCTCAGCAATGACATCAGTTTGCTTGCCTATCACCTGCCACTCGACGTCCATCCCGAGGTAGGTAACAACGTGCAGTTGGCGCGCCTGCTCGGGTTGACCATTGAGGGCGCTTTGGAGCCGGATAATCCTCGTTCGGTCGGGCTTGTGGGCGCCCTCGACACGCCGCTTATGCCGGCTGATTTCATGCGTCGAGTTCACGCTGCGCTTGGGCGTGAGCCGCTGATGGTCGAAGGGCCTGGCCTGATCAGGCGGATTGCCTGGTGCACTGGCGGTGCACAGGGCTATATCGATCAAGCGGTAACTGCAGGCGTCGATGCGTACCTGACGGGAGAAATTTCGGAGCCCACGGTGCATATCGCACGCGAAAACGGACTGAGCTTTTTCGCCGCCGGTCATCACGCCACTGAGCGGTATGGCGTTCAGGCACTGGGTGAACATCTGGCGAAGCGGTTTGCCATCGAGCATCTGTTTATCGATTGTCCAAATCCCGCGTGACGCGGCGCCTTCGAAGGCTGCGGGGCTGTGTGATTCGGAAAGTAGGGAAGGCTTCGCCCGGCATAAAGCTAGAGCATTTAGATCTAACAGGCGTCCTGATTAGAATCTAATGCCGTGCTAAAGTTGCGCCTCGTTCCGGCCGTGCCGGCCGTCCCATCTGCAAATTCGTGAGTAGCCATGGTCGACAAACTGACGCATCTGAAACAGCTGGAGGCGGAAAGCATCCACATCATCCGTGAGGTGGCCGCCGAGTTCGACAATCCGGTGATGCTCTATTCCATCGGTAAGGATTCGGCCGTGATGCTGCATCTGGCGCGCAAGGCCTTCTTCCCTGGGCGTCTGCCGTTTCCGGTGATGCACGTGGATACGCGCTGGAAGTTCCAGGAGATGTACCGGTTCCGCGAGCAGATGGTCAACGAGATGGATCTGGACCTGATCACGCACATCAACCCGGATGGCGTGGCGCAGAACATCAACCCGTTCACCCATGGCAGCGCCAAGCACACCGATATCATGAAAACCGAGGGCCTCAAACAGGCGCTCGACAAGCACGGCTTCGATGCAGCTTTCGGCGGAGCCCGCCGCGACGAAGAGAAGTCTCGTGCCAAGGAGCGCGTCTACTCCTTCCGCGACAACAAGCACCGCTGGGACCCAAAGAATCAACGCCCGGAACTCTGGAACGTCTACAACGGCAACGTGAAGAAGGGCGAGTCCATCCGCGTCTTCCCCTTGTCGAACTGGACCGAACTGGACATCTGGCAGTACATCTATCTGGAACAGATCCCGATCGTGCCTTTGTATTTCGCCGCCGAGCGCGAGGTGATCGAGAAGAACGGTACGCTGATCATGATCGACGACGAGCGCATCCTCGAGCACCTCACCGACGAGGAGAAGGGACGCATCGAGAAGCGCATGGTCCGCTTCCGTACCCTTGGCTGCTACCCATTGACCGGTGCGGTGGAATCGACGGCGTCAAGCCTTCCCGAGATCATCCAGGAAATGCTCCTGACGCGTACTTCCGAACGTCAGGGCCGTGTCATCGACCACGATGGCGCAGGTTCGATGGAAGAAAAGAAACGTCAGGGCTACTTCTAAGGATTCCGCACCATGTCTCATCAGTCTGATTTGATCAGCGAGGACATCCTCGCGTACCTGGCGCAGCACGAGCGCAAAGAGCTCCTGCGCTTTCTCACTTGCGGCAACGTCGACGACGGCAAGAGCACCCTGATCGGGCGCCTGCTGCACGACTCCAAGATGATTTACGAAGATCACCTCGAAGCCATTACCCGCGACTCGAAAAAATCCGGCACCACGGGCGATGACGTCGATCTGGCGCTGCTGGTCGACGGCCTGCAGGCCGAGCGCGAGCAGGGCATTACCATCGATGTCGCCTATCGCTATTTCTCCACTGCCAAGCGCAAGTTCATCATCGCCGACACCCCCGGCCATGAGCAGTACACGCGCAATATGGCCACCGGTGCATCTACCTGCGACCTGGCGATCATCCTGGTCGACGCCCGCTACGGCGTGCAGACCCAGACCAAGCGCCACAGCTTCATCACCTCGCTGCTGGGCATCAAGCACATCGTCGTGGCCATCAACAAGATGGACCTGATGGACTTCGACCAGTCCGTATTCGAGCGAATCAAGGCCGATTACCTGGCCTTTGCCGAACGTATCGAGCTCAAGCCGTCGTCTCTGCACTTTGTGCCGATCTCCGCGCTCAAGGGCGATAACGTGGTCAACCGTTCCGAGCGCGCGCCTTGGTATGAAGGGCAGTCGCTGATGGAGATTCTCGAGAGCGTCGAGATCGCTGGCGACCGCAATTTCGACGACCTGCGCTTCCCCGTGCAGTACGTCAACCGTCCCAACCTCAACTTCCGCGGCTTTGCTGGCACGCTGGCAAGCGGCATCGTGCGCAAGGGCGATGAAATCGTTGTACTGCCGTCCGGCAAGCGCAGCACGGTCAAATCCATCGTGACCTACGACGGCGAGCTGGAGCAGGCGACACCAGGCGAAGCGATCACTCTGACGCTGGAAGACGAGATCGACGTCTCCCGTGGTGACATGCTCGTGCATGCCGACAACCTGCCGTGCATCACTGACAGTTTCGACGCCATGCTGGTTTGGATGGCTGAAGAGCCGATGCTGCCGGGCAAGAAATACGATATCAAACGCGCCACCAGCTACGTGCCGGGCTCCATTGCCAGTATCACCCATCGCGTGGACGTGAACACGTTGGAGCATGGCCCGGCCAGCAGCTTGCAGCTCAACGAGATCGGACGGGTCAAAGTCAGTCTGGACGCTGCGATTGCGCTGGATGGATATGCGCGGAATCCAGCTACTGGCTCGTTCATCATCATTGACCGCCTCACCAACGGCACCGTCGGCGCAGGCATGATCATCGCCGAGGCTGTTGCTCATGGTTCGTCCGACCATCACGGTGCGCTGGCTCATGTATCCACCGAAGAGCGTGCAAGCCGTTTCGGTCAGCAGCCCGCTACTGTGCTGTTCACCGGCCTGTCCGGCGCCGGCAAGAGCACGCTGGCCTATGCGGTTGAGCGCAAGTTGTTCGACATGGGCCGCGCTGTGTATGTGCTGGATGGCCAAAACCTGCGTCACGACCTAAACAAGGGGCTGCCGCAGGACCGTGCTGGGCGGACCGAAAACTGGCGCCGTGCCGCCCATGTGGCGCGTCAGTTCAACGAGGCCGGTCTGCTGACCCTCGCCGCGTTCGTCGCTCCAGATGCCGAAGGTCGCGAACAGGCCAAGGCGTTGATCGGCACCGATCGGGCTATCACCGTTTATGTTCAGGCTTCACCGCAGGCCTGCCAACAGCGCGATCCGCAGGGGCTGTATGCAGCTGGCGGCGACAACATTCCGGGTGAGTCCTTCCCCTACGATGTGCCGGTGAACGCTGATCTGGTGATCGACACCGAGTCGCTTTCGGTCGAGGAGAGTGCAAAGCAGGTTATCGATCTGCTGCGTACGCGTGGAGCCATCTAAGCGAGCTATCTGTCGCAACGAAGCGCCCTGCAGAAGCAGGGCGTTGAGGCTGACGAACCCCGCCCACTGGCGAGGTTTTGTATTTGGGCAGTGTGGTGTATTGGGTGTCTCGTCTCGGAGAGAGGCGCAAGACATTGATGGGGCTTCGGTCCGCTTCGCCGCGGGTCGCGCCTCCCACAAAAAAGCAGTCCGTTGCTTTGCTTTGTGGACGGGCTGGCCCAGCGCACCCATTGGCTCACCGACTGCACTCGCCGCGACGTAGCCACTCCAAAGATCGTGACGCACCGGCCGTTTGGTGGGAGGCCCGCCCCGGGGCGAAGATTTTTAGCTTATCGGTCCCCGAATTTTCTGTAGATGAAGGCCTTGTTCGTCATGCGGGAAGTGTTACGCAAATTGACCGCAACCTGCCTGAACCGGCTATTGCACTACGTATCTCAGGATTTCCACGACCTGTTCGGTGGTGGTGGCCCAAGCCATGGCAGCCGCATCGACCTCCTTCAGCGGGTGCACGATGTCGGCGTCATGCAGCGTGACATAAGGCTTGCCCAGCGCCGCGCAGTAACCGGCATCGAACGCCGCGTTCCACTGCTTGTACTTGTCGCCAAAACGCACCACCACAAGGTCCGCTTGCTGGATCAGCGTCTGGGTGCGGATTGCATTGACCTTGGACGACTTGTGGTCGCGCCAGAAGGCGTTGGGCTCGACGCCTAGGCAATCACCGGCGGCATCGCTGGCTTCGTGATCGGTTACGGCTGAGGTGAATCGAACACCCAATCCGGCTGCGGCAGCGCCACGCTTGATCTCGTCACGCCAGTCGGTGTGAATTTCGCCGGACAGGTAAACGGTAAAGCTCATGAGTCCTCCAGAAAAAATTTTCGTTTTGTATTGAAATCGGTATATAGACGCCGAATTACGCCATAGCACTCGGCGACGGGCATGATCGAACGACGCTGGACGGCGGCTTTGGGTGAACAGGCCGCCGCTGGTGTATCGCTTGTCGGCAAGGCTTGCCTGCAAGAATAGGCGGAGTATAGCGGGGCGACTCTCCGCGTGGCCCGAGCGATCGGCACCGTAGGGCGGGTGAAACCCGCATGGCATGGCTCTGCGATGGCGAGTTTCGCTTACCTTGCCCGCTTGTTGCGGCTCGACACTGAATCGTTCAGGATCGTTATCCGTTCAAACAAGGATGTTTGCATGTCTCGTTTTCGTCGCGCAAGAGTAGCCGGAGGGTGCTATTTCTTCACTGTGATTGCGGAGCGTCGCCAGCCAATCCTTGCTAACCACGACATGCGTCTGGCCTTGCGCGAGGCTATTACCCAGGTTCGACAGGTATTGCCGTTTCGTATCGATGGGTGGGTGTTGCTGCCTGATCATCTCCACACGATCTGGACGTTGCCTGAGGGCGATGCCGATTTCTCCAATCGTTGGCGCTTGATCAAACGTCACGTGACCCGCACCTGTGGATCGAAGTATTTTCGACCTGACTTTCTCACGCAGCGGCGCTCGTCCAAGCAGTGCGGGACCTTATGGCAGCACCGGTTTTGGGAGCACCTCATTCGAGACGATCAAGACTTCCGCCAGCACATGGACTATCTGCACGCTAATCCGGTTAAGCACGGTTAGTTGGCTCTATTGCTGACTGGCCGTGGTCGTCGTTCCATCGTTGGGTCGAGCGAGGTGTGTATCCAGCAGATTGGGCCGGCACTTCAGGAAAAGCGGATGGCTGCATCTCTGATGTTGAATAAGCGTACGGGTGCAACCCGCCGATAGCAGGTCGGCGCGACGCGAATCGTCATCCAGAGAGCAACCGATTGTTCCGTCATGTTTGGCCATGTTCCGGTGATCCTATAAAACAAAACCCCGCCGGTGAGGGCAGGGTTTTAGGTTTCGGTCAGGCGATGTGTAACCGTGCGGGTTTCACCCGCCCTACAGGGCTACAGGGCTGAGTTTACACACCCTCGGTGCAGCTCTTAAAATACTTGCCAAGACCAGTGCCAACCTTGCAAGTCCAGCTTGCACTCCCCCCATTCTCTGCACGCGTAAAAGTAACGGTTTGTGCCTTGATGTTGGAGTTTATGTCTGAGGTGTTAACTGTCTTAATTGCGACGGTGCAGGCAGGAGCAGTGCCGGCAGTTGTTACTGACTCAACATACTTGCCCTTCATGTCTGCAGCTTTGGGAATGTCACCCACTGCAGCCGATGTGTTAGCTGGGCACGCTCCGGTTCCGAGCGACTCCTCCATACGGGTCTTCAAACCGTCCATCATTACAAACACTTCGGATGCTTGAGCCCGTGCCGTGTAATCCTGATAAGCCGGCAACGCCACCGCAGCCAGAATCCCGATAATCGCCACAACGATCATCAGTTCAATCAGGGTAAAACCTTTTTGCATCTGAGCTTTCATGTGTTTCTCCTTGAAATGTTCAGGCAGTTGAGCCTGCTCTCACCATTGCAGCCGGCGTGCCAACTTGTTTACCCCACAAAACACGCCGCTCTCAGAGAATGTGTGAACCGTGCACGGTGCCTGGATTCGCGCCCTTCTGACAATTCTTGTCACCTGGCTCGACGGCATTTGGCACCCTCCCTTATCTACGCTATAAGGCGTGGCATTAATACGGGAGAACCACGCCCATGACGGACAATATCGCCCTATCCGGCCTGGCCAAGCAGATGGTGCTGACCGGCCTGCTCGACGACAAGACTGCACTGCAAGCGCAACAGCAGGTGGCGCGTAACAAGCTGTCGCTGGTGACCTATGTCGTGCAGAACAAGCTCGCCAATGGCCGGGCGGTCGCTGAACTGGCCGCTGAACAGTTTGGTGTCGCGTACATGGACCTCAATGCGTTGGATAAGGAGATCCAATTAAAGGACGTTGTGTCTGAAAAGTTAGCGCGCCAGCATCGTGTATTGCCGCTGATTAAGCGCGGCCATAAGCTGTTCGTGGCGGTATCGGATCCGACCAATCAGCAGGCCGTAACAGACATTCAGTTCAGCACCGGGCTGACCACCGAGGCGATACTGGTCGAGGACGACAAGCTCGGGCTGGCCCTCGACAAGTTTTTCGAAAACGCAACCTCCGGGCTGGAGGATCTCGGTGATGTCGACTTGGACGGGGTCGATGTTCAGACCGTGTCGGATGATTCAGCGAATGATGACGCAGGCGAGGCCGCCGACGACGCTCCGGTCGTTCGCTTCGTCAACAAGATGCTGCTTGACGCCATTCGTGGCGGCTCTTCCGACCTGCACTTTGAACCTTATGAAAAAGCATTTCGCGTACGCCTGCGTACGGATGGCATCTTGCATGAAGTGGCGCGGCCACCGATCCAGCTCGCTCCGCGTATCTCAGCACGCCTAAAGGTTATGGCCGGGCTGGATATCTCGGAGCGCCGAAAGCCGCAGGACGGCCGAATCAAGATGAAGTTATCCAAGACGAAGTCCATCGACTTCCGCGTAAATACGCTGCCGACCTTGTGGGGCGAAAAGATCGTGATGCGGATTCTCGACCCCTCCAGTGCGCAAATGGGCATCGATGCGCTGGGGTATGAGGAAGATCAGAAACAGCTGTACATGAATGCGCTCAAACAGCCGCAGGGCATGATTCTGGTCACTGGCCCGACGGGTTCGGGCAAGACGGTATCGCTGTATACGGGGCTGAACATTCTCAATACGGTGGATGTGAATATATCCACCGCCGAAGACCCGGTGGAGATCAACCTGGAGGGTATCAACCAGGTCAACGTCAACCCTCGTCAGGGCATGGATTTCTCCCAGGCGTTGCGGGCGTTTCTGCGCCAAGACCCGGACATCATCATGGTCGGCGAGATCCGTGACCTTGAAACCGCCGAAATCGCGATCAAGGCGGCACAGACGGGCCATATGGTGATGTCGACGCTGCACACCAACAGCGCCGCCGAAACCCTGACGCGTCTGCGCAACATGGGCGTGGCGGCCTTCAACATAGCCACCTCGGTGAACCTGATCATTGCCCAGCGCCTAGCGCGCAAGCTTTGCAACACGTGCAAGAAAGAAGTGGAGCTGCCCCGCGAATCCCTACTGGAAGAGGGCTTCCCTGCCGATAGGATCGGAACCTTCAAGATTTACGGCCCGATAGGCTGTGAAAATTGCAAAGGCGGATACAAGGGCCGTGTCGGTATTTATGAAGTGGTTAAAAACACGCCGGCACTGGCCAGGATTATCATGGAAGACGGCAACTCCATCGACATTTCCACCCAGATGCGTAAAGACGGCTTCAATGACCTGCGTACCTCGGCTCTCGTAAAAGCCATGCAGGGCGTGACCAGCCTGGAAGAAGTCAACCGGGTGACCAAGGACTAACATGGCGCAGAAAGCTATAAAAACCAGTGTCTTCGCCTGGGAAGGTACCAACAGGCAGGGCGCAAAGATTAAGGGCGAGCTTAGCGGCGTCAGTCCGGCGATGGTCAAGGCGCAACTGCGCAAGCAGGGCGTCAATCCGCAAAAGGTGCGCAAGAAATCGGCTTCGCTGTTCAGTGCCGGCAAAAAGATCAAGCCGATGGACATTGCCCTGTTCACCCGGCAGATGGCGACAATGATGAAGGCCGGCGTGCCGCTGCTGCAGTCGTTCGACATCATTGGCGAGGGTTTCGATAACCCGAACATGCGCAAGCTTGTGGATGACCTCAAGCAAGAGGTCGCCGCCGGCAACAGTTTCGCCACCGCGCTGCGCAAGAAGCCGCAATATTTCGATGATCTCTATTGCAATCTGGTCGATTCGGGCGAGCAGTCCGGCTCCCTGGAAACCTTGTTGGATCGCGTTGCGACCTACAAGGAAAAGACCGAGGCGCTGAAGGCCAAGATCAAGAAAGCGATGAACTACCCGGTCGCGGTTGTGCTGGTTGCGGTGATCGTGTCGGCCATTCTGCTGATCAAGGTGGTTCCACAGTTCCAGGACGTGTTCGCTAACTTCGGCGCCGAACTGCCGGCGTTTACCCTGATGGTCATCGGGCTGTCAGAGGCCTTGCAGGCCTGGTGGCATCTGGTATTGCTTGGCCTGTTTGGTGCTGCTTATGCCTTCAAAACGGCGCATAGCAAGTCCGAGAGTTTTCGTAACTGGTTCGATCGGTTCCTGCTCAAAATGCCGATCGTGGGGGACATCCTCTACAAGTCAGCGGTGGCGCGGTTCGCGCGGACCTTGGCGACTACTTTCGCGGCCGGTGTGCCGCTGGTAGATGCGCTGGACTCGGTAGCCGGCGCTACAGGCAACGTGGTGTTTCGCAATGCTACGATGAAGGTCAAGAGCGATGTGTCCAGCGGTATGCAGCTGAACTTCTCCATGCGCACCACTGGGACCTTTCCGAGCATGGCCATCCAGATGACCGCCATCGGCGAAGAGTCCGGCTCGCTGGATGAAATGCTGGCGAAGGTTGCGACCTTTTACGAAGACGAAGTGGACAATATGGTGGACGGGCTCACTGCACTCATGGAGCCGATGATCATGGCGGTATTGGGTGTGCTGGTGGGTGGTTTGATCATTGCCATGTACCTGCCGATCTTCCAGCTTGGGGCTGTCGTCTAACAATGGATTTGGTGACTTTCCTGGCCAGCAACACGCTGGCCTTTGTTTTATGCGCGCTGGTGCTGGGGCTGCTGGTGGGCAGTTTTCTCAACGTGGTGATCCACCGCCTGCCGATCATGATGCAGCGGGACTGGCGCGCTCAGGCGCGTGAGTTTCTGGAGTTGCCGGTCGAGCCGACTGCGACCTTCAATCTGATTCTGCCTAACTCTCACTGCCCGCAGTGCGATCATGAAATACGACCTTGGGAAAACATTCCCTTGGTCAGCTGGTTAGCGCTGCGTGGCAAGTGCTCGTCGTGCCGTACGCCGATCAGCAGTCGCTACCCCTTGGTCGAGTTGCTCTGCGGTCTTTTGTCCGGCTATGTAGCCTGGCACTTTGGCTTTTCCTGGCAGGCCGGGGCGATGCTGTTACTGACTTGGGGCTTGCTGGCGATGAGCATGATCGATGTCGATCATCAGTTGTTGCCTGATTCCCTTGTGCTGCCACTGCTTTGGCTGGGCTTGATCGCTAACCATTTTGGTTTGTTTGCGCCGTTGCCTGATGCAGTGTGGGGGGCGGTTGCTGGGTATCTCAGTCTGTGGTCGGTGTACTGGTTGTTCAAACTGGTGACCGGTAAGGAGGGCATGGGCTATGGCGACTTCAAGCTGCTGGCGATGCTGGGCGCTTGGGGTGGCTGGCAAGTTTTGCCGCTGACCATTCTTCTCTCGTCCGTCGTGGGTGCGGTCCTGGGAACTATCATGCTGCGCATGCAAAAGGCGGACAGCGGCGCGACCATTCCCTTCGGCCCGTACCTCGCGATTGCGGGTTGGGTCGCGCTGCTCTGGGGTGATGAGATCACGTCGGCCTATCTGCTGTTTGCCAGGTTCTAGCGGTTGGTTATCCAGGGCCGGTTCGCTTTAGCGGTTTCCCGTTTCGCAAGTTGGCCACCCCGCTCACCAGCTGTGGAGTGATAGGCTGGCCGCATAGGCAGCAGCTCGTTGCTGGTCTCACTTCTGATAGCTGTTTGTAACACCGTGAATCCAAATAAGTGCACAGCGACGTCGAATCCCCACCATCGCTCAATAGGCTGCAACGTGTTGCATTAGTGTGACGTTCGCTCCCTTGGCGAATGCCAGCTTCCTCAGTTCTGAAAAGGTCGATCCATTCGATCGGGCATTTACCTTGCGCTTGCATCCTCGGATTTCAGACGTTACTACTGCGCGTCGTTTTATCCTTTGGACGGATCGTGATGAAGCCTTGGGTGCTTGGTTTGACCGGTGGTATCGGTAGCGGCAAGAGTGCGGTTGTGGAAGCGTTCGGCCGCCTCGGGGTGCATTGGGTCGATGCTGATCATGCTGCGCGCTGGGTTGTCGAGCCAGGCCGGCCGGCCCTGGGGATGATTGTCGAACGGTTCGGTGAAAGTGTTCTCGCGTCCGATGGTGGTCTGGATAGAGCGGCACTGCGTGAGCGGGTGTTCCGTGAGCCGGAACAGCGCAAATGGCTTGAACAGCTATTGCATCCGCTAATACGCCAGGAGACCGCTGAGCACCTCGCTCGGGCTAGCTCGCCGTACGCGATCATGGTCTCGCCGCTATTGGTGGAGTCCGGTCAGTACCAGCAGGTTGCTCGCGTGTTGGTGGTTGATGTACCAGAGGCGTTGCAGTTGGAGCGCGCCATCCAGCGTGATCAATCCAGCGAAGCGCAGATCCGTGCCATTCTCAAGGCACAGGCCAGTCGCGAAGAGCGTTTGCGCCATGCTGATGATGTGCTGGTCAATGATCGGGACCGGGCCTGGCTGGAGAGTGAGGTTAGACGTTTACATGATTTTTATCTGACGCTAAGAGGAGGTCAGGAATGAGTATTCCTGTTGTCGAATGCCCAACATGCGGCGCGCCGGTCGAATGGAGTGTCAAAAGTGCGAATCGACCTTTCTGTTCGGAGCGGTGCAAGCTGATCGACTTAGGTGCCTGGGCATCGGAGGAGCATGCGATCCCGGGTAATGAGCTTGAGGATGATCTGTTTTCCGACGATATGCCGCCGCGCCAGCACTGAGGGCGCGTTCGCGTCGCGGCTTGGTTGTGCGGCTGGCTAGCGCTACGGCTTACTCACATATCATCGTTGCTGTCGTCTTTCCAAGGAGCTTGCAAGTAGCGACTGCGGTTGAAAGTTTCCATCCAGTCCGGATAGAAAACCACTAACGCACTGACGACCGCGCCGTTGATAAAAGCCTCGGGAAACATCACCAGCCAGATGTACCCGGCGAAGTCATCCAGCCAGGGAGGCATTGGATAGAGGCCGTCGATTAGCAAGATTCCGAGCCCTGCCAAGATGCAGATCAGGGTCGCGAGGCCGGCCGCAAAAAAACCCGAAAAGAATATATAGACGAATAGATTGCGAGGCTGGGTGCGCTCCACGGCGATCGCGCAAGCTTCGGTGACCGTCACGGGTATCAATACCAGCAGCACGCCATTCAGGCCGAGGGCAACCAGTTGCTGGTGGCCTGTGACCGTCAATCCAAGTTGGGCGATAAAGGCAGCGAGAATCGCCAAGGGCCAGTCAAGCAGTAGCGTGACCGCCGTCAGTCCAATGAAGTGGAAAGATAAACCCGAATCGAAGTCACGGCGGACCAACCAAAGCAGAAAGATCGCCAGGACCGCACCGAACAGCAGGTGCTGGCGCCGCGTATCGCTGAACAGCTCGACCCAGGGCGCACGCATGCAAGCCCATATCAGTCCGGCGGCATAGAGCAGCCATCCCAGCACAAGGCTGGTCGGCGCGAGCAGTTCGGCAGCGATCATCTACGGGCTCCTCACGCAAGAGGCTGACTTGGTGGTCGCATCGACAAGGCTTGCGCCTTGTTTCGGTCAGCGGATAGTTGGTTCAAGAGTTCCTCAAGGGGCGGGGTTGGGTTGTTCGGTGTGAATTGCTTCGATGGCTTCGAGCACCTCTGCTGATAATTGCAGTTCGGTGCTAGCGAGATTGCTTTCCAACTGTTCGATTGAAGTGGCACCGATAATGTTGCTGGTTACAAAAGGCTGTTGGGTCACATAGGCCAGTGCCATTTGTGCAGGGTCCAGGCCATGCTCCCTGGCAAGCGCCACATACCGGGAGCATGTCGCCTGCGATTGTGGGTTGGCGTAGCGAGCGAAGCGGCTGAACAGCGTCAGGCGTGCTCCGGCTGGCCGCGCGCCTTGCTCGTACTTGCCGCTGAGCATGCCGAAGGCCAGCGGAGAGTAGGCGAGGAGTCCGCACTGCTCGCGCATGGCAATTTCGGCGAGCCCGACCTCAAAGCTTCGATTGAGCAGGTTATAGGGGTTCTGAATGGATACGGCGCGCGGCCAACCTCGGGCTTCCGCGATCTGCAGGAACTTCATGGTGCCCCACGGCGTTTCGTTCGACAGGCCGATATGGCGGATCTTGCCGGCCCTTACTTGCTCGTCTAGCACTTCCAGGGTTTCTTCGATTGGCGTGAAGTCCTGATCCTGGTGACGGTAGCCGAGCTGGCCGAAGAAGTTTGTGCTGCGCTCCGGCCAATGCAGCTGATAAAGATCTATCCAATCCGTTTGTAGGCGCTGCAGGCTCGCATCCAGTGCAGCAACGATGTGCTGGCGGTTCATCTTCAGGTGACCGTCGCGGATGTGGCTGATGCCGTTGCCGGGGCCGGCGATCTTGCTGGCCAGGATCCAGTCGGCACGATTACCGCGTGCCTTGAAGTAGTTACCTATGTAGCGCTCAGTGGTGGCATAGGTGTCCGGCTTCGGCGGTACCGGGTACATTTCGGCGGTGTCGACGAAATTGATACCGGCAGCTTTCGCGCGGTCCATCTGGGCGAAAGCTTCGCTTTCATTATTCTGCTCGCCCCAGGTCATAGTGCCCAGGCAGAGGGCTGTGACATTGAGTTCGGTACGGCCGAGTTGGCGCTGTTCCATGCGGTGTCCTTGCGTTTGAAGAGTTCTCAGATTGGGATGGTAGCGCAGGCGGTAAGTTTCTTGTCTTCGCCTGCAGCGATGGTGCCATCGTCGCGGTAGCTGGTAGCAGGTAGCAGGTAGCTGGTAGCTGGTAGCGTCGATTGGATCGCGATGCGTCGTACCAATGCGCGGAAGGCCGAGAAGCTGCTTGCTATTTGGCTGGTAATCCGGATAATTCCGCAGCCTGTCGCCGGGGATGCCTAGCCCGTTGACGCAAAAACAAGGTAGGGGATGCCTAGCCTACCGAACACTGCCGTAGCGGACGCGCTGACCCGAGCCCCCGATAGCGTCTGTTTCCGGCTGTCCTGGTCTTGCCAGGGCGAGCACCATTCAGTAAGATTCGCCGTCTTATTTTCAGGGCGGCCCCTGAGGCTATAACGAATGAAGACTTTTACTGCTAAACCGGAAACCGTCAAGCGCGACTGGTTCGTCGTCGACGCTGCCGGCCAGACCCTGGGTCGTCTGGCAACCGAAATCGCTAGCCGCCTGCGTGGCAAGCACAAGGCGGAATATACCCCTCACGTCGATACCGGTGATTACATCGTCGTTATCAATGCCGAGCAAGTGCGTGTTACCGGTGCGAAAACCACCGACAAGATGTACTACTCTCACTCCGGTTTCCCGGGTGGCATCAAGTCGATCAACTTCGAGAAGCTGATCGCCAAGGCGCCAGAGCGTGTGATCGAGACCGCGGTCAAGGGCATGCTGCCTAAGAACCCGTTGGGTCGCGACATGTACCGTAAGCTGAAGGTGTATAAGGGTGCTAATCATCCGCATACCGCTCAGCAGCCCCAAGAACTGAAGATTTAACGGAATAGTTCATTATGTCGGCGACTCAAAACTACGGCACTGGCCGTCGTAAGACTGCAACCGCGCGCGTATTCCTGCGTCCGGGTACTGGCAAAATCTCCATCAACAACCGTGAGCTGGACAACTTCTTCGGGCGTGAAACCGCTCGCATGGTCGTTCGTCAGCCTCTGGAACTGACCGAGACTGTCGAAAAGTTCGACATCTACGTGACTGTTCTGGGTGGTGGTGTGAGTGGTCAGGCCGGTGCGATCCGTCACGGTATCACTCGTGCCCTGATGGAATATGACGAGACTCTGCGTCCTGCTCTGCGTAAGGCTGGCTTCGTCACTCGCGATGCTCGCGAAGTTGAACGTAAGAAAGTCGGTCTGCGTAAGGCGCGTAAGCGTCCGCAGTACTCGAAGCGCTAATTCAGGCTTCTCAAAAAGAACGCCCAGCTTCTCACGGAGCTGGGCGTTTTTTTATGGCTGCCGTTTCGCTGCTGCGACAGCTTGTCACGCGTCAGGCCCCGATTTTCGGGGCCTGACGTAAGGTTGTATCCCGTTATTACCTTGTCATGCGAGGGGGTTTTCTTTACCATTTGGCGAATTTTTAGCGGCCTCGTTTTACGGTAGACGCACGTAGTAGACGCCTGCTTTCGGTAGGCCATAAGAAACTGATGGGAGACGACTGAATGAGCAATGACGGCGTGAATGCTGGCCGGCGTCGCTTCCTGGTAGCCGCTACTTCGGTAGTAGGTGCTGCAGGAGCGGTGGGTGCCGCGGTCCCGTTTGTGGGATCGTGGTTCCCGAGTGCCAAGGCCAAGGCAGCCGGTGCACCGGTTAAGGTAAATATCAGCAAGATCGAGCCGGGCCAGCAGATGGTTGCCGAATGGCGCGGTCAGCCGGTGTTTATCCTTCGTCGTACCGAAGAGGCGTTGACGAATCTAGGCAAGCTGACTGATACGGTGGCGGATCCCAGTTCCGAGGCTTCGGTACAGCCGACCTATGTCGATCCGACGGTTCGCTCGATCAAGCCAGAAGTGCTTATTGTGGTCGGACTGTGCACGCACCTTGGTTGTTCCCCATCCTTCCGTCCGGAAGTGGCTGCGCCTGATCTAGGTGCTGATTGGCTCGGAGGCTATTTCTGCCCTTGCCACGGTTCGAAGTATGACTTGGCTGGCCGCGTCTACAAGGGCCAGCCTGCGCCCTTGAACCTGCCGGTTCCCCCACACACCTACGAGACGGACACCATCGTCGTCATCGGCGTGGATCAGGAGAGCGCATGATGAGCAAGTTCATGGAATGGGTCGATGCGCGCTTCCCCGCGACCAAGATGTGGGAGGACCATCTAAGCAAGTACTACGCGCCGAAGAACTTCAACGTCCTGTATTTCTTTGGTTCTCTCGCCTTGTTGGTTCTGGTCAATCAGATTCTCACCGGTATCTGGCTGACGATGAGCTTCGAGCCGTCTGCAGAAGGTGCGTTCGCCTCCGTCGAATACATCATGCGCGACGTCGAATACGGTTGGATCATTCGCTACCTGCATTCCACGGGAGCGTCGGCATTCTTCGTCGTGGTCTATCTGCACATGTTTCGTGGGATCCTGTATGGCTCCTATCAGAAGCCGCGCGAACTGGTCTGGATCTTCGGCATGATGATCTATCTGGCGTTGATGGCAGAGGCTTTCATGGGCTACCTGCTGCCTTGGGGGCAGATGTCCTACTGGGGCGCTCAGGTGATCATCTCGCTGTTCGGTGCTATCCCGGTTATCGGCGACGATCTGACTCAGTGGATCCGTGGTGATTACCTGATTTCCGGCATCACCCTGAACCGCTTCTTCGCGCTGCACGTGATTGCGCTGCCGATTGTGATCTTGGGGCTGGTTGTACTGCACATCTTGGCGTTGCATGAAGTCGGGTCGAACAACCCGATGGGTGTCGACATCAAGAAAAGCAAGAACGAAGCCGGCGTGCCGCTCGATGGTATTCCGTTTCATCCTTACTACACGGTGAAGGATATCGTCGGTGTAGTCGTGTTCTTGTTCGTGTTCTGCGCCATCGTGTTCTTCTTCCCGGAAATGGGCGGTTATTTCCTCGAGAAGCCCAACTTCGAAGTGGCGAACGCCTTCAAAACGCCTGAGCACATTGCGCCGGTTTGGTACTTCACCCCGTACTACGCAATTCTTCGCGCGGTCCCGGACAAGCTGCTTGGTGTAATTGCCATGGGCGCCGCCATCGCTGTGCTGTTCGTGCTGCCCTGGCTTGACCGTAGTCCGGTCAAGTCGATGCGTTACAAGGGCTGGATGAGCAAAGTTGCGCTGCTGTTGTTCTGCGTCTCCTTCGTCATCCTTGGCGTGCTTGGTGTGCTTTCTCCGACGCCTGAGCGCACATTGGTATCTCGGATCTGTACTGCTATCTACTTCGGTTACTTCATCCTGATGCCGTTCTACACCAAGCTCGAGAAGACCAAAGTAGTTCCGCAAAGGGTGGCTGGCTGATGAAAAAGCAATTTGCTGCATTGATTCTTGCACTGGTGCCAGCCTTCGGTTTCGCCGCTGGCACTGGCGTTCACCTGGATGAGGTCGATATTGACCTGACTGATAAGGTGGCGTTGCAGGATGGTCTACAGACCTTTACCAACTACTGCATGGGCTGCCACAGCGCGCAGTACCAGCGGTACGAGCGCGTTGCGACAGATCTGGGTATTCCCGAAGAGATCATGCTCGACAACATAGTGTTCACTGGCGCCAAAATCGGCGACCACATGAAGATCGGCATGACGCCGGACGATGCAAAGACCTGGTTTGGTGCCGCTCCGCCGGACCTGACGCTAGTAGCGCGAGTGCGTGGGAACGACTGGCTATACACCTACCTGCGCAGTTTCTATGAAGATCCTACGCGTCCGTATGGGGTCAACAATGCGGTGTTCCCTAATGTGGGCATGCCGCATGTACTGGCCCCGTTGCAGGGGCGTCAGGTGTTGCCAAGCAGGCTGCCTGAAGGCGAATCGGTTGCGTGCAAGCAGGTTCAAATCGTCGAAGACGGTCGCAAGCAATTCGATCCGCTGACCGGTACTCCGATCACGCACGAAGACTGCCATGCCATGACGGTTGTGCCAGGTACTGGTGAGCTTACGGAGGCCGAATACGACGAGAAGATCAAGAATCTGGTGGCCTTCCTTGCGTACTCGGCTAACCCGGTCAAGTTAGAAAGCCATCGTATCGGTACCTATGTGCTGCTTTTCCTGGCCTTCTTCTTCGTGTTTGCCTATCTGCTCAAGCGGGAATATTGGAAAGATATCCACTGATTCTTCGCTTATTAGCGTTACCCTGCGCGCGCCCTCATGGGCGCGCGTTTTTTTCTGCCATCGCATATTTTTGAGGAGGGACCCTATGGCCGCTACCAACCGGTTGGCCTGCTATTCCGATCCCGCCGACCACTATTCGCATCGAGTGCGTTATGTGCTTGCTGAAAAGGGCGTCAGTGTCGAAATAATTGACGTTGATTCGGCGCACTGTCCGGTCAGGCTGACCGAGGTGAATCCGTACGCCAGCGTACCGACGCTAGTGGATCGTGATTTAGCGCTATATGAGCCGAGTGTGATCACCGAGTATGTCGAAGAGCGCTATCCGCACCCGCCGTTGCTCCCTGTCTACCCCGTGGCCAGGGCCAATACGCGCCTGCTGATACATCGGGTACAGCGCGACTGGTGTGCACTGGTGGATCGGATCGGCGATCGCCGCACAGCTGATGCGGCGCGTGCCCAGGCGCAAAAAGAGCTGCGCGAAAGCCTAACGGGCGTGTCGCCGGTATTTGCTGAAAAACCTTTCTTCATGAGTGATGACATCAGCTTGGTTGACTGCTGCTTGTTGCCTATCCTGTGGCGTTTACCCAAACTTGGAATTGACTTGCCGCGAGCGGCGAAACCGCTGCTCGATTACATGGAGATCAATTTTGCTCGGGAGGCCTTCCAGGTCAGTCTATCCGCCGTTGAGCGCGGCATGCGTTAAGAGGGGCTGTATATGACATCGAGTCGACCTTATCTGGTACGGGCGTTGTACGAGTGGATCGTCGACAACGACTGCACTCCGCATCTGCTGGTCAATGCCGATCATGCAGGTGTTCAGGTGCCTGATGGCTTTGCCAGTGATGGCCAAATCGTCTTGAACGTGGCGCCCAGTGCGGTACGTCAATTGAAGATGGATAACCAGGCGATCAGCTTCGAAGGGCGCTTCGGTGGTATTCCGCATAGCTTGCACGTCCCGTCTGCAGCGGTCATGGCTATCTACGCTAGGGAAAATGGGCAGGGGATGGTGTTCGAGGTTGAGCCTACTCCGCCGGATGACGAGACTCCATCCGATGATGCTTCGGCCGGGACGAGCACGCCGTCACGTCCAGCCCCGGGTGGGCGTCCTAGCTTGAAAGTAGTTAAATAATTGAGGCCGATAGGCAATTGAGGCTGAAAGGCAAATCGGTGGGATGCAAGGCTGCACCCACCTATTACGCTTTCCGCCTCTAAGCCTTTTAATCGATATATTCGAACAGCTTGACGATGCGCTGCACGCCGGAAACGCCTTGCACCACGCTCGTTGCACGATTGCCTTCCTGCCGCGTGACGAGGCCAAGCAGGTAAACAATGCCGTTCTCGGTAATGACTTTTATGCGGGAGCCAGGAACGCTCGCGTCTGCCAGCATCTGTGCTTTGATTTTGGTGGTCAGCCAGGAGTCGTTGCTGCGAGCCAGGGCGGATGAAGGTTTTAGTACCTGAATTTCGTTGTGTACACGTTTGACGCGCTGAACTGAGCTGGCGGCCTGTTCGGCTAGCTGTTTCAATTCTGCACGTGGTGTTTGACCCGCCAGCAGAACCACGCCGTTGTAGCTGGCAACGATGATATGGGATGCCTGATCGAGGTCCGGGTGGGCCTTTGCAATATTCACGGCTGCTTTCGTTTCGATTAGCGAGTCGTCAATGGTACTGCCGATCGTGCGGGTTCCCCGATTATCGTCAATTGGGTCGTCGCGTGTGGCGGTAAGCACGGAACTACAGCCAGTGACGGCGAGGCACAGCGCGAGCGTAAGCGCATGCAGGTGGACTGAAGTCATTCTTCGCTCCCAAAGAGTTGGTTGTCGATCAGGTCGCATAGGCAATGAATGGTCAGCAGATGGACCTCTTGAATACGTGCGGTCACCTTGGCGGGCACTCGGATTTCAACGTCTTCCGGTAGCAGTAGCGAAGCCATTCCACCACCGTCGCGACCGGTGAGGGCGACCACTACCATTTCTCGGTCGTGCGCGGCCTGTATCGCCTGGATGACATTGGCGGAATTGCCGCTGGTTGAAATTGCCAGCAGCACATCACCCGGCTGACCCAATGCGCGGATCTGCTTGGAAAACACTTCGTTGTAACTGTAGTCGTTGGCGATGGATGTCAGTGTCGAGCTGTCCGTCGTCAGCGCGATTGCCGGCAGGCTAGGGCGCTCCCGCTCGAAACGGTTGAGCAGCTCTGAGGAGAAATGCTGAGCATCGCCGGCGGAGCCGCCGTTTCCGCAGGTCAGGATTTTGCCTTCGCTGAGCAAGGCATTGACCATCACTTGCCCGGCCTGCTCGATGCTGGGTGCGAGCACTTCCATCGCGCTTTGCTTGGTTTCGATGCTGGCGAGGAAGAGCTGACGTATACGGGATTGCATGTCCATCGGAAATAAACCTTCAGGTGACGGGCTGGGCTGCTTTAGCCGTGCCGCAAGGATCTATTGGTGCAGATGTGATGTTTGCGAGATGCTGCGAAACTCGCATGGAGCGTTTTCAGCTATCGAAGGCATTTCGAATCCAGCAGGGCTTCGCTCCGCTCTCGGTCGAGTCTATGGCAACGACATCGAAGCGACAGGGATGTTTTGCCCAGCGACTCTCCTTTAGTAGGAACAGCTGGGCCGCCTTGATCAGCTTCTGCTGTTTGCGCAGGTCTACGCTCTCGAGTGCGCCGCCCCATGCGGCATGGCGCCTGTACCGAACCTCGACGAATACTACTGTATCGCCATCGAGCATGACCAGATCAAGCTCGCCGCTGCGGCAGCTCCAGTTGCGGCAGAGCAGGCGTAGCCCGTGCGCCTGAAGATGCTGCAATGAAAAATCTTCTGCGCGCTTTCCGCTGAGCTGTTTGCTGGTCGCTATCAATCTGGAATATCCGGGAGCGGCTGGACTTCCCCGTCCCGGAACTCGGCCCACGGCAAGCGCCGTTCGATCCGCTGCTGCGGAGTTAGGCTGAGCGTCCCCGAAAGGCCATCAATCTGTGTGTCAGGTAACGCAAGAAGCTGATTCAGGCGCGGCGCCAACTGGTAGGCATCGGCACCCATGGCATACAGCCTGCCTAGGCTGCCCCGGGCTTGCGGCCACTTGCGCTCGATCTCCTGGCGCAGGGGCAATTGCGGATCGAGCAGCCAGGGGGTTTCGGTGAAGCGAATGCCTTCGAGATCCAGGTATTGCGTGCGGTTATCTGTGGCGGCATGTAGGTGCGAAGTCGCGTAGACGGGGAGGTCGCCGGCGTACTGGAAAATCAGGGTGGGTTTGACTTGTTGCGCCTGTTGCGGCGTGGCGGCAAGAAACAGGAAATCAATATCTTGGCGACGCGATGGCTGCGACTCGTCGCTGCCTCCGTTACTGCGTATCTGCAGCATATCGGCAATCTGGTTTGCTAGCTCGATGGGTTCGGCCAGGGGTTCAGCGGCAACCACTGTGCCACCTAGCGTCTGCCATTCCTGGCGGAAAGCTTCAAACACCCGATTGCCCCAGTCGCCGCGAGGCGTCAGAGCCACTGCGCGGCGGTGCCCATCGGTCCAGGCGCGGCGCGCGACTTCACGAGCTTCGTCTTCTGCCGCCAGCCCGAACTGGAACAGTTGCGGCGGCACCTGTTGGTTCGCATCGCTGTAGTTCAGGGCCAGGGTGGTAATGGGCAGCTGTTCGCGATCGGCCAGTTGGCGGACCATATCCTTTTCCAATGGGCCGATCACCAACTCAACACCCGAGGCAGACGCTTGCCGGTAAAAGTCGTCTAGAGAAGACAGGCGGGTGCTGTCGAACAGTTCGATTTTCAGGTCCTGTTGCCCTGCAAGATGGGCTGCTAGGAATCCGTCGCGCAAGGCGCGTGCAACGCTGGCCAGCGGCCCTTCCATCGGCAGCAGAAGCGCTACGTGCGATAAGGGTTTGTCTGCCAGCTGCTTGAGCTTTAGCAGCGGGTCGGGCAGGCGCCGTGCGGCTGGGTGATTTGGGTTTTGCTGCTGCCAGGCCTCGATGGCGCGTTTTTGCTGGACGAGCGTGCCGGCCTGTTTGACGGCGGTAGCCAGCGATATCCATCCTGCGAGGTCGGTGTCGGCGGTCTGTTGCAGTTGCTCCGGCGCGAGATTCGAGACCAGAGACCAGATCGTCTCGTGATTGTGCTCAGCCGCTTCACCGCTAAGTAGGGGCGCGATGAAGGTGCGCTCGCGCGCTGCATCGAGCGGCTGGTTGTTTGCTTCGAACGCCTCGGCGCGAGCCAGTTGGGTGCGAAGTTGTTGCTCTACAGGGAGTTCTGCGAGACGTTCAAAGGCTGGATGCTGTAACGCTTGGAGCGCGCCTTCGGGCTTCCCAGCGGCCAGGGCCAGCTCGGCTTCCAGCGTTTTGGCGAACATCTGCTGCGCTGGCATCAACTGATCAATGGCGACTTGTTCCAGTATCTGTCGCGCTTGGGTCAGGTTGTCTTGCTGGATGCTCTGGTCGGCTGCTGACAGCCGCAGCAACGCAGCCTTGCCTGGATCGCTGGCATCGGCATCTTTCAGCAGTTGTTGCGTCGATGCCTGTGGGGTGCGAGGCAGTTCACCGAGGGTGGAGGATGGCGAGCTGGCGCAGGCCGACAGCAAGGCAGCAATGCATAAGAAGATTAGCGGGCGAAAGCGGGCCGTCATGTGTTCATTCCTGAAAAGGCGCTGGCGGGTGTCGGTGGATTGTACCCAAGCGTTGGTGGGGTCGCGATGTCGCGGCCCGTAAACGGGCTACAATGCGCGTTTTAGTGACTGAGGTAAGCCTTGTGACTGCGACAGATGATGTGAATTCCGCGGCGGGAACGCTCTATGTCGTCGCCACACCTATCGGCAATCTCGAAGATATAAGCGCGCGGGCTTTGCGCGTGTTATCCGAGGTCGCACTGATTGCGGCGGAAGATACCCGGCATTCATCTCGCCTGCTGCAGCACTTTGGCATCACCACACCCTTGGCTGCATGTCATGAGCATAACGAGCGAGGCGAGGGAGGGCGTTTCATCCGGCGACTGTTGGCTGGCGAAGATGTGGCCTTGATCTCCGATGCTGGCACACCCTTGATATCCGACCCGGGTTACCACCTCGTCAGGTATTCCCGCGCCGCGGGTATCCGGGTCGTTCCGCTGCCCGGTGCGTGTGCGCTTATTGCTGCGCTCTGCGCTGCCGGGCTGCCGTCCGATCGCTTTATCTTTGAGGGGTTTCTGCCTGCTAAGCAGGCTGCACGCCTTGCTCGCCTGGAGCATCTTCGGGCTGAGCCGCGTACGTTGATCTTCTACGAGGCGCCGCATCGTATTCTTGCTGCGCTTGGCGACCTCGAATCAGTGTTCGGGTCCGATCGACCTGCGGTGTTGGGGCGGGAGTTGACCAAGACGTTCGAGACGCTGAAAGACCTTCCTTTGGGTGCATTGCGCGCTTGGGTAGAGTCCGATGCCAATCAGCAGCGCGGCGAGTGCGTGCTTGTAGTGGGGGGCTGGCAAGCGCCGAATGAAGACGAGGCGGTCGATGTAGATGCGCGCCGGATTTTGGATCTGCTCTTGGCTGAGCTACCGGTCAAGCGAGCCGCGGCGCTTGCTTCGGAAATTACTGGAGTCAGAAAGAACCTGCTTTATCAGCTGGCCTTGCAAGAAAAGGGTGCCAGTCAGTAAGTGCACCGGGTGGCCAGTTCGAGAGCTTCTGATGCTAAGGCGGCCAACTATCAAGCTTGCGGGTGTCGGCGTAGACAAGTACCCTGGCCGCCGGAGAGTCGATCGGACAGTCGCTGTCTCTTTTTGTTCCGCAAGAAGGGAGGGAGGAAAGTCCGGGCTCCATAGGGCGAAGTGCCAGGTAACGCCTGGGAGGCGTGAGCCTACGGAAAGTGCCACAGAAAATAACCGCCTAAGCGTTTCGGCGCCGGTAAGGGTGAAAAGGTGCGGTAAGAGCGCACCGCGCGGCTGGCAACAGTCCGTGGCTAGGTAAACCCCACTTGGAGCAAGACCAAATAGGGATCCATTGGCGTGGCCCGCGCTGGATCCGGGTAGGTTGCTAGAGGCAGTCAGTGATGGCTGTCGTAGAGGAATGACTGTCCTCGACAGAACCCGGCTTACAGATCGACTCTCCGACTTTTCTTGAAATATCCCGCCTGTCTTAGTCCAAAAAATTCTTGCTCTTCACAAAGTACTTTAACTTCGAAGTGCAGGTTTCTGCGTTTGCTGCATATCTCTATCAGCTATCCCTTCCGGTTTACCGTTTATCTCCGTTTCGGTTGCTAAATTCCCGTCACATAAGGGTTTTTCCCGTCAGGCGTACCTTGACGGTGGGGCTGCTGCATTTCTATAGTGCGCACAAGTGGTAGAAAGTGGAACGAAGTGGGTATTTATGGGCATGGAAAGCTAAATCAGGGGAAGCGCAACCGTGTTTCGCGGAGCAAACGCCATCAGTCTCGATGCCAAAGGCCGGCTAGCCATGCCCAGCCGGTATCGTGACGAGCTCGTTTCGCGTTGCGAGGGGCAGTTGATCATCACCATTGATGCCGTCGACCGTTGTCTCGGAATTTACCCATTGCCGGAGTGGGAGCAGATCGAAGCCAAGTTGCGCGAGCTGCCCTCTCTTAGAGAAGAAAGTCGCCGGCTGCAGCGCTTGCTCATTGGTAATGCGGTCGATCTTGAGATGGATGGTAATGGTCGCGTCCTGGTGCCACCGCGTTTGCGCGAATACGCCGGTCTGGACAAGCGGGCCATGCTGGTCGGTCAGCTGAACAAGTTCAGCTTGTGGAACGAGGACGACTGGAACGCGCAAGCAGATGCGGACCTGGCGGCCATCAAACAACCCGGTGCTTTGCCGGAAGAATTGCGTGATCTAATCCTGTGAGCCAGACCAGCAGCTATAACCATGTGACCGTTTTGCTCGACGAGGCCGTCGCGGCACTCGCCGTGCGCCCGGATGGCCGCTATCTGGACGGGACCTTTGGGCGCGGCGGGCATAGCCGTCTGCTGTTGCGGCAGCTTGGGCCTGATGGCTGTTTGCTAGGATTCGATAAAGACCCGCTAGCAATCGCTACGGGGCAAGCACTGGCGGCCGAGGATGGCCGCTTTGTCGTTGTGCAGAGAAGTTTTGCCGAGCTTGGCGCAGAGCTCGCGCAGCGCGGCTGGACTGGCACATTGAGCGGTGTGTTGCTAGATCTTGGCGTGTCTTCGCCGCAGCTGGACGACCCCGAGCGCGGTTTCAGCTTTCTGCATGATGGCCCATTGGACATGCGCATGGACCCGAGTCGGGGGGTCAGCGCCGCCCAGTGGATCGCAACGGCCAACGAAGACGATATCGCCCGAGTGTTCAGGGAGTACGGTGAGGAGCGCTTTGCCAAGCGCATGGCCCGCGCCGTGGTACAGCGTCGGGCTGTGCAGCCTTTCGAGCGTACGGCGGATCTCGCCCAAGTGTTGACGGTGGCCAATCCCGCTTGGGAGAAAGGCAAGAACCCAGCGACACGCGCCTTTCAGGGGCTGCGCATTTTTATCAATAACGAGCTTGGCGACCTGGAAGCTGGGCTTGAAGCCGCTCTTGAAGCGCTGGACGTCGGCGGCCGGCTGGTCGTTATCAGCTTTCACTCGCTGGAAGACCGCATCGTCAAACAGTTCATGCGCCGGCATGCGAAAGGCGAGGCCGATACCTTGCCGCGCGACCTCCCGATCATCCCTGAAAAATTCGTGCCGCGCCTGAAGCTGCTGGGCAAACCGCAATACGCGTCCGCCGAAGAGGTCAAGGCGAACCCCCGTTCGCGCAGTGCAGTGATGCGTGTGGCGGAGAAGTTGCGGTGAATCAGCTGCGCCGCGCCATGCCCCACGGCAGCCTGCTGATGCTGGTGTTGTTTATTGCCGTGCTGATGTCGGCGATTGCTGTCGCCTATAGCGCGCACTGGAACCGCCAGTTGCTCAATGAGCTGTACGGCGAACTCAGTGTGCGTGACAAGGCGCAGGCTGAATGGGGCCGCCTGATACTTGAGCAGAGCACTTGGACTGCTCACAGCCGCATCGAGACCTTGGCTTCCGAGCAGTTGAAGATGCACATTCCTGAAGCGGGCGCTGTCAGGTTGGTGGCGCCATGAAACTCCAGGGCGCGCTCTATCCATGGCGTTTTCGCATCGTGGTCGCTCTGCTGGCATTGATGGTAGGGGCCATTGCATGGCGAATTGTCGACTTGCAAGTGCTGGATCAGGGGTTTCTAAAAGGGCAGGGAGATGCGCGCAGCGTGCGGCATATTCCAATCCCAGCACACCGTGGCCTCATGACTGATCGTCATGGCGAGCCCCTGGCGGTGAGTACTCCGGTCACCACGCTATGGGCGAACCCGCGCGAAATGCAAAGTGCACAGGCCCGCTGGCCCGAACTGGCTGAGGCGCTGGGGCAGGACCCTGCTGGGCTGCATCAGCGCCTCAAGGATCAGGCCGAGCGAGAATTCATGTACTTGGTGCGCGGCCTGACACCTGAGCAGGGGCAGCGAGTTCTGGATATGGAGATACCGGGCGTTTACGCGCATGAAGAGTTTCGCCGTTTCTACCCCGCTGGCGAAGTGGCCGCTCATGTGGTTGGTTTTACCGATATCGACGACCACGGTCGTGAAGGCATGGAACTGGCCTATAACGAGTGGTTGGCCGGTGTTCCGGGCAAGCGACAGGTGCTCAAGGACCGTCGTGGCCGTTTGATCAAAGATGTTCAGGTCGTAAAAAATGCCAAGGCCGGCAAGGCGCTTGCGCTGTCCCTTGATCTGCGCCTGCAGTATCTGGCGCATCGCGAGCTGCGTAACGCTTTGTTGGAGTTCGGCGCAAAAGCCGGCAGCTTGGTCGTGCTCGACGTGAAAACGGGCGAAGTGCTGGCCATGGTCAATCAGCCGACCTATAACCCGAACAATCGCCGGAATCTGCAGCCAGCGGCGATGCGTAACCGAGCAATGACGGACCTGTTTGAACCGGGTTCGACGATGAAACCCATCTCCATGAGCGCGGCCCTTGAAACGGGCCGGTGGAAGCCCAGCGACCTGGTTGAGGTTTGGCCAGGTTCGCTGCGCATCGGTCGCTACACGATCCGCGACGTGTCCAGAACCGAAGGCCGTGAGCTTAGCCTGACGGGCATCCTCATTAATTCTTCCAACGTCGGTATGAGCAAGGTTGCTTTTGATATCGGCGGCGCTGCGATTCATGAGGTCATGCGCAAGATCGGTTTCGGACAAGACACCGGTTTGGGCTTCCCTGGCGAGCGAGTCGGCAATCTTCCAACACATCGTGAATGGCGCCAGGCCGAAACTGCCACGCTTTCATATGGTTATGGCCTGTCGGTAACCGCTGTGCAATTGGCTCACGCCTATGGCGCGCTAGCCAACGATGGCCGCTTGGTGCCGATGTCATTGACCAGGGTCGATCACAAGCCGGAAGGCGTAGAGGTGGTGTCGCCGCAGGTCGCGAAAACGCTCCAAGGCATGCTGCAGGAGGTCATCGAGGCCCCGCGTGGCGTGTTCCGCGCCCAAGTGCCGGGTTATCACGTAGCTGGCAAGAGCGGTACCGCGCGCAAAGCTTCGACCGACAGTCGGGGTTATCAGGAAAATGCCTACCGTTCGATGTTTGCGGGTTTCGGGCCCATGAGTGATCCGCGTATTGCCATCGCAGTGGTCATCGATGAGCCCAGCAAGAGCGGCTATTACGGGGGACTGGTTTCGGCCCCGGTGTTCAGTCGTGTGATGTCCGGCGCGCTGCGCCTGATGAATGTTGCTCCTGACAACTTACCGCCCGAAGACGTCAAAACCGCCGACGCTGACAAGAGCAAGGGAGGGCGTATCTGATGCCGATGCCGCTGAATCAGTTACTGCCTCAAGCTGCCAGCGATACCCTCATTCGAGAGCTGACGCTAGACAGCCGCAAGGTCCGTCCGGGCGATTTGTTTCTGGCTGTGCCCGGATACCAGCAAGACGGCCGCGTGCACATTGCAGATGCGATTGCCCACGGCGCAGCCGCTATCGCTTACGAAGCCGAGGGTGCTGCGAAAATGACTGCGGCAAGCGCCGAGTTGGTGCCGGTTCGCAACCTGGCGGGGCAGCTATCGGCAATCGCAGGGCGATTCTATGGCGAACCAAGCCGCAGTCTGCACCTGGTCGGCGTTACCGGGACCAATGGCAAGACCAGCGTGACCTACCTGATTGCCCAAGCTCTGGACCGCTTGGGTGAGCGTTGCGGGATCATCGGCACCCTCGGTACCGGCTTTCACGGAGAGTTGGTCCTCGGTCAGCACACCACGCCTGATGCGATCGGCGTACAGGCCAACCTGGCGAGCCTGAGGAAACAGGGCGCGCGCGCCGTTGCGATGGAGGTGTCCTCGCATGGCCTGGCGCAGGGACGTGTTGCAGCCCTGGCGTTCGATGTGGCTGTGTTTACCAATCTTTCACGAGATCATCTTGATTATCACGGCTCCATGGAGGCCTACGGTGAGGTCAAGTCGCGGTTGTTCGCCATGCCCGGGCTCAGCTGTCGGGTGATTAATCTGGACGACACCTTGGGCCGTTCGCTCGCGGCACAGCACGCTGATTCACGACTGATCACGTACAGTCTTGAAGATGTGTCGGCTTATCTGTACTGCCCCGAAGCGCGGCTAGACGATAGCGGAATCCACGCACGCTTGGTGACGCCCCAGGGTGAACGTTCGCTGCGTAGCCCTCTGCTCGGTCGGTTTAACGTCAGCAATGTGCTCGCTGCAGTAGGCGCTTTGCTGGGAATGGATTACCCGCTAGACGAAATTCTCGTGGCGCTGCGGGAAGTAGACGGCCCTGCCGGTCGAATGCAGCGGCTCGGTGGCGGTGATCGCCCGTTGGTCGTGGTCGATTATGCCCATACGCCCGATGCGCTGGAAAAGGTGCTTGGCGCCCTACGCCCGCATACCCGCGGTAAGTTGTTGTGTCTGTTCGGCTGCGGTGGCGACCGCGACCGTGGCAAGCGCACGCTGATGGCCCAGGTAGCCGAGCGTTTGGCAGACCACGTCACGGTCACCGATGACAATCCGCGCAATGAAGATCCGTTACAGATCCTCGATGAGATTCGTGCAGGTTTCAGCGCACCCGAACAAGCCCTATTTGTGCCGGGGCGCGCCGCAGCGATTGCCCGCTGTATTGAAAGCAGCGGTATTGACGACGTGGTGCTGCTAGCCGGCAAGGGGCATGAGGACTACCAGGAGATAAAAGGCGAGCGCCTGCCATTCTCCGATCTCGAACAGGCCTCGACGGCCCTGGCTGCCTGGAGGGGTTCTCATGCTTGAAGCCAAGCGCCTTAGTGCTCTGGTCGAGCCGTTATCAGCCAAGTTGATCAATGCCGATGCAGCGTTTAGCTCTGTCAGCACCGACAGCCGCGCGATCGAGCCTGGACAGCTTTTCATTGCACTCACCGGGCCTCGCTTCGACGGCCATACCTACCTTGCAGAAGTTGCGGCCAAGGGCGCCGCCGCCGCGCTGGTTGAGCGCCATGTACCAGAGGTTTCGTTGCCTCAGCTTGTTGTTGCCGATAGCCGTATCGCTCTAGGCCAGCTGGGCGCATTGAACCGCAACGCGTTCAACGGTCCGGTCGCCGCCATTACCGGCTCCAGTGGCAAGACCAGCGTCAAGGAACTGCTTGCCAGCATCCTACGCGCTGCCTATGGCGACGATGCGGTTCTCGCCACCCGCGGCAATCTAAATAACGATCTGGGCGCACCGCTCACGCTCCTGGAACTGGGCTTACAGCACAAGGCTGCGGTGATTGAGCTAGGCGCTTCACGTGTCGGCGAAATTGCCTATACCGTCAGCCTGACTCGGCCAGATGTCAGCTTGATTACCAACGCGGGCACGGCTCATGTTGGCGAGTTTGGTGGTCCGGAGAAAATCGTCGAGGCCAAGGGCGAGATTCTCGATGGCCTCGGCCCAAATGGCGTTGCCGTGCTTAATCGAGACGACCGCGCCTTTTCAGTTTGGGAACGCCGAGTAGCAGGCAAGCACGTCGTGAGCTTTGCGTTAACGAGTCCGCTGGCCGACATCCACCCCGCTTCGATTGCCTACGACCTTCGCGGCTGCCCCAATTTCGTACTGACTGGACCGGCTGGGTCGGTGCGCGTCCAGCTGAATTTGCTCGGACGCCACAGCGTAGCCAATGCCTTGGCCGCAGCCGCGGCCGCCAGTGCGATGGGCGTTTCGCAGGAACACATCGTCGCCGGGCTCGAGAGTCTGCAGCCAGTGAAAGGGCGAGGCGTGGCGCAGATGCTGACTAATGGCGTTCGCCTCATAGACGACACCTACAACGCCAATCCGGCATCCGTCTGCGCAGCTATTGACGTGCTGGCGGGGTTTGCCGGACGCACAGTACTGGTACTGGGTGACATGGGTGAGCTGGGCTCGTGGGCCGAGCAGGGGCACCGAGAAGTCGGCTGTTATGCCGTAGGCAAAGTAGACACCTTATTTGCGGTCGGGCCGCTAATGAAGTACGCCGTCGATGCCTTCGGCCATGGCGCACGCCATTTCTCCGATCAGCAGAGCCTGATCGAGTCTTTGCGACTGGAGCAAGGCAATGCGACCACCATTTTGATCAAGGGATCACGGAGTGCTGCGATGGACAAAGTCGTCGCAGCGCTTTCCGCTTCCGGCATGGAGAAACATTAATGCTGCTGCTACTCGCTGAGTACCTGCAACAGTTCCACACGGGCTTCGCGGTCTTTCAATACCTCTCCCTGCGTGGAATTCTTGGCGTACTGACCGCGCTGGTCCTGTCGCTGTGGTTGGGACCCTGGCTGATCCGTACGCTTCAGCTGCGCCAAATCGGCCAGGCGGTACGCACTGATGGGCCACAAACGCATCTGTCGAAATCCGGCACGCCAACCATGGGCGGGGCACTGATCCTCAGCGCGATCGCCATTAGCACATTGCTCTGGGCCGATCTGTCTAATCGCTATGTTTGGGTAGTGCTGGCTGTGACCTTGTTGTTTGGCGCGATAGGTTGGGTTGACGACTACCGCAAGGTGATCGAGAAGAATTCTCGCGGTCTCCCGAGTCGCTGGAAATACTTCTGGCAGTCGGTCTTCGGTGTCGGCGCTGCGATCTTCCTTTATATGACCGCACAGACCCCGGTCGAAACCACCTTGATACTGCCGCTGCTGAAAAACATCGAGATCCCGCTGGGGATCGGCTTCATCGTGCTGACCTATTTCGTCATCGTCGGCTCAAGCAATGCGGTAAACCTCACCGATGGGCTGGACGGCCTGGCGATCATGCCGACCGTGATGGTTGGTGGTGGTCTGGGCATCTTCTGCTACCTGTCGGGCAACGTGAATTTCGCCGATTACCTACTGATTCCATACATCCCGGGAGCCGGTGAGCTGATCGTGTTCTGTGGTGCGCTGATCGGCGCCGGGCTCGGCTTTCTCTGGTTCAACACCTATCCAGCGCAGGTGTTCATGGGCGATGTGGGCGCCCTCGCGCTTGGCGCGGCCTTGGGCACCATTGCCGTGATCGTCCGGCAGGAGGTGGTGCTGTTCATCATGGGCGGGGTCTTCGTGATGGAAACCCTGTCGGTGATGATCCAGGTCGCCTCGTTCAAGCTGACCGGTAAGCGCGTGTTCCGCATGGCGCCGATTCATCACCATTTCGAGCTCAAGGGCTGGCCAGAGCCCCGAGTGATCGTGCGCTTCTGGATCATCACGGTGATCCTGGTGCTGGTCGGTCTCGCCACGCTGAAATTGAGGTAATAAAGAGTGCTCATCGCTTCCGATCAGTTCCGCATCGTTGTAGGCCTCGGCAAGAGCGGCATGTCCTTGGTTCGCCATCTGGCCAGCCGTGGTGTGCCGTTTGCCGTCGCTGATACGCGTGCGAACCCACCGGAGCTGGCCACTCTGCAAGCGCAGTATCCCAATGTCGAGGTTCGTTGTGGCGAGCTCGATCCGCAGTTCCTCAGCCGCGCCAGCGAACTGTTGGTCAGTCCGGGCCTGCCGATCAGCACGCCGGCGTTGCAGGCCGCCGCGGCCAACGGGGTGAAGCTGTCCGGTGATATCGAACTGTTCGCGCGCGAAGCCAAGGCGCCAATCGTGGCTATCACCGGATCGAACGCGAAAAGCACGGTGACCAGCCTGGTTGGCGAAATGGCTATTGCCGCCGGTCGCAAGGTGGCTGTGGGAGGGAATCTGGGTACGCCAGCGCTGGATCTGCTCAATGATGATGTCGAGCTCTACGTGTTGGAACTGTCGAGCTTCCAGTTGGAAACCACCGACCAGCTAAATGCCGAGGTCGCAACCTGCCTGAATATCAGCGAAGACCACATGGATCGCTATGACGGGCTGCCGGCCTACCACCAGGCCAAGCATCGTATATTCCGTGGTGCACGTCAGGTTGTGATCAACCGTGATGATCGCCTCAGTCGGCCGTTGATTGCAGATGATCTACCCACCTGGTCCTTCGGACTCGGCAAGCCTGATTTCAAGGGCTTCGGGTTGTTCGAAGAAAATGGCGAAAAGTATCTCGCCTTCCAGTTCGATGCCCTGATGCCGGCCAACCAATTGAAGATGCGTGGGGCTCATAACCAGTCCAATGCGCTGGCAGCCTTGGCTCTCGGCCACGCTGTCGGCCTCCCGTTCGAGCCGATGCTCACGACCCTGCGAAACTTCGGCGGGCTGGCCCATCGCTGCCAATGGGTCGGAAAACGCAAAGGCGTTACCTACTACGACGACTCGAAGGCAACTAACGTCGGAGCTGCTCTGGCCGCAATCGATGGGCTGGGTAGCGACATCACGGGTGAGTTGGTGCTCATCGCCGGTGGCGATGGCAAGGGTGCCGATTTTTCGGCCTTGCACAGTCCGGTCTCGCATCAATGCCGTGCGGTCGTTTTGCTGGGGCGCGATGCGCAGCTGCTAGCGGCTGCGCTTGAAGGGGCTGCACCCATCCACCGCGTCCAGACACTCCAAGACGCTGTAGAGCTGGCCGCCAAGCTGGCCCAGCCCGGCGATGCGGTCCTACTGTCGCCAGCCTGTGCCAGCCTCGACATGTTCGAGAATTTCGAAGATCGCGGACGTCAGTTCGCCGCCGCGGTGGGGGCGCTCAGCTGATGCTCGCATTCTTGCGTAGTGCGCCTTCGCCCCTGTTCAGCCGTCGCGGACTGGACCTCGACTTCCCTATGCTCGCAGGCTGCCTGGCTTTGTTGGGCCTTGGCTTGGTCATGATCACTTCCGCGTCCTCCGAAGTCGCGGCGGTGAATGCCGGCAATCCCATGTATTACATGATCCGCCATCTGGTGTACGTCCTGCTCGGACTTGGCGCCGCAGCCCTGGTTCTGTTGGTGCCCCTCTCAGCTTGGCAGCGGTTGGACTGGATGCTGCTGATCGGTGCATTTGTGCTGTTGATTCTGGTGTTGATTCCAGGCATCGGTCGCGAGGTGAACGGTTCCATGCGCTGGATCGGTTTCGGCGCATTCAACGTACAGCCGTCGGAATTGGCCAAGCTGTTCGTCGTGGTTTACCTGGCCGGTTATCTGGTGCGCCGCCAACAAGAGGTGCGCGAAAGCCTATGGGGCTTTCTCAAGCCGTTTCTGGTTTTGCTTCCCATGGCCATGCTGCTTCTGCTTGAGCCGGATTTTGGTGCAACCGTGGTGATGATGGGCGCGGCGGTTGCCATGCTGTTCCTCGGGGGCGTCGGCCTGGTTCGATTCAGCCTGCTGGTTCTGCTCGCAGTCGGCGCGGTGTTCGTTCTGGTACAGACGCAGGAGTACCGACTGCAGCGGTTGATTACCTTCACCGACCCCTGGGCCGATCAGTACGGTGCGGGCTACCAGCTGACGCAGGCCTTGATCGCATTTGGGCGTGGTGAATGGCTGGGTGTTGGTCTTGGCAACAGCGTGCAGAAGCAGTTCTATCTGCCTGAGGCGCATACCGATTTCGTCTTTTCCGTGCTTGCCGAAGAGCTGGGCATGGTGGGCGCGCTGCTGACCATCCTGCTGTTCGCTTTCGTTGGTGTTCGCGCCTTGTACATCGGGCTTGCGGCCGAGCGGGCGCGGCAGTTCTTCGCTGCTTATATCGCCTGGGGCGTTGCGTTCCTTTGGCTCGGTCAGTTCCTGATCAACGTTGGCGTGAATATCGGGCTGTTGCCGACCAAAGGTCTGACCTTGCCGTTCCTGAGTTATGGCGGCAGCTCGCTGGTGGTGACCTGCGCCAGCATGGCCTTGCTGCTGCGCATTGAGTGGGAAAGCCGCACGGTGCTGGGCAGCGAAGATGCCGAGTTCAGCGAAGAGGATTTTGCCGAGGCGCCTGCCCCCCAGAGCAAGGGGGCCGCGTATGGGCGGTAATGTTTTGATCATGGCGGGCGGAACCGGGGGGCATGTATTCCCGGCGTTGGCCTGCGCTCACGAGTTCCAGAGCCGTGGCTATAGCGTGCACTGGCTTGGCACGCCGCGAGGCATCGAAAACGAAGTGGTTCCTGCTGCTGGACTGCCGCTGCACCTGATTCAGGTAAGCGGATTGCGTGGCAAGGGACTGGGATCTCTGCTCAAGGCGCCGTTCCAACTGCTGCGCTCGCTTGGTCAGGCGCGGCGCGTGATCCGTGAACTCCGACCGGTTTGTGTGCTTGGGCTTGGTGGCTACGTGACCGGCCCGGGTGGGTTGGCCGCTAGGTTGGCAGGGGTCCCCTTGGTGATCCACGAGCAGAACGCTGTCGCCGGAACTGCCAATCGCAGTTTGGTGCCGTTTGCGCAGCGCGTCTGCGAGGCGTTTCCGAATACATTCAGCGCAAGCTCGAAGCGCCGCACCACCGGTAATCCCGTGCGCAATGAGCTGTTTCTCGAGACGCCGAGACAGACGTTGCTTGGCCGCCGCCCACGGCTGCTGGTCCTAGGCGGCAGCCTGGGTGCTGAACCGCTGAACAAGCTTTTGCCAGAGGCGCTCGCCCAGTTGCCTAGCGAGCTGCGTCCTGAGGTCTTCCATCAGGCGGGCAGGCAGCACGCTGAGATTACTCAGGAGCGCTATGTCGCGGCAGGCGTCGACGCTGAGGTCGCCCCGTTCATAAAAGATATGGCGCGGGCTTATGCCTGGGCCGATCTGGTGATCTGCCGCTCCGGCGCGCTGACGGTGTGCGAGCTGGCAGCTGCCGGGCTGCCTTCGTTTCTGGTGCCACTGCCCCACGCGATCGACGACCACCAGACCCGTAACGCCGAATATCTGGCGAAGGAAGGCGCCGCCGTTCTTCTTCCCCAAGCAAAAACCGATGCTGCCGCACTGGCCGCGCAGTTGACCGAGGTAATGATGCAGCCGGAAAAACTCAAGGCCATGGGAGCCACGGCACGTCGCCTGGCTCGGCCGGACGCCACCCGAACCGTCGTCGATATCTGTCTGGAGGTGGCGCATGGCTAAGTCCCCAGCTGCGGTCAAAGCCGAAGTACGGCGCATGCGCCGCATCCGCCGGATTCACTTCGTCGGAGTGGGTGGCGTTGGCATGTGCGGCATCGCCGAAGTGCTGCTGAACCTCGGTTACGACGTTTCCGGTTCGGATCTCAAAACCTCGGCGAGCACCGAGCGCCTGCAGAATTTCGGCGCGCACATTTTCATCGGCCACCAGGCTGGGAACGTCGCTGGGGCTGATGTACTGGTGGTTTCCAGCGCGGTCAACGCTTCCAATCCGGAAGTGGCCTTTGCGCTCGAGCAGCGAATACCAGTCGTGCCGCGTGCCGAGATGCTCGCCGAGCTGATGCGCTATCGCCACGGCATTGCCGTAGCAGGTACCCATGGCAAGACCACTACCACCAGCTTGCTGGCTTCTGTGTTTGCTGCGGGTGGGCTGGATCCAACCTTTGTGATCGGTGGCCGCCTGACCGCGGCTGGCACCAATGCCCAGCTGGGTTCCAGCCGGTATCTGATTGCCGAGGCCGACGAAAGCGACGCCAGTTTCCTGCATTTGCAGCCGATGGTCGCTGTCGTCACCAACATCGATGCCGACCACATGAGCACCTATGGCGGTGACTTCGGCAAGCTAAAGAAGACGTTCGTCGAATTCTTGCACAACCTTCCGTTCTACGGGCTGGCGGTGCTGTGTGTCGACGACCCGGTAGTGCGCGAAATCATTCCACAGGTGGGACGCCCTATCACTACGTACGGCATGCATGAAGATGCTGATGTAAGGGCGATAAATGTTCGTCAGGAAGGGATGCGCACCTATTTCACGGTGCTGCGGGACGGCTTCGACGCGCTCGATGTGTCGGTCAACATGCCCGGCAACCATAATGTGCTCAACGCCCTGGCAACTATCGCGATTGCCACTGACGAGGGCATCGACGACGAGGCGATCGTCCAGGGCTTGTCTCAGTTTGGTGGTGTCGGCCGGCGTTTCCAGGTTTACGGCGAGTTACCAGTCGAAGACGGCAGTGTGATGCTCGTCGACGATTACGGCCATCACCCGCGTGAAGTGGCCGCCGTGATCCAGGCCGTCCGGGGCGGGTGGCCCGAGCGTCGCTTGGTCATGGTCTATCAGCCGCACCGCTTCAGCCGGACACGTGATCTCTACGACGACTTCGTGCAGGTGTTGAACGACGCGAATGTGTTGCTCGTGATGGAGGTGTATCCAGCCGGCGAGGAACCTATTCCTGGCGCCGACAGCCGCCATCTTTGCCACAGCATCCGCCAGCGCGGCCAACTCGACCCGATCTACATCGAGCGCGGTGTCGACTTGGCTCCGTTGGTCAAACCGCTGCTGCGTCCGGGCGACATTCTGCTTTGCCAGGGCGCTGGCGACATAGGCGGGTTGGCCCCGCAACTCATCAACAGTCCCCTGTTTGCTGGCGCAGCAAGCGCCACGAGGAAGAGCGAATGACGGCCCTGCAATCGACCCTTGACCCCCGAACGTTCGGCCGGGTCGCCGTGCTCTACGGTGGCAAGAGTGCCGAGCGCGAGGTGTCGCTGAAGTCTGGAGCGGCAGTGCTCGCGGCTCTGCAGTCGGCCGGTGTTGACGCGTTCGGCATCGACGTTGACGATAATCTGTTGGCTCGGCTGAGCAGCGAACGCATTGATCGCGCCTTTATCGTGCTGCATGGGCGTGGCGGCGAAGACGGCAGCATGCAAGGCCTGCTCGAGTGCGCCGGAATTCCTTATACCGGGAGCGGCATCCTTGCATCGGCCTTGGCCATGGACAAGCTGCGCACCAAGCAGGTATGGCAGAGCCTTGGTCTGCCGACCCCGCGGCATGCCGTGCTGGCCAGCGAGGCCGATTGTCGGGCCGCGGCCGAGAGTCTGGGTTTTCCGCTGATCGTCAAACCGGCGCACGAGGGCTCGAGCATCGGCATGGCGAAGGTCGGCGGTGTCGCTGAACTTATCGCTGCCTGGCGCGGGGCGAGTGCTTACGACTCGCAGGTGCTGGTCGAGCAATGGATCCAGGGGCCGGAGTTCACTATCGCCACTCTGCGCGGCACGGTGCTCCCACCGATTGGTCTGGGTACGCCGCACACCTTCTACGACTACGACGCGAAGTATGTCGCCAACGACACCCAGTACCGGATCCCTTGCGGGCTGGATGCGGCCAAAGAACAGGAGCTGAAGGACTTGTCCGCTCGCGCCTGCGAAGCAGTGGGTATCCAGGGCTGGGCGCGTGTCGATGTTATGCAGGATGACACGGGGGCTTTCTGGCTACTGGAAGTCAATACCGTACCGGGCATGACCGATCACAGCCTGGTGCCGATGGCTGCGCGGGCCGCAGGGCTGGATTTCCAGCAGCTGGTACTTGCAATTCTGGACGCCAGCCTGGCGACGGAGAACTGATCGATGATCACCACGCTGCGTCACTCTCAACCCGCCACCGGCCGCACCTCGCGCAAGCCGGTACAGCGGGGTGCGAGCCGCCTGGTGCAGCGCGAACCGCTTTCGGCGCGCTTGCCGCGGCCGAGCCTGGGTTCGCTCAAGCGTGCACTGTGGCCGGTATTGCTTGTGGGGCTGGCTGTGGGGCTTTACCAGCTGGGTGACTATCTCGCGCCCTATGCCGATCGGCCGATTGCCAAGGTAAGCGTTCGGGGCGAACTGACCTACGTCGATCAGCAAGCGGTGCAGGCGCGCATGGCGCCGTTTGTCGAGGCCAGTTTCTTTAAGGTTGATCTCGACGCTTTGCGTCGCGACCTTGAACAGATGCCGTGGATAGCCCATGTCGAAGCGCGCCGAATCTGGCCAGACGAGGTCATGGTGCGTCTTGACGAGCAGTTGCCCATTGCTCGCTGGGGCGACGAATCGCTGTTGAACAATAACGGTCAGGCCTTCGCCCCGGACAACTTGGCTCGGTATGAACACTTGCCGCAGTTGTATGGTCCGAAGCGGGCCCAGCAGCGAGTGATGCAGCAGTACCAGGTGCTCAGCCAGATGCTGCGGCCACTCGGTTTCTCCATTGCTCGCCTGGAGCTGCGAGCACGAGGCAGCTGGTTTGTGACGACCGGGCAGGGCGTCGAGCTGCTACTGGGAAGGGATCAGATAATCGAAAAAATGCGGCGCTTCACTGCCATCTACCAGCAAGAGCTGGCGCAGGAGAGCGACAAAATTGCGCGGATCGACCTTCGCTACGCCAATGGCCTCGCCGTTGCGTGGCGGGAGCCGAGCCCGACCACGACGGACGAATCCGTCGTAGCGAAGAATTGAGGAATGAAACACATGTCTAGCGTGCAAAGCGGCAAGATGATCGTCGGTCTCGACATCGGCACTTCCAAGGTGGTGGCGCTGGTCGGCGAAGTGACGCCGGATGGCGAACTCGAGATCGTCGGGATCGGGACCCATCCGTCGCGTGGATTGAAAAAAGGCGTGGTGGTCAATATCGAGTCCACCGTTCAGTCGATCCAGCGCGCCGTTGAAGAAGCTCAGCTGATGGCGGGCTGCCGCATCCATTCTGCGTTCGTCGGCCTGGCTGGCAGCCATATCCGCAGCCTCAACTCGCACGGCATCGTTGCCATCCGTGATCGTGAAGTCAGCACCGCAGACCTCGAACGTGTGCTCGACGCTGCACAGGCTGTGGCGATCCCGGCCGATCAAAGGGTTCTGCACACGCTGCCACAGGATTACGTGATCGATAACCAGGAAGGCGTGCGCGAACCACTGGGCATGTCCGGGGTTCGCCTGGAAGCCAAGGTTCATGTGGTCACCTGTGCGGTCAATGCAGCGCAGAACATCGAAAAGTGCGTACGCCGTTGTGGTCTAGAGGTTGACGACATCATCTTGGAACAGCTCGCCTCGGCCCATGCCGTGCTGACCGATGACGAGAAAGAGCTGGGCGTCTGCCTGGTGGATATCGGTGGCGGGACCACCGACATTTGCATATTCACCGAAGGCGCTATCCGGCACACCGCTGTCATTCCGATCGCAGGTGACCAAGTCACCAACGACATCGCCATGGCGCTGCGCACTCCGACTCAGTATGCGGAGGAGATCAAGATCCGCTACGCCTGCGCACTGGCGAAGTTGGCTGGGCCCGGCGAGACCATCAAGGTACCGAGCGTCGGCGAGCGGCCGCCGCGGGAACTCTCACGTCAGGCTCTGGCCGAAGTCGTGGAGCCGCGCTATGACGAACTCTTCACTTTGATTCAGGCCGAGCTGCGTCGAAGCGGCTACGAGGATCTGGTTCCGGCAGGGATCGTTCTCACAGGCGGTACAGCCAAGATGGAAGGTGCCGTCGAACTCGCAGAAGAAATCTTCCACATGCCGGTGCGCCTAGGCGTACCCCATAGCGTCAAAGGACTCGCGGACGTGGTCCGCAATCCCATCTATTCAACGGGTGTGGGCCTGTTGCTTTACGGAATGCGCAAGCAGACCGACGGCGCATCCATGTCCGGTCTCGGCAATTCCGCCGAAGAACCCAAAACATCTGTCGTGGACCGGCTCAAGAGCTGGATCCAGGGCAATTTCTGAGCAGTGCGGCTGTACCTAAAACTAGAAAGCTGGAAGGAGAGAGGGAAATGTTCGAACTCGTAGATCATACCCCGCAAAGTGCAGTGATTAAGGTCATTGGCGTAGGCGGAGGCGGCGGCAACGCCGTCAATCACATGGTGCGCAACAACGTTGAAGGTGTGGAGTTCATCTGCGCCAACACCGATGCTCAGGCGCTGAAGAAAATCGAAGCCCGGACTGTACTGCAGTTGGGTTCGGCCATTACCAAGGGGCTGGGCGCCGGTACCAATCCTGATATCGGTCGTCAGGCCGCGATGGATGACCGCGAGCGCATTGCCGAGGTGCTGCAGGGCGCCGACATGGTATTCATCACCACCGGCATGGGCGGCGGTACCGGCACCGGCGCCGCGCCGGTCATCGCTTCGGTGGCCAAGGAAATGGGCATTCTCACCGTTGCAGTCGTGACCCGTCCGTTCCCGTTCGAAGGGCGTCGTCGCATGCAGGTCGCCGACGAAGGCATTCGTCAGCTGTCCGAGTGCGTCGACTCGCTGATCACCATCCCCAACGAAAAGCTGCTGACCATCCTCGGCAAGGATGCGAGCCTGCTGTCCGCCTTCGCCAAGGCTGACGATGTACTGACCGGTGCCGTGCGCGGCATTTCCGACATCATGCAGCGCCCCGGCCTGATGAACGTCGACTTCGCTGACGTTAAAACGGTCATGGGCGAGATGGGTATGGCCATGATGGGAACTGGTTGTGCCACCGGTCCGAACCGCGCTCGCGAGGCCACCGAGGCCGCGATCCGCAACCCACTGCTGGAAGACGTCAACCTGCAGGGCGCGCGTGGCATTCTGGTTAACATTACCGCTGGTCTGGATCTTTCGCTGGGCGAGTACGCTGCGGTGGGTGAGATCATCGAGGCGTTCGCCTCCGACGAAGCGACCGTTAAGGTCGGCGCCGTTATCGACCCCGATATGCTGGACGAACTGCATGTGACGGTTGTGGCCACTGGTCTCGGACCGCGCAATGAGAAGCCGGTCAAGGTTGTAGACAATACCCTGCAGACTGCAGCCGTCGCGCCCCAGGCCGCCCCAGTCGCGCGTCAGGATCAGGCCGCGGTGAATTATCGTGACCTGGACCGACCAACCGTGATGCGTAATCAGGCCCACGCAGCGGCTACCGCGGCGAAGATGAATCCTCAGGAGGACTTGGATTACCTGGACATCCCGGCGTTCTTGCGTCGTCAGGCTGATTGATTGGATGTATCAGGACTATCGGGGTGATTGGTATTCAGCAAAGTTGGGTTCTGCTATGATCGCCACCTTTGTTGGAAACCATTCGCAACAGCGCACTAGCGAAAACGAGCCATGATCAGACAACGCACCTTGAAGAACATCATTCGCGCCACTGGCGTCGGCCTGCACTCGGGGGAGAAGGTTTACCTCACCCTGAAGCCGGCTCCCGTGGATACCGGAATCGTGTTCTGCCGCACCGATCTCAACCCGCCTGTGCAGATTGCCGCACGGGCCGAGAACGTCGGCGAGACGACCATGTCGACTACGCTGGTCAGCGGTGACGTCAAAGTGGATACGGTGGAGCATTTGCTTTCAGCGATGGCTGGGCTGGGCATCGACAATGCCTATGTTGAGCTTTCCGCTTCGGAAGTGCCGATCATGGACGGTAGCGCTGGGCCCTTCGTATTCCTGATTCAATCGGCCGGCCTGCAGGAGCAGGACGCGCCCAAGAAGTTCATCCGCATCATCCGCGAGGTTTCGGTGGAAGATGGCGACAAGCACGCCACATTCCTGCCATTCGAAGGCTTCAAGGTGAGTTTCGAGATCGATTTCGACCATCCGGTTTTCCGAGGCCGAACTCAGACCGCCAGCGTGGATTTCTCCAGTACTTCCTTTGTCAAGGAGGTCAGTCGCGCGCGCACGTTCGGTTTCATGCGCGACATTGAGTTCCTTCGCTCGCACAATCTCGCCCTAGGCGGAAGCGTCGAAAACGCCATCGTGGTCGATGAAGACCATGTGCTTAACGAAGACGGCCTGCGGTATGAGGACGAATTCGTGAAACACAAGATTCTCGATGCAATTGGTGATCTTTACTTACTGGGCACTAGCCTGATCGGCGAATTCCGCGGCTTTAAATCCGGACATGCCTTGAACAACCGTTTGCTGCGCACTCTGATGGAACAAAAGGATGCGTGGGAAATGGTGACGTTCGAAGAGTCCCAGACCGCACCGATCTCCTACATGCGTCCGGCAGCAGCCGGCTGAGCTGTACTCTCTTTCCTTTTTTTGAGGCCACCTTTTGGGTGGCCTTTTTTTTGAGGGGCAGCGAAAGGTGTGTACGGTTCGGTCAGTTCAAACCATCTAGCAGACCGGCCATGTCATCGGCGTGCTCTTCTTCCTGAGCAAGGATGTCCTCGAAGATGCGCCGCGTAGTTGGGTCTTTATCTCCGATGTATTGGACGATCTCGCGGTAGCTGTCGATCGCGATGCGCTCCGCCACTAGGTTCTCGAACACCATGTCACGCAGGCCGTTTCCCTCAGCATATTGCGCATGGGCGCGCTCGGTGAGACCGTCCGGGTTGAAGTCCGGGGCACCACCGAGCTGAACGATGCGTTCGGCCAGACGGTCGGCGTGCTCTTGTTCTTCATTGGCGTGCTCGAGAAACTCGTCAGCGGCGACGCTCGATTTCAAGCCTGTGGCCATATAGTAATGGCGCTTATAGCGCAGGTAGCAGACCAGTTCGGTCGCCAGCGCCTCGTTGAGCAGGTTGATCACCGTATCGCGATCGGCCGAGTAGCTTTCGGTCACCGCGCCGTTTTCGACATGCTGGCGTGCGCGTTCGCGCAAAGTCTGTTTATCGCTCAATTGCACGTAACTCATCACGGTCTCCTGGGTCTGTGGCGCGCGATATGCGCAGCCGGGTAGCCGTCGCGCCTGTCGGCGTCTCGCTGGGCCCTAAGCTGTGATAGGCAGGGATGCGGAAAGTTTAGCCGCGTCCGTCACTGGGGCGTTCCGGCTTGCCCGGCTCTTCAATAGGAATTGGCTCGCCGGGTTCTTTGCGTTCAGGCTCGGGAATCGGGCTTGGTGTCCCGTCGTCCCGAGGGTCGGGTTTCTGCATTCTATCAGCCATCAACTGAGCGCCTTTATCAGCTCGTCCTTGCGCATCTTCGAACGACCGTGCACATCACGCTCCTGCGCTTTATGCATCAGTTCGTCGCGGGTGAGATCAGTAAGGGATGTGCTACCTGAGCGGTCGCTACGTGCCGAGCCCTTGTTGGGTGAATCGCCGGAGCGAGCCTCTGCAGCTCGATGTGCAGAATCCTTGCGGTCGGCTCGCTTGGCTGTCTCGCTTTTCTCTTGCCCCGAACCGCCCTTGCGTTCGCCCCCACCGGATTGTTTGTTGACAGTGGCCCAAGCTCGCGCTTCTGCTTCTTTAGCTGGTACGCCGCGCTCTTCATAGCTGTCTTCGATATGTTCGGCTTTACGTTGTTGTTTATCGGTGTATTTCGATTTTTCGCCTCTAGGCATAACGGCGTCCTCCTGTTGGGATGGCGATGTGGACCTACTGGCAGTGGCGTCTGGCGATTTGCCGCAATATCTATCCTGTTTGGTCCGCGGTGCCGGCCTCAAGTTTCACTCGTGTTAGCATTGCCGGCTGGCACAACCGGCCCGCCGACGGCACGGATGACATGCTTCTCACGCCCCGAGGCGCCGCGTTAGGTCAGCGCGAGCACAATAATTCTTGCTACGCCTCGATCGAGCGGAACAAAACGCATTTATGCTGGCCTGAACCAAGCGCGGGCCGCGCTATCTCGGTAGCTGCAGACTGATGCGTGTATCGAGTTTGTTACGAATCCATGCCTGCCGTTCACGCAGGCCTTGAACGAGGCGCTAACCAGATGCGAATTCTAGTATGCGGAGCCGGTGGCCAGGTCGGTCACGAATTGATAAACCGTGCCAGCGGGTACGGTCTCGAAGCGCTCGGCATGACTCGCGACAATCTAGACATCACGGATGCCGGGCAGGTGGCTGATCTGGTTAGCCGGCTCAAGCCGGGGCTTATCATCAATGCGGCGGCTTACACGCATGTCGACAATGCCGAGACGCACGGTGAGAGGGCCTATAGCGTAAACCGCGACGGTGCAGAACGGCTGGCGCAAGCGGCTCGTCAAGCCTCCATTCCTCTGCTGCACATATCCACGGATTATGTGTTTTCCGGAAACGCTCGAGCGCCTTATAGAGAGGAAGATGAAGTCGCGCCAACAGGTGTTTATGGTGCTAGCAAGCTAGCGGGCGAAGCGGCCATTCAAGCCGTGCTGGACGAGCATCTTATTTTGCGAACCAGCTGGGTCTATGGGGTGCATGGCCACAATTTCGTGAAAACCATGCTACGCCTTGGCTGCCAGCGCGACGCCCTATCGGTAGTTGCCGATCAGTATGGCTGCCCCACTCAGGCGGGTAGCATTGCCGACGCATTGCTGGAACTGGCGCAGCGTTATGCCCAGAACGGCGTTTTGGCGTGGGGTCTCTACCATTACAGTGGGCGTTCCCCGTGTACCTGGTTCGATTTCGCCGTGGAAGTTTTCCGTCAGGCGGAAGCCAAGGGCATGCTTGCTGCCCGTCCCAAGGTATCGCCTATTAGCACCGCTCAATACCCCACTCCTGCGCGCCGGCCGGCTTGGTCGGTACTCGATTGCTCGAAGTTCGAGACGACCTTTGGCATCGAGACCCACGACTGGCATGACGACCTGTCCATTGTGCTCGATGCGCTGGCCGAGGCGGTAGCTGTTGCAGCCGCAGGTGCCGCGCAGCACACCCAAGCCTGAGCACCCAAGCGCGGCGATGTCTACGCTAGGGTGCATCGGCCTAGGCCTGATGTGGTGATCTGACGCGAGACTCGGGTATTCTGCGCGGTCTTTTGCGGGGCGACATGAAGTCGCAACGATTCCTGGAGAAGCCGCGTGGTGGTGTTTCAGGCAATATTGCCAATCTTCGGCTTGATCATGCTCGGCTACCTGTTGGGGTGGCGTGGCTGGCTGGCGGGGGAGGCGGCAGCTGGGCTCGCCAATATAACCTTCAAATTGTTCATGCCGGCAGTCTTGTTCACCGGCATTGCCCGTGCGCAGCTTAGCGACGGGATGTCAGTGACACTGTTATTGGCCTATTTCGGGCCGGTACTTACCGTTTTCATGCTGGTGTCGCTGATTGCCCACCGTCTGCTCGGGCGAGCGTCGCCCCTAGGCTTGACCGCAGCCTACTCGAATAACGTATTGGTTGGGATCCCCCTGGTGACCACGTTGCTCGGGCCGGCGAGCCTCGTGTACGTTTTTGCCATTCTGGTGTTTCACAGCCTGGTCCTGTTCTCGCTACAGAGCTTTTACAACGCGTTCGGTTCGGGGCAAAAGGTCAATGCCGCGGCGTTGCTGAAGAATTTGGCCAACCCACTCATTGTTGGCCTGTTGCTCGGTGCGTTGTTGAATATATCCAGCTTGGACCTGCCGCTGCCGATCTGGCGTGTCGCTGATTGGCTCGCCCAGGCTGCATTGCCTTGTGCGCTGATGGTGCTGGGCATCAGCCTGTCACGTTATCGGTTGCGGCCTAGCGCCACGGCTCTCGGACTGGCGCTGGTGAAGCTCGCTCTGTTTCCACTGCTGGTCTGGTATGTCGGCCAATGGTTGCCGGGCCTTAGTCATGACGCCTTGAGCGTGTTGGTATTGCTGGCTGCGTGCCCGAGCGGTGTCAACGTGCTGGCCTTCGTGGTCAATCAGGAAGACACCCGCGCAGTTAGCTCGACGGTGTTTCTCTCGACCCTCTTGGCGGTGATCAGTCTGCCGCTGTGGATGCTGCTACTGTCGACCTGACCGCCGTGGTCAGGTTTGCTTATCGGTACGCGCATGGTTGGCGACGATGTCTTCCAGGCGCAGCCCGGTCAGGCCGTGGATGGTCTTCCAGAGGTAGTAGAAGATCGCCATCATCATCACCATGCTCGGGATTGCAATCATCGGATAGCTGAGCAAGGTCATACGGCCGAGTTCTGCGTTGAATGCCTCGCTACCGGCGGGGCTATTGACGATCCATTTGGCTAGTACGTAGTTCATGAACGACGAAAAGAAGAAGGTGGCACTGAGAAAATAGGTCGCGCGCAGCAGGCGCGTCTCGAAGTGAGCGGTTTGCCCGTTGCGCTCAAGTTGCTCATGAACCTTATCTACATTCAGCACCTTGGGGTTGTAGAGCAAGGTGCGAATCAACGGAAAGCGTGTGCGGGTCGAGGCCAGTACGGCGACACCAATGATGCCGGGAATTGCCGCTTCCTTGATCGCCAGCCATTTCGGATCGAGCTGCAGCAAGCCGATGCCGCCGGTAAGCAGCACGCTGACCAGGCCCAGCAGGGCTATCCAATTGAACTTGCGGTATTTCACCAGCTCGAACAACCCCCAGCCGAGCGGGAAGGCCAGCGCCAGCAACAGTGCGCCATCCGCGCCGAGGCGGTCTTCGCCGCTGAGTTTCATCAGGATCAGCGATGGGATGACGATGCTGATTGCCAGGTCCATTAAAGGGCGCGGCTTATGCGCGGCCGGTTGCTCGGAGCTGGGTCGGTTGGTGCGGGTATTGGTCATTTGATTCGCTTTCGGCTCGTAAGAGGACGAATGATCGCGCGGCAAGACGCGCATAGCCATAGGGCAATGGTGTTGTTTCGTGACGCGCTCAGCGCCTCGCAGGGCCGGTGCGTCGCCGCAGCGACCACTGTCCCGCTTCAAACAGCGCGACTACCAGAATTGCCAGGGCAAGCGGCAGAAGCAGGTAAAAACCCCTGAATACGATTAGCGCGGCTAGCACATCAGCCGTAGGCAGCTCTGGCATGGCGGCCAGGAAGGTCACTTCCAGCACCCCGAGTCCACCGGGTGCGTGTGACAACAACGCCAGCGAAAATGAGGCAAGGAATACGCCGAGCACCACCAGATAGCCGGGATTGCCTGTCTCGGGCAGGGCAAAATAGATGATTGCCGCGGCACACGCGAGCTCCAGTGGCGCGGCAATCAGCTGTCTCCCAACAATAGGCAGGCGCGGGTAGGTGATTCGCCATTTGCCCAGCTGCATTGGCGGGAAATGTCGCCAGGCGCCGATCACGTAAAGCCCGATAAGGCATAGCAGCGAAGCGCCTATTGCAATCGATAGCCATCGCTCGGCATCGACGAGCCTGTTGAGCAATTCCGGTCTGCAGATCAACACGATGCCGCTGGCCAACAGCGTACCAAGGATAAAGGTCAACGAGCAGAACACGATCAGTACGCCGATTTCGTGAGGCGTCAGTCCTTTGCTGCGGTACGCACGGTAACGCACGACTGCACCAGAAAACACGGACGCGCCAACATTATGAGCGAGGGCGTAGGTGGTGAACGAGCAGAGCGTGATGAACCACCATGAGATGTGCTTACCCAGGTGGGCTATGGCGATTCGGTCGTACCAGGCCAATGCAAAGTAGGCCCCCAGCGTTGCCAGTCCGGCCAGCATCCAATTATGTGCGCTGATCGCGGCGAGGCTGTCGGTCAGTTCGGCCAGTGAAAGATTGCGAATTTCCTGATAGAGCAGATAACCGGACAGCACTACCGCCGTGATGCCCACAAGGGTCCAGGCGACATCGCTCCTCTTCATCATTGCGTGGGCTCCTTGGCGACGGCTCATGCCTCGAAGCGAAGGTTCGGACAATGGGTAATGCTACGTCGCTGAATAATTCGGCCGGTCTTTTATCGGCAGCGGACCGGGCGTTTTGTTCATTGTTGAACGAAAGGTACCTAACTGGGGCACCCCTGTACCGCGGTGGAGTCCATCGTGGAGCAACTACAAAGGAGTGCTCATGCCAGATATTCCCCGCGTTTCCCAGGCAGAAAGCTCGCTTTCGTTACTTGGCGAAGGCTATTCATTTATCCCCAGTCGCTGCCACAGACTTGGAACAGATATTTTCCAGGTTCGGCTGCTTATGCAGAACACTATCTGCATGAGTGGCAAAGAAGCGGCGACGCTGTTCTATGACGAGCGGCTTTTCCAGCGTCAGCACGCAGCGCCGCGCATGTTGCAGAAGACGCTGTTCGGGGAGGGTGGTGTGCAGGGCTTGGATGACGAAGCCCACCGGCATCGAAAGGCATTGTTCATGTCGCTGCTGTCCGACGAGGCCGTGGTAGAGCTGGTCCGTTTGAGCGAGGCCTATTGGCAAGCGGCCATCGAGACGTGGCAGCACCGTGATCGCCTGGTTCTGATGACTGAGGTACAGACGATCCTTACCCGTACCGTATGCGAGTGGGCTGGTGTGCCGCTCGCGGAAGACGAAGTGACTCAACGTCGTGACCAGTTGGCCGCCATGATTGACGGCGCGGGTGGCATTGGGGCCCGTCATTGGCATGCCCGACGATCCCGCAAAGAAGCCGAGACCTGGATGGTCGAGCTGATCAGGCAATGGCGAGCTGGCGCGTTGAAGGTCGATAAGGACCGGCCCCTGGCGGTTATCGCTCGGCATCGTGATACGGATGGTGCGTTGCTGAACGAGCGAGTGGCTGCGGTCGAAATGCTTAATCTGTTGCGCCCCACCGTCGCGGTAGCACGCTTTGTAATCTTTGCCGCTGTGGAACTGCTGGCGCACCCCCAGTGGCGACAGCGCCTGCAGCAAGAGGATTCGGCGTTAGAGCCTTTCGCTCAGGAAGTTCGCCGGTTGCATGCCTTCTTCCCGTTTACAGCCGCTCGGGTGCGAAAGGATTTTGAATGGAGGGGCTATTTCTTTCAGAAGGGCACGCGGGTGCTGCTGGATCTCTACGGTACCAATCGCGATGCCAGACTCTGGGAGGAGCCCGAAGCGTTTCGGCCCGAACGTTTTTCGACCTGGGATGGAGGTGCCTTTAACTTCATTACTCAAGGCGGCGGCGACGCTGCGACGGGCCATCGTTGTCCGGGGGAACCACTGGCGATTGCTTTGCTGGTGAACGCCCTGCGGATGCTGACCCGACGCATGAGCTATGCGGTGCCGGCCCAAGACCTGGAGATCAAAGCGTCTCGGATGCCTGCCCAACCTGAAAGCCTGCTGATCATCAGTGATGTCAGGTATGTACCGCCAACCCGCTAGGCATGACCAAAGCCTAGCGATCCGCTGTGGCTGCTCGGGACCGGGCCCAGTGCTCGATCAGCTCGCGTAGCTGGGACATTTCGACAGGTTTGGCCATGTGCCCATCCATCCCGGCTTCGCGGGCACGCTCTCGGTGCTCGCTGAGAATATGCGCAGTCAGCGCCACCACCGGCGTCCGCGGCCTGGCCTCGGAGGTTTCCCAGGCCCGTAGTTGTGCGGTTGCCTCGAAGCCGTCCATCACCGGCATCTCACAGTCCATGAGCACCAGGTCGTAGGGGTGCGTTTTGATCAGTGCAAGCGCCTCCGCTCCATTGCTGGCGGTATCCGGTTTGAGGTTGAGCTTGCTCAGCATGCCGCGGATGACTTTGGTGGATATGCTGTTGTCTTCTGCGACCAAGATGCGGAAATCGTCAGGCACCGTAAGCGGTGCGTTGGCTTGGGTCGCCGAGGATTGCGTGATCGCGTTGGTGCGGCGCGCCAGCTCGTCCGCTAAGGTGGTTTTCAGCGTGTAGCCGGCGACGGGTTTGGCCAGGATGCGTTTGATGCCAGCGTTGCGTGCGATGATCTTGCTCGGCGCGCTGCTCATGCCGGTCAGCATAATCAACAGGATGTCGTGGTTAAGGCTGAAGTCTTCCTTGACTCTGCTCGCCAGCTGCATGCCCGTCATACCGGGCATGTCCTGATCAAGCAAAACCACGTCGAAATACTCGCGTAGGTGCGCCTTGGTTCGCAGTAACGCCAAGGCCTCTTTGCCTGAGGCAACCGCACTGACCTCCATGCCCCAGCTGCTGCACTGCTGGCCGAGCACCTTTCGGCAAGTATCGTTGTCATCCACCACCAGCAGCCGGGCGCCTTTAAGCTGATTATCCAGATCGCTAGCGGGCTCGGCGATCTCGGCCGCTAGTGGCAAGCTCATCCACAGCGTGTTGCCGGCAACGCCGCCGGTCTGAATGCCGAACTCGCCATCCATAAGGTGTACCAGCTGTCGGGCGATGATCAAGCCGAGGCGGCCGCCATGGCGCGTCGCGGCGAGAAAGTCGCGGCTATCCAACGCAGCGTTGAGCAGGGCATCCCGCTCCTGTGTTTCCAGCGGTCGTCCACTGTCCTGTACGGTGATGCGCAGGCGGGGCTGGCCCTCGCGGTCATCGACCGCTGCGGTCAGTAGCACCTCGCCTTCTTCGGTTTGCTTGAAGGCGTTCTCGAGCAGATTCAACAATGCCTGGCGCAAGCGAGTCGGGTCGCCAGCAACCACATGCGGCATCTGAGGCTGGACAAAGCTGATCAGCTCGACTCGCTGCTGTTCGGCCTTGGCGCGGAAAATGCTGAGGCAATCTTCGATAAGAGCGTTGAGATCAAACTGCACGTCGTCCAGCTCGATCTGTCCGGACTCCAGCTTGGAAATGTCCAGAATCTCGTTGATCAAATTGAGCAACTCGTTACCGGAGCTGTGAATGGTTTGAACGTAGTCACGTTGTTTGGCTGATAGCGAGGTGCTGAGTAGCAGTTCACTCATGCCAAGCACACCGTTCATTGGAGTACGAATCTCGTGGCTGATCTTTGCCAAGAAGTCCGCTTTGGTCCGCAATTCGGCGCTATTAACGGCTTCCGCTGTATGTTGATTGCGGCTGTCCGACTGAATTTGTCGCTGCCGCTCAAGCAGTGCGAAGCTGAGGATCAACCCAGAGCAGGTGGCCACACTGAACATGATCCCGGTCAGCCAATCCGGGTCGAATTGATTGAAGCCCAGTAGAACGGGCAGGACGAGGACGAAGCCGCCATCGAACAACAGCATGCCAGCAACCAGCAATCGAGCGGGTTCGTAGCGCTGCCGCCAATGATGAATTGCCACGACGGTAACGGTGGCGGCGGTACCTAGCACCAACGCATATATCAACCAGCTGAACCAGAGGTGGGCGGTGAACAGTATGGTTGCTCCGAGCGCGCTGACGAGGCCTGTTTCCAGCGCAAGCACCCCGGTTATCCAGGGTACCTTGCGGTTATGGAAGAAGCCGTAAGTGAAGCTTAGCAAGGAAATACAGGTCAGCAGTGCGGCCATATCGGCGATCAGCGGCTGGCTATAGATCAGCTTGGGCGACCAGACTGCAAGCAGACCCAGATTCGCGATCGCAGAGGTCAGGAGGGTGCCGTGTAGCAAGGCAAGCCAAACATGGCTGTAGCTCAAGGTGTAGGCAAAGCGCAGCAGGTTGTAGATAGTCAGCAGGGCCAGGGCACCAAACAATGCACCAAATAGGTAAGCTGGGCGCGCCAGCCCGACAAGCCCTATCTCATCCACGGTCCTGAACCAGGCCATGATCGGGTGGGACGATTGCAGGCGGATGTAGGCCTCGCGAGGCGTGTTGTCATTGGGAAGCGAAAACAGATATGCACGAGTGGGCAGGGGGCGCGACTCGAGAGGCCTGAGCTCGCCTGTTTGAATATGGCGTTCCAGTTGGCCATCGCGCAACAAGTAAAAATCGAGGTATTGCACGCGTGGCGCGAAGATCCACAACCAGTTCGGGTCGACGAACGCCGGGAGGGTCACCTGCAACCAGACGGCGTTTTCGCTCGCGGGTGCGGCATAGGCATGTTTGTCGATTCGCTGGAACAGGCTGCGCTGAGCCAGAACCTCGTCAAGGGTGAGGAGCCCGGATTGGTCAATGAGCAAACGCCAGTTGGGCTCTGTCGCCGGCAGGGCATCTGGCGATACGGGGAGGGGAGCCGGCTCGCTAACGGCGGCGAATGCAGGCCATGCGACCAGCGCAGCCAACAACAGACTGAAGGTAAAAGCAATGGCGACCCAGAGTCGACGCACGATTGAAGTCCCTTCATGTGTGTGACGGTGGATTATAACCACCGTGCTGGCGCTCAGTGATGCACGCAACGAGCGATAAGGGTTGCCGTCGCGCACATTACCGCAATTTTCGCGCTTAGCTTCCGCCCTGCTCACGTGCAATTGCACGATAGCCGATGTCATGGCGGTAAAAATGGCCGTCCCACTCAATGCGAGCGGCCAGTGCATAAGCATTTTGCTGAGCTGCGGAGACCGTATCGCCAAGGGCTGTAGCGCAGAGCACGCGACCGCCAGCGGTGGTCACCGCTCCGTCCGCCAATACGGTTCCGGCATGGAACACCTTGCCCTCCAGTTGAGCCGCAGCGTCCAGACCACGGATCGCGGCGCCTCTGCTGTAGTCACCCGGATAGCCTCCCGCAGCCAGTACTACGCCCAGGCTCGGCCGCGCATCCCACTGCGCTTCGATCTTGTTCAGCGCCTTGGCCAAAGCTGCTTCGACCAGCAGCACCAGGCTCGACTGCAGGCGCAGCATGATCGGCTGGGTTTCCGGATCGCCAAAGCGGCAATTGAATTCGATGACTTTGGGCGCGCCGTTGCGGTCGATCATCAAGCCGGCGTAGAGGAAGCCGGTATAGACGTTGCCCTCGGCAGCCATGCCCTTAACGGTCGGCCAGATCACCTCGTCCATCACACGTTGATGGACTTCGGCGGTCACCACCGGCGCCGGAGAATAAGCGCCCATTCCACCCGTGTTTGGGCCGGTGTCGCCATCGCCGACACGCTTATGGTCCTGGCTGGTGGCCATTGGCAACACATTGGTGCCATCGACCATGACGATGAAGCTGGCTTCCTCGCCGTCGAGGAATTCTTCGATCACTACCCGTGCGCCCGCATCACCGAACGCGTTGCCGGAGAGCATGTCGCGCACGGCTTCTTCCGCTTCGGCCAGGGTCATGGCGACGATCACGCCTTTGCCGGCCGCAAGACCGTCGGCCTTGATCACAATCGGTGCGCCTTTTTCTTGCAGATAGGCAAGTGCCGGTTGGACTTCGGTGAAATTCTGGTAATCGGCGGTAGGAATGTTGTGACGGGCGAGGAAGTCTTTGGTGAACGCCTTGGAGCCTTCCAGCTGTGCTGCGGCAGCGGTCGGGCCGAAGCAGTCGAGCCCGCGCGAGCGGAACAGGTCGACGACACCTTTGACCAGTGGCGCTTCGGGACCGACGATGGTGAGCTGCACGTTCCTCTCGGCGAAGTCTGCCAGTTGCTCTATGGCGAGTACGTCGATCGCGACGTTTTCACACTTCACTTCAGTTGCCGTGCCGGCATTGCCAGGTGCGACGAAAACTTTCTCTACGCGGGGGTCCTGCGCGACCTTCCAGGCCAAGGCATGCTCGCGGCCGCCGCTGCCGATGATTAAAACGTTCATACTCGAATCTCTCGTCTGAGAGCTGGAAGCCGAAGCCGGAAGCCGGAAGCAGTAGGCTTCAGTCTTCCAGCTTCAGACTTCGAGCTTTTAGTGCCTGAAATGGCGCATGCCGGTGAACACCATGGCGATGCCGGCTTCGTCTGCAGCCGCAATCACCTCAGCGTCGCGCATCGAACCACCTGGCTGGATTACCGCGGTAATACCGGCTTTGGCGGCGTTATCGATGCCATCCCGGAACGGGAAAAACGCATCGCTGGCCATCACCGCACCGGGCACCGGCAGGCCGGCATGCTCAGCCTTAATCGCTGCGATCCGTGCGGAGTTGACCCGGCTCATTTGTCCGGCGCCGACACCGACTGTCTGCCGATTCTTGGCGTAGACGATGGCATTGGACTTGACGAACTTGGCTACTTTCCAGGCGAAAATCAGGTCGTGGATTTCCTGTTCGGTCGGGGCGCGCTGGGTGACGACCTTCAGGTCGGCTTCGCTGATCATGCCAATGTCGCGGCTCTGTACCAAAAGACCACCGTTGACGCGCTTGAAGTCCCAGCCCGGTGCCCGATCAGCCGGCCACTGGCCGCATTCGAGCAGGCGTACGTTGGCTTTGCTTGCGACCACTTGGCGGGCTTCGGCCGATATGCTTGGTGCAATGATCACCTCGACGAACTGCCGTTCGACGATGGCTTTTGCCGTTTCGCCATCCAGCTCCCGGTTGAAGGCAATGATGCCGCCGAATGCCGATTCGCTGTCGGTCGCATAAGCCAGTTCATAGGCCTGACGGATGCCGCCCTCAGCATCCGGAACGACGGCGACACCGCACGGGTTTGCGTGTTTGACGATTACGCAGGCTGGCTTGACGAAGCTCTTCACGCACTCAAGCGCCGCGTCGGTATCGGCGACGTTGTTGAACGACAATTCCTTGCCCTGCAGCTGGCGGGCGGTGGCAACGCAGGCTTCGTCCGCGGTCTCGACATAGAAGGCCGCGATCTGATGTGGGTTCTCACCGTAGCGCATGTCCTGCGCCTTGACGAACTGGGTGGTGAACGTCCGCGGAAGCAGGCTGCGTCCCTCGGTCGAAAGCGTCTCAGCGCTCTGGTCGACGGTCCCCAGGTAATTCGCGATCATGCCGTCATAGGAGGCCGTGTGTTCGAAGGCCTTGAGCGCCAGGTCGAAACGCTGCGCATAGGTCAGGCCGCCGTTTTTCAGGTTGTCGATGACGTGAACGTAATCGTCGGCGTTGACGACGATGGCGACATCCTTATGGTTCTTTGCGGCGCTGCGGACCATGGTCGGGCCACCGATGTCGATGTTCTCGATGGCGTCCGGCAGCGTACAGCCAGGCTTGGCGACGGTAGCGGCGAAGGGATACAGGTTGACTGCAACCAGGTCGATCGGGTTGATGCCATGCTCGGCCATGACTGCGCCATCCATATCACGGCGGCCAAGGATGCCGCCGTGAATCTTCGGATGCAGCGTCTTGACCCGACCGTCCATCATCTCCGGAAAGCCGGTGTAGTCGGCTACTTCGACGGCGGCGATGTCATTGTCGCGCAGCAGTTTAAAGGTGCCGCCGGTGGACAGGATCTCGACGCCCAGAGTGACGAGTGCGCGGGCAAAATCAACGACGCCGGTCTTGTCGGACACGCTGATCAGCGCGCGGCGGACGGGAAGGCGGGTGCTTTGGTCGGTCATGGACATTTCCTAAGAGCTACAGGCTGCAAGCGGATAGCTCTTAGGAAGACGGCTTGCACCGTTCCATCGGAGCTCACCGCTGATCAGAGAAGGTCGTACTGCTTGAGTTTCTTACGCAGGGTGCCACGGTTCAGGCCCAACAGCTCCGAGGCCTTGGTCTGGTTGCCCTTGACGTAATTCATCACGGTTTCCAGCAGTGGGGCTTCCACCTCGGAAAGCACCAGGTTGTAAACGTCCGTAACGTCCGCGCCTTCTAGGTGCGCGAAATAGTTATGCAACGCCTTCTCCACACTGCCTCGCAAGGTCTGACCTGCTTCGCTCGGCGTATTAAGGTGTTGCTTGAGGTTCACGTTGTCGCTCACGGATGTTGTTCCAGTTAACAAGGTTTCGTTCAACAGCGTCATGCAGCCACCCCTTTTCCTTCCCCCGAATCAGGGCGTGTACGGCGTTCGGCGAAAAATCCCCGAACGCTGGCGCATTGCGCATCCCTGTCTTCCAAACCGTTGAACCGGCCGCGGTATTCCTGCGCGCCGGGTAGTGTTGCCAGGTACCAACTGACGTGCTTACGGGCGATACGTACACCCATCACATCGCCATAGAACGCATGCAGTGCCTCGAGATGCTGCAGCAGGATACTCTCGACCTCTCCCATCGACGGAGATGCCATCAGGTCGCCTGTCGTGAGGTAATGGTTTATCTCACGAAAGATCCATGGTTTACCCTGCGCGGCTCGGCCAATGAGCAGTCCGTCCGCACCCGTGGTGTCGAGCACCTGGCGGGCCTTTTCTGGCGTATCGATGTCGCCATTGGCAAACACCGGTATCGACACGGCCTGCTTGATCGCCGCGACGGTCTCGTATTCCGCTTCACCTGTGTAGAGATCGGCACGCGTTCGGCCATGCACGGCCAGCGCGGCGATCCCAGATTGCTCGGCAATTCTCGCCACTGCGAGCCCGTTCTTGTTCTGCCTGTCCCACCCGGTACGGATTTTTAGGGTTACTGGCACATCAACCGCAGCGACCACAGCCTCGAGTATTTCCGATACCAGCTTCTCATCCTTCATCAACGCCGAGCCGGCGGCCTTGTTGCACACTTTCTTGGCTGGGCAACCCATGTTGATGTCAATAATCTGCGCGCCCAGTTCGACGTTGCGAGCGGCCGCTTCGGCCAGCATTTGTGGATCGCCGCCGGCGATCTGCACCGAGCGCGGTTCTGGATCCCCGTCGTGCAGCAAGCGCAGGCGCGATTTGCGGCTGTTCCACAGGCGCACATCGCTGGTCACCATTTCCGACACCACCATGCCAGCGCCTAGACGTCGGCATAACTGGCGGAACGGCTGATCGGTCACGCCGGCCATGGGCGCGAGGATCAATCGATTCGGAAGGATATAGGGGCCGATGCGTACCGCTGACATGAAGATTCCCTGCTTGGAGCCTGCTTGTTAGGTCGATCGGGACAGCAAAAAAGGGTGTGCATAATACCCGCTACGGATGACGGGTTAAAGGCTGTTCTGAACAAAATCTGAACAGCTCCGAGCTTATAACCAGCGGTAGCATGCCGCCCCGAAAAAGGGGGCGGCAAAGGCCACTTATCGTCTCAGGCTGTGCGGTCGTTAATCGGGGGAGCGAAACGCGAGGCTGTAATTTACTGCCGTAATGCCCGGGTCGAGAATATCCAGAGCAATGTGGATAGGTATCTGCGAAGGCATTTCCCGCTGTCCGGCGAGCTCTCCTGAGAGGTATTCGCCGGGCTTGAACGTACGCCGCGCAAGTGTCTGGCCCTGAATGTCGGCGAAGCGCACTTCCAATAATGGGAAAGGCTGGGCAAAGGGTGCGCGGTTGTAGATGATCGCATCGACAACCAGCGCCCCAGCGAAGTCCGGGTGGCTGCGTACCACTAGATTGCTGCTCTTGATCTGGCTGATGTCGACTCTGGGCGGCAACTCGCAGCCAAGAGCAGGGCAGATTTTCTCCAGCCAAGGGCGGTACTCATCTTGTCGCGCGAGCTCGTCGAAGTTATAGGCGGCATACTGCGCTGCTAAGCCAAGCAGGGCGATTAGGTTCAATAAGCCCCAACCCAACCAGCGGCCCCAGGGGCGCCGGCGCGCCTGCCAATCGAGTTGCAATGGTTCATCGTCCAGTTCGAACAGCCGCTCCCCTCGGCCGTAGTCTCGCTCGGTGCTGACTGATTTTCGGCCCGCCAGGGCAGACTGCGCACTGTTTTCGTCGGAATCGAACGGCCGATCGAGCAGGGGCTCGGTGCGTCCCGCTGAATTGAGCTGGCCGATCAATGGATCAGTAGTGCTTGCCAGTGGGCTCGGCGGCGCGGGGTGTTCGGCGCTCACTGGGGTGAAGTGGATATCCGAAATATCGGTGCCGGGCTCGGCGGTATGTTCTGGCTCCGCCTTGAGCGGCTCGTTGCGTATTTGGGGTGCTGATTCCGCGCTCAACAGCTGCTCGGCCCACGCTTCGTCGTCATCAATTGAATGGTCCGTGTGTTCGCTGTGCTGCTGTTCACCAGGTTGCGGTTCAAGCTCCAGGAACTCGCGGGACAGTTCCAACTCCTGTCGCTCAAGCTTTGCCAACTCTTCATCAAGATCAAGGCTATCCAGATCCAGATCGTCGTGGATCCAAAACGTGTCGTCTTGATCTACAGGTTTGTCTGGCAGCGCTCGCGCTTTTGGCGCGTCGCTGGCGGCGGAGAGGTGAGTGGCGTCTGCGCCCGCGTCGCTGTTGCCAGTCGTGTCTGCTTCTTGCAGGTAGCGGGCGGCATTGAAGAGCTCCATGCACGCACCGCACCGCACCACACCCTGGGCAGCGGCGAGCTGGGTGCGGCTGACGCGGAAGCTGGTCTGGCAATGGGGGCACTGGGTGACGAAGCTGGTCATGCGTTGGTCCGGCTTAAATGGCCGTAGTCTAGCGCATGCACGCCAGTGAGCCGCAGTGGAGAACGGCCGAGTTGAGTGCTCGGCCAGAGACTTTAATCACAGCCGACGGGTGCCGGTAATTCGCACCCAACCGTCTTTGTCCGCCGTCGCATCAAGCTCGAATTGATCTGCATAGGCGGCACGGACCTCTTCAGCCTGCTCAGCCAATACTCCCGACAGGGCCAGACGGCCGCCGGGCTTGACCCTTTCGATGATACTCGGTGCCAGTGCCACCAGCGGGCCGGCGAGGATGTTGGCGACCACCACGTCAGCCTGGCCATCGGGAAGCTGCTCGGGCAGATAAAGCGGGAGGCGTGCTGGGTCGATGCCGTTGCGTCCCGCATTGTCACGCGATGCCTCGAGCGCCTGCACGTCGATGTCGGTTCCCACCGCTTGCTTCGCCCCTAAAAGCAGGGCAGCAATGGCCAAAATGCCGGAGCCACAGCCGAAATCCAGCACGTCCAAACCATCTAGCGGCTGCGCGTCCAGCCACTCCAGACAGAGCGCCGTGGTCGGGTGAGTACCGGTGCCAAAGGCCAGGCCGGGATCGAGCGATAGGTTCACCGCGTTCGGTTCTGGAGCAGCATGCCAGCTCGGCACGATCCACAGGCGGCTGCCGAAACGCATCGGGTGGAAGCTGTCCATCCAGCTGCGTTCCCAATCCTGGTCTTCGATCCGCTCGAGCTGATACTCGGGCAGCTCGCCGCCCGTTAGGAGCTGCAAGTGGGCCAGGAGGTTGCTTTCGTCGGTATCGCCTTCGAATAGCGCCAGCAAATGTGTGTGTGACCACAGCGGGGTGGTGTTGAGATCGGGCTCGAATATTGGTTGATCTTCGGCGTCCATAAAGGTTACGGACACTGCGCCAACGCCCAATAGTGCGTCTTCGAGGGCTTCTGCCTGTTCCGGTGAGATGGCGAGACGAAGTTGTAGCCAGGGCATTGTGGCCTCTCGGAGCGAACGGCCGGGATAGGCGGCCGGGGAAAAGTCGAAATATTACTGGAGCCTGCGTGCAGCTTCCATCCGGCTGAAGCCAGAAACGACAAGGGCTGCCAATCGGCAGCCCTTGTCAATGTCAGCACTCGATCAGTGCTTGTCCATTCCCAGCTTCTTTTCCAGGTAATGGATGTTCACGCCGCCTTTGCAGAAGCCGTCATCTCGGACCAGATCCCGGTGCAGCGGGATGTTGGTTTTGATGCCATCGACAACGATTTCGTCCAGAGCGTTGCGCATGCGAGCCATGGCCTCTTCACGTGTCGCGCCGTAGGTGATCAGCTTGCCGATCAGCGAATCGTAGTTCGGTGGCACCGAATAACCGCTGTACAGGTGCGAATCGACCCGGACGCCATTGCCGCCAGGCGCGTGGAAGTGCTTCACCTTGCCGGGGCTGGGCAGGAAGTTGGAGGGATCTTCGGCGTTGATCCGGCATTCCAGCGAATGCCCGCGAATGACCACGTCTTCCTGCTTGATCGACAATTTGTTGCCGGCAGCGATGCTGAGCATCTCCTTGACGATGTCGATGCCAGTGACCATTTCGGTTACCGGATGCTCTACCTGTACGCGCGTGTTCATTTCGATGAAGTAGAAGCGACCGTCTTCGTAAAGAAACTCGAACGTACCGGCGCCCCGGTAGCCGATCTCGACGCAGGCATCGGTGCAGCGCTTGAGTACTTCGGCACGTGCTTTTTCGTCGATATAAGGGGCAGGTGCTTCTTCCAGAACCTTCTGATGGCGGCGCTGCAGCGAGCAGTCGCGGTCGCCCAGGTGCACAGCGTTGCCCTGTCCATCGGACAGCACCTGAACTTCGACGTGGCGCGGATTGCCCAGGAATTTCTCGAGATAGACCATCGGATTGCCGAACGCTGCGCCCGCTTCGGTACGAGTCAGCTTGGCCGATTTGATCAGGTCTTCTTCTTTGTGGACCACGCGCATGCCGCGGCCGCCACCGCCGCCTGCTGCCTTGATGATCACCGGATAGCCGACTTCGCGTGCGATGCGCAGCGCTTCGTTTTCATCTTCCGGTAGCGGTCCCTCGGAACCCGGCACCACAGGCACGCCTGCTTTGATCATGGCTTCCTTGGCCGAGACCTTGTCGCCCATCAGGCGAATGGTTTCCGCTTTAGGGCCGACGAAGGCAAAACCGGACTTCTCCACCTGCTCGGCAAAGTCGGCGTTCTCAGCTAGAAAGCCATAGCCGGGATGGATCGCCGTGGCGCCGGTCACTTCTGCGGCGGCAATAATCGAGGGGATGTGCAGGTAGGAGTTGGTGGCGAGGGCCGGGCCGATGCAGACGGACTCGTCGGCCAGGGCCAGGTGCATCAGCTCTCTGTCTGCGGTCGAGTGAACTGCAACGGTCTTGATCCCCAGCTCTTTGCAGGCTCGCAGAATCCGCAGGGCAATTTCACCGCGGTTGGCGATTAGTACTTTTTCCAACATCGCTGGTTCTCCGCAGTTCAAACGATGGTGAACAGCGGCTGGTCGTATTCGACCGGCTGACCATTCTCCACCAGGATGGATTCGATGGTGCCGCTGGTTTCGGCCTCGATGTGGTTCATCATCTTCATCGCTTCAACGATGCACAGAATGTCGCCTTTCTTGACGCTTTGACCCACTTCAACGAAGTTGGCCGCTTCAGGCGACGAGGCACGGTAGAAGGTGCCGACCATTGGCGAGCGGACCACGGTGCCGTTGAGCTTGGGCTGCACCGGTGCGGCGTCGGCGGCTGGCGCTGCAGCAGGAGCGGCTACCGGTGCTGGCATCGGTGCCTGGGCGTAGTAGGGCTGCTGCATTGCAACCTGCTTGCTGTGACGGCTGATGCGAACGGACTCTTCGCCTTCGTGAATTTCCAGTTCGTCGATACCGGACTCTTCCAGCAGTTCGATCAGTTTCTTGACTTTGCGAATATCCATGAAGCGGTGACTCCCAAGTAGGTTCAAAGGGCATTGCTGCTCGCTTCTTCGAGGCCGGGCGCGTGTCGCGCGCGGTCCTGTCAGGAAGCAGCGAGTTGTTCCAAGGCGGCCTCCAATGCCAGGCGGTAGCCGCTGGCGCCAAGGCCGCAGATCACCCCTACCGCGACATCCGAGAAGTAGGAGTGATGGCGGAAAGGTTCACGCTTGTGCACGTTGGACAGGTGCACTTCGATGAATGGGATGCTCACCGCCAGCAGCGCGTCACGTAAGGCGACGCTGGTATGTGTGAAAGCGGCGGGATTGATCAGGATGAAGTCCACGCCTTCACCGCGTGCGGCATGGATGCGCTCGATCAGTTCGTACTCGGCATTGGATTGAAGGTGCAGCAGGTGATGGCCGGCGTCGCGGGCTCGCTGCTCCAGATCCTGATTTATCTGAGCCAGTGTTATGGCGCCATAAACGCCAGGTTCGCGAGTGCCAAGCATATTCAGATTCGGGCCGTGGAGGACCAGAAACGTCGCCATGAGTATTCCTTGTTGTTCTATCCAAACAGCCGCTTGGAGCGCGTCGGTCGGTGAGGGGAAAAACTATGCCCGAAGCAAGGGCTGACTGTCCAGTCATGTCTTGATCGGCGTAAATGCCGACATTATGACTGGAGATTGCCGCAGGGAATCGTCTAGAGAGAGGTTTCGGCGCGGTCCAGTCGTTCAGCAAACTGGCTGGCATCGATTTCACCGACGACCCTGACGTCGGTCAGTTCATTGCCGGCGCGATCGAAGAATAGAACCGCAGGCGGTCCGAACAGCTTATAGCGATCCAGCAAGGCCCGCTGTTCCGGGTTACTGTCCGTAATGTCGAAGCGAACCAGGCGGTAGTCTTCCAAGCGGGGTGCAATTTGAGGGGCGGCGAACACTTCGCGTTCTATCACCTTACAGCTGATGCACCAATCGGCGTACCAGTCGAGCATCAACGGCTGGCCGGCTGCTTGGGCCGCTTTGAGCTGGGCGTCGAGTTCATCTGGGGTGGTTATCGTGCGCCAGGCTTCAGTTTCGCTGGCCAAACTGTTGCCGACGGCTGACGTCGAGTGGGGCAATGGCCGAAGCGGATCGGAGCCACCTTGCAGCGCACCGACCCAAGTCGCCAGGGCATAGACCAGCAGGACCAAGCCCAGTAATTGTGCCAATTTTTGTTGGGGGGTCTTGAGACCGAACTCCAAGGTGCCAAGGAACAATGCCGTGCCGGCGGCCAGCAAACCCCACAGTGCCAGCGCCAGCGGACCTGGCAAAACCCGCTCGAGCATCCATACCGCGACTGCCAGCAGCAGCACACCGAACACGTTGCGCACCGTGACCATCCATGGTCCGCTCTTGGGGAGCAGGGCGCCGCCGCCAATGGCGAATAGAATCAGCGGTGTGCCCATTCCCAGACCAAGGGCAAACAGTTTGAGTCCGCCACCCAGCGCATCGCCACTGGCGCTGATATACAGCAGAGCGCCAGCAAGCGGTGCCGAGACGCATGGCGAAACCAGCAGGCTGGAGACAGTGCCGAGCAGTGCGGCACCGACGAAGGAGCCGCCCTTGGCGTTACCCGCAATACGCTCGAGGCGGTAACCCATGACCTGCGGGACGCGCAGCTCGAACAGTCCGAACATGGCCAGGGCAAAGGCGACGAAAAATAGCGCGAACGGCACTAGGATCCAGGGAGATTGCAGGCGTGCCTGCAGATTCAGCTCGGCTCCGAACATGCCCATGAGCGCACCGAGCACGGCGAAGCCGGCCGCCATTGGCAAGACGTAGGCGAGCGATAGACCAAAACTGCGCATCCCGCCGATCTGTCCGCGCAAAACGACCCCGGACAGAATCGGCAGCATTGGCAAGACGCATGGTGTGAAGGTCAGCCCCAAACCCGCGAGAAAGAATAACGCCACCGAGCGCCAGGAGAGACCGGCACTGGCATCGGTCGGACTGTCTGGAGTCGATGCTTTGGGCGGCCCTGTCGGCGCGCCACCAATGTCGAGAGATTCGGTTTCCGGCGGATAGCACAAGCCTTTGTCTGCGCAACCTTGGTAAGTCACCTGCAAGGTAAAGGGTTGGTTCTGCGGGTTGCGAATCGGTAGCTCGACGTCGAGCACGCCGTAATAGACTTCGACTTCGCCGAAATAGTCATCGGTCTTCTGCTCGCCGGCTGGAAGATTCGCCTCGGCGACCACAACCCCAGGCGTATCGGTCCTGAATTTGAACTGGTGCCGGTAGAGGTAATAGCCTTCCTGTGCTACGAAACGCAGTTTCACCAGCTCCGGCGAGGCGTCGATCAGGTTCAGGCGAAACGCCTCGCGTACCGGCAAGAAGTCTGCGCTGTTGTTCAGGCCTCCAAGCGTAACGCTAGGACGGCTGTCAAACAGGCCTGCGGCGGCAGGGAGGGCGAAGAAAAGGAGCAGCAGACTCAGCAAACGGCGCATGGTCATCTCACAGGAAGCAGTGACCGCATGATACCCAACGCGGCCAATCGTCGCTCGTACGCAACGTCGCACTAGCGCACGTTCTGTAACCAGATGGTGCCGTCTTGCTCGATGCATGGCAGCGCTCGCAATGCCTGTCCTGCACAGGGGCCGGCCACGCATTCGCCACTGTCGATGAGAAACAGGGCGCTGTGGGTGGCGCACTGGATCAGGCTGCCGCTGCTGTCGAGGAACTGGTCCGGCAACCATTCCAGGGGGATTCCGCGATGTGGGCAACGATTCTGATAAACGTAGAGTGTGCCCTCCTTGCGTATTGCCAGCAGGCGCTGCCCTTCTCGTTCGAAACCCTTGCTCTGTCCCTCCGTCACCTCTGTGGTCTCGCACAATCGAATCATCGGGTCCTCCTTAATATGCGAAGAATTATCACCCAATCAGCTAGCGACAGGGTCGACGAACCGCTGATAGCGCTGGCGGAGTCAGTGGCTGGCTTTTATTCTTCTGCTCAAATTTCAACTGGCGAAACTTTTGATGAGCCCAGTGCTATCCGCACGCCCGCTGTTTATTTCGCTGGGACTCGTGTGGCTGATCGCCTTCTGGTTGTCGCTGTCGCTTGGGCCGGTCACTCTACCGCTGGGCGATACCTTAAAAGCCTTGCTGCAACTGTTTGGCTTATCGATTGCGGGCGAGGGCGCTGACCAAGCCGCTCTGATCCTCGGACAGATACGCTTGCCACGCGCCTTGCTCGGGTTAAGTGTGGGGGTGGTACTCGCATTGTCCGGCGTCGCCATGCAGGGGTTATTTCGCAATCCACTGGCTGACCCTGGGCTGGTCGGTGTTTCCAGTGGTGCCGCACTAGGCGCCGCCGCCACCATCGTTGGTGGTGAGCTCGTCGGCGGAATCTCCCCGCTGCTGGAGCCTTATCTGCTGTCAATCAGTGCGTTTCTCGGTGGCCTGGGTGTCACCTGGCTGGTTTATCGGCTTGGTCGTCGGGACGGGCGCACGCATGTCGCGACGATGCTGCTCGCTGGCATTGCACTGACCGCTCTTGCTGGAGCGGTGATCGGGCTCTTCACCTACGTTGCGGATGACAAAGCGTTGCGTACGTTGACCTTCTGGAATCTCGGCAGCCTCAACGGGGCGAGCTATGCACGGCTCTGGCCGCTATTGCTGGTGACTGTGGCGGTGACGTTCTGGTTGCCTCGCCGTGCGCGGGCACTGAATGCGCTGCTGCTGGGCGAATCGGAGGCACGTCACCTCGGCTTTGATGTGGAACAACTCAAGCGCGAACTGGTGTTTTGCACAGCGCTCAGTGTCGGCGCTGCGGTAGCGGCGGCCGGCATGATCGGCTTCGTTGGGCTGGTGGTTCCACATCTGGTGCGGCTGATGATCGGTCCCGACCACCGGTTACTGTTACCGGCTTCGGCGTTGGCTGGGGGGAGTCTGTTGCTGCTTGCCGATCTCCTTGCCCGGCTTCTGCTGGCACCTGCCGAGTTGCCGATCGGTATCGTCACTGCATTGCTGGGCGCGCCTTTCTTTCTTTACCTGTTATTGCGGCAGCCACAGTGATGCTCAGTATTCGCGGTGGCTCAGTTCGGCGAGGCGCTTCCGACGTCCTCGCTGACGTTAACGTGGCTTTGGACGCAGGCGAGGTTTTAGGGGTGCTGGGGCCAAACGGAGCAGGGAAGAGCACCCTGCTTGCCGCGCTGAGTGGCGAGCTGCCTGTCGGTGCTGGCGAGGTGCTGTTGCATCAGAAACCGCTGCACAGCTGGAGTGGTCCGGAGCGCGCGCGCTGTCTGGCGGTTTTGCCGCAGAATTCAACCTTGAATTTCGGTTTTCGCGTCGACGAAGTGGTCGGCTTAGGTCGGCTGCCACATGAAAGCGGTCTCGAAGCCGACCGGGCTATCGTCTCGGCTGCACTGGGTGCTGCAGATGCGCAGCATCTGGCCCAGCGCAGTTACCTGTCGCTGTCCGGAGGCGAACAGCAGCGCGTGCACCTTGCGCGGGTACTCGCGCAGCTATGGCCCGGGCGTACTGGGCAAGTATTGTTGCTCGACGAGCCTACGGCCATGCTCGATCCGTTGCATCAGCACAGCATCCTTTACGCGATCTGCCAGTTCGCCAAACTGGGCGGCGCGGTACTGGTCATCCTGCATGATCTCAACCTTGCGGCACGCTACTGCGATCGTCTGGTGCTGCTGGCTAACGGACGTGTACATCTGAGCGGTACGCCCGAACAGGTGTTGCGGTCTGAGCCACTGAAGTCGGTGTTCGGCCTCGATGTGCTGATCCAGCGCCACCCGGAAAGAGACCACCCGCTCGTTATTGCTCGCTGAGGATTGATGTATGCGATTGCTATTGCCCCTGGTCGTGATCTTGCTCACCGCCGCTTGTCAGTCACTACCACCCTTGCCAGCCTGGCAAAGTCCAGAGGGTCTCGAGCATCCCGACCTGGGGCGGATCGTCGATCTGCAAAGCGGCGAACAGATATCGCCGAGGCGGTTGCTCGACGAGCTAGCCAAGGTCGATGAGGTATTGGTAGGGGAGCGCCATGACAACCCAGACCACCATGCCCTCCAGCTTTGGCTTCTTCAGGCCTTGGCACAGCGCCGGGCGCAGGGGAGTCTGCTGCTGGAAATGCTCAACCCGGATCAGCAGGACAAGGTCGCTAAGGTGCAAGCATTGGTTGACCGTGGGCAGTGGCCAGCTGACCTGCCTGCTGCGCTGGACTGGCAAAAAGGTTGGGAATGGCGGTTGTACGCCCCGCTGGTCAAGCATGCGTTGGCGCAGCCCTATCCTTTGCTGTCAGCCAATCTCGATCGAGAGGAAATCATGCGTGTCTACCGCCGTATACCAACGCTCACCGGTGCGGCCGCTGACAAGAACGTGCAGGGGATCTTGCTCGCGCAGATTCGGACGTCCCACTGCGACCTGCTGCCAGAGAAGCAGCTGCCCGCCATGCTCGCAGTCCAGCAGCAACGCGACCTGCGAATGGCCGAGCAGCTGAATTCCGCGCCGAAGCCGGCAATGCTAGTGGCAGGTGCTTTTCATGTCCGGCGTGATCTCGGCGTGCCTTTGTATCTTTCGAGTCGAGATCGCAATCCCGCGACGCGAGTATTGATGTTCGTCGAAGTGGGAGACAGGGCTCCCTCCGATCAGGCCGATTTCGTCTGGTTTACCCCGGCTCAGCCGCAGCAGGATCATTGCGCCGAACTTCGTAAGGCAACCGAGTAGCTGGGAACAGAGGTTCAGCGGAGCTAGTGTTTCGCGGGCAAAAAAAGACCCGGCAAGAGCCGGGTCAAAACCGTGATTAGCCTGATGAGGAGATAACCTGAAAGGCCGACTGCCCGTCCTTTCAGTTTACCGGCTGATCTTGCGACCAGTGGTGCTAATAATAACAATTCTCATTCGTTAGTCAACAGCCGAACTCAAATAAAGTTTTCGTCCAAGATAATGGGATCTACGCGCTGGCGGTGAGGGGCATGCGCAGCTGCGTCACCTCTTTGTTCAGCAAATCGATGCGCCTGGCCATGCTTTCGATGAGGCTGTGCGCAATCTTGGGATTGCTGTGCATCAGGCTGAGAAATTGGTCCTTGGGGATAAGCATAACGGTGCAGGCGACAGTGGCGACGACGGTCGCGCTGCGCTTCTCTTGGGTGAATACGGCCATGGCCCCAAAGATCTCATCGCGCTGTACGTCGCCGACTTTCTGTCCATCGACAAGCGCGTCGGCATGGCCTTCGATGATGATGAACACGTTGTCCGCATCGTCGCCCTGTCGAATCAATTCCTCTCCCGCGGCGAAATGCTGAAACCCGGTGGTGGGGTGGATCTCGGGTTGCTTCAGTCGCGCCAACGCATCTGACAACAGCGCTGTCTGCCCAATCAGGTATTGGGTGAAGAGCTCTTGCCGCCGCTGATCCGCATGAATATGGCGAAACACCGCACTGCGTGCATAGGGAACCAGACGAATCGATTCATCGCTGCGATAACGGCACAGCGGCAGTTCGATTCCTTGGCGTAGTCCGAGCAGGTCGCCTTCCTGCATGTAGAACAATGGTCTTTCGTCGACCAGTGCATGCAACAGGCCGCTCTCGATGACGAATAGGTGCTGCTCGGGTAGGTCTTCCGCCAGATCGTCGGAACCCTTGATCTCGATAGGTGGTGCAGAAGGGGTGAGCCCTTCAAGCAGTTGCGCGGGGATCCCCTGCAAACGGTTGATCAGTTGATCGGCATAGGCCGGTTGTTCCCCGAGTAGATACATGTCGGCAATCCTTGGACAAGCGGGCTCACAGAGGTGGAGCGATGCGCGTGCTCACCATAAGGCCGCGCCTGACGAGAGTAAATCGCGCCGAGCGGGCATTGTGAGCTAGCTCTTGTCTCGGTAATCACACCGGGCCAGGTGCTGGTTCAGCTCGGTTTTCAGGGGGGCCGGCAGTTCCTTCCAATTAATGTCTCGCAACGCCCCTTCGATGGCATAAAGCAACACTCTCGAGGCGCTGAATCCCCGTGACTTAACCGCCTGGTAGGCACTGACCGCGCCGAGTCGACGCAGGTCATCGGCCGTATGGATGCCCGAGGCGTGCAGCCATTGCGCGGATGTCTTGCCAAGATTTCTCAAGGTCAACAGTTCGTCGTGCATGATTGCTCCTATCGGCCTGGGTAGCCGGCGAGGAAATGAAGCGGCCAGCGAACCCGGCGCTGGTGTTCCGGATTCCCCCATAGACGCTTGAACTCAGATTCGAGTGAAGTCACCGGATCTTGGCCATGGATCTGCTGCCACTGCTTCACTGCCGACCAAGTGCGCAGGTAGCCAAGCAGCTGCGGCAGGTTCCAGTGGGCTTCGAGGGCAAATTCTGGAGGTTGGAAGGTTGTGAATGGTGCTTGGATATCTCGATAGCCCGCATCGACGCTGGCGCGTCCTGGTGGCCAGTAGCCGCTCAGGGTTTCGCCATGCAGCTGCTCGATCATGGCATCCAGCGGCGGTTCGATACGAAGCAAGCTGTAGCACCACGCGCAGAACAGCCCATCTGCTGACAGCACTCGCTTCGCTTCGTCAAAGAAGGCCGGGGTAGCGAACCAGTGCAATGCCTGTGCGACCACAATCAAGTCGGCCACACTATCGCGCAGCGGCAACTGCTCAGCTTGCGCCGCGAATCGCTCCGCAGATCGCCAGTCGGTACTGCCGGTCAGTTGGCCAGGGCTGGCATCGCACGCCACAACTCGGTCGAAGTGGTCCACCAATCCCCGTGTAGCCTGGCCAGTGCCAGACGCAACGTCGAGTGCGCAGCTGGGCACCGAGCACTGTTCGGCGAGCCAATTGAACATGCTGCTCGGATACGTGGGGCGGAACTGTGCGTAGTCGTCAGAACGAATTGAAAAGAGCTGGACGCTATCACCCATGGCAACGGTCCAGCGATACCAATGGCAGAACACAGTGAGACATGGCCGACTTCCGCTGACAGACATGTTCAGTATAGAAGCACCGCTGGGTTCTGCCTTCAGCGGTGCTTGGATGGCGCTTTTCCGTACAGGAAGCGTTGTCCTCCCGGGTGTCAGAGGCCCGGCAGGCGCTGCCGAATTGCGCTCACCAACGCGTCAAGGCTCCCCGCTTCGGGTGTGTTGATCTGCCGGTTAAGTAACTGCTCACTCTCGCTCAGCGGCTCGCGAGATGACTGTTGAGCGTTGATCACAGCCATCGTGGCATCGGACGGATCGCCGCCCTTGGCCTGGCGCTGGGTGAGCCACTGTTCGATGACGGCGTCGGGCGCCTCGCAGCTCAGGATCATAAAGGGCACGCCGGTAGCCTCTGCAACTTGCCAGGCCGCTTGACGATACTGATGTTTCAGGTAGGTCGCATCAATGACCACCGAGAAGCCGGCGCTAAGCGCGGTCTCGGCTAGCGAGTGCAACCGCTGATAGGTGGCATCGCCAGCCTCGGCATTGTAGATGCCGGCATTTACCTCGGACGCCAGGGCCTCTGGTTGCTGACCGTAGAGCCGTTTGCGTTCGACATCCGAACGTATACGGATAGCGCCCAGAGCCTCTACCAGGCGCAGCGCAACCTGGCTCTTGCCAACCGCCGATACGCCGTGAGTGATGGCAAGGAAGCGGGAGGGGATAGCGCTGTAGCTTTCGGCCAGATTGGCGTAACTACGATACTGGCGCAGGACGATCCGGCGCTGCACGGCGTCCTCTTCCTGGTGCAGCCGGAATAGGCTGACCTTCGCCCTAACAAGCGCTCGGTAAGCTTTATAGAGGTTGAGCAGTTGCAGCGCGGCGTAGTCGCCAGTGCGTTCTAGCCAGCCGTTGATAAAGCGCCGTGCCTGACACTTCAAACCTCGGTCTTCTAGGTCCATCGCCAGGAAGGCTGCGTCGGATGCGATGTCGATCAGGCGAAATGGCTCGTTGAATTCGATGCAGTCGAACAGCACCACTTTGCCTTTTATGATGGCGGCATTGCCCAAATGCAGATCGCCGTGGCATTCACGAATGAAGCCTTGCTGGCTGCGTTGCTCGAGCAATGGCTGCAAACGGGCGATGCTGGTTTCGGTCCAGTCCAGCAGGGCATCGAGTTGCTGCAGGTCTGCTTGCTCGGTGAGCAAAGGCCGAATCTGCTCGAAGTTCTGCCGCATCGGCGCGACGATCCCTTCGGCGCTGTTCAGCGGATGGTCCGCAGCCACCTGCGGAATGCTCAAGTGGAACCCGGCGATTTGCTCGGCGAGGGCATCAATGTGATTGTCCGTCAGCTCACCCCGTGCCTGTACCTCCGCCATCAGCTGCGTTTGTGGGAACTCGCGCATTTGCAACAGGTATTCGATGGGTTCCCCATTTCCACCGATTTCCGGTTCTTCGACACTGCCAGTGACAGGCAGAACCTGGAGATACAGATCCGGCGCCATACGCTGGTTCAGGCGCAGCTCTTCCTCGCAATAATGCTTGCGTGCCGTGAGGTCGGTGAAGTCGAGGAAGCCGAAATCAACCGGCTTCTTCATCTTGTAGGCGTGCGCGCCAGTAAGGATGACCCAGGAAATATGGGTCTCGATGACTTTAAAGCCGTCGACCGGGTGGGGGTACAGGGCCGGATTCTGCAGTGCAGCAATCAGAGCTTGGCTCACGGTCACTCCTTGTAGGTTTGTTGGACGGGTGTGTGAGCACTTTCGGGAGACAGTTCACACAGTCAAAAACGCTCCATTATGTCCATCCTCGGTAAGCGTGCAAACCGCCAAGAGGCCGTCTTCGGCGCAAATCAAAGTGCGTATAATGCGCCGCCATGACTAAATCACGCTCGTCTCGCTCCCGTTCCAAACGCCGTTCCGGTGCTTCGCGCCCCTGGCTAGGCTGGATTATCAAACTCTCCATCGTCGCGCTGGTACTGCTGGCTGGCGTCGCGGTATATCTCGATGCGGTGGTGCAGGAGAAATTTTCCGGCAAGCGCTGGACGATCCCTGCGACGGTTTATGCCAGGCCGCTGGAATTGTTTGTTGGGCAAAAACTCGACAAGGATGACTTTCTCAACGAGGTCGATGCGTTGGGCTATCGCCGAGAGAAATCGGTGAGTGGACCGGGAACTGTGTCGGTCGCCAGCAATGCGGTCGAAATGCATACACGGGGTTTCCGCTTCTATGAGGGTGCGGAAGAGTCTCGGCGGATCCGTGTGCGGTTTTCTGGAGACTTCGTCGCGGGGCTTGCGCACATGGACGGTGGCGAGCTGCCGGTAGTACGTCTCGAGCCACTGGTCGTGGGCGGGTTATACCCCGCGCACAACGAAGACCGCATTCTGATCAAGCTTGATCAGGTACCGCCCTATCTGGTTGAAACACTGGTTGCTGTTGAAGATAGGGAGTTCTTCGATCATTTAGGCGTGTCGCCTAAATCCATTGCGCGTGCCGTCTGGGTGAACCTTACTGCTGGGGAGGTTCGCCAGGGCGGCAGCACACTGACGCAGCAGCTGGTGAAGAACTTCTATCTCACCAACGAGCGCAGCCTGAGTCGTAAGGCTACCGAAGCCATGATGGCAGTGCTGCTTGAGCTCCACTACGACAAGCCAGAGATCCTCGAAGCCTATCTGAACGAGGTTTTTCTTGGTCAGGATGGTCGTCGCGCCATTCACGGCTTCGGTTTGGCAAGCCAGTATTTTTTTGGAAGGCCACTGGCAGAGCTCAAGCTCCAGCATGTGGCCCTGTTGGTCGGCATGGTCAAGGGGCCGACTTACTACAATCCTCGCCGCCATCCTGAACGTGCCTTGGAGCGGCGTAATCTGATCATCGATCTGTTGGCTGAGCAGCAGGTAATCAGCCCGGAGGAAGCTGCCCAGGCGCGGCAAGCGCCGCTTGGCGTGACGCAGCGTGGCAGCCTGGCTGACAGCTCCTATCCGGCATTTCTCGACCTTGTGAAGCGGCAGTTGCGAGAGGACTATCGCGACGAGGACCTTACTGAGGAAGGACTGAGGGTTTTCACCAGCTTCGATCCGATCATTCAATCCAAGGCTGAAAAGGCCATGACCGACACGCTTAAGCGTCTGGGCAAGGCAGCCGAGGGCGTTGAAGGCGCGATGCTGGTCACCAACCCGGAAACCGGCGAGCTGCAGGCCATGCTGGGTAGCCGCCATCCAGGCTTTGCCGGCTTCAATCGGGCGCTGGACGCATCGCGTCCGATTGGCTCGCTGATCAAGCCGGCGATCTATCTCGCTGCGCTGGAGAAGCCCAGCCAATACACCCTGACCAGCCTGCTGGAGGACGAGCCGTTCTCAGTCAAGGGAACCGACGGCAAGGTGTGGAAACCACAGAATTACGGGCGTACCGCTCATGGCACGGTCTATCTCTATCAGGCCTTGGCCAACTCCTACAACCTGTCGACCGCGCGGCTTGGCCTGGATCTCGGCGTGCCACACGTGCTCAAAACGCTGGCGCGCTTGGGCGCTTCGCCCGACTGGCCGGCCTATCCCTCGATGCTGCTGGGGGCGGGCGGATTGCGCCCGATCGAAGTTGCAGGGGTTTACCAGACGATAGCCAACGGCGGCTTCAACACCCCGTTGCGGGCCATTCGCAGTGTCGTCGCGGCCGATGGCGAACCCCTAAGTCGCTATCCGTTCAAGATTGAGCAGCGGTTCGATCCTGGTGCTATCTACCTGACGCAATACGCCATGCAGCGAACGATGCTCGAAGGGACTGGGCGTTCTGTCTACAATCAGGTCCCGAAATCGCTGGCACTGGCAGGCAAGACTGGTACTACCAATGATTCGCGTGATAGCTGGTTTGCGGGCTTCAGTCAGGATTTGCTCGCGGTAGTCTGGTTGGGGCGCGACGACAACGGCAAGACCTCGTTGACCGGCGCCACAGGTGCGTTGCAGGTATGGGCTGATTTCATGCGTCGTGCCGATCCACTCCCCCTGCAAATGCCCGTGCCGGATAACGTCTCCATGGCCTGGGTCGATGCACAAACCGGTGAGGGGACATTGGAAAACTGCCCGGGCGCCGTACAGATGCCCTATATCCGCGGCAGCGAGCCGGCGCCGGGGCCGGGTTGCGGTATGCAGGCCCCGGCTGAGTCGGTCATGGATTGGGTTCGTGGCTGGTTGCCATAGCTGGCGGCTGGCCGGTTGGTTTATCAAGAGGTTTGAACTGTGAACAAGCAATGGATGATCGTATTGGTGGCGGCGGTGCTACTGCCGGGTTGCGCCTCGGTCAAGCGCGGCGCAATACCCGTCGTTGATTCGGGGGCGCCGGTATCGGAGGAGGCTTCTGCGCGTCAGCCCAACCGCCGGGCTAATGCACCTGCGGTCACCGCGCAATCTGTGCCTGCGGACTCGGGCGTGATGGTCATGGTGCCGCAGCACAGCTCCGAACCGTTGCAAACCTTCGGTGCACCCGATGGCGCCTTCTCTGGAGACTCTGCGCAACCGCCTGTAGGCGGGACAGGTCAGTGGACGCCGCCCGCTCAGTCCGCGCCGATGCCCGCCCCGGCCCAGCGACAGCCAATGCCCAGCGGAATCCCGTCAAGCAGCGGCACCTTGTCAGCAGACGAACAGCTTGATGGGCCGGTGCTGGCACTGCTCACCACTGCGCAGCAACTACAGGGCGGAGGTGACCTCAACGGAGCTGCGTCCAGTCTCGAGCGTGCTCAGCGAATCGCCCCGCGCGAACCTCAGGTGCTCTATCGTCTGGCTCAGGTTCGTCTGGCGCAAGGGGATGCCGTTCAGGCTGAACAGCTGTCTCGGCGCGGGCTGAGTTATGCGAGCGACCGGCCAGCTCTGCAGGCCAGTCTCTGGGAACTGATTGCCCAGGCACGTGAGCGTCAGGGAAATGCTGCTGGCGCTGCTCAGGCGCGCGAGCGGGCCAAGGTCTCGATGTGATGGACGATCGGGTGCCGGCGTTGGCTGACCAGTTGCTACTGATCGAGCGCGAGCTTCGGGTGCTTGGGGTTTGGGCGTCGTCGCCGCCTGCGCCTGAGGCGCTCGCCAGTCAGGAGCCGTTCTGCGTCGATACACTGGCGTTCGATCAGTGGTTGCAGTGGATTTTTCTGCCCCGCATGAAACACATTCTGGAGCAAGGCCAGCCGCTCCCGACTGTGTCGGGGATTCTGGCGATGGCCGAAATGGTTTATCAAGATCAGCCGCAGCGCGTGGTCGGGTTGTTTGAGACGCTTGAAACTTTCGATCGGTTGATCAGTGGCGGCGAGGGCTAACCAACGCCCGCAGGTAGGCAGACGTTGATTGCTGTGTTCAGTTGCAGTTGTCGGCGATTTTCTGTTTTGTTTCGCCAATACGCGCCTGGCGCTCCTCTTCGTTCAGGCGTCGATTACCACCTTCTTCTTCTACGCGCACGCGCGGGTTGTTCTGCAGTTGCGCCAGGTTGGTGCGCAGGGTAGTGCAATATTGCTGCCGCTCGGCTTCCTGCTCTGCTACCTGTTGCTTCACCTTGCGGTCAATGTCGCGCTGTTCGGACTCGCCTGATTGTTGCGAAGCGGCGCTTTCGGTCATGGCCGGCTTTGGCGGGGCGATGGCCGTATTCAGCGTTTCGGCCGGCCGGCCTTGGGGTGGCTGTGCTCCGAAATGTGTAACGCCTTCAGCATCGACCCACTTATAAACCTGGCCGGCCATGATATTGCTGCTCAGTGCAAGCAGCAGGCCGCCTGCGAGAATGGTCAAACGCATGCTTTTCCCTTTAGTGGATGCAAAACCAAGCCGGTACTATACGCAAAAGACAGAGGGCTTCATTCTGCGCTGGATCACAGCTGAATACAGCCGAAGGGCAACAGCAGACTTGACTTGGCCAAGCCTAATCCGAACAATTCCATGCTTGCTGTTCTGAGGGGCCGCCGCAAGCGAGCCCTTCGCTCAATCATGAGGTGCATACCCGCGCCGACCTGCAACACCCGCAACGCGTTACCTCGCGCTGGGAGGGGCGCCCCGCAACACTTTGGGGCTTCCCTAATACTCGCTTTGACAGTAGCTGACGTAGTCGGCGACCACCGTCGCTCACGCACTGCTTGGCAGTAAACCTAATTCTGGCCGGTCCGACGCGGAGCGGCTATCTGGCGTTCTAGAGGTGAACAACGTGGAACTTTTATCCGGCGCTGAAATGGTCGTCCGCTTCTTGCGCGACGAAGGCGTTAAGTACATCTACGGTTATCCCGGCGGCGCCTTGCTGCACATCTATGATGCGCTGTTCAAGGAAAAGGAAGTCACGCATATCCTTGTTCGTCATGAGCAGGCAGCCACTCACATGGCCGATGGCTATGCGCGTGCCACTGGTAAGGCCGGTGTGGTACTGGTTACCTCTGGTCCAGGCGCGACCAATGCCATCACTGGCATTGCAACTGCCTATATGGACTCGATCCCGATGGTGGTTATATCGGGGCAGGTTGCCAGCAATATGGTTGGCACCGATGCCTTCCAGGAAACCGACATGATCGGTATTTCCCGCCCCATCGTTAAGCACAGTTTCATGATCAAGCATCCTTCGGAAATTCCCGATGTGATGAAGAAAGCGTTCTACCTGGCTCAGTCCGGCCGTCCCGGTCCTGTCGTTGTCGACATCCCTAAGGACATGACCAACCCGGCCGAAAAGTTCGAATACGTCTATCCGAAAAAAGCCAAGCTGCGTTCATACAGCCCGGCCGTTCGTGGGCATTCCGGGCAGATTCGCAAGGCGGCCGAGCTCCTGCTGACGGCCAAGCGACCGATCATCTATGCCGGTGGCGGCGTGATCATGGGTGGCGCATCTTCGCAGCTCACTGAGCTGGCCAAGATGCTCAATCTTCCGGTCACGAACACGCTCATGGGGTTGGGCTGCTATCCAGGCAGCGACCGTCAGTTCGTCGGTATGCTGGGTATGCACGGTAGCTACACGGCAAACCTGGCGATGCACCATTCCGATGTCATCCTGGCCGTGGGTGCACGCTTCGACGATCGTGTGATCAATGGCGCGACCAAGTTCTGCCCGAACGCCAAAATTATTCACATCGACATTGATCCGGCTTCCATCTCCAAGACCATCAAAGCGGACATCCCGATCGTCGGCCCGGTCGATAGCGTGCTCACCGAGATGGTCGCTATCGTCAAGGAGATCGGTCAGACACCAAACGCCGAGACCGTCGCCAGTTGGTGGAAGCAGATCGAGGAATGGCGCGGCAGCCGTGGCCTGTTTCCCTACGATAAGGGCGACGGCACCATCATCAAGCCTCAGGCGGTTATCGAAACTCTGTGTGAAGTAACCAAGGGCGACGCTTACGTGGCTTCGGACGTGGGTCAGCACCAGATGTTTGCCTGCCAGTACTACAAGTTCGACAAGCCGAACCGCTGGCTGAACTCCGGTGGCCTTGGGACCATGGGCTTCGGATTTCCAGCTGCGATGGGCGCAAAACTGAACTTCCCTGAAGCCGACGTCGCCTGTGTAACGGGTGAAGGCAGCATTCAGATGAACATTCAGGAGCTGTCGACCTGCCTGCAGTACGACCTCCCGGTGAAGATCATTAATCTCAACAACGGTGCGTTGGGCATGGTTCGCCAATGGCAGGACATGCAGTACAACAGCCGCTACTCGCACTCCTACATGGAGTCGCTGCCTGACTTCGTTAAGCTGGTCGAAGCGTATGGGCATGTTGGGATGCGCATCACTGAGCTGAAGGATCTAAAGCCAAAAATGGAAGAGGCCTTTGCCCTGAAAGACCGTTTGGTCTTCTTGGACATTGCGGTCGACACCAGCGAGCACGTCTATCCGATGCAGATCAAAGACGGCGCCATGCGCGATATGTGGCTCAGCAAGACGGAGCGGACCTGATCATGAGACACATCATTTCTCTGCTGATGGAAAACGAACCAGGTGCATTGTCTCGCGTGGTCGGACTGTTCTCGCAGCGCAACTACAACATCGAAAGCCTGACCGTAGCACCAACCGAAGACCCAACGCTGTCCCGGCTAACGCTGACGACGGCGGGCCACGAGGAAGTGATCGAGCAGATCACCAAGAACCTCAACAAGTTGGTCGAGGTCGTCAAGCTGGTCGACCTATCCGAGAGTGCTCACATCGAGCGCGAGCTCATGTTGATCAAAGTGAAGGCAACCGGAGCGCAGCGTGCCGAAGTCAAGCGTACGACCGACATCTTCCGTGGGCAGATCGTCGACGTGACCTCCAACGTCTATACCATCCAGCTGGCCGGTACGACCGACAAGCTGGACAGTTTCATCCAGGCCATCGGTACGACATCGATTCTGGAAGTGGTGCGCAGCGGTGTTACGGGTATATCTCGCGGCGACAAAGTGCTGAGCATCTAATACGACTTATCGAATGGCCCAACCGGCCAGCAACAGGGGTAATTCCATGAAAGTTTTTTACGATAAAGATTGCGACCTTTCCATTATCCAGGGCAAGAAAGTCGCCGTTATCGGCTACGGCTCCCAGGGCCATGCTCATGCATGCAACCTTAAAGATTCCGGTGTAGATGTAACCGTTGGCCTGCGTGCCGGCTCCCCGTCGGTAGCCAAAGCCGAAGCCCACGGCCTGAAAGTGGATAACGTAGCCGCCGCTGTTGCCGCTGCGGATGTCGTTATGATTCTGACGCCCGACGAATTCCAGGGCCGCCTGTACCGCGACGAGATCGAGCCGAACCTGAAGAAGGGCGCTACGCTGGCTTTCGCGCACGGCTTCTCCATTCACTACAATCAGGTTGTACCGCGTGCCGACCTCGACGTGATCATGATTGCACCAAAGGCGCCGGGCCATACCGTTCGCTCCGAGTTCGTCAAGGGTGGTGGTATTCCTGATCTGATCGCGATCTACCAGGACGCCTCCGGTAACGCCACGAACGTTGCTCTTTCGTACGCATCGGGCGTCGGCGGCGGCCGTACCGGCATCATCGAAACCACCTTCAAGGACGAGACCGAAACCGATCTGTTCGGTGAGCAGGCAGTTCTGTGTGGTGGTTGCGTCGAGTTGGTCAAGGCCGGTTTCGAAACACTGGTCGAAGCCGGTTATGCGCCGGAAATGGCTTATTTCGAGTGTTTGCATGAGCTGAAGCTGATCGTCGACCTCATGTTCGAAGGCGGTATCGCCAACATGAACTACTCCATCTCCAACAACGCGGAGTACGGCGAGTATGTGACCGGCCCGGAAGTCATCAACGCCGAATCCCGCGCCGCGATGCGCAATGCGCTGAAGCGTATTCAGGACGGCGAGTACGCCAAGATGTTCATCACCGAAGGCGCTGCAAACTACCCGTCGATGACAGCCTATCGCCGTAACAACGCTGCGCATGGCATCGAAGTGGTCGGTGAGAAGCTACGCTCCATGATGCCGTGGATCGCAGCGAACAAGATCGTCGACAAGAGCAAGAACTGATACCTGGTTTTGCTTGAAAGAACGCGGCCTAGGCCGCGTTTTTTCGTTATGGCGCGTGTCTCTGGTATAAACCGATGCTTGGCTGAGGGGTGAACCCGCTGTGCCAGGGCCTGTCGAAATTATTCAAACCTGCTGTAAGGTGAATTTGCATGAGTGAGCATCCCGAAGAGCCGAACAAACCCATCGAACCGGAAAGTCTTCTGCCAATTGACGAGCACATCGAAGAGAGCCAGGACGCCGAAGGTCGTAAGGTTCGCCATCGTGGTATCTATCTGCTCCCCAACTTGTTCACGACGGCCAATCTGTTTGCCGGTTTTTTCTGCATCATCACGGCAATCAACGGCAACTTCTATGTCGCTGCTGCCACCGTTTTTGTCGCGATGGTGCTGGATAGCCTGGACGGCCGAGTCGCGCGTCTTACCAACACCCAGAGCGCATTCGGTGCGGAGTATGATTCGCTATCTGATATGGTCGCTTTCGGTCTAGCTCCGGCCGTACTCGCCTATCAATGGGCACTCTCCAGTCTCGGGAATGTCGGGTTGACTGTCGCCTTCATTTACGTGGCCTGCGCAGCCTTGCGGCTTGCGCGCTTCAACACCCAAATAGGCAAGGTTGATAAAAAGTGGTTCATTGGCTTGGCGAGCCCTGCGGCTGCAGGGGTTGTGGCTGGCTCTGTCTGGGCGGTCTGGGCGCTTGATGAGCCAGGGGTCCGCGGTCTCGATCTGCCATTGGCGGTGATCATGTTGTTTGCACTGCTGGTTGCTGCTGCGGGGCTGCTGATGGTCAGTAACATCAAATACTACAGCTTCAAGGATCTCGATCTGAAAGGGCGGGTGCCCTTTGTGGCGATACTGATCGTAGTCCTGGTGTTTGCCGTGGTTTTCAGTGATCCGCCGCGTATTCTGCTTCTGATCTTCCTCGCCTACGCCGTTTCTGGACCGGTACAGTTTCTGATGCGTCGCCGCAAACGCGCCGAAAGTTGATTTTTGAAATGATCCGCTGTCTAGTGGTTGTTCATACAGCCTCAGACAGCGGAGCACATCATGCTTATCAGAACGCCGCGTCGCAGTGATTGTCTCGAATCAGAGGTAACCCCGGAAGCGCTCTATCTGAACCGTCGTCGGTTCATGCAAGGAGCAGCGTTCTCCGCTGCGGCCGCTGGGCTGCCTGCTATCGCTCAAGCCGACCCTCGCTACGCAGGCGTGGAGCCGGCTAATGCTCCCGTGTGGTTTGACGAAAAGCTACGTCAAGCCAATTGGGGTGCGGTCACGGTTAAAAACGAAGCCATCACCCCTTATCCTGACGCTACGCATTACAACAATTTCTACGAGTTCGGGCCGGATAAAGGCGATCCGGCGCGGCATGCGTCACAGCTTGTTACTGAGCCTTGGGTTGTGACTGTCGATGGAGAAGTGGCGAAGCCAGGGAAGTATTCGATCGAAGACCTTGTTTCAGACGCCGCGCTTGAAGAGCGAATCTACCGCCTGCGTTGCGTCGAAGCCTGGTCAATGGTTATACCTTGGCTTGGCGTTTCTCTGGCTGATTTGATCAGTCGGTTGGAGCCCACTACCGACGCTAAATATGTCCGCTTTGAAACACTGGCGCGTCCCGAACAGATGCCTGGCATGCGTACTGGGTTTTCCCTTATCGATTGGCCCTATGTCGAAGGTTTGAGAATGGACGAGGCCATGCATCCGCTGAGCTTGATCGCTGTCGGGATGTACGGCCGCGTGTTGCCAAACCAGAATGGCGCGCCGATGCGTCTTGTAGTGCCCTGGAAGTATGGATTCAAAAGCATCAAGTCAATCGTTCGGATCAGTTTCGTTCGTGAGCAGCCTGCGACCACGTGGGAATCGATGGCTCCTCAAGAGTATGGTTTCTACGCTAACGTCAATCCCAACGTTTCCCACCCTCGCTGGTCTCAAGCTCGTGAGCGACGTTTGCCAGGGAGCCTTTTTAGCCCGAATGTACGCGAGACGCAGATGTTCAATGGGTACAAGGAAGAGGTCGCGCACTTATATACAGGGATGGATCTGAGAAAGAACTATTAATGCGCTATCCCTGGTGGAGGTTGCTGCTTTTTTGCTCCGTTGCCGGCGTGCCGTGCTATTGGCTCTATCTCGCCGCGGCCGCTGCGTTGGGGCCGGATCCCGGTAAAGTGTTGGTTGATAATCTCGGGCAGGGCGCGTTGGTCCTTCTTCTAGCCTCACTGGCGATGACGCCTCTACGAATCCTGACAGGCTGGTCTGGCTGGATCGCGTTTCGACGGCAGATCGGGCTGTGGGCATTCGGTTACGCCGCGCTTCATCTAGCTGCTTATCTATATTTCCTGTTGGGTTTGGAATTCAGCGAGTTTGCTGCTGAGCTGGTTGAGCGTCCTTACATCGCTTTGGGTGCTATCGCGCTGGCCGGCCTATCGACGCTCGCAATGACCTCGACGCGCTGGAGCATGCGCAAACTCGGTAAGCGCTGGAAGAAGCTGCACCGCATCGTCTATCCGACGCTGCTGGTCGTATTGCTTCATATGCTTTGGGTCGTTAGGTCCGATGCCGGCCAGTGGAGCCTCTACGCAACAGTCGCAGCGGTTCTGCTTGCTTCACGTGTGCCGTCTGTTGAACGACGGCTGGTCAGAACCAGCGCGGTATGGCGTGGCGAGCAGGCGGCAAATAAAGGCCGAAACAACGGTTGACGTGAGAATCTGAGTGCCTATAATGCGCACCTTCTCCGGCGCAGGCCTTTAGCTAAACCTCTTGTAAATCAAGAAGTTAGCAAAAATGAAGGGTTGCACGGATGGCGAATTCGAGTAGAATGCGCCGGACTGGCAGGGCGGTGGTTGAGTCCTGTTGGTGGCTTCGGTCAGGTTGATCGGAAGCGGTTGAAAGAGGTGGTTGACAGCGGTTTTAGACGCTGTATGATTCGCCTCCCGCTAACGAGAGACGCT
>NZ_JBITVX010000004.1:88324-328967 GCF_044543345.1 Pseudomonas sp. NPDC077451 | reverse complement strand
AACCACCTCTTTCAACCGCTTCCGATCAACCTGACCGAAGCCACCAACAGGACTCAACCACCGCCCTGCCAGTCCGGCGCATTCTACTCGAATTCACCATCCGTGCAACCCTTTATTTTCGCTAACCTCTTGATTTACAAGAGGTTTCGCTAAAGGCCTGCGCCGGAGAAGGTGCGCATTATAGGCACTGAGATTCTCACGTCAATGAATTTTCTGCTCCTTGTGAAGATTAAACGCACCTATATATAGAAGAGCCAGGAAGGCGCGTTTTTAGACCCAGCCTTGCCTCACAAAAGGCTGACGAGACCTGCGTTTCAAGTTGAGGTTCAACACGAGCCCGCCTCAAAAAGTTAACTACTGCTCATCTCAGGCGCACGAAGCCAACCTTGCAACCGGCTCATCGCCTTAGATGAAAACCACTTCACAGTTGTCCCCAGAGCTAATCCCTAGGATTCGCATCTCATTGACGTGCGGTTTTTTCGCACGCGGCAAAGTCGTTGCGCATGAAGCGCCCCTGCAACAGCAACATTGCTAAGGCAGGCATCAGTTGAGTCATGGAATGACGTTTTCAAGCAAGCTAGCCGCCCATGTATTGGCGGTAGCGAGGGCTCCTATCACAGCCACCGGCTTCGCTGGCGAAGATGTTCGCTATGCCGCTGAGTATGAGCTGCTCGAGCAGGAGCTTGGCAAGGCTTCGTCGTTGCACGCTGCGGGGGTCGTAGATTGGGAAGCCGTGCGCGAAGGCAGCGAAGACCTGCTCAGCACCCAAACTAAAGATTTGCGTATTGCGGCTTGGCTGACCTGGAGCCTGTATCAGCGTGATTCTTTTATCGGATTGCATGCTGGCCTGTCCATGCTCGGCTTCTTATGTCTCGACCATTGGGAAGATATCCACCCACGTAAGGACCGCACTCGTGCCGCCGCGATCACCTGGCTGGTCCCACGCATGGAACAGGTGCTCGCTGACCATGTGCCGATGGGCGAACAGCTCCCGCTGTTCGAGCAGATCGCGGTCGAGCTGCGCAACCTCGACAGCTGCCTGGCGGCGAAGCTAGGAACACAGGCGCCACTCCTGTTACCTCTATGCCGCCGACTCGAGGAAATGGTCAAGCGAGCCGGCGCTGCACATCCACAGCCAGGAGCTGTCGGCGCCGCTATAGCCCAGGTCAAGCACGTAGCGGCCCAGGTATTTACGGCCACGACCCCGGTCGAGCACGAGAAGGACGCCCACAAGAGCCTGCGCAGCTTGCAGGATCAGGCCCGCCCACTTTGCGGCTGGTGGCTCAAGCAGAAAGCCACCGACCTCAAGCCTCTGCGCCTGGCTCGGACCCTGCTGTGGCTGTCCATTGACAGCCTTCCCGAACGCAACGCCGAGCAGATCACGGCGCTACGCGGCATCCCGGCAGACAAGCTCGCCAGCTATCGCGAGCGCTTCTCTCAAGGACTTTACGCCGACCTGCTGGCCGACCTGGAAGCCAGCATCGCAAGAGCGCCGTTCTGGCTAGACGGCCAGCGCCTGGCCTGGGAATGCCTGCACGAACTCGACGCCGAGCAGGCCATGCGCGAGGTCGAGATCCAGGTCGCACTGTTTATCCAGCGCATGCCGGGCCTCGACGAGTTGCGTTTCCATGATGGTGCCCCATTCGCCGACGCAGAAACCCGCGCCTGGATAAGCGCCCGCGTGATGCCCCATTTACAGCCCGCGCAGACGCCTAACGAATCGCACACTCACCACGGCGGTGCGACGCCTGCGTGGGAGGAAGCGCTTCAAGAAGTCTTGCCACAGCTGCGTAAAGACGGCCTCAAAAGCGCCGTGCAGAAGCTCAAGCTCGGCCTCAACCAGGCCCGCGGCGGACGCGAGCGCTTTTTCTGGCAATTGACCCTGGCCCGGCTGTGCTTCCAGGCCAAGAAATACGACCTGGCCAAGACTCAACTCGAATCCCTCGATCAGACGCTGCAGGCCACCGGCCTGGGCGACTGGGAACCCGATCTCGCCCTCGAGGTGCTGCGTCTGCTGCACAGCTGCTGTGAGCTGCTGCCGCAGAACCACGCCGTGCGTGAAAGCAAGGATGAGATTTACCGCAGGCTGTGCCACCTCGACCTCGAAGTGGTACTCGATTAGGCCCCCGGGCCGTAAACGCAAAGGAGAAGAACCATGGCCAAAGAAGGCTCGGTAGCCCCCAAAGAACGCATCAACGTCACCTTCAAGCCCTCCACTGGCGGTGCACAGGAAGAGTTGGAACTTCCCCTGAAGCTGATGGTGCTCGGCGATTTCACCCAGCGCGCCGATGATCGCAAGATCGAGGACCGTAAGCCGATTTCCATCGACAAAAACAGCTTCGATGAAGTCCTGGCCAAGCAGGAGCTGAACCTGACCTTCTCAGTGCCTAACCGCCTGCAAGACGAGGCCACGGATGAAGAACTGGCGGTGCAGCTCGACATTAATTCAATGAAGGACTTCAACCCGGCCAATCTGGTCGAGCAGGTTCCCGAACTGAAAAAGCTGATGGAACTGCGCGATGCCCTGGTCGCGCTGAAGGGCCCCTTGGGTAACGCTCCGGCCTTCCGCAAAGCGATCGAAAACGTACTCGCCGACGACGACTCGCGTGACCGTGTACTCGGTGAGCTGGGCCTCGCCGCGAAAGAACAACTGGACGCCTGAATCTCCCGACAAGGAAAGCCAACACAATGAGCACCAACGCAGCAGCCGTCGAAAGCGGCAAAAACCTTGCCGAACTCGGCATTCTCGACCGCATCATCGCCGAAACCAAACTGACCCCTGATGACGAGGCTTATGACATCGCCAAGCGCGGCGTGTCGGCCTTCATCGAAGAACTGCTCAAACCACAAAACGAGCACGAGCCAGTCAAGAAGGCCATGGTCGACCGCATGATCGCGGAAATCGACGCCAAGCTCAGCCGTCAGATGGACGAGATCCTCCATCACCAGCAGTTCCAGGCGCTGGAATCTTCCTGGCGCGGCCTCAAGCTGCTGGTCGATCGCACCAATTTCCGCGAGAACATCAAGCTCGAAGTGCTCAACGCGTCCAAGCAAGACCTGCTCGACGATTTCGAAGACAGCCCGGAAGTGGTCCAATCCGGCCTGTACAAGCACATCTACACCGCCGAGTACGGCCAGTTCGGTGGCCAGCCGGTCGGCGCCCTGATTGCCAATTACTTCTTCGACCCGAGCGCGCCTGACATCAAGACTATGCAGTACGTGGCCTCGGTCGCCAGCATGTCCCACGCCCCCTTCATCGCCGCGGCAGGCCCGAAGTTCTTCGGCCTGGAAAGCTTCACGGGTCTGCCGGATCTCAAGGACCTGAAAGATCACTTCGAAGGTCCGCAATTCGCCAAATGGCAGAGCTTCCGTGAGCAGGAGGATGCCCGTTACGTCGGCCTGACCGTTCCACGCTTCCTGTTGCGCAACCCCTATGACCCGGAAGACAACCCGGTCAAATCCTTCGTCTACAAGGAAAACGTCGCCAACAGCCACGAGCATTACCTGTGGGGCAACACCGCGTACACCTTCGCCAGCCGTCTGACCGACAGCTTCGCCAAGTTCCGTTGGTGCCCGAACATCATCGGCCCGCAGAGCGGTGGCGCCGTTGAAGACCTGCCGCTGCACCACTTCGAGAGCATGGGCGAGATCGAAACCAAGATCCCGACCGAAGTGTTGGTCTCGGACCGTCGTGAATACGAACTGGCCGATGAAGGCTTCATTGCCCTGACCATGCGAAAGGGCAGCGACAACGCCGCGTTCTTCTCGGCCAACTCTGCGCAAAAGCCGAAGTTCTTCGGCAACAGCGAAGAAGGCAAGAATGCTGAGCTCAACTACAAGCTCGGCACTCAGCTGCCCTATCTGTTCATCGTCAACCGCCTGGCGCACTACCTCAAGGTGCTGCAGCGCGAGCAGATCGGCGCCTGGAAAGAGCGTACCGACCTGGAGCTTGAACTGAACAAATGGATTCGCCAGTACGTGGCCGACCAGGAGAACCCAAGCTCCGAAGTCCGTAGCCGTCGTCCGCTACGCGCCGCGCAAGTGGTCGTCAGTGATGTCGATGGTGAGCCGGGCTGGTACCGCGTCAGCCTGAACGTGCGTCCGCACTTCAAGTACATGGGTGCCGACTTCACCCTGTCTCTGGTTGGCAAGCTGGACAAGGAGTGAGGTTCTGCCCATGAACAAAACACACCGGCGTTGCGCAACCCTTCGGGACGCGCTCGTTTTCGCGCAGTGCTGCGTCACGCCGAACTTGTGGGCAGGCAGCACACGTCGTTCGTCCTTCCTGGCACTGCGCGAGAACGCGCAGCGTCGCCACCGTGTTTTGTTCGTGGGAAGAACCTGAGATGGCCTACGGCAGCCTTTTCGAACGCCTCGGCGGTGACGCCGACAAGCGTGCCGGCTGGAGCCGTGAAGTCGCGGCGATGGCTTCGGTGGCTGTCCATCTGGCCAAAATGCTCAGCACCCGGGCGGGCAGCGTGCAAACGTTGCCCGACTACGGGTTGCCCGATTTGAACGATATGCGCCTGTCGCTGCACGACTCGCTGCAACAGGCGCGTATCGCCATTGAACGCTTCATCGAGGCGTACGAACCCCGCTTGAGCCAGGTCCGGGTGATATCCCTCCCCCGCACGCATGACCCGCTGAGCCTGTCCTTCGCCATCGAAGGTCTGCTGGAAGTCGACGGTTCGAAGCGCCAAGTAAGTTTTTCCGCGAGCCTGGACGGCAGCGGACAAGTGAAAGTCCACTAAGGAGAGCCTGATGTCCGGTAAACCCGCAGCCCGACTGGGCGACACCACCGCTTGCCCGAAAAAGGGCCACGGCACTAACCCCATCGCGGCCGGCTCTCCTGACGTCCTGTTCGACGGCATGCCTGCCGCCCGTATGGGCGACCCGACGTCCTGCGGCAGTGCGTTGGCCAGTGCGGTCATCCCAACAGTGCTGATCAACGGCAAACCGGCTACTACGGTGGGCACGATGGGTGATCACGGTAATCCGGTGATCGCCGGGTCCGGCACCATTGTGATTGGCGGTTGACCATGCGTCTTACAGGGATGGCCGGCTGATGTCCTTCAACCACTACTACCAGAGCGAACTCACCGCCCTGCGCCAACTCGGCAAGCGCTTCTCCGAGCGTAGCCCGGCGCTGGCACCATTCCTCGGTCAGGCCGGGCGTGATCCGGATGTCGAGCGGTTGCTGGAAGGCTTCGCATTTCTCACCGGGCGCCTGCGCCAGAAGCTAGATGACGAGCTGCCGGAGCTGACCCATTCATTGATGCACTTGCTGTGGCCGAACTACATGCGCCCGCTGCCGGCATTCAGCATGTTGCAGTTCGACCCGGTCAATCGACCAGGCCCTGCGTTGATGGTGCCGCGCAATACGCCAGTCGAATCCAAGCCGATCCAGGGTGTGACCTGCCGCTTCCGTACCGCCTACGCTACCGAGGTTCTGCCGTTGGCGCTCGACGCGTTGGACTATTCGGTTAAAGGCGGTGGCGCATTGCTGAGCCTGCGTTTGCAGATGACGGCCGATGGGCAACTGGGTGAGTTGAATCTCAAGCAGCTGCGCCTTCATCTCGCTGGCGAGCGTTACATCAGCCAGATGCTTTATCTGAGCTTGCTGCGCAACGTCGCTGACGTGCAGCTGATTGCACTGGATGCCAACGGCAAACCATTTAGTGACGGCTTCGGCGTTGCGCTGCCCGCACTCCATATCGATCCGTCAAAGCTTCAGCCGGTGGGCTTTGCCGAAGATCAGGCGCTCATCCCATATCCGCTCAACACCTTTCGGGGATATCGCTACCTGCAGGAATACTTCGCCTTCCAAGAGAAATTCCTGTTCGTCGACCTGCTTGGCCTCGATGTCATCAAGCGTCTGCCGCAGGAGGTGCTGGAACAGGCGCGTGGCTTCGAGCTGCGCTTCGACATTCACAAGGCTGGGGTGCAGCGCATCCGCCCGACGCTGGATAACGTGCGCCTGTACTGCACCCCGGTGGTCAACCTGTTCGAACACGACGCTATCCCGATTCGCCTGGACGGCAAGCAGGACCAGTATTTGCTGATGCCATCCGAACTCGACAGCACCCACTGCGGTGTCTTTTCGGTCGACCGTGTTACCGGCTGGAAGCCGGGCGGCATGGGCTACGAAGAATACGTGCCGTTCGAGTCCTTCGAGCATGACCCCAGTTTTGACGTACCGGTGGCGCGCCCGCACTACAGCGTGCGTCAGCAACCCTCGATGCTGGGCGACGGCCTGGAGACCTACCTCAGCTTTGGTCTGCGCAACCTGGACCAGCATGAGACGTTGTCCATCGAGCTCACCTGCACCAACCAAAACCTGCCGCGCCTGCTGCGCCTGGGCGATATCTGCCTGCCCAGCGAGGACACGCCGGAGTTCCTGACCTTCCGCAACATCAGTGCGGTAACGCCAAGCTACGCGCCGCCGCTGCACCGTGACTTCCTCTGGAAGCTGATCAGCAACATGTCGCTCAACTACCTGTCGCTGGCCAACGTCGAGGCGCTCAAGGTGATCCTCGAGACCTATGACCTGCCACGCTATTACGACCAGCACGCGGAGAAGGTCAGTAAGCGCCTGCTCGGCGGCCTTAAGCAGATCGGCCATCAGCACGTTGACCGGCTGCACCGCGGCCTGCCAGTGCGCGGCGTGCGCACCGAGCTGGTGATGGACCCCGAGGGTTATCTGGGCGAGGGAGACTTATTCCTCTTCGCCTCGATACTCAATGAATTCTTTGCACTGTACGCCAGCCTCAACTCGTACCACGAGCTGCGCGTCAGGAGCACACAGGGAGAGGTGTACCAATGGACGCCGCGCATGGGGCAGCAGCCCCTGCTCTAAACCGGATCAGCCGGGGCATCCGCGAGTACAGCCTGTTCCAGGGTGTGCTACTGGTGATGGACCGTCTGAAAGCCGCGCATCCTGATCTGGACGAAGAGGCGCTCTACGAGCACCTCGAGTTCCAGGCCAACCCGAGCTTGGGTTTCCCTGGCAGCGACGTCGATCGCGTGCACTTCTTCGAAGAGCATGGGCAACTGCGCGCGCAGTTGCGGATCAACCTGGTCAGCCTCTTTGGGGCAGGCTCGCCACTGCCTGCCTTCTATGGTGAGCAGGCTCTCGGCGATAGCGCCGAAGGTAACCCGACGCGCGAGTTTCTCGACCTGTTCAATAACCGCCTGCAGCGACTGATAGTGCCGATCTGGCAGAAATACCGTTACCGCACGCGCTTCACCAGCGGCGCACGCGACCCGCTCTCCGAGCAGCTGTTCGCCCTCATCGGGTTGGGCGGTGAGCAGATCCGCGCCGCCTCGGAGCTGAACTGGAAGCGCCTTCTGCCGTACCTGGGCCTACTCAGCCTACGCGCACATTCGGCAGCACTGATCGAATCGGTGCTGCGCTATTACTTCAAGCACGCGGACCTGCGCATCGAGCAGTGCCTCGAACGCCAAGTAGAGATTCTCACCGAGCAGCAGAACCGCCTCGGCCGAGCCAACAGCCAGCTCGGCGAGAGCCTAGTGCTGGGCGAGCGGGTGCGGGACCGTGGCGGCAAGTTCCGCATCCACATCCGGCAACTCAGTTGGGGCCGCTTTCACGAATTTCTGCCGGTCGGCACCGGCTATCAACCGCTCTGTGCACTGGTGCGCTTCACCCTGCGCGATCCGCTGGACTATGACATCCGCCTGCAATTGCGCCAGGACGATATTCGCGACCTGCGCATCGGCGCCGAAAACACCTGCCGCCTCGGCTGGACCAGCTGGCTCGGTAGCGAGCGCGCGGACGGCATGGTCACCCTGGGCAGCCAGACTCATTAAGGAAGATGAAGATGATCAACGTAGACCTCCAACAACTGGTCCAGGCTCTGGATGCGCAGACCAAGAATGATCTGGAAACCGCGGCGGAGCGCTGCGTGGTCCGTGGCGGCAACAAGATCTTGGTCGAAGACCTGCTGCTCGGCCTGCTGGAGCGCCCCGAAGGCTTACTGAACCGCGCCCTGCTGGACGCCGATGTCGAACCCGGCACGCTGGCCCAGGCGCTGCAACCACGTGGCGAGCACAGCGAGTCGCGCAATCCGGTGTTTTCCGCGGAGCTGGTGCAGTGGCTACAGGACGCGCTGCTGGTCGGCAACCTCGAACTTGGCCAGAGCCAGATCGACCAGGCCGCGCTGATCCTGGCGCTGTTGCGCAACCCGATGCGCTACGCGGGCAGTCACTACCAACCGTTGCTGGCCAGGCTCAACGCCGAGCGACTGCGTGAGTTCGCCCTGGCCCAACAGCCGACGCAACAACCCGCAGGCACCCCCACTGCCGGTGGCGAATCGAACCTCTCGCGCTTCACCCATAACTTCACCCAGCAGGCCCGTGACGGCAAGCTCGACCCCGTCCTTTGTCGCGATGGCGCCATCCGCCAGATGATCGACATTCTTGCCCGCCGGCGCAAAAGCAACCCGATCGTGGTGGGCGAAGCCGGAGTCGGCAAGACCGCCATCGTCGAAGGCCTAGCACTGCGCATTGCGGCCGGCGAAGTCCCGGACACACTCAAAGGCGTCGAACTCATGGCCCTGGACCTGGGCCTGCTGCAGGCCGGCGCCAGCGTCAAAGGGGAATTCGAGCGCCGCCTGCAGGGCGTGATCGATGAAGTCAAAGGTTCGGCCAAACCAATCATCCTATTCATCGACGAAGCCCACACGCTGATCGGCGCGGGTGGTCAGGCGGGTAGCGGCGACGCGGCCAACCTGCTCAAACCTGCATTGGCCCGGGGCGAGCTGCGCACCATCGCCGCCACAACCTGGAGTGAATACAAAAAGTACTTCGAGAAGGACCCGGCCCTCGCACGTCGCTTCCAGCCGGTGCAGCTGCACGAGCCGACCGATTCCGAGGCGGTGACCATCCTGCGCGGCCTGGCGCCTGTCTATGAAAAGAGTCACGGCATCTATCTGCGCGACGACGCAGTGGTAGCCGCCGCCGAATTATCAGCCCGCTACCTGGCCGGTCGACAGCTACCCGACAAGGCCGTCGACGTGCTAGACACCGCCTGCGCCCGCGTGCGCATCAGCCTTGCGGCCGCACCGGAAGCACTGGAGCGCCTGCGTGGGGAAATTGCCGAGGGTGAACGCCAACGCGAAGCGGTACGTCGGGACCTCGATGCCGGATTGAGCGTAGACCGCGAAGCGCTCGACGCTTTGGACCTCCGGCTGAGCGAAGCACGCGCCGAACTCGAACACGTAGAAACCCGCTGGTCCGTCCAGCGCGAGCTCGCCGAGCGGCTACTGGACTTGCGCAAGGCCTGCGCGTCGGCCCGTCAGGCGGCCGTTGACGAAGCGTCCACGCAAACGGCGCAGGAGATAAATGCCCTGGAAGCGGAGCTGCGGGACGTGCAGGTCGAGCTGGCCAGCGCCCAGACCCACGAGCGCCTGGTCAGCTTCGAGGTTTGCCCACGCCTAGTAGCCGAAGTGATCAGTCACTGGACCGGCGTGCCACTTTCGCAACTGGCACGCGAGCACAACAGCAAAGTGCTGACCTTCGCCAGCGACCTTCGCCAGCGGGTGCGTGGCCAGGCGCAAGCTGTCGAGGCACTGGACCGTTCGATGCGCGCGACCGCCGCCGGCCTCAACCGCGCCGACGCGCCGGTAGGCGTGTTCCTACTGGTCGGCCCCAGCGGGGTCGGCAAGACCGAGACTGCCCTGGCGCTGGCCGACCTGCTCTACGGCGGTGAACGCTTTCTAACCACCATCAACATGTCCGAGTTTCAGGAAAAACACAGTGTTTCCCGGCTCATCGGCGCGCCGCCAGGCTACGTGGGCTACGGCGAGGGCGGCATGCTCACCGAGGCCGTCCGGCAGAAACCCTACTCGGTGGTGCTGCTCGACGAAGTCGAGAAGGCCGACCCGGACGTGATGAATGTCTTCTATCAAATTTTCGACAAGGGCGTGGCCAACGATGGCGAAGGGCGTGAGATCAACTTTCGTAACACCCTGATCCTGATGACCAGCAATCTCGCCAGCGACCGCATCGCCAGCCTCTGCGCAGGTGGCCAGCGCCCCGCCGCCGACGATCTGGAGCAAGCCATTCGTCCGCAGCTGGCGCAGCATTTCAAGCCGGCGCTGCTCGGCCGGATGCGCGTGGTGCCCTATTACCCGATCGAGGGTGAGGTGTTGAATGAGCTCGTGGGGCTCAAGCTCACCCGCTTCGGCGAGCGCCTCGCGTGGCGTCAGCTGCAGTTCAGCCACTGCCCGGCGCTGCTGGCGCATCTGGCCGAGCGCTGCACTCACAGCGAAAGCGGCGCGCGGCTGATCGACCATCTCATCGACCAGCACCTGCAACCACTGGTAGTCGACCGGCTGCTCGACGCCATGGCCGGCGGCGAAACGTTGCAACGGGTACACGCCACGCTCGACGGCGACGGAGCAGTTGTCTGTGAGTTCGCTTAAGGTCCCGCCCATGCTCGTCGAACCGACCTCAACGTGCGATACGCGATCGCTACTCGAGCGCTTCGCCGAGTTGGCATGGAACACCGACACGGACGCCTGGCTCAATGGGCTCACCGAATTGGTCGCACAACTGGCGCACTGCTCGCTCGCTCAGCTCTACCTCCTCGACGCAACCCATACGCGCCTGACGCTTTCGGCCGAATGGTTGGAGGGAGCGCGGGGGCACGAGGCGACCAGCGTGCCCAGCGACTATCGTGACGAACAATTGCTGCAGTATTGCCTCAGCCAGAACCAGCAACTGAGCATCGCGCCACTCGATGCCAGCCTGCACCAGACCAGCTTCCTGCCAGAAACATCGCGCCCATGGCGCAGCCTGCTGTGCCTGCCGCTGCAGGACGCTGAGGGCCATACCGCCGGGTTACTGGTGGCTGCCAGCAACACCCATCAAGATCTCGCGGCGGGCTCGGCCACGCTGTCCAACCTTGGCCGGTTCGCCCTTGGCCAGGCGCAACTGCTCAATCGCTTGCGTGATACTCGGCAACCAGATCTCGCACCCGCTGCATCGACGCGTCCCTGCGCCAGCGGCTATGGCCTGATTGGCGACAGTCCACGGATGCGCGCAGTCTACGGGCTGATCAGCAAGGTCTTGCACAACCCGGTAAGCGTTATGCTGACCGGCGAAACCGGCACCGGAAAGGAACTCGTTGCCCGCGCCATTCATGATTGCGGCTCGCGACGCAGCCAGGCCTTTGTCGTCCAGAACTGCGCGGCTTTACCGGAGCATTTACTGGAAAGTGAACTGTTCGGCTATCGCAAGGGGGCCTTTACCGGTGCCGACCGTGATCATGAAGGGCTGTTCGACGCGGCCAACGGCGGCACGCTTTTTCTAGACGAAATCGGTGACATGCCGCTGACTCTACAGGCCAAGCTCTTACGCGTCCTGCAGGAAGGCGAAGTGCGGCCGCTGGGCAGCACTCGCACCCACAAGGTCGATGTCCGGATCGTCGCTGCAACTCACCAAGACCTGCACAAGCGCGTCGAGGAAGGTCGTTTTCGCGAGGATCTTTACTACCGGCTTTCCATTTTTCCGATAGAACTGCCGCCCCTGCGCGAGCGCGGGCAAGACATCCTGCGACTGGCGCGGCATTTTGCCGACAACGCCTGTGGATTCCTGCAACGCGACACCGTGCGCTGGTCCGACGCCGCGCTGGAACAGCTCGCCGGTTATGGCTTCCCAGGCAATGTGCGCGAGCTGAAGGGTTTGGTCGAACGTGCCGTGCTGCTCTGCGAGTCCGGCGAGTTGCTGCCAATGCATTTCAACCTGCGCAAACTGGATGATGAACTCGACAGCACGATGAACCTGCGCGAGCGGCTCGATCGGGTCGAGCGCAACCTGTTGGTCGACTGCCTGCGCAAGAACGGCGGCAACCAGAGCCAGGCCGCCCGCGAGCTGGGCTTGCCCCGACGCACCCTGCTCTATCGCATGGAACGGCTGAACATCAGCCCAGCAGAAATCTAAGGACGGACCAGAGACCATGTTCAACCCGGCCAACGACACCCATTTCAGCCTCGCTATCGAGGGCGTCGAGCACGATCTACAGGTGCTCAAATTCAAGGGACGCGAGGCACTGTCGCAGCCCTTTGCCTTCGAGCTCGAACTGGTCAGCGAACGTCCTGATCTGGATCTGGAAAGCCTTCTGCACCAGCCGGCCTTCCTGGCCCTATCGCCGACCGGCAACGGCATCCATGGCTTGATCTACTGCGTCGCGCAGGGCGATTCCGGCCAGCGCCTGACGCGCTACCACATTACCCTGCGCCCGCAGCTGGCTTACCTGGCTCACCGCACCAACCAACGCATCTTCCAGCACCTGACGGTGGAGAAGATCATCAGCCAAGTGCTCGAAGAGCATGGCATCCAGGCCAACGCTTTTCGCTTTGACCTCGGCTCGGTCTATCCCGAGCGCGACTACTGCGTGCAGTACGACGAGAGCGATCTGCACTTCATCCAGCGCCTGTGCGAGGAAGAGGGCATTCACTACCACTTCCAGCACAGCGCCACGGGCCATGTGCTGGTCTTCGGAGATGACCAGACGGGGTTTCCCAAGCTCGCACCGGTGACGTACCAGCAGGATTCCGGTTTGGTCGCCGACGAGCCAGTGGTCAAGCGCTTCGGCCTGCGGGTCGAGACCCGCACCAGCCGCGTCACTCGCCGCGATTACGACTTCGAGAAGCCGCGCCTGACTATGGAAAGCGCCTTCCAGAGCGAGCTCCAACCGGACCTGGAAGACTACGACTACCCCGGCCGCTTCACCGAGCGCCCCCGTGGCAAGCATCTGTCCCAGCGTGCACTGGAGCGTCACCGCAGCGATTTCGAGCTGGCCGAAGGCGAGAGTGACCAGCCGCAGCTGGTCACCGGCCATTTTCTCGCCCTGAACGAACACCCGCGCAGTGACTGGAACCAGCTCTGGCTGCTGAACGAGATCCTCCACGAAGGCAAACAGCCGCAGGTGCTGGAGGAATCGGTAACGCGCGATACCATATCTCGTGACGGCTTCACCCAAGGCTACCGCAACCAATTCACCGCCACGCCCTGGGACATCCCCTACCGCCCGGCCCTGAAGCATCCCAAGCCTAAGGTTCTCGGTAGCCAGACTGCCGTGATCACAGGCCCTGCTGGTGAAGAAATCCACTGCGACGAGTACGGTCGCGTGAAAGTCCAGTTCCACTGGGACCGCGAAGGCCAGGCCGACGACAAGACCAGCTGCTGGCTGCGTGTCAGCACAAGCTGGGCTGGTGACCGCTACGGCGGCATCGCTATCCCGCGCGTTGGGATGGAAGTGCTGGTCACCTTCCTCGAAGGCGACCCCGACCAGCCCCTCGTCACTGGCTGCCTGTACCACAAAGAGCACGTCGTGCCCTATGACCTGCCGGCAAACAAGACCCGCAGCGTGTTCAAGACCCTTACTTCACCCGGCGGTGCTGGTTACAACGAACTGCGGATCGAAGACCGCAAAGGCGCCGAGCAGATCTACGTCCACGCCCAGCGCGACTGGGACGAGAACATCGAACACGACCAGAAGATCCGCATCGGCCATGAACGCCACGACACCGTCGAGGCCAACAGCTACAGCGAATTCAAGGCCGAAGAACACCGCACAACCCATGCCAATCGAAAGACCGAAATCCGTGTAAACGACCACCTCACCGTGGGTAACACCCAGCACGTGAAGATCGGCACCGGGCAGTTCATTGAGGCAGGTAACGAGATTCACTACTACGCGGGTAGCAAAGTCATCATCGATGCGGGGATGGAGCTAACCGCCGCTGGCGGCGGTAGCTTCCTCAAACTTGATCCCAGTGGCGTGACCTTGAGCGGCGCGACTATCAAGATGAACTGTGGCGGCTCGCCTGGTAGAGGCTCGGGCGTGAGCATTCTTGCTCCGGAGATTCCCTGGCTCGCCGATCAGGACAAGGCCGGCGCCAAACCCAAGGTCGCACTGGCCAATACTCAACTGCAGCTAGCGCGCAAAGCCCGGCAGATCGGCGCCAGTCGTTGTCCGATTTGCGAGGCATGCCGAGATGGCGCTTGTGCGGTGCAACCTACTGCCTTTGCTGCATCACCTAGCAACGCTTCGACATCCTCAGTCGCAATAGCGAAACCTGCCTCCGCACCCATAGCGACAAAATCAGCCACAAGCGGTCCGGGTAAATGGGTCACTCAAGAAATTGACTACGACGGCATGAGCAACTCGGTGAAGATGTTTATGAACCGCCTGGGTTCGCTTAGTGATGAAGGCCGCGTCTTTGGTTCTGAAGGCAAGGATTACCAGAACACCACCCGCACCATGATCCAAGTCTGGCAAAGACTGGGCGAAAGTGAACAGCATCTGGCGCAAAGCTCGGCGACTTACCCTTACGGTCAGCAACGCACCGTCACTCAGCGATTCCTTGAAGGCACCGATCATTGGCAAATTTCTGGCCAGTCCTGGCATTGGCAGCCCGTAACCGCCGACACAGTCTATGAAAGAAAAGGCATCCAACCATGAATACCGTGGCAACAACGAGTAAACGCAGCGTGGTTTATGTCGCCTGGGGCGCCTTGGACGTCTTTTACATCGCCTGGTACTGCATCAATAGCTGGAGGGGCGGACGAGTGCCTTACCTCAGCGATCTCAGCTCAAGCCTCGCACTGTTCGAACAACAAGGAGGAGCCAACCTGGTCGCTGGACCGGCGTCCTGGCTATTGCAGGTGTCGATCATCCTTTCATGCCTAATGTTTCTGCTACGGGCTCGCGGGGTTAACTATCTCGCTTATGCGCAGATCCCTTTCCGCCTTTTTTTCCTTATTCCGTCAGTTTCAGTGCTGTTGCTTATCGCGCAGCTACTGCCGGGCTTCGGTCTTTTACTTCTAGTTCTGATCATTGCCTCCGAAGCATTGAAAGCCTGGTCACTGTGGAGGATCGCATGACGCAGGCCGTACAACATTCTTATCAGTCAGTCATTGCCGCTGACTGGCTAGCCGAGCAAATAGGCCACCAGCGCGAGCTGTTGTTGGTCGTTGACCGTCTCGCAGAACCGGACCCAATCAACGCCCTGTTCAGCGCGAACCTGATGCAGGACTACGTCAACCTTTACCAAAACACCGAATTGGCCGATATGACAGATGTCGGCCCCTGGCTGGTTCGTGTGCACACCCCCTGTTCGGAGTTCATTCAAACGCTGCTTGATACACCTGAACGCGGCTGGGGGTGGCTGGCAAGTGCCGAGCGCGTCGACTTAGCTGTCCTCGCCCAGCACTGGCGTGAACGCATGCTGATCAATGAGCGAGAGCAACGAGCGCTCTATCGTTTCCAGGACAACCGCGTCATTGCGCACCATCTTCGCGAGATAGAGGAAATCCAACGGCCACTTTTGCTCGGTCCTCTAAGCAGCGCGCTGTGCTGGGATGGTCAATGCTGGCAGTGCTTCGATAATCCGCGGCCCGACCAGTGCCCCGCACCGTTCGAGACGCCATGGCTTGCGATAGCCGAACCGGAAACGGTGCAGCACCATATCAGCCGACACAATCTTGAGCTCTGGCTGTGGCAGAACCATTCAAAGGCCACCGCGGATCTCGCCGAAACTCGTCTGCTAACGGACTGGCTGGATCAGCAACTCGATAAAGCCCGACGCTGGAATTGGCTTGCTGAACAACAGCTGCATTTCTTGCTGCTCCACCAACTGGACCCTGCGCTTGCTGAGCACCCGGCTTGGGCGCCCGCCGAGCATGAAACAAGAGAAGCCCATTTCGCCCGGGTCAGCACGGTGCTTTCGAGTCCCAATGCACGGAAACCTTTCTTATGAATCCGACCAAGAAATCCTATACCGGCGCCTTGCTGTGGTGGCCGGCGCTGCTAGCCCTTTCCCTTAATGCTTGCAGCACGGTGGGTCCGCTAGGCGCTGAGTCCTTCACGCTAGAAGGTGAGCTGCCCGCCGACTTTGCCCTCAAAGCACAGGCTCACTACGGAGCAGCGGGAAACTGCGGCGGCCGGAGCCAGACGAAGACATTCAAAGCAGACTTTGACAGTCACCCTCATGAATACCGATTCCGTATTCCAGTGAACTACCGCGATGGTACGTGCGACCTGCCGCTGGCCCGGGTCGGGCTGTTCATCAATGCCCGTTACGGCGACAAGGACTGGCAACAAACTTATGACAACGGTGGGTTGACCATAATCGACCAACTACCCGAGGGTGCTCCAGCATTTCGAGCAGACGGGACTCTAGCCAAGACAGCCGAATGCTCATGGCTGTTTCAGGAAAGCAAGCTAAACCTTGAAATATCCAAAGTATTGGATTGCACCAACGCTGGCGCATACCTAACGCGGGATAAACTTCCTAATAAAACCGTCAACCTTTCTTTTAAACTGAAGCCCGAAGAACTCCCTTACCGGGATAATACCTGGATTAAATTTCCGAAAGGTTGGAAGCCATGCTTACCAAAAGAGGGATGGCAGGGATGCCAAGACCCGCCGGTATTCAAGACCTACAGAAATAACAATCGTGAATGCACTATCTACCCAAACTGTACGGAGTGACCAAGGATGGAGCGTGCCGTTGAAATACTTAAATGCCCATTACGCAGCACCTGGTTTAGCTTTCGGCTCGTAAATGAGTTAGGAGAAGGAAAACCCTATGCTGAGTTGCCGTACAGATTGGTTGATTGCCAAGGGCAAGCTTTCGAAGGCCTTCTGGATAGCGATGGGTTGGCGGAAATCCACAATGTACATCCGGGAGCCGCCGTTCTGGATCTATCGCAACTAGCCACTACATATCCAGACCCATGGTATGAAGAGCTAGCGCTAAGAAAGTCTTTCAAGATTCCGCTGACATCACTGCAAATAGCGGCGGAGCAATCGCCCGCCGGACCTCGTAGTCCCAACGGCATGACTTATCTAGCAGAAGAACGCGCAGCGAGAGAGAGGGCTCGTTTTCTTCGGGCTGAAGTCAGCGACTTCACCGAGGTAAAAAGTCATCTGCCAGAGCCAGACGAGTCTTGGAAGGGACGACCTTCGCAATTAAAGAAAAGCGCAGGTTTAGCAACGGATCAGTTTGGCATTGCGCTCATTTGTAACCAGCACCATGTAATCGAAATCAAAGCGCTTCGCGCCTATAGTCCACTACTTTCCCGCGATACCGACTTCTGTGCACTGAACGCTTACCACCTCGCGCTGATGAGCACGTTCGTTTACGCCCCTTTTAATACCGAAAAGAAGCCTTACGTCTCTTCACCTCCTCCCTACGACTCGATTGGGAGCATCGGCCATGTGCTGCAGAATCAGTTGGGACGTCGAGTCAAGCCAACGCAGTTCGATGGTGCGGGCCCCTATCATTTACTTTGTGAGGAAGTTGCTTATTCGAAGCGCCTCGAGATTGTGCCCTACGATCCAGATCGCTACGGAAAAGAAGCGCGGGCTGAATGGCACAACCCAGAAGACGTGCATTTTCTATACAGCGCGGTCGCGAATACCCAAGCCTTCATTACGCATAACGACAAAGTAGTACTGATCTCGGTGCGCGGCACTCAGGAAATTCTGGCAGATGCCAGCCGCGACGCTGATGCTCGCCAGGTGCCATTTGAGGATGGCGAAGGCCAGGCACATCGCGGGTTCTATGGTGGCTACAAAGCAGCGAAACCCTTCGTTGAGCGCTACCTCAATGCCTTCTACACAGGCGAGCAAACGTTAGTGATTTGTGGCCATAGCCTAGGGGGAGCAGTTGCCCTTCTGCTTGCGGAGTGGCTGCGTCGTAAGCCCACCAAACCAAAGGTCATCCTTTATACCTATGGCGCACCCCGCGCCGGCGACGCTGCTTTCGTTAAAGCCGCCCAGCCGCTTACCCACCACCGTATCGTCAACCATAACGACCCAGTTCCCGCCGTTCCGCTGCCTTGGATGGACGCGGAGTGGAAACTGGCTCTCCCCGGTACAGCTCTGCTTTTCAGCTCGCCAGTAAGCGGCATAGCATTGTTGCTTGCAGGGCTCGTTAATCTTCAGGGCGACTCCTACGAGCACCACGGCGAGCAGTGGCATTTCATGCCTCGTAAACCCGGGGGCGGAAGCGAGGCAGCAGTGCTGTGGCAACCGGGCTGCGCGCTGATCGATGAGCAAACCTGCGCACGCTACGTTGGCGAAATCGGCTTGGATGGTGATATGCCGAATCGGCTTGCACTTGCGGGTACTCACCATGCCAGCGATAGCGGCTATGCACGAGCAGCGCTCACTAATCTGCTGCGCTGGAATGCCAGCGTCGAAGAGCGCAACGGAAAGCTCTTCAGCGAGGCTGAAATCCGTGACATCTATGCCCAGCTGCTAAGCACCGCCCAGCTACTGGAAAACTGGCAAGCGCGCTCATTCAATGAGTTCCGCTGGGAAATCAGGCGCAGGGGTGAGATGCGTTTCTACGGCAAAAGCGATCTGGAACTACGTGCCATTTATGCCGATGCAATCGAACAGGGGGAACGTGTTCGAGCTGAACAGAGTCCCGCTCTTACTCGAACCCAGCAACGTTTACTTGCACAGGCGGAACGCTTGGTGACGCCACGCAGCGTGTTCGGCGAACACGCAAAACGAGTCGATATTGCGGAGTTGGTCGCGCAATGGCGCGCCATCAACGACAACCAGGCAGCAGAGCGGCTTGCTGCCATCAAAAAAGAAAGCGCCCAAGCCTTCGCCTAGCAGTTTCGTTAGGTCTGACGAGGGCGAAAGCATTTATAGCTGCAGCTCTCGTTTCCAAGCCACCCCCCCTTTTTTTCGTGACCCCGTTCACCCACGCGAGTAGCCAGCTGAACTTCAATGCACAGCCTGAGTCTCGCTTCGCCGTTATCGGTCAGCGGGGCCGTCTGCCCACACGCTTTCAAGGAGGAAATCGCGTGCTAGCCCGCTATTGCGCCCTCGTTTTATTCATCGCATCCCTCGCCCTTGCCGGCTGCTCCGGTAACTACAAATTCAACGACGACGAGTATCGCCCTTTGGGTGATCCGCAAGCATCGACACGCAGTAGCTGACTCGCCAAGGAGAAGAAGCCATGGAACTGGTTTTCGATATGGTCAGTGCGCAGCAGTTCGCGCCAGGGCTGATTAGCAGTAAGACCTTCAAGCAGGCCGGCGGCATCATCGGCCGCGCTGAGGATTGCGACTGGGTAATCCCGGACCGTAAGCGGGTGTTGTCCAGCCGACACGCCGAAGTAAGCTACCGCGACGGGACATTCTTCCTCACCGACACCAGTAGCAACGGCATTCAGCTCAAAGACTCTGGCGCCAGCCTGGACAAAGGCCGGGCGCAGCGAATCGAACACGGCAGCGTGTATTGCCTGGGCGACTTCGAAATCCGCGCACGACTGATTCAGGACCCCGCTTCTTTCGAAGGCGATATCGGCCGCCCACAGCCGGCCGGCAGCATCATCCCCGACGATGCCTTTCTTGACCTCGACCCGTTGACTGCTCTCGATCAGCAGGAACGCGTCTACGCTGAGGTCGACGACCTGACTGCGGTCCTCGCGCCCCCACGCGCCCAAGCTCAGCAGCGCGATTATGCGCAGATCGACGAGGAGAACCTCCGGGTTCCCGAATTGGTGATGCCCAAGGAGGCCACACCACCCCAGATCGCACCGGAGCCCGAACGTCTAGCACCAGACTTCTGGACGCGCTTCGGTGAAGCGCTCGGCGTTAATCTGGACAGCCTGGACGAAGAAGCTCGTCAAGCATTGGCCCTCAAGGCCGCATGTCTGCTCAAGCAGAGCGTCGGTGGGCTTCAACAGGCGCTGCGCACCCGGGGCGAGCTGAAAAACGAGATGCGCCTGTCAGTGACCACCGTGCAGAGTGCCGGCAACAACCCGCTCAAGCACAGCACCGACAGGGGGGAAGCTCTGAACCTCCTGCTGCGCGGCGGCAAACCGGGGCAGCTACCTGCGGAACAGGCCATGGGGCGCGCTTACCGTGATCTTCAGGCGCACCAAGTGGCCATGCTGGCCGCCAGTCGCGCCGCCATCAAAGGCATGCTGGAGCAACTGTCCCCTGATCAGCTGGCGCTGCGCTTCGAGCGTGACAACAAGCCTCTTATTTCCACATCCGGTAATCGTTGGCGTGCCTATAAGCGGCTGCACTCGGCGATGCAGCGTGACGACGATTGGGGCGAACGTTTGTTTGCTCGAGACTTCGCACAGGCTTACGAAGAGCAGGCCCGCCTGATCGCCACGCTCAACACAGACCTTCAAGGATGATGTCCATGTCACGCTTTTTATCCGCCGCGGTGATGGCGGCACTTGCCGTTCTGAGCGGCTGCTCTGCCCTCACGCCCAACTCAGATCTGACCAAGCTGGACCTGTCGCTGCAGGGGAGCGACAGGCTCAACCCCGACCTTAACGGCCGCCCTTCGCCCGTCGTGATACGCCTGTTGGAGCTCAAGCATCCGGTGGCCTTCGAGAACGCCGACTTCTTCTCGCTCTACCAGCGACCCAAGGAAGCCCTGTCCCCGGACATGGTGATTCAGGAAGAGCTGGAACTGCGCCCAGGCGAGCAGCGCGACCTCAAGCTGTTTGTTCAGGACGGTAGCCGCTATGTCGGCGTGCTGGCCGCCTATCGCGACCTGCCTGAATCGAGCTGGCGTTTCGTAATCCCGCTGCAAGACAAGGCACAGAACCGCATTGAGCTGATGCTGGACGAGCACGGCATCAAGGCCATCGATCCGCTCGCGAAGGGAGACTGATTGATGAGCATGAACAAAGTCATCTGGCAGGAAGGCATGCTGTTGCGTCCACAGCATTTCCAGCAAAGCGATCGCTACTACGACGCGCAGCTCAAGCTGCGGACACAGAAGTTAGGCCATTACGCCTGGGGCTTCTTCGGACTGGAGATCGACCGTCAGTTCCTCAACATGGGCAAGCTGGTGCTTAGCCAGGCGAGTGGTCTACTTCCTGATGGCAGCCTTTTCGAGATTGGCGCCGAGCGTGAGCCACTGGCCCTGGACGTGCCGCCCAACACTGGAAATACGCCTGTGTACCTGGCGTTACCGCTGGTGACCGGCAATCACATCGAGAGCCGCCGCCCAGAACAGAAGGACGTGCTGGCGCGCTATACCGCGTTCGACGAAGAGGTCACTGACTCCAACGCAGGCGACAGCAGCAGCAGCCAGGTCAGCACTGGGCGACCGGACTTTCGGCTATTGCTGGGAGAGCAGCAGAGCGACCAGGCTTACGTGAAACTCAAGCTTTGCGACATCCTCGACACCACACCGGATGGGGTCATCAGCCTCGACCCCGAGTACATACCGACCTTTATCGACTTCCAGGCGTCCAGCTATCTGCTGTCGTGCCTGAAGGAAGTGATCAGCATGCTGGGGCATCGCGGCGACATCCTGGCCGAGCGTATTCGCGCGACCGGCAAAGTAGGCGGCGCAGAAGTCGGCGACTTCATGATGCTGCAGCTGATCAACCGCTACGAACCCGTGCTACGCCATTACATGGGCATCGACCGGATCCATCCCGAACACATCTACCGTGAGCTGCTGGGGTTGCTGGGGGAACTGGCGACGTTCTCCAGCGAGACCAAGCGCCCTCGCTTGGAGGGTCGCTACCTGCACAATGACCAGGGTCTGTCGTTTCGCAAGCTGATGGACGCGATTCGCCAGGTGCTGTCGATGGTGCTTGAGCAGCACGCCATCGAGCTGCTACTGCAGCAGCGCCAGTACGGCATCCAGGTCTCACCGCTGCACGACCACAAGCTGCTCGGCAGCGCCTCGTTCGTACTCGCAGCCAGCGCCCAATGCGACTCCGAAGAGTTGCGAACGCGCTTGCCAGCTCACCTCAAGGTCGGTCCGGTGGAGCGTATTCGCCAGTTGGTCAATCTTCACCTGCCGGGGATCAAGGTGAAACCGCTGCCGGTGGCGCCGCGGCAGATCCCATTTCATTCCGGTAAGACCTATTTCGCACTGGAACTCAACTCCGAGGAACTGGCGCAGCTGGAGCGTTCCGGCGGCTTCGCCTTCCACGTGTCCGGAGAATTCACCGGCCTTGAGCTGAAATTTTGGGCGATCAGGAACTGACCGACATGATCAGAGAAATGGACTACGAACAGGACGACAAGACCGTCATCCTCAATCGCCACGGCGATGCCCCGGCGCAAAGCCCGCTGACCGACTTCAGCACGCCCCCCAAATTCGAGCAGCTCGAAGAGCGGATGATCTACGCAGCGCGGCTGCGTCCGGCCGAAACCTTCAACATCAGCCTCAACCCATTGGTAGCGGCGGCCTCCTCTCTGCTCTCGGAAGTGGTGCGGCTCAAGCACAGCTACGAAGGCGAAGATCTGCTCGCGCTGAACCAGCGCCTGTCCGGCGAACTCAAGCTGTTCGAACACCGGGCCCTGCACGATGGTGCGGAAAGCAGCCAGGTGATGGCCGCCCGTTACGTGTTATGCACGGCAATCGACGAGGCTGTGGTGACCACACCTTGGGGCAACGAAAGTGAATGGTCGCAGATGAGCCTGCTTTCCTCCTTCCATAACGAGACTTTTGGCGGCGAGAAGTTCTTCCAGCTGCTCGAGCGCCTCTCGCGCAACCCGGTCAAGCACTTGCCGATGCTAGAGCTGATGTATCTCTGCCTGTCGCTCGGTTTCGAGGGCAAGTACCGGGTCATGCCGCGCGGCATGCTCGAACTCGAAGCGGTGCGAGACAGCCTCTACCGGCAGATTCGTCAACTGCGCGGCGACGTACCGCGCGAGGTCTCGCCCCACTGGCAGGGTCTGAAGGATACCCGCCGGCGCTTGGTGCGCATCGTGCCGTGGTGGATGGTCGCGCTGTGTACCCTGATCTGCCTTGGGATGCTTTACGCCGGTTTTGCCTGGGTGCTGGGCGAGCAGCGCGAAACGGTCCTGCAACCATACCAACCCATCGATCCAGCCATTCAGATCGAGCCCAAGCCGTAACAAGGACGTAACGCCATGAAGGTTTTTTTCGGCAAGCTTGCCGCGTTTTTCCGCAAGACCTGGGTATGGAGCCTGTGCGTCTTGCTGGCCCTGGCCCTGTTGGTGTGGTTCGTCGGACCGCTGCTGGCGGTGGACGACTACAAATTCTGGGAGCCCTCGACCAGCCGCCTGCTGACCATTGCCGGCCTGTGCTTGGTCTGGGGTCTATTCATCGTGTTCGCCAGCTGGCGTAGCACCCGCCGCAAACAGGCCGAAGCCAGCGACGAACAAATGCAGGAGCGACTTCGGCGTGAGGGCTTGGTCAGTGAGGAACAAGGCATCCTGAGCCAACGCTACCGCGACGCCGTGCGCACGCTCAAGAGTTCGAGCCTGTACCGCGGGCGCAGTGAGAAATGGCGCAACGACCTGCCCTGGTACCTGTTGCTCGGCCCTCAGGGCAGTGGCAAAACCTCGTTGCTGGACTTTTCCGGCCTGGACTTCCCACTCAACCGCGGTGAAAACCAGCGTCTGACCAAAGATGTATCAGGCACCCGTTACGCTGACTGGTACTTCGCCGACCACGCCGTGCTGATCGATACCGCCGGCCGATACCTGACCCAGCCGGACTCGGGAGTCGACGGCAAAGCCTGGAATACATTGCTTGGCCTGCTGCGTCGCCGCCGTGCACGGCCACTCAATGGCGTACTGATCAACATCCCGGTCGAGCAGCTGCTTCATTCGAGCGAACTGGAACTCGAGACCCTGGCGCGCCAGAGCCGTCAGCGCCTGCACGAAATTCACCAGCGCCTCGGGGCCGACGTACCGGTTTATCTGGTATTGAGTAAAGCGGACAAGGTGCTTGGCTTCGACGAGTTCTTCGATCAACTCTCGCGCGAAGAAAGCGATCAGGTGCTGGGGGCCAGCTTCCGCAAGGAGCAGGACGGCACCGACGTCAATGCAATCCGGGGCGAGTTCGAGGAACTGCTGCGCCGACTCAACAGCCAGGTCATCCTGCGCATGCACCAGGAGCGCGACACCCAGCGCCGGGGGCGCATTCTCGATTTTCCGCATCAGCTCGGCCAGATCGGCGAGCGGCTGTGCCTCTTCGTCGAGCTGGCCTTCTCCGGTAACCGCTACCAGCGTGCCAGCCAACTGCGCGGGTTCTACTTGACCAGCGCACCGCAGCTGCAAGGTGAACTCGACCCGCTCACCAGCGGCATCGGACGCAACCTCGGTTTGTCGAGCAGTACATTGCCGACGTTCCGTAGCGGTCGGGCGCGCTTCATTAATCACCTGCTAAGCCGCGTAATTTTCCCCGAGGCGGACCTGGCCGGCTTGGATCAGAAGGAAGTACGCCGCATCGACTGGGGTCAGCGCGCCCTGTATGCCGCGAGCTTCGCCTGCCTGGCACTGTTTGGTGCGCTCTGGGCAAACGGTTTCTCCGGCAATCACGAACGACTCGAGCAGCTGCGCAACCTCGCTAACCAGCTGGGTCGCGAGCTCCAGGAAATCGCTCCCCAAGACGATGCATTGCGTACGCTCAAGGCGCTGGATACCAGCTATGCGGCCGCCCAGGTATTCCCAGACAAGGCTAAGGTGTCCTACCTGCAGCGCGGCGGGCTCTACCAGGGCGCGCTGGTCGATCCCACCGTCTATCAGGCCTACCGCCGCGAGTTGCAAACCCTGCTATTGCCTCGTGTTGCGCGTCAGCTCGAAGCCCAAATCCGCGCCAATCTCACTGATCGAGAGCGCCTGCTTGGCAGCCTGCGCGCCTACCTGATGTTCAATCTGGAAGAACGCCGCGACGACGACTTCCTCAAGGACTGGGTCGCCGCCGACTGGTCGCTGCGCTACGCCGGAAACGCCGTCGCGCAGAACGGTCTCAACACCCATTTCGAGCGGCTACTCAATGACGGATTCGCTCCTTATGCGCTTAACGACCAGCTCGTTACCGAGGCACGTCAGGTGCTGCGCAGCGAGTCGCTAGCCAACGTCGTCTATCGCATGTTGCGCGACCAGGCTCGCAGCTTGCCCGACTACCGGTTCAGTCAGCGTCTCGGCCCGCAGGGCGCATTGTTCAGCGGCAGCGACTACACGATTCCTGGCTTTTATACCCAGCATGGTTATCAGAAGTTTTATCTCGCCCAAGGCAGCGAGTTGGTACGCGAGATCCTCCGCGACAACTGGGTGCTCGGCGAAGGCGACAGCTTGAGTCTGAAAGATCTTGGACGGCTGATGGTCGAGATGGAGCAGCTCTACTTCCGTGACTACGCCAACTATTGGAGCGAAGCGGTAGCTCAGCTGGCGCTGGAGCCTATCGCAGGTGCTGGCCAGGGCTCGGTACTTCTCAGCGGCTTGAGCGCAGCCAATTCGCCGCTGCTGCAATTGCTCGTCGAGGTCCGCGATAACACCCGATTCGCCGGCGTAGCCGATGCCGCCGGCGATGCCACGGAGGCAGCCGACGCCCTCAAGGAAGCCAACGGCAAGCTCGGCAAGGCGGCCAAGCTGGCTTCAGCCGCTGCAGAGCAAACACAGGCAGCATTAGCAAAGAACCTGCCTGATACGGCGCGCAAAACACTCGAGCGCCGCTTCGAACCGCTGCATCGGCTGCTCGATGAAAACGCAGGCGCCAGCGCCGAGCTTGTCCCAACACTGCAAGCCCTCGACGCTCTTCAATTGCAACTGGCTAGCCTGACCCACGCCAGCGCGCCTGATCAGGCGGCGTTCGAACTCGCTAAGGCGCGCATGGGCGGGCAACGTGATGCAATCAACCAGTTGCGCGCGAGCGCAGCGCGCTTGCCACAACCGATCGGTAACTGGCTCGGCCTCCTCGCCGAAGACAGCTGGACGCTCGTTCTAAACGATGCCTATCACTACCTCAACCAGCGCTACCAGAGCGAGCTCTACGCGGTCTACAAGGGTTCGCTGCGCCAGCGCTATCCGTTTAGCGCCCACAGCGAGAGTGATGTGGCCATCGCTGACTTCAGGGAGTTCTTCAAGACGCAAGGCGTCGCTGACGGGTTCTTTGATCGCTACCTGAAGGCGTTCGTCAGCGGAAGCGCTGGCCACTATCAACTTCGTCGAGTCGACGGCCGTGGCTTGCCCCTGTCACGCGAATTCCTGTCGCAAATGAGTAACGCACAAACCATCCGCCGCAGTTTCTTTGCAGAAAACCCGAACGAGCCGCAGATTCGTTTCAAACTCGAACCCTACTCGTTGGATTCGAGCCTGGGTCGCGCCGACTTCCGCTTCGGTAATCAACAGATGGAATACCGCCACGGTCCGATCATGCAGACCGCCTTCAGCTGGCCAGCCGATGCAGAGGACGGCCGCACCAGCCTGGTAGTCGAAGAGTTGGGCGGGCGCCGCGTTGGCATCGAGAAGAACACCGGCCCCTGGTCGCTGTTCCGTCTGCTGGACCTGATGCAGGTCGACTACCACAGCGGTCGCGACGTGCTCATGCTCAAGGCCAATCTGGGAGGTCGCAACGCTAACTACCTGTTGCACAGCCAGCGCTCGCCGAACCCGTTCGACATCGCCCGGCTGCGTGACTTCAAGCTTCCGGCAACGCTGTGATGTCAGCCACCGCAAGCCTGGCTTACAGCTGGCGCAGCGCCGCGCGGACCGATACGGGTAAAGTTCGCGCGCGCAATGAAGATGCCCTTCTCGACCGTCCCGAGCAAGGCCTCTGGGTTGTCGCCGATGGAATGGGCGGCCACCACAACGGCGCGCTGGCCAGCCGTCTGATCGTCGAGCAGCTCGCCGTGTTGCCTGAGGGCAACATGTCCGAGCGCCTGGTCAGCTTGCGCCGCTGCCTGCATGACCTTAACCGCAGGCTGGGACAGGAACTGACAGTCACGGCTGACCGCCCCGACCCCGTGATTGGCAGCACCGTGGTCGCGCTGCTGATGGAAGCCGATCGCGCCGCCTGCGTCTGGGCTGGCGACAGCCGCTGCTACCTCTGGCGCCGCGGGCGGCTCTATCAGCTCTCACGCGACCATTCGCTGCTGCAACAGCTGATCGATGAGCAGAGCCTGAGCCCGCAGGAAGCCGCGCGCCACCCTGCAGCGCATGCCCTTACCCGCGCCATCGGCGCCAGCGAACAACTGACGCTGGATATCCTCGAGTTCGACGTGTATCCAGGCGATACCTTGCTGCTGTGCAGCGACGGGCTCTACCAAAGCCTGTCGCCGGACAGCCTGGGAGCAGCGCTCAACGCACCGTCAACGAGCCTAGCCCTGCAGCGGCTGTTTGACGAGGCCATGGACGGTCCGTGTCGAGACAACCTGAGCGCTGTGGTGATCCGCCTATGAACGAGCCCCTGCGTGCAGAGCCGGCATCAGACCTCACCTACTTCGCTTTCGCTGCCTCGGCCACCACACCAGCGAGTCTGGCCACATCGGCCGCAGCCACCGCCGCTAGCGACTTGCCTGAAGTCTTGGCAGGACGCTACCTGATCGAACGGCTGCTCGGCGTCGGCGGCATGGGCGCCGTTTACCGCGCGCGGGACCTTCTACGTGAGCAGTTTGGCGACCCGGAACCCTACATCGCCGTCAAAACCCTGAGCGACGAGTTCACCGAGTACCCCGACGCACATGCGCTGCTTTATACCGAGTTCGCGTTGACCGCACGCTTGAGTCATCGCCACGTTGTGCGATTGTTCGGTTTTGACGTGGACGCCCTCAGCCAGCGCGCCTTCATTACACTCGAACTGCTCAAGGGACCCACGCTCGACCAGTTGCTCAGCGAACGTCCCGAAGGCCTCACCTGGGACGAGTTACGCGAAATCGCCGTGCCGCTGATCGAAGCCTTGGCTTACTCCCACAGCCGCGGCGTCATTCACGGTGACATCAAACCAAGCAACGTAATACTGGCGGAGGATGGTCTGCGCTTGTTCGACTACGGGCTTGGCCAGCCGCTCGAAGGCGTGCTGAAGAATCTGCCTCGTCTGTCCCGCAACCGATTCAAGGCCTGGACCACGCGCTATGCAGCCCCTGAGCTTCTGGACGGCGGCGAGCCATCAGCAGCCAGCGATATGTACGCACTCGGTTGCCTGCTTTATGAAATGGCCAGCGGCCGCCACCCGTTCCGGCGGCTGAGTGCCAAGCAGGCAAAAGCGCTGGCCCTCGACAAGGAACTACAACGCCCACCGCACTTGGCTCATGGCTGGCTCACATTGCAGGCAGCGCTGGCGTTTGATGCTGATCAGCGCACAGCGAGCTTGACCCAACTGCTGAATATATTCCGCCGCCCCGCACCAAGCCGCCTGCAGCGCTGGTTCGGGCGCGCCCATGGATGACAAGGAAACAAGGAAGCGCCATGTTCAACGCGGCCAATGAAGCCCATTTCAGCCTCACCATCGAAGGCATCGATCACGACCTGCAGGTACTCGCCTTCAACGGTCGCGAGGCCATCAGCCAGCCCTACCGCTTCGACTTGGAGGTTGTCAGCGAGCACGCCGATCTGGATCTGCAAAGCCTGCTGCACCAGCCAGCCTTCCTAGCACTCTCGCCGGCAGGCAACGGTATCAATGGGGTGATCTATCGCGTCGCCCAGGGCGAGTCCGGCAAACGCTTGACCCGCTACCAGGTGACCATCGTTCCGCAACTGGCCTACCTCGCGCACCGCACCGATCAGCGCATCTTTCAACACCTGACCGTCCCGCAAATCATCGCTCAGGTGCTCGAAGGTCACGGCATACAAGCGGACGTCTATCGATTTCAGCTCGGCCCGGCGATCTATCCCGAGCGTGACTACTGCACTCAGTACGACGAAACCGACCTGCATTTTGTCCAGCGTCTGTGTGAAGAAGAGGGCATCCACTACCACTTCGAGCACAGCGCACAGGGCCATGTGCTGGTGTTCGGTGATGACCAGACGAGCTTCCCGAAACTCGGACAGCCCACCGCGTACCTGCAGGACAGCGGGCTGGTCGCCGACGAGCCGGTGATCAAACGCTTTTCCGTGCGTCTGGAGACCCGAACCAACCAAGTAAGTCGGCGTGACTATGACTTCGAGCAGCCGCGCCTGGTGATGGAGGCTAACCACAAGAGCACCGAACAACAGAGCTCACCAAGACCAGCGCTTGAAGACTACGATTACCCCGCGCGCTTTTCGGATCGCACCCGTGGCAAGCACCTTTCCCAGCGCGCCCTTGAACGCCATCGTGCCGACTACCGACTGGCTGAAGGCCGAAGCGACCAGCCCACGCTTGTGAGTGGTCACTTGCTGGAAATATCCGACCACCCCCGCCCGGAATGGAACGACCTCTGGCTGCTGACCGAGGTGCTTCATGAGGGCAAACAGCCACAGGTGTTGGAAGAGTCAATTACCAGTAATCCCGACCTACAAGGTTCAAGCCCTCCTCCCCGTCGAGGAGACAGCTGGGGTGAGGGGCCTTTCGGCGACACCGAATTCAATCAGGGATACCGCAACCGTTTCCTTGCTACACCCTGGGAAGTTCCTTACCGGTCAGCACTGAACCACCCAAAACCTCGCGTACTCGGCGCCCAGACCGCGGTGGTTACCGGCCCCGCTGGCGAGGAGATTCACTGCGATGAGTACGGTCGGGTCAAAGTGCAATTCTTCTGGGATCGAGAGGGAAAGGCGGACGACAAGACCAGCTGCTGGCTGCGCGTCTCCAACAGTTGGGCCGGTGACGGCTACGGGGGTATCGCAATCCCGCGCGTCGGCATGGAAGTGCTGGTCACCTTTCTCGAAGCTGACCCCGACCAACCCCTGGTGACCGGTTGCCTCTACCATGCCGAACACCAGGTTCCCTACGACTTGCCGGCAAATAAGACCCGCTCAGTCTTCAAGACCCTGAGCTCACCCGGTGGAGGTGGCTACAACGAACTACGCATCGAAGACCGCAAAGGCGCCGAGCAGATCTACATCCACGCCCAGCGCGACTGGGACGAAAACATCGAGCACGACCAGAAGATCCGCGTTGGCCATGAACGCCACGACACCGTTGAGAAGAACAGCTACAGCGAGTTCCGCGCCGAAGAACACCTGACCGTCGTCGGCCACCGCAAGGTCGAAGTCAAACCTGAAGATCACCTCACCGTCGGCCAGGCCCAGCACATCAAGCTCGGCACCGCCCAACTGACCAAAGCCGGCCGCGAGATTCACCTAAAAGCCGGCCAGAAGATGGTCATCGAAGCCGGCATCGAACTGACCCTGAAAGCAGGCGGCAGCTTTATCAAGCTCGACCCCGGCGGCATCACCGTCAGCGGCCCGATGATCAAGATCAACGCCGGTGGTGCGCCAGGTAAGGGAGCAGGGATAAAGATCAAGCCGCCGGTGCCGCCGGGAATGGCAGATAGGGATAAGGCGGGGAGCCTGTTGGAACAGGCACCACCGGGCGAGGGAGCCAAGGTAACCAGCAAACGCAAGCGCTCTCTCAATTTCTCCGGCTAGAAAAGGACAGGGGCGGCCGTCAGGCCAGCTCGAACAGTAAGGAAGCATCGATGGCCGAAAACAAGCCGATCAACTGGGCATACCCGTTTCCCAGCAAGGAACCGAACAGCAACCCACTGCAGCTCATGACCCATATGGCTAACGCCAAGGGTGGCTACTACCCCACTGGGGAGAATGGCCTATGGCACGGCGGCGTACATTTCGACGATGGCACGGCGGCATTTTTCGATCAGACGAGCGTGCGCTGTATAGCCGATGGCGATGTGATTGCCTACCGCATCGACGAGCGCTACCCGGTCAGCGAATTCACTGACGAGATCCCGCGCGTGAAACGAGCGCCCTTTTCCACGGGGTTCGTGCTGGTCAAGCACAGCCTCCAGCCACCGCCACTGAAGAACTCTGACGGCAGCCTTAGCAATGGGCAAAACCCTCCAAGCCTGACCCTCTACAGCCTCTACATGCATCTGCTGGACTGGGCGGGCTACCAAGCGAAACCGGACCTGATGCGCCCCGCTTTCTGGGATGCCAAGCGCTATACCGTGAATACGCAGAGAGACGGCCTGAGCGTTCGCGCAGGCCCGAGCAAGAACACCACCAAACTGTCAGAGCTGTGCAAGGGTGCTGAAGTCACCATTGGCGAAACGGAAGGCGAATTCAGCAAGCTGATCAGCATCATCAGCGGGACGGCACAGCCCGCGCTGGCTGCTGACGATCAAGGGCAACTGCCCGGCTATGTATCCACCAGTTTGCTCAAACCGCACAGCGAACCAACGGAATACGACAAGGTAGTCGTTCTCGAGAGCGGGCTGCCGATCAAGGCCGATGATCTGATCGGCCATCCAGGCCTGTACCAGAACCACGACAGCGCCGCCCAGCACATGGTCCATGTCGAACTGTTCAGCTGCGATGATGCACCTGCGTTCATCGCGCGCAGCCGCGCCTGGGCCAGCCGCTTGCCAGACGGCCAGAAAACCCTGCTCAAGGTCTACAAAGGCGCCAGCAAACTGATCGCTCATCGAGAGGACATAGGTGCTGAGAATCCACCCAAACTCAGCGATGAAGGCTCGCAAGTCGGTGTCGACCTGATAATTCCGCAAACGCTGGTGGATGGATTGCCGGCTTCGCACAAGATTCAGGTCACTATCCCTGCCGAAGGCAGTACGCCAGCAAGCACAACCATATGGTGGCGACTGAACAGCCTGTTCGCCGACGAAAACGGCAACCCCATCGATGGCTGGCTCGCCGAGCAGGAGCTGATCACTACCCGCCATAGCCCTTGGGAATGGGAAGGCTTCCATTGCGTCGAGGAAACCGGGACTGCTGTCGAGAAGCTTGCTTATAGTCTCAACGCCCGCCGCCTGCTGAGCACGGAAGAACAGCAAAACTACCGCGCCCAGATCAACAAGGCAGACGGTGGCCCCATCCTGACGCTGGCCCGGTTGCATGACATCGTCGACGCAGACAAGGACGGCATACTGAGCAGCCGGGAAATCCGTGCCGCCCTTACCAAGCCTTGGCAGGCGCAATTGCTCGGACAGTTGATCACCGGACATGAAAGCGAATGGTTCTGGGAAAAAAGTAAATGGGATGAGCTGGATCCGTTACTGGAGGAAGAACCTGGAAGACCGAATCTGATTTGGCAAACGGAAAAGCAGCGAATCGAGAAGCTGAGCTGGTGGAGCGATCTAGCCGAAAAACACGGGATCGGTGGGGATGGTAAGGCTTGGCATGTACAGCCTCAGTGGTTAACAGTCCTCTTTAAAGCGAAACGCAAAGAGTTCATTACTCTTAAAATGCTCAAAACTGCGAGCCCTAGCATTACTGACAATTACGCTGAAGCTGTACTTCCGCACCTCAATAAATACGCCATATCATACAAGATAGACACGCCGCTACTTATTGCCAACTTTCTATCTCAAGTCGGCCATGAAAGCGGCTTCATAGTGAGATCAGAAAACTTGAGCTATTCTGCCAAGCGTATGCGGGAAGTATTTGGCTGCAAGAACAACATACGTGGTTACGACGCGAGCAAGGACGACTGCAAGATATCCCCTAGGCTAAGGCCAAAGCTATGGACAGAAGCTGCCAAATACGAAAGAAACGCAGAAAACCTAGGCAGCTATGTTTACGCTGGCCGAAATGGTAATGGTGATGAAGAAAGCCGCGACGGATACAAGTACCGTGGCCGAGGGATTATTCAGCTTACCGGCAAAAATAACTACATAGCCTATACTCGCATACATAATGAAAAAAACGCACAGGACCACCAAGATTTTGTAAGCAATCCAGACTTGGTTACCAGCAACCTTGAATATGGAATTGAGTCCGCCTTTGTCTGGTGGGAAATGAACGATATGAATAAAAAAATACTGAAGTCTTATAGCGCAAGGACTGAGAGTAATATTACCACTCACGTCGCGGACGTTTCCACAATCGTTAACGGTGGAACTATCGGCCTACCCGAACGCGTCGAACTTTTCGAATCGCTCCGTGGACTCTTTGAGATATAAATGAACTTCCTTAAGCCACTAATAATTTCGATCCTCCTCGTTAATACCTCTGTAGCCGAAGAGCTAATAAAGCCCCTATCACCAAGCTTCTTAGGAAGCCATGAGATACACTTTTCTAACACCGCTAGCGATGGCGACGAAAAGGCATTAACAGCTGAATTGGTTCAGGAAGGTGGGCAGCGCATGGTCCTTCCAGTGCGATGCAACCCGGAGGGAGGAGAACCGTCGCTTAGTAGCTCCTACTCGCTCGCGTTACCCGACGGGTCTAATGCGTTAGTTATTACCTGTTCTTATGACCTGAACCACAGTGGTTTAGGATTAAAAGGAACGCAATATATCAGCTACGTGTTTAAGGAGGTTTCTGGATCAATCGAAAGGTTTAAAAGGCTTGAACAGCTTATCTCTGGCTACGAGGGGGACGCAGAAAATGGAGAAAGGCAGTATTACTTTTACCCAACAAGTGAACTGGCCAAACAAAAGCTGAAAGATGGGGAAACTGACTCCCCTAAGCTTATTCACCAAATAATTCTTACCAGACTGGCAAACCGCGACTATGAAGCAATCAGATCCTATACCTCTGACAGAAAAAATAAGGAAACAATTAGAAAACCTCCAACCGCTAAACCCGACATTTCGATCTATAACGACATTGGCTATGCATTAGCTGAAGCGAACGAGCTTGATCTAGCTCTTTGCGTGCTTCGAAACGTAGAAGAAATATCGCCCGAACGCACTGTACTCATGCTGAATCTGGCCGACGTCCTTTGGGAGAAAGGACTTCAAGAGGAAGCGAAACCTTACTACCAAAAATATTATTCACAAATGGAAAATATTGGAAAGAAAAGGCTAGTGCCTATGAGAGTCATGGCGCGATTATTGAGCTAGCATCAGAGTTGTATACACCCTTAACCCAGCAGAAGAGACCAAAAACGCCCGATCTTTTGTTGGGGCGTTTTGTTTTGTCAAAAAGAAAAATAAAAAACTGAACAGATTTACTTTCGTTTTTGGCTCGCAGCCTACATTGGCTTTTCGCTCGATACCGCGCTCGGTGATGCGTTGCACTTCGTCGACAAACCTATTATCGCCAGTCACTGACCACGCTGTAACGCCTCACTGATCGCGTTCAGCTCTTGCTCAGATGCGGCCTCACTAACAAATGCTTTGGATCGCTTGTATCGCTGCTCTTCGGCATTCCCTAACGCGAGGTACCATCGCGGCAAGCACCTGTTACAACTCGATATAGCTTGAGCAGGCAAGCAAGCCAGTGCCTGTTTAAACAGCGCTAGACCTGTAACGACTCTCCCACAGAGCACCCGAACGACCCGCGATCTAAGTAGTACTGCGTATCTTTAAGCGATGCATTGAATTGATTTCGAGCCCAGGCATTTGTTTGGCAGTTTTCGCGGGTAGCAAAAAGGCGCCCTAAGGCGCCTTTTTGCAGCTAAGCCCGAATCAAGCCTTGGCTTTCTTCGCAGCGCGGTTGCGCTCGCCTTCGTCGAGGATCTTCTTGCGAAGACGGATCGACTTCGGCGTAACTTCGCACAGCTCGTCGTCCTGGATGAATTCCAGCGCCTGCTCCAGGGTGAACTTCACCGGCGGAACCAGGGCGATGGTTTCATCCTTGCCCGATGCGCGCATGTTGTCGAGCTTCTTGCCTTTGGTGGGGTTGACGCCCATGTCGTTGTCACGGCTGTTCAGGCCGACGATCTGACCGTTGTAGATTTCCTGGCCGTGCTCAACGAACAGCTTGCCGCGCGCCTGCAGGGTTTCCAGGGAATAGGTCAGTGCCTTGCCAGTCTCGACCGAAACCAATACGCCGTTCTGACGACCGGACATGTGGCCGGATTTCATCACGTCGTAGCGGTCGAAGATCGAGGTCAGGATGCCCGCACCGTTGGTGATGGTCAGGAAGTGGTTACGGAAACCGATCAGGCCACGAGCCGGGATGTTGTACTCAAGGCGCACACGGCCCTTGCCATCCGGAACCATGTTGCTCAGGTCGCCCTTACGCAAGCCCATCTCTTCCATGACCTTGCCCTGAGCTTCTTCCGGGATGTCGATGGTGACGTTCTCGAACGGCTCGTGCTTGGCACCGTCGACGTCACGAATGATCACTTCCGGACGGCCTACGGCCATTTCGAAGCCTTCACGGCGCATGTTCTCGATCAGTACCGACAGGTGCAGCTCACCACGACCGGAGACCTTGAACTTGTCGGCCGAGTCGCCTTCTTCAACGCGCAGGGCTACGTTGTACAACAGCTCCTTGTCCAGACGGTCTTTGATGTTACGGCTGGTGACGAACTTGCCTTCCTTGCCGCAGAACGGCGAATCGTTGACCTGGAAGGTCATGGAAACGGTCGGCTCGTCAACGGTCAGCGGCTTCATCGCTTCGACGTTGTTCTGGTCGCACAGGGTGTCGGAGATGAACAGTTCATCCATACCGCTGATGCAGACGATGTCGCCAGCGGTGGCTTCTTCGACGTCGACACGGTGCAGACCGTGGTGACCCATCAGCTTGAGGATACGGCCGTTACGCTTCTTGCCGTGCATGTCGATGGCAGTGACTGGGGTGTTCGGCTTGACGCGACCACGGGCGATACGGCCTACACCGATGATGCCGAGGAAGCTGTTGTAGTCCAGCGCTGAAATCTGCATCTGGAACGGGCCGTCCATGTCGACCTTCGGAGCCGGTACGTGGTCGACGATGGCCTGGTACAGCGGGGTCATGTCTTCAGCCATGTCGGTGTGGTCCAGACCGGCGATGCCGTTCAGGGCCGAGGCGTAGACGACCTGGAAGTCCAGCTGCTCTTCGGTGGCGCCGAGGTTGTCGAACAGGTCGAAGATCTGGTCCAGCACCCAATCAGGACGCGCGCCCGGACGGTCGACCTTGTTGATCACCACGATCGGACGCAGGCCGGCTTCGAAGGCCTTCTTGGTCACGAAGCGGGTTTGCGGCATCGGGCCGTCCTGGGCATCGACCAGCAGCAGCACGGAGTCGACCATCGACATCACGCGCTCAACTTCACCGCCGAAGTCGGCGTGGCCGGGGGTGTCGACGATGTTGATGCGGTAGTCGTTCCAACGGATTGCAGTGTTCTTAGCGAGAATGGTGATACCACGCTCTTTTTCCTGGTCGTTCGAATCCATCACGCGCTCGTCGTTGAGCTCGCCGCGCTCCAGAGTGCCGGACTGACGCAGGAGCTTGTCGACCAGAGTGGTTTTGCCATGGTCAACGTGAGCGATGATGGCGATGTTGCGAAGATTGTCGATCACAGTAGTGGTCTCGTAGTTGGGTTGGGCTACTCGGCAAATGCTTCAAGCTGCCCAACGCGAAAAGATTGGATGAAGGGAATAGATCGTTAGCGACGTGTTGCGGCGATTCAGCCGCAAAGCGGGTCGGGAGGGCGGTGGCGGATACTGCCGCCCAGCAGGCCGGGCTGTTTAGCTCGGACGATAAACGCGCACATTGACATGCCCCTCGCTCAGCAAATGATGAGCATGCAGGCGGCTCATGACACCTTTATCGCAATACAGCAGGTACTGGCGATTGTCGTCCAGTTCCTTGAATCGGTTGTTCAGTGCATAAAACGGCAATGTTTGCACTTCGATGCCCTGCAGTTGCAGAGGTTCGTCCTCGGCAAGGTCGGGGTGGCGAATGTCGATTACCACCTGCCCGGCACTCGCCTCGATAACTTCTTCAACTTGCAAATCCTGGCCCAGCTCGTCGATCACCCGATCGATGGCCACCTGCCGGGCATTCGCCAGAGCGCGCTCGAGGATCGCCATGTCGAACTGTTTCTCTTCGTGCTCGACGCGATAGCGTTTGGCTTTGGTCGTCGGGTTCACCGAAATCACGCCACAGTACTCGGGCATGTTCTTGGCAAACTCGGCGGTGCCGATCTCGGAAGCGGTGTCGATGATGTCCTGTTTGTGGCTGGCGATCAGCGGACGCAGCACCAGCATATCGGTAGCCGAGTCGATAACCGACAGATTAGGCAGCGTCTGGCTCGAGACCTGAGAGATCGCTTCACCGGTTACCAGCGCGTCGATATGCAAACGTTCGGCGATCTGAGTCGAGACGCGCAGCATCATGCGTTTCAACACCACACCCATGTGGCTGTTATCGACCTTTTCCAGGATCTCACCGACCACTTCTTCGAACGGCACGCTGATAAACAGTACGCGATGGGAGCTGCCGTACTTCTTCCATAAATAGTGGGCCACTTCCATCACGCCCAGCTCGTGGGCGCGACCACCCAGATTGAAGAAGCAGAAATGGGTCATCAACCCGCGGCGCATCATCTGATACGCCGCCACTGTGGAGTCGAAGCCGCCGGACATCAGCACCAGCGTTTGCTCAAGTGCGCCCAGCGGGTAGCCGCCAATACCGTCGTGCTGTGCGTGCACGACAAACAGGCGCTGGTCGCGGATTTCCATCCGCACTTGGATTTCCGGTGCTTTGAGCGAGATGCCAGCGGCGCCGCACTGTTGGCGAAGCTCGCTGCCAACATATCGCTCTACATCCATCGAGCTGAATGGGTGCTTGCCTGCCCGTTTGCATCGCACGGCGAAGATCTTGCCCGGCAGACGGTCGGCATAGTGCGCCTTGCACTTGGCGAGGATGTCGTCCAGATCGCCTAGCGGGTACTCGTGCACTTCCAGGCAATGGGCGATGCCCGGCGTGCAGCGCAGGCGCTCGATCATTTGGTGCAAGGTTTTCGGATCACTGAGCGCGGTTTCCACCTCAACGTTGTCCCACACCCCCTCCACCCGCAGTTCGGGATCGAGGTCGCGCAGCACGGTACGGATGTTCTTCGCCAATTGGCGAATGAAGCCCTTGCGTACCGGTGGGCTCTTTATGGTGATTTCGGGGAAAACCTTGACGATCAGTTTCATGGAAACAGCGCAGCGCCAGCATGGCGTGAAAAGAGGGGGGCGGAGTATATCGGAATTTGGTCAAGCTTTAGACAGTTTTATCGGAAAGCCCAACCTTGCACCCTTATGGAACAATCCCATTACTTTTCGCACCAATTTAGAGCGCATATAAACAAGCACAGCTGCACTAAACGACGGCGAGTACGCTAGGGCGGCTTAACAAGGGTGCTCGGATCCATCTCGGAGCACTGGCATGTAATTTGCTCCCTTGTGAGGCAGGTCGCCTTGACGGAGTATCGCCCGCTCGGCTTCACCCCCTAGATTCCGGAAGCATATCTGTCAACGCTTCCACCACTTGGAGAGCACCATGTCGAAGTCGCTTCAACTGATCAAAGATTACGATGTGAAGTGGATTGATCTGCGCTTCACCGACACCAAGGGCAAGCAGCACCACGTGACCGTTCCGGCGCGCGATGCTCACGACGAAGATTTCTTCGAGCACGGCAAAATGTTCGACGGCTCGTCCATCCATGGCTGGAAAGGCATTGAAGCCTCCGACATGATCCTGATGCCGGTCGATGAAACTGCCGTTCTGGATCCGTTCACCGAAGAGCCAACCCTGATTCTGGTCTGCGACATCGTCGAGCCAAGCACCATGCAGGGCTATGACCGCGACCCACGCTCCATCGCCAAGCGCGCCGAGGAATTCCTCAAGTCCACCGGCATCGGCGACACTGTATTCGTTGGCCCGGAACCTGAGTTCTTCATCTTCGACCAGGTGAAGTTCAAGTCCGACATCTCCGGCTCGATGTTCAAGATCTACTCCGAGCAAGGCTCCTGGATGACCGACCAGGACGTCGAAGGCGGCAACAAGGGCCATCGCCCGGCCGTGAAGGGTGGCTACTTCCCGGTTCCGCCGTGCGACCACGACCACGAAATCCGTACGGCCATGTGCAACGCCATGGAAGAGATGGGCCTGGTCGTCGAAGTGCATCACCACGAAGTGGCGACTGCCGGTCAGAACGAAATCGGCGTCAAGTTCAACACGCTGGTAAACAAGGCTGACGAAGTTCAGACCCTGAAGTACTGCGTGCACAACGTGGCCGATGTCTACGGCAAGACCGCGACCTTCATGCCGAAGCCGCTGTACGGCGACAACGGTTCGGGCATGCACGTACACATGTCGATCTCCAAAGACGGCAAGAACACCTTCGCTGGCGAAGGCTATGCCGGCCTGTCCGAAACCGCCCTGTACTTCATCGGCGGAATCATCAAGCACGGCAAGGCGCTGAACGGCTTCACCAACCCGGCTACCAACTCCTACAAGCGCTTGGTTCCAGGCTTCGAAGCACCGGTCATGCTGGCCTACTCGGCTCGTAACCGTTCCGCCTCGATCCGTATCCCTTACGTTTCCAGCCCGAAAGCCCGCCGTATCGAAGCGCGCTTCCCGGATCCGGCTGCCAACCCCTACCTGTGCTTCGCTGCACTGCTGATGGCTGGCCTGGACGGCATCCAAAACAAGATCCACCCCGGCGATGCTGCTGACAAGAACCTGTACGATCTGCCGCCAGAAGAAGGCAAGCTGATCCCGCAGGTATGCGGCAGCCTGAAGGAAGCCCTGGAAGAACTCGACAAGGGCCGTGCGTTCCTGACCAAGGGCGGTGTGTTCTCCGATGACTTCATCGATGCCTACCTCGAGCTGAAGAGCGAGGAAGAAATCAAGGTCCGTACCTTCGTTCACCCGCTGGAATACGACCTGTACTACAGCGTCTAAGCCAGTACGCGTGACAGAAAAGCCTCCTTCGGGAGGCTTTTCCGTTTCTGCGATGTCATCAGTTGGTGATACCGATGTTACGACAAACGACCGGAGTGGCGTCGATCCCAAATCGCAACGGTCGCGCTTGCCTCGCCGCCAGCACGGTGCAAGGCTTCTCGCCACCCCTACCGCGGAGCTTCCCATGCGCATTGCATTGTTCAGCCTGCTACTCGCTCTCATGGCCCCGGCCATGGCACAGATTTACAAATACACCGACGACAAGGGCAACACCGTCTTCACCAATCAGCCACCCGAGGGCGTCGAGGCAGACGCTGTCGACCTTCCGCCCGCCAACACCGTTGATATCAAGACGCCAACAGCTCCACCACCGCTGGCCAACGAGCAGAGCGGCGGGGAGCGTCAGCAACCCTATCGGAGCGTCGCGATCGGCGGTATTCCGGACGAGCAAGCGCTACGCGCAAACAGCGGCACCTTTATCGTCAACGCCCAGCTCGATCCGCCGCTAAAGCAGGGCCACCAGATCCGCTTCCTGCTCGACGGCGTTCCCCAGGCAGAACCCAGCAGCGCGACCGCACTACAGTTAATAAACGTGGATCGCGGCACCCACCTGCTCGAAGTACAGGTGCTCAGCGGGGGCCAAGTTGTGCAGCAGGCCGAGGAGCAGTTCACCGTTCAGCGCGTCCACACCTCCAGCCCGGCGCGCCGATGAGACGCACCACGCGGCTGGGGCTTTCGGGGCTGCTGCTAGCGTTCGCATTGCCCGCGAGCGCAGCCATTTACAGCTACACCGATGCCGAGGGTAACCGCGTATTCACCGATCGCCCGGGCGGCCGCGCCGCCGAGCAGGTCGAGACCAAACCGGCTAACAGCATGGCGGCACAGCCCGTACCGCCGCCGAAGCAAGTGGTTAAGGTTCTAAAGGCGACCACACCAGGCTACACAGTGCTCGATATCGTGCAGCCCGATCCCGACGCCACCATTCGCAACAATGCCGGTGAGCTGGCAGTCAGTGTGACCAGCACGCCTGCCCTGCATCCGGGCCATCAGTATCAATTGCTGCTTGATGGCGCGGCTGTGGGCGCGCCAGGTGAAAGCCCCGTATTGATGCTGCAAAACGTCGACCGAGGTACCCACCAGCTGGTGGTCGAAGTGATCGACAGCCAGGGCGAGCGCCTACAGGCCAGCGCGCCTCGCGTGTTCCACATGATGCGCACCTCCCTTGCGCAACGCCGAATGGTCAACCCTTGCAAGAAAGGCGACTACGGCGTTCGGCCAGAATGCCCGCTGAAAGATAAACCGAAGGAAAAGAAAGATATTCCATTCGTGCCCTTTCTGTGACCATGCTGCGCACCTGAATGGTGCATAGTTTAAGCCATGTTGTGTAGCGCTCCCCTTCCTGTTCGACGCCCTGCTCTGGAGCGCTAGTGCTCGCGGCGCCGCGCCGAAAAGGAGCGCCTTGGTTTGCTTCTTGCATTTCCTGACGTACACCCCGGATGCAGACTGCCATGATCAACGAAGCCCTACAGCGCCTGCTGATCGAGAATCTCACCACCGCCACCCTTTTGCTTAATTCACGGTTGCGCCTGGAATACATGAACCCCGCTGCCGAGATGCTGCTTGCCGTCAGCGGCCAGCGCAGCCACGGTCAGTTCATCAGCGAACTGTTCACCGAGTCGTCGGAAGCCCTGGCTGCATTGCGCCTGGCCGTCGAAGAAGCCCATCCGTTCACCAAGCGGGAAGCGACCCTGACATCCGCCAGCGGCCAGACGCTGACCGTCGACTACGCCGTGACGCCGGTACTGACGAAGCAGGAAACGATGCTGCTGCTGGAAGTGCTGCCACGCGACCGGCTGCTGCGCATCACCAAGGAAGAGGCCCAGCTGTCCAAGCAGGAAACCACCAAGATGCTGGTCCGCGGGCTTGCCCATGAAATCAAGAACCCGCTTGGGGGAATACGCGGCGCCGCCCAACTGCTGGCCCGCGAGCTGCCCGAAGAACACCTCAAGGATTACACCGAAGTCATCATCGAGGAGGCCGACCGCCTGCGAAACCTGGTCGATCGGATGCTCGGCTCAAACAAGTTGCCATCGCTGGCGATGACCAACATTCACGAGGTACTCGAACATGTCGCCAGCCTGATCGAAGCCGAATGCCAAGGCAGCCTCATTTTGGTGCGTGATTACGACCCAAGTATTCCCGAGGTCCTGATGGACCACGAGCAGATGATTCAGGCCGTGCTCAACATCATGCGCAACGCCATGCAGGCGCTTGCCGGGCAAACCGAACTGGGGCTGGCCCGCCTGACGCTACGTACTCGCACGCTGCGCCAGTTCACCATTGGTCATATACGCCATCGGCTGGTCGCCCGGATCGAAATCATCGACAACGGGCCAGGCATTCCCGCCGAACTGCAGAACACGCTTTTCTACCCGATGGTCAGCGGCCGCCCCGACGGCACCGGTCTAGGCCTGGCCATTACCCAGAACATCATTAGCCAGCACCAGGGGCTGATCGAATGCGAAAGCCATCCCGGGCACACCTCGTTTTCGATCTTCCTGCCGCTGGAACAAGGAGTACCAACCGCATGAGCCGCAGCGAAACTGTCTGGATTGTCGACGATGACCGCTCCATCCGCTGGGTCCTGGAGAAAGCGCTGCAACAGGAAGGCATGACCACCCAAAGCTTCGAAAGCGCTGATGGTGTACTGGCGAAACTCGCACGGCAGCAGCCGGATGTGATCATTTCCGACATCCGCATGCCGGGAGTGAGCGGTCTCGACATGCTGGCGCAGATCCGCGACCTCTACCCGCGCCTGCCCGTGATCATCATGACCGCACATTCGGACCTCGACAGCGCGGTGGCTTCATATCAGGGCGGCGCGTTCGAATACCTGCCCAAGCCTTTCGATGTGGATGAAGCGGTATCGCTGGTCAAGCGCGCCAACCAGCACGCCAAAGAGCAACAAGGGCTAAAGGCACCCGCCGATCAACGCCACACAACGGAAATCATCGGCGAAGCGCCAGCGATGCAGGAGGTGTTTCGCGCCATTGGCCGCCTCTCCCACTCAAACATTACTGTGTTGATCAACGGTGAGTCCGGCACCGGCAAGGAGCTGGTCGCTCATGCCTTGCACCGGCATAGCCCACGTTCGGCTTCCCCGTTTATTGCGCTGAATATGGCCGCGATTCCAAAGGATCTGATGGAATCGGAGCTGTTCGGTCACGAGAAAGGGGCCTTCACCGGTGCTGCCAACCAGCGTCGCGGCCGCTTCGAGCAGGCCGATGGCGGCACGCTGTTCCTCGACGAAATTGGCGACATGCCCGCCGACACCCAGACCCGCCTCCTGCGCGTACTGGCTGACGGCGAGTTCTACCGGGTCGGCGGTCATACACCGGTCAAGGTCGACGTACGCATCATTGCCGCTACCCACCAGGACCTGGAAACCTTGGTTCAGGCCGGTAAGTTTCGCGAAGACCTGTTTCATCGGCTGAATGTCATCCGCATCCATATCCCACGCCTGTCCGACCGCCGCGAAGACATTCCGACGCTGGCCTCACATTTCCTTGCCAGTGCCGCTACCGAACTGGCAGTCGAGACCAAGCTGCTCAAGCCCGAAACCGAGGAATACCTGCAAAACCTGCCGTGGCCGGGCAACGTGCGCCAGCTGGAGAACACCTGCCGCTGGATCACGGTGATGGCGTCCGGGCGCGAAGTGCATGTCGACGACCTGCCCCCGGAACTGCTCAATCAGCCGGCCGATGCCATGCCGTCGAACAACTGGGAGCAGGCGCTGCGCCATTGGGCCGACCTGGCACTGGCTCGCGGCCAATCGAATCTGCTCGACGAGGCGGTACCGGCTTTCGAACGCATCATGATCGAGACTGCACTCAAGCACACCGCCGGCCGCCGCCGTGATGCGGCTCTGCTATTGGGCTGGGGACGGAATACGCTGACGCGCAAAATCAAAGAGCTGGGAATGGGCGACAGCGCAGACGAGGATGAGGGCGACGAAGCCTGACCTGAACTGGCGCAGCCAGCGGCTGCGCCTTAGCGCGGCTTGACCTCGACCAGCAAGCGCCACTCGCCATCGATTTTTTCACCCGACCAGGCCGCTACGAGCGGTCGGGTCGCCACAAAATGCAGCAACAACCCCTTCTCGGTCGTCTGCACGCGCCAGCCAGCACTGGTGCTCCCAACCTCTATACGCCCGGCATCGGCGCTGCCCTTGGACTGAAACAGCATGCCCACGGCGCCTTCGACGTCCTGGCTGTAGAGCTCCGGCTCGCGGTTAAACCATAGCTGCAGCCCACTCGCTACAGGCTCGATACGTAACAGCTCGGCCGGGCCAGGCCGAAAGACGTGGCCGAGAAAAGAGCCGAACAACAGCCCGAGCAGCACCAGCGAGCCGAAAAAGCGCCGGCGAAGGCGAGGTAGCGGGTCGTTAGCCGCAGTAGAATGCCGGTCGTTTTCAGAGTCGGTGCCGCGCATGTTTCATGTAATCCTTTTTCAACCGGAGATTCCCCCGAATACCGGCAACATTATCAGGCTCTGCGCCAATGCCGGTTGTAGCCTGCACCTGATCGAACCGCTGGGCTTTGAGCTGGATGACAAACGGTTGCGCCGCGCCGGGCTGGATTATCACGAGTACGCGCCGCTCAAGCGACACGCCGATCTCGATAGTTGCCTAGAGAGCCTCGGCCGCCCTCGCCTGTTCGCCTTTACCACCAAAGGCTCGCAACCCTTTCATGAGGTCAAATTTCAGCGCGGCGATGCCTTCCTGTTCGGCCCGGAAAGCCGCGGTTTGCCGCCGGAGATCCGCGACGCGCTGCCCAACGAGCAGCGCCTGCGCCTGCCGATGCGTCCAGACAGCCGCAGTCTGAACCTCTCCAACACCGTGGCCGTCGCCGTCTACGAGGCCTGGCGACAGCTGGACTTCGCGCTGCAATAGCGCTGCCTCGCCAACAGCGGGCCCGTGCGTGTCGCTTGGCGATCAGTAACGCTCAGCCCTGCCTGCACGGCGAGCCGCCTGGCGTCACGTCGGTAGGTTCATAAGGGGGCAAGACGCGATTCCCTCGCATCGGTTGAAATGCGCGGCAGTGTCCCCATATCAAGCGCATTCGGGCATTCATCGCCCCGCTGCGTGGAGATTTTCCTTTGACCACCATCGTTTCAGTACGCCGCAACGGCAAAGTCGTCATGGGCGGCGACGGCCAGGTTTCCCTCGGCAACACCGTCATGAAAGGCAACGCCAAGAAAGTCCGGCGCCTCTATCACGGCCAGGTCCTGGCGGGCTTCGCTGGCGCCACCGCCGATGCCTTCACACTGTTCGAGCGTTTCGAAGGTCAGCTGGAAAAACATCAGGGTCATTTGGTTCGGGCGGCCGTTGAGTTGGCTAAAGACTGGCGGACCGATCGCTCACTGAGCCGCTTGGAAGCCATGCTCGCGGTAGCCAACAAAGACGCCTCGCTGATCATCACCGGCAACGGCGATGTGGTGCAGCCGGAGAACGATCTGATTGCCATGGGCTCCGGTGGCGGCTTCGCCCAGGCCGCCGCCATGGCACTGATGCAGAAAGGTGACCAGAGCATGTCGGCCCAGGACATCACCGAAACCGCGTTGAACATTGCCGGCACCATCTGTGTCTTCACCAACCAGAATCTCACCATCGAGGAGCTCGACAGCGCGATCTAATCGCCCTCGAGCCCCGGAGTACCGCACCATGTCCATGACGCCCCGCGAGATCGTCCACGAACTCAATCGCCATATCATCGGCCAGGACGACGCCAAGCGTGCCGTCGCCATTGCGCTGCGCAACCGCTGGCGGCGGATGCAGCTCTCCGCCGAGCTGCGCCCGGAAGTAACGCCAAAGAATATCCTGATGATCGGCCCCACTGGCGTGGGCAAGACCGAGATCGCTCGGCGCCTGGCGAAGCTGGCCAATGCGCCGTTCATCAAGGTGGAGGCGACCAAGTTCACCGAAGTGGGTTATGTCGGCCGTGATGTCGAGTCGATAATCCGCGACCTCGCCGATGCGGCACTGAAGATGCTCCGCGAGCAGGAAGTAGTGAAGATGCGCCATCGCGCCGAAGATGCCGCCGAAGAGCGCATCCTCGACGCGCTGCTACCTCAGGCTCGCCCGGCCGGCTTCAATGAGGAGCAACCGGTGCAGAGCACTGATTCCAATACGCGCCAGCTGTTTCGCAAGCGCCTGCGCGAGGGCCAGCTCGACGACAAGGAAATCGATATCGAAGTGGCCGAGAGCCCAGCCGGGGTCGAGATCATGGCTCCCCCAGGCATGGAGGAGATGACCAATCAGCTGCAGAGTCTTTTCTCCAACATGGGTAAAGGCAAGAAGAAGAGCCGCAAGCTGAAGATCAAGGACGCACTCAAACTGGTCCGCGATGAAGAAGCCGCGCGCCTGGTCAATGAAGAAGAGCTCAAAGCCCGCGCACTGGAAGCGGTGGAGCAGCACGGCATCGTCTTCATCGACGAGATCGATAAGGTCGCCAAGCGCGGCAACACCAGCGGCGCCGATGTCTCCCGTGAAGGCGTGCAGCGCGACTTGTTGCCGTTGATCGAGGGCAGCACGGTCAACACCAAGCTGGGCATGGTCAAGACCGACCACATCCTGTTCATCGCCTCCGGCGCGTTCCACCTGTCCAAGCCCAGCGATCTGGTGCCGGAACTTCAGGGTCGACTGCCGATCCGCGTCGAGCTGAAAGCGCTGTCGCCGGAAGACTTCGAGCGCATCCTCACCGAGCCACACGCCTCGCTGACCGAGCAGTATCGTGAGCTGCTGAAGACCGAAGGGCTGGGCATTGAATTCACCGAGGACGGCATCAAGCGCCTGGCGCAGATCGCCTGGCAGGTCAACGAGAAGACCGAGAACATCGGTGCTCGCCGCCTGCACACGCTGCTTGAGCGCCTGCTTGAAGAGGTCTCGTTCAGCGCTGGCGACCTGGCCGGACAGCAGAATGGCGAGCCGATCCGCATCGATACCGCTTACGTCAACAGTCACCTCGGTGAGCTGGCCGAAGACGAAGACCTGTCGCGCTATATCCTTTGAAATGAGCGACTGCGCCTCATGGACGAGGCTCGGTGCGCTGTCAGGAGCAATCGATGCGTATCCCTACTGCAATCAAGCTGCACAAAACGTCGAAAACACTGGAGCTGGAATACGGGCCAGAGCAGCGCTATGTGCTATCCGCTGAATTTCTGCGGGTCCACTCGCCTTCAGCCGAGGTGCAGGGTCATGGCAATCCGATCCTGCAGACCGGCAAGATCAACGTCGGCCTTGAAGGGATCGAGCCGGCCGGGCAGTACGCACTCAAGCTGACCTTCAGCGATGGCCACGACAGCGGCTTGTACAGCTGGGACTATCTCTATCGGTTGTCGACCGATCAGCAGCAGATGTGGGCGGACTACCTCGACGCACTTGCCCGCGCTGGAAAGTCCCGTGATCCGGACATCTCACCGGTCAAGCTAATGCTCTAATCTTCAACGTGTAGGCACCCGCTACGGTGGACCGCGCTTCATTGATCCACGACCGGGCCACCGGGGTTGCAAAAAATCGCAGCAGCCTTGCGCTCAAATGGGGTTCAGGATCGAAGCGCCTGCACCAGGGCTTGCTCGATTTGCGTCTGAACGCCGTCGCCCAGCGCCGACTGTCAGGCTGTGTTCGGCCAGCATGGACTATGCTGACTTGCCGCTCGCGGCTTGGCGCTCGAGGATGCTTTTAGGTTTAGAATGCCGGCACATTCTTCCGGTGACAGTGACATGACCGATCCCCGCAAAGAGCGTGACGCAGAAGCCACCACCCACTTCGGCTACAAGAACGTGCCGGAGAGCGAAAAAGCGCAGAAGGTGGCAGAGGTATTCCATTCTGTAGCCGCCAAGTACGACCTCATGAACGACCTGATGTCCGGCGGCGTGCATCGCCTCTGGAAGCGCTTCACCATCGAGCTGTCCGGCGTCCGCCACGGCAACCGGGTGCTGGATATCGCCGGCGGCACTGGCGACCTGGCGCGCCAGTTCTCACGCATCGTTGGGCCGACCGGCGAAGTCGTACTGGCCGACATCAATGCCTCGATGCTCAAGGTTGGACGTGACCGCCTGCTGGATAAAGGCGTGGCCGATAACGTCAAGTTCGTTCAGGCCGATGCCGAAAAGCTGCCATTCCCGGACAACCACTTCGATGTGGTTACCATCGCCTTCGGCCTGCGCAACGTGACGCACAAGGAAGACGCCATCGCGTCCATGCTGCGCGTGCTCAAACCCGGTGGTCGGCTGCTGGTTCTGGAGTTTTCCAAACCGACCAACCAGCTGTTCTCCAAGGCCTACGACGCCTACTCGTTCAGCCTCCTGCCGATGATGGGCAAGCTGATCACCAACGACTCCGAAAGCTACCGCTACCTAGCCGAGTCGATCCGCATGCATCCGGATCAGGAAACCCTGAAGGGCATGATGGCCGACGCCGGCTTCGAGCGCGTCACCTACCACAACATGACCGGCGGCATCGTCGCCCTGCACCGCGGCATCAAGCCCTGATGCTGCGCGCTGCCCTGCTGGCCGGCGCCGAGCGCGGTCTCAATGGCGTTCTGCGCCTGGATCCGACCGCCCTGCCGCGGCTGGCCAAGCTCAGTGGTCGAATCATAGAAATCGACTGCACGGCACCGGCTTTGAAACTGTTCATCCTGGCCGATGCCGATGGCCTGCGGTTGGCAACGCAATGGGGCAGCGAGCCGGATTGCCGCTTGCGCGCTTCCGCCACGGATCTGCTGCGCCTGGCGACCAACCGCAACAAGACGGCCATCCTGCATGGTCCGGATGTCGAAATCCAAGGCGACAGCGGCGCGCTTATGAGCCTCGCCGAAGTGCTGCAGGATCTCGAGCTGGACTGGGAATACGAGGTGTCGCGCTGGCTGGGTCCGGTTGGTGCGCATCTGCTCGGTTCCAGCGCTCGCCGTCAATCCGCCTGGTTGCGACAAACTGCTGACAGCCTGCAGCAGAACCTGGCCGAATACCTCAGCGAAGAATCACGCACACTGGTCGGCATGGCCGAGGCTGAAACGCGCTTCGCTGAACTCGACCGCCTCAAGCTCGACCTCGACCGACTCGAAGCCCGCATCGAGCGGCTCACCCACTCTCAAAAACCAGACCGATCCGAATGAAGCTGTTCGCCGCGGCCCGCCGCCTGTTTCGCATCCTGCTGGTGGTGATCCGCTACCGCCTGGACGACATCATTCTCGACCTGCCGATGCCGTGGTGGCTGCGTGCGACCAGTTACCTGCTGCCATGGCGTTGGCTGCCACGCCGGCGCACCGAACTTTCTCGAGGGGCGCGCCTACGCTTGGCGCTGGAAGGGCTCGGCCCGATTTTCATCAAATTCGGCCAGATTCTTTCGACCCGACGCGACCTCCTGCCGCTCGACATCGCCGAAGAGCTGGCCATGCTTCAGGACCGGGTACCGCCGTTCGACTCGGCAGTCGCCACGGCACTCATCGAACGTGAGCTGGGCGCGCCAGTGGGCGAAGTGTTCGCCCGATTCGACAGCAAGCCGTTGGCGTCCGCCTCGGTCGCCCAGGTACACGCCGCCAAACTGCGCAGCGGTGAAGAGGTGGTTGTCAAGGTGGTACGACCGAACCTGCGACCAATCATCAGCCAGGACATTGCCTGGTTGTTCCTGCTGGCGAAGACCGCCGAACGCGCCTCCAACGAGGCCCGCCGCCTACACCTGGTAGAAGTGGTCGACGACTACGCCAAGACCATCTACGACGAACTCGACCTGCTGCGCGAAGCGGCCAACGCCAGCCAGCTGAAGCGCAACTTCCAAGGTTCGCCGCTGCTTTATGTCCCTCAGGTTTACTGGGACTACTGCCGCCCGCAGGTGCTCGTGATGGAGCGTATCTACGGCGTGCCAGTGACCGACATGAAGCGCCTGGCTGAGCAGCGCACCGACATGAAACAGCTGGCCGAGCGCGGCGTGGAGATCTTCTTCACCCAGGTCTTCCGCGACAGCTTCTTCCATGCCGACATGCATCCCGGCAACATTTTCGTCAGCACGCACCAGCCGTGGAACCCGCAATACATTGCGGTCGACTTCGGCATCGTCGGCAGTCTCACCCCGGAGGATCAGGACTATCTTGCACGCAACTTGATGGCCTTCTTCCGACGCGATTATCGGAAGGTGGCACAGCTGCACATCGACTCAGGCTGGGTGCCGGCCGAAACCAAGGTCAATGAGTTCGAGGCGGCAATCCGTACCGTCTGCGAGCCAATCTTCGAAAAGCCGCTAAAGGACATCTCCTTCGGCCAGCTGCTGGTCCGCCTGTTCCAGGTCGCGCGCCGCTTTAACATGGAAGTCCAGCCGCAGCTGGTCCTGCTCCAGAAAACGCTGCTCAACATCGAAGGTCTGGGCCGTGAGCTCTACCCGGAGCTGGACCTATGGGCCACTGGCCAGCCTTACCTCGAGCGCTGGATGCGCGAACGCATGAGCCCGAAACAGCTGTTGAAGAACGCCCAGGCGCAGATCGAACAGCTGCCGCACCTGGCGGGCATGACGCGCGAGCTGCTCGAGCGGATGTCGGGGCCCCACGCGCACAACCTGCCGCCGCCCTGGCGCGAACACCATCATCACTGGCCATTGCGTCTGGTCGGCGCCGCGTTGCTAGCCGGGGGCGCCACGCTGGCGGCGGCGGCCGAGAGTATTTCCGCGCTGGCGACCTGGCCCGCCTGGCTGATGCTGGCGGCCGGCATCTACATCGTGGTGCGCCGATAGCCAGCGGTCGGGCAGGCTGGCACACTGAGCGTACAGAGTGGAGAATCCGATGAACTGGCTGGATCAAATCAACTGGAACGAAGACGGGCTAGTACCGGCGATCGCCCAGGACCATCAGACCGGGCGCATCCTAATGATGGCCTGGATGAATCGCGAAGCGCTGGAACTGACCACTACAGAGAACCGCGCCATCTATTGGTCACGTTCGCGTGGCAAGCTGTGGCGCAAGGGGGAGGAATCCGGCCACGTGCAGAAGCTGCACGAGCTGCGCCTGGACTGCGACGCCGACGTGATCGTATTGATGGTCGAACAGCTTGGTGGCATTGCCTGCCACACCGGGCGTGAAAGCTGTTTCTACCGAGTCTTTGAGAACGGTGATTGGAAGACTGTCGAACCGGTCCTCAAGGACCCGCACGCGATATACGCGGAGCACACACATGAGTGATACCTTTTCCCGCCTGGCCGAGGTGCTGGAAGCCCGCAAGGGAGCCGCGGCAGACAGTTCCTATGTGGCCAGCCTCTACCATAAGGGACTCAACAAGATTCTTGAGAAGGTCGGCGAGGAGTCGGTTGAAACCATACTAGCCGCCAAAGACGCTGCCGCAAGCGGTGACGCCAGCGACCTGATCTACGAAACCGCCGACCTCTGGTTTCACAGTTTGGTAATGCTGGCCGCGTTGGACCAGCATCCACAGGCGGTTCTGGACGAACTCGACCGGCGATTCGGTCTCTCTGGGCATGCGGAAAAAGCCGCGCGCCCACATTCCTGATAGACAACTTCGGAGTACTGCAGCATGGGTTTTGGTGGAATCAGCATCTGGCAGCTCCTGATCGTTCTGCTCATCGTGGTCATGCTTTTTGGCACCAAGCGCCTCAAGGGCATGGGCTCCGACCTTGGCGATGCGATCAAGGGCTTCCGCAAGTCCATGGGCACCGACGAGGAAAAGCCCGGTGTCGATGAGAAACAAAACCACACCATCGATGCCGAGGCCCGCAAGGTCGAAGAACCGACAAAGAAGAACTGACGCGCCATGTTCGATATCGGTTTCACCGAACTGCTGCTGATCGGCTTGGTTGCGCTGTTCGTTCTCGGCCCTGAGCGCTTGCCCGGTGCGGTGCGCACTGCAGGACTTTGGATTGGTCGCGCCAAGCGAAGCTTTGCGAACATCAAGTCCGAGGTCGAACGCGAGATTGGCGCCGACGAGATTCGCCGTCAGCTACACAACGAGCGCATCCTCGACCTTGAGCGGGAAATGAAGCAGAGCATCATGCCCAGCTCGCCCATCGCCAACAGCACGCCATCTCCGCAATCGGCCACACCGCCACCGGATGCCAGCCACCTCGAAGAGGCAGCGTCCACAGAAGCCAAACCCGCCGACACGGCCCCCGTACCTCGCCCGGACAAATCGCCTGAGCCATGAGCAATACATCCATTGATGATCAGGAAATGCCGCTGATTGCCCACCTGACCGAATTGCGCAAGCGGCTACTGCGCTGCGTGGTGGCGATACTGCTGCTGTTTGGCGGGTTGTTTTACTTCTCCCAGCAGATCTACGCGCTGGTGGCCGCACCGCTGCGGGCCTACCTGCCAGAAGGCGCGACGATGATCGCCACAGGCGTGGCCTCGCCGTTCCTGACACCGTTCAAGCTGACGATGATGGTGGCGCTGTTCCTGTCGATGCCGGTCATCCTGCATCAGATCTGGAGCTTTATTGCGCCCGGTCTGTACAAGCATGAAAAGCGCGTTGCGGTGCCGTTGCTGATCTCCAGCATCTTCCTCTTCTACGGCGGCATGGCCTTCGCGTACTTCGTGGTCTTCCCAATCATGTTCGGCTTCTTTGCCAGCGTGACACCCGAAGGCGTGGCGATGATGACCGACATCGGTCAGTACCTCGACTTCGTGCTGACATTGTTCTTCGCCTTTGGCGTGGCGTTCGAAATCCCGGTAGCGACCTTCCTGCTGATCTGGGTGGGCATCGTCGACGTAGCCACCCTGCGCAAAAGCCGTCCCTACGTTGTGGTCGGCTGCTTCGTCGTTGGCATGGTGTTGACGCCGCCCGACGTGTTCTCCCAGGCCTTGCTCGCTGTGCCTATGTGGATACTGTTCGAGGCCGGTCTAATCTGCGGCAGCATGGTGAAGAAGCGCGAAGAAGAATTTCGCGGTGATGCAGACGGCAGCGAACCCGACCCCGGCGATCAACCACCCGTTTCACGTCCGTGAATCTGTTGCTGCTGGAGGCGGCCGACTTTGTCGCCGCCGATCGGGTAGTTCTGCGTGACCGCCGTCTGACACACCTCCATGAGGTTCACCGCGCCGAGGCGGGAGAGTGCCTGAGGGTCGGACTGCTAGGCGGCCAAATGGGCCAGGGACAACTGCTGCGTCTGGACGCCACGGAAGCCGAACTCAAGATCGAGCTGCAGCAAACTCCGCCAGCCAAATTGCCCGTTACTCTGCTGTTGGCCTTGCCCCGGCCGAAGATGCTGCGCCGCGTCCTGCAAACGGTAGCCAGCATGGGCGTGCCTAAGCTTGTCTTGCTTAACAGCTACCGCGTAGAGAAGAGTTTCTGGCAGACCCCGTTCCTCGAGCCGCAGGCCATCCGCGAACAGCTGCTACTCGGATTGGAGCAGGCCCGCGATACCGTGTTGCCTGAAGTCATCATCGAGAAGCGCTTCAAACCCTTCGTAGAAGACCGCCTGCCACAGCTGGTTGCCGGTACCCGCGGCCTGGTCGGTCACCCAGGCGACTACCCGGCCTGCCCTCGTGCACTGAGCGAGCCGGTGACGCTGGCTATTGGTCCCGAAGGCGGCTGGATACCCTACGAAGTGGAGAAACTGACCGAGGCAGGCTTGCAGCCAGTGCAGCTTGGGGATCGCATTCTGCGAGTTGAGACCGCCGTCAGCGCCCTGCTGGCGCGCTTGTTCTGAAGATCATTTAGCCGAGATGCGACGCGGTACCGATGAACGTAGTGCACGCAAGCGGTGCGCACGGGTCAGAGCCTGTGAACCCCTCAATCATAGTTGTAGCCATGCGACCCTTGACCATAGATCTTCACCGCCTGGAATACGCCCTGGAAAACCGCGACGCCAGCGAGCATTACCTGGACCTGGAGTCCGGCCAGATTCAGGCGGTTTTCCCCGGAGAAGCCGCCCCAGGTGCCGATGAAAAATATGATGTGCAAGAAGATCGCTACTTGCACATCGAGCCTCTCGGGCTGGCGCAATCGATCGCGATGCGTGAAGCGTTCCTGTTCACCCAGCACGACCCCAACGCACATACCGTCCTTGCCAATGCCTTGCAGGGACGCAAGCCGCTGCGAACGTTCGACTTCAAGCTGGAAGACTTTCCGGATGTTCGCCAGGCCTGGCTGGACTATCAGGCGGTGCAGTTACGTGAATACGCTATTACCTGGCTGCACGAAAATGGGCTCGAATCGTCGAAACGCTGACCTAGCCCGCCGCCTTACCCTCAGCTTTCCAGCAGGAAGGTCACCGGCCCGTCGTTCTGAAGATAGACCTGCATATCGGCACCGAAACGGCCGCAGGCCACATTCGGATGCTGCAGACGCGCCTGACCGACCAGGTAATTGTAGAGCTCTTCACCCAGCTCTGGAGGCGCAGCAGTTGAGAAGCTCGGCCGTAGACCACTGTTCGTGTCCGCCGCTAGGGTGAATTGAGAAACCAGCAACAGACCACCGCCGACGTCGGAAAGTGAGCGGTTCATCTTGTCGTTCTCGTCGCTGAACACTCGGTATCGCAACAGCTTGTGCAGGAGCTTATCGGCACGCGCTCGATCATCCTCTCGCTCGACCCCGACCAGCACCAGCAGGCCCTGATCGATCGAGCCGATCACCTCGCCAGCCACCTCGACCCGCGCCTGACCCACGCGCTGGATCAATGCCTTCATCAGGCCTCCTCAGGGGGCAGGTCGAGCAGGCGCTGTGCTATCTCGGCCGCGGCTCGGACCAGTGCATCGCAGATGCCATGTTCGGATGCTGAATGGCCAGCCTCGCGAATGATCTGCAGCTCGCTGTTGGGCCAGGCCTCGTGCAGCGCCCACGCATTGTCCAGCGGGCAGATTACGTCATAACGGCCATGCACTATGATGCCCGGCAGGTGTGCAATCTTGTGCACGTCGCGCAGTAACTGGTTCGGTTCAAGAAATGCCTGGTTGACGAAGTAATGGCACTCGATACGCGCCATTGCCAGCGCACGATGAGTATCGGAGAAACGATCGACTACTTGGGTATTGGGCCGCAGCGTGGCCGTGCGCCCCTCCCAGCAGGACCAGGCCTTGGCCGCATGCATCTGGGCGATCTGGTCGGTACCGGTCAAACGTTTGTAGAACGCCTGCATTAGATCGCCGCGTTCTTCTGGCGGAATCGGGGCGATGAAGTCCTGCCAATAATCTGGAAACAGGCGGCTAGCGCCTTCCTGATAGAACCACTGGAAGTCCTCCGGCCGACACAGGAAGATGCCTCGCAGGATGAGTGCATGGACACGCTCGGGAAAGGTCTGGGCATACGCGAGCGACAGCGTCGAACCCCAGGAGCCGCCAAACAGCACCCACTTGTCGATGCCAAGAAATTCGCGGATGTGCTCCATGTCCGCGATCAGGTGCGCCGTGGTGTTATTTTCGAGACTTGCATGGGGCGTGGAACGACCGCAGCCACGCTGATCGAACGTGATGATGCGGTAAAGGTTAGGGTCGAAGAAGCGACGACTCAGCGCATCACAACCACCGCCTGGGCCACCGTGAACGAATACAACAGGCAGGCCCTCCGGCGACCCACTCTCGTCGACGTAAAGCACATGCGGCGCTTCGACCGCCAGCTCATGCCGGGCGTAGGGTTTGATCTCCGGATACAAGGTTTGCATGGCACACTCCATGATCGGTACGCGGGTTAGGCCGCCGGACGTTTCCGGCATCATAACGAGGTTCGAGAGGTTAGGCATGCCCGTATGGAAATTAGCCGTCGCGTTCATGGCAGTAGCGCTGATGCTGGTCGGATGTGGTCGCGATGATCCAGAGGCTGCGCTGCAGGCGGCTGTTGAATCGCTGCAGGAGAGCATCGAAAGCAAAGACGCCTCACGGCTCATGGATCTCATTCACCAGGAGTTCAGCGCTAACCAAGAGGCGGATCGGGACTGGGCAAGACGCACGGCTACTTTGATGTTCCTACGTCATCGCAACGTGCACGTCATCGCACTCAACAGCCGCAGCTGGATTGACCCGACCTACCCGGACAAAGGCTACAGCGAGGCACAGGTGGCGCTGACCGGTGCCGAAGCCCTCCTGCCTCAGCGGCTCGGGCATTACAACGCCCGGCTCGAATGGTGGCTAGCCGATGGGAAATGGCAACTGGCTCGATTGAACTGGGACTAGCCGACCTGCCCCTGCGAAATGGCAACTCAGCCCGCTTCACCGCGCCAGATCAGCGCGCTGATGTCATAGCCACGCTTACGCGCCTCGTCGAGCAAGCGGTCCCGGGTTGCCTCCTTGATCTCCTTTTCTCGCGATAGCAACCAGAGGTAATCCCGATCAGGACTGCCGACCAGCGCCACACTGTAGTCATCGGCAAGATAAAGGATCCAGTAATGTCCCTTGGTCAGGCCCGGGAAGAGATTGCTGAACCAGTTGTCGAAGCGAACCCACAGCTTGTCCGTCTCGCCCTTCTGCTGCGGTACCGCCTCCCCCGTGGCCTCCTGCTGTTCACCATCTTCGGTTTCGCAGCGATTGGTTACCGCCACGCTGCCGTCATCCTGCAGCTGGTAATTCGCCTGCGAGCGCACGCAGTTGCGCTGAAAAAACATCGGCAGGCGCGCGTGCTCGTACCAGGTGCCTTGATAGCGTTCCAGATCCACCTGCCCGGCGGTCTCAGGTCCGTTCACGTTACTGCCGGAACCTGCACATCCGGCGACCAGCAGTGCAGTGAAAAGCGCAACGAACAGGCGCATGCGAGCTCCTTATTTCAGACCTTGGCCCGAAAACATCATGACTTTGTCACCCGCGAACTGGATGCTGATGAATCGATTTTTCTGCCCCCAGGTGCAGCTCGACATGCCCAGCGCGCCAGCGCACTCGCCTGGCTTGCCCAATAGCTTTTCGACCTCTGCACGGGACATCCCCGCCTGCAACTTGGAGAAGTTTTCCTGCGTCACCGGACTGCACGCAGCCAACAGCACGACAGCGATGACCAGCGATACATAGCGCAACGACATGGCGGATTCCTTTTTTCGAGTCAACGGCTGGCCTTGCTTGGCCTTGCGGTAAAAGATAGAAAACAAGCCGCCCAGGAAGGTTCCTCAGCAGGACTAGAAGCCTGAACCAGGCCCGGCGAGAAAAGTCTGTTCAGCCTCGCTCGAGCTGCGACCCAGCATGGCATTGCGATGAGGAAAGCGGCCGAAGCGAGCAATGACCTGCCGATGGCGTTCAGCAAAGTCGAGGAAATCGGCAAACAGCTTTTGCTCGCCCGCATCGGCGATGCCAAGGAGTTGCTCGAACTGCTGCACGGCCTGATCCTGCACGCTGAGATTTTCCGCGTGTTCCAGCACAAGGTAAATGAATACACGCTGTATAGGCGCCAGCAGGACATCGCCGCCATGGGCCATGCCGTCCCGCACGAGCTGCAGCGCGCGCTCGTCTCCGGCGAATGCCTTCGGCGTGCCGCGATGGATCATGCGTGGAAGCTGATCAAGGAGAAGGACAAGTGCGAGCCAGCCATGTGGCGACTCGGCCCACTCGTTCAGCTCGCCTGCGAGTGCACGCTCGATGAGACCACCGAAACGCTCGCGGGCTTCTTCATCCTGTTCGGGCTTGTAGCCGAACCAGAGGCTATTCTTTGCGCCAGCTACCTCAGTAGCAGTGGCGCCCTCACCGAACCACCAGTTCAGCAATTCCTGTGAGGGCGAGGTCATCTTTCAGGCCTTGTGATAACCAGTGACGCGCTCGACTTCTTCCTTCGACCCCAGGAACACTGGCACACGCTGGTGCAGCGACTCGGGTTGGACGTCGAGAATGCGCTGAGTGCCGGTGGTTGCCGCGCCGCCGGCCTGCTCGATGATAAAAGACATCGGGTTGGCTTCGTACATCAGGCGCAGCTTGCCGGCCTTGCCAGGCTCGCGCGAATCGCGTGGGTACATGAACATGCCGCCACGGGTCAGGATGCGGTGCACGTCAGCCACCATCGAAGCGATCCAACGCATGTTGTAGTTCTTGTTCAGCGGGCCTTCATTGCCGGCCAGCAACTCGCCAACGTAGCGCTGCACCGGTGCTTCCCAGTGACGCTGGTTGGACATGTTGATGGCGAATTCAGCGGTGCTTTCCGGCACACGGATGTTTTCATGAGTCAGCACGAAGCTGCCCAGTTCGCGATCGAGGGTGAAGCCCATAACGCCGTTGCCCAGCGTCAGCATGAGCATGGTCTGCGGTCCGTAGATCGCATAACCGGCTGCAACCTGCTTGGTACCGGGCTGGAGGAAAGCCTCCTCGCCAAGGGCGTCATTTTGGGAGAAGCACGCGTCTGGGCAGCGCAGCACGGAGAAGATAGTGCCGACGGATACGTTGACGTCGATGTTGCTGGAGCCATCCAGCGGATCGAAGACCAGCAGGTAGGCGCCTTTCGGATACTTGCCAGGAATCTGGTAGGCGTTGTCCATTTCTTCCGAGGCCATGCCGGCCAGGTGGCCGCCCCATTCGTTGGCTTCGAGCAGGATTTCGTTGGAAAGGACGTCGAGTTTCTTCTGCACTTCGCCCTGGATGTTCTCGGTTTCAGTCGCCCCGAGAACACCGCCCAATGCGCCTTTGGAGACGGCGTGGCTGATTTCCTTGCACGCTCGAGCCACTACTTCGATAAGGAAGCGCAGATCTGCAGGGGTGTTGTTGCTGCGGGTCTGCTCAATCAAGTAGCGACTCAGGGTTACGCGTGACATGGAATGGCTCCGGAGGGATGGATAAGCCCGCGCAGTTTAGCAGGCCGGGGGGAAACTAACCCTCCCTCAGACCTGTCGACCGGGTGCAGAGTTCAGCGAAGCGGCAAAGTGCCTGCAAACCATATCTTCCGTCTTCCCGGAACGCCTCCCATCATGCGGAAGCGGCGGCGGTTCGATCCAACAACCCGCCAAGCCGCTTCACTTTACCCATCAGAGCACCTTCCAGATCTCCTGGGCATATTCGCGGATGGTACGGTCCGACGAGAACCAGCCGGTGCGTGCCGTGTTGAGCACTGCCGAGCGCCACCAGCTGTCCGCATCGCGCCAGCGCGCCTCGACTTCCAGCTGCGCCTGCCAATAGGCCTCGAAGTCGGCACAAACCATGAAGGTATCGTGCCATTTCAAGCCGTCGATCAAGGCGGTATAGCGACCCGGGTCTTCCGCCGAGAAGGCGCCATTGCGGATCGCCATCAACACCTCGTTGAGCCGGGGCGAGCCGATGATGGTGGCTTCGGCGTTGTACTCATTCGCCTGTTTGCGCGCCTCGACCTCCTGCGCAGTCATGCCAAAGATGAACATATGCTCGGCACCGATCTGCTCGCACATTTCGACGTTGGCGCCGTCCAGCGTACCGATGGTTAGCGCGCCGTTGAGGGCGAACTTCATGTTGCTGGTGCCCGACGCCTCGAGCCCGGCGGTAGAAATCTGCTCGGATAGGTCGGCCGCCGGGATGATGCGTTCGGCCAGGCTCACGTTGTAGTTCGGCAGGAACACCACCTTCAGCAGGCCGCGCACCGTTGGGTCATCGTTGATGGTCCGCGCGATGTCGTTGGTCAGCTTGATGATCAGTTTTGCCGTGTGGTAACTGGCCGCCGCCTTGCCGGCAAATATCTTCACGCGCGGCACCCAGTTACCACCTGGATCGGAGCGAATCGCCTGATACAGCGCGACGGTATGCAGCAGGTTGAGCAGTTGCCGCTTGTACTCGTGGATGCGTTTGACATGCACATCAAACAGGGCATTCGGGTCGACGGTGATACCCAGGCGGTCCTGAATCATGCGCGCTAGTAGTTGTTTATTGCCCAGTCGCTGCGATGCGAAGCGGGCGCGGAAATCCGGCTGATCGGCGCATGGCTCCAGCTTGCGCAGCAGCGTCTCCGGCGAATCAAGCAGCTCTTCGCCGACATGATCGACCAGCAGCCGGGTGAGCTGAGGGTTGGCCTGATACAGCCAACGGCGGAAAGTGATGCCGTTGGTCTTGTTGCTGATCCGCTTGGGATAGAGCGAATGCAGGTCGGTGAAGACCGTCTCGCGCATCAGCCCGGTGTGCAGTGCTGAAACACCGTTAACACAGTGCGAACCGAGAAACGCGAGGTTGCCCATGCGTACGCGGCGGCCGTGGCCTTCTTCGATCAGCGAGACCGAGCGCAGCAGATTTACGTCGTGGATACCGCGCTCACGCAACGCATCGAGATGCTGGGCATTGAGCAGGTAGATAATCTGCATGTGCCGCGGCAGCAGGCGCTCCATCAGCCCCACCGGCCAGGTTTCCAGCGCCTCGGGCAGCAGCGTGTGGTTGGTGTAGGACAGGGTGCCGACGGTCAGCTCCCAGGCCTTGCGCCACGGCACGTCATGCACGTCTACCAGCAGGCGCATCAACTCGGCAACGGCGATCGCCGGGTGCGTGTCGTTGAGCTGGATAGCGGCGAATTCCGGAAGATTCATCAGCGTGCCGCGCTGATCCAGGTGTCGGCGCAGCAAGTCCTGCAAGGATGCCGCAACGAAGAAATACTCCTGGCGCAGACGCAGCTCCTGCCCCGCTTCGGTGCTGTCAGCGGGATACAGAACACGAGAGATGCTTTCAGCGCGCGCTTCCTCAGCGACCGCACCGATGTGGTCGCCGGCGTTGAAGCGTTCCAGATGGAAGTCAGCCTCGGCCCGCGCACGCCACAAACGCAAAGTGTTAACGCTAGCACCGCGCCAGCCCACCACTGGCGTGTCGTAGGCAATGGCCCGGACCCCTTCGGCCCAGTGCCAGAAATGCTTGGGCTGATCAGAGCTGCTGCCATCCGACGGCATCGCCGCCACGCTGCCGCCGAAGCCGATCAGATAGCTGACTTCGGGTCGCTCGAATTCCCATGGATTGCCGAAATTCAACCAGGTCTCGGTCTGCTCGTGCTGCCAACCATCGACGATCGCCTGGCGGAACAGGCCGTGATCGTAGCGGATGCCATAGCCGTGCGCGGCAACGCCGAGAGTCGCCATGCTTTCCATGAAACAGGCCGCCAGACGCCCCAGGCCACCATTACCCAGCGCGGCGTCAGGCTCGAGCACGCGAATGCGCTCGAAGTCGACATCTACGCCGGCCAGCGCCTCGCGCGCCACATCGAGCAGGCCCAGGTTACTGAGGCTGTCGGTGAGCAGACGGCCTATGAGGAATTCCAGCGAGAGGTAATAGACCCGCTTCTTGCCTTCGCGATAGCCCTGTCGGGTACGGTCCATCCACTGGTCGATCATACGGTCACGCGTGGCCAGCGCCACCGCCTCGAACCAGTCATGGTCGGAGGCATGCTCGGGGTCCTTACCGATCGAATAGGTCAGCTTGCTGATTACGTTTTCACGAAAAGCTGCGACCTCATCGGCGTTGGGAGCAGTCGTTTCTTGCGTCATGGACAGACCTCGTGCAGCGGGTGAAAGGATACGAAGCATTCATGGCGGCGCCAGGCCGCCCCAAAAAACGGCAATACAGACAGGTTTGCAGGTTTCAACAGCATCTGGGCGACCGTCTGTCCGGCGTTCGACTCGTGGGTTTCGCTGGAAATTCCACCCCATGTCGCTATGAGCGCGCGCCGCCATTACCGATACCGCCGCTGTGAAGACACGTTTGATCGCTTCTGCCGACCCCGTACGCCTCGAAACCTGGGCGCGATACAGCAACGGCCTGTGCCGAGACTGCCACGCCAGGTGTTGCACTTTGCCGGTCGAGGTGCGGATCGATGACCTGATCCGCCTTGAGGTGGTCGACGCCTTCGAGCGTGACGAGCCGCTCAAGGGCATCGCCAGACGCCTGAGCAAAGAAGGCCTCGTTGAACATTTCAATCAGAAGCACGGCATCTTCACCCTGACCCGACTGGCCAACGGAGACTGTCTTTACCTCGATCGCAAGACACGCTTGTGCACGGTCTATGCCAAGCGCCCCGATACCTGCCGCAACCACCCGCATGTCGGTCCAAGGCCCTGCTACTGCGCCTATCAGCAGAAAACCGCAGCGCGCTAACGCCGCTTTCCAACCCATCCGAAACGTCGGAAAACGGCCGCTAAAAAGCGCCGCGGAAACTGGCAATATCGTGACTCAGCAGTCATGCTTGACGTCTGCCTGTATCCGCATACGTTAGGAATCCACCCGGCATGAGCCGCGATAGCCGCTACCTGGAAGCCATTCTGCACCACGACATCCCACTGACCCGGGCGATGGGCCTGCGCGTCGAGCATTGGGAAAATCATGAGCTGCGCCTGAAGGTCCCGCTGCAAGCGAACATCAACCACAAAAGCAGCATGTTCGGTGGCAGCCTCTACTGCGCCTCGGTGCTGGCTGGCTGGGGCTGGCTGCACCTGCGCCTGCGCGAGGCCGGGATCGACGACGGTCATATCGTCATTCAGGAAGGCCAGATCGACTATCCGCTGCCCGTGATGGATGACGCCACCGCTGTATGCTCGGCCCCGGACGATAGCGCCTGGGAGCGATTCGAGACGATCTACCGTCGCCGTGGCCGTTCGCGTCTGACCCTGCACAGCCGCATCCTGGCTGCTGATGGCCGGGACGCAGTGCGTTTCACCGGCCAGTTCGTGCTGCATAAGTAAACGCAGCCGCCCCCTCTGCACTGCCAGGGTGCGTCGGGCTGCTACAGCCCGCGCGCACCGTTGACCGCTCGCTGCCCAAACGCCCGCGCAACCACTGCGAAGCGGCGGGCTGGCGCCGGCTGTTCGGTCGTGCCCCATCGTAAGCAATTGCCGGACGTTACCGCGCTAGCAAGCTACCGCTAAGACTGGCATGCAAGCGCACGCCGGACTACGCTGCACCTGCCAACAATAAAAATACAGCGTCAAGGAGCCGATGCCATGGGCCTGTCCCGTAAAGCCATCCTATTGCTCAGTGTGCTGCTCGCCCTCAGCGGTGCCGCGCACGCCGAGTTGCCGAAGAACTATCAGATCATCCTGCAGACCGACAATTTCCCACCCTTCAACATGGGGCCAGCGCACAAGAACTTCGCTCGCGGCGATGAGGTGCAAGGCATCGCCACTGATACCGTGCGGGAGATCTTCAAACGTGCCGGCATCGACTACAACCTGACGCTTCGCTCGCCCTGGGACCGCATCTACAACCAGACCCTCACCGACACCGGTCACGGGTTGTTTTCCGTCACCCGTACGGCGCAGAACGAAGGCTTATTCAAATGGGTCGGGCCCCTGGCCCGCTACGAAAGTGTGCTGCTCGCGGCGGCGGACAAGCACATCGACCTCAACTCCTTGGCTCAGGCCCAGGGGCTGGAAATCGGCGCGCAGAAAAGCAGCGGCATCAGCCAGTACCTGGAACAACAAGGGTTGCGCCCAATCGATAGCCTCAGCGAAGACGAAAACCTGCGCAAATTGCTCAGCGGCCGCCTCGATCTCTGGGCAACGGCTGATCCGGTCTGGCGTTACCAGGCCAAAGAACAGGGCGCAGAAGGCCTCAAGCCAGCGCTGAGTTATCGAGCTGAAGACCTGTACCTGGCGCTGCACAAGGACACGCCTGACGAAGCCGTGGAGCGTCTGCAGAGCGCGCTCAATGATGTGATTGGCGAGGGGTATGCCGGCTGCAGCAAGACCCCCGACCTCTGCTATCTGATACGCGACCGCAAGGTGCCCTGAGCGCACCGGGGTCGCGAGGCGCTCAGACGTAGCGTGACTTCGGTGTGGCCATCGGCAGTGGGCCGTCGCCGATCAGACGGAACTCGCCCTTGGACGCATCGTAAGCGCGAATCTCACTGGTGCCGATGTTGTACACCCAGCCATGGATGAACAGCTGCCCACTGGCCAACCGCGCCGCCACTGATGGGTGAGTACGTAGATGGTCGAGTTGGGCCAACACGTTCTCCTCGGTCAGCACGCCCAGCGTGTTGTGGTCGGCGCAGCCGCAGTTTTCCTCGACCACCGTCCTCGCCACTTCGGCGTGTCGCAGCCAGCTCCGTACGGTCGGCATTCCGTCGAGGCTCGAGGGATTCAGCACCGCTTTCATCGCACCGCAATCGGAATGCCCGCAGACGATGATGTGATGCACGCCAAGCGCCATCACCGCGAACTCGATGGCGGTCGACACGCCGCCATTCATGATCCCGTAGGGCGGCACGATATTGCCGACATTACGGGTCACGAACAGGTCGCCCGGCGAGCTCTGGGTGATCAGCTCGGGCAGGATTCGCGAGTCCGCGCAGGTGATGAACATGGCCCGAGGCGTCTGCTCGTGGGCCAGCTTGCTGAACAGCTCACGCTGCTCCGGGTAGATGTCTTCACGAAACTGAATGACCCCCGCGATCAGGTTGTCGAGCGCCTCCTGCGCTGTTTCGGTCTTCTTGTCTTCGAGACTCATAACACGATCTCTCTTATGGTTTGGTTAGGTACGACGTTGCACGCATCAGGCCGGACACTGCACAGATGTGACAGACCGTAACGAACGCCGGGCGCTTGCCTCGACGTGATGAATCTGTACCGCTGATCTCAAAAGATAGACCAGCCGATTCGCTGGGAGAGCTTCTCCAGTGCCGCCATGCCGATCAGTGAATTCCCAGCCTGGTTCAGTTCGGGTGACCAGACGCAGACCGTGAAGCGCCCCGGCACGACCGCGACGATGCCACCGCCTACGCCGCTCTTGCCGGGCAACCCAACGCGGTAAGCGAAATTACCTGCCTCGTCATACAGACCGCTGGTGGCCATGATCGCATTGACCTGTTTCGCTTGGCGCGGTGTCAGCACCGGTTCGCCACCTGCCAGGCAAGCGCCGTCACGAGCCAAAAAGCCAAACGCACGGGCCAGGTCGACGCAGCTCATGCGCAGCGCGCAATGATGGAAGTAACTGCGCAGCACCGCCTCGACATCATTGTGGACGTTACCGAACGCCTGCATCAGATACGCCATCGCGGCGTTACGCGCGCGATGCTGGTATTCCGATTCGGCTACTACCGAGTCGGACACAATCAGCGGATTGCCCGACAGATGCCGAACGAAATCGCGCATGGACAGTGCCGGCACGGCAAAGCGCGACTGGTTGATGTCACAGATCACCAGCGCCCCGGCATTGATGAACGGGTTGCGTGGTATGCCACGCTCGAACTCCAGCTGCACCAACGAGTTGAACGGCTGCCCAGACGGCTCGTGACCCAGGCGCTCCCACAACGACTCGCCGCAATGCTGAATTGCCTGCACCAAGCTAAAGACCTTGGAAATGCTCTGGATCGAAAACGGCGTCTTCGCATCACCGGCGTGGTAAAGCTCACCCTCGGCGCTGTAGACCGCGATCCCCAATTGATCAGCCGGTACGTGCGCCAGCGCCGGAATATAGTCGGCCACCTTGCCTTGGCCGAGGAGCGGGCGGACTTCGTCGAGAATCTCACTCAATAGGTTTTGCATGACATCCTCATGTAAAAGGCGCGAGGCGCACCAGGCTACTAGACGCCGCTAAACCCACGGTCATCACAGTACGAAAAGGTGCGTCTGTTTCATGAGTCCAACCGCAACGCCTCACGTTCCGACCCATGCTCTAGACAGTCTGCCGAGCCCACTAATCAAACGCGTGCAGGTGACACATCAAGGCTTCACGGCGCATTCCGGCTGAACTGGCGCTCGACACAAAGCACCCTGTTTTCGAGATCACGATTGGCTCCGGTATAGTGCCGCCCGCTTCACGGGGCACGGCCTGTGCCTCGGGCGTCACAACAAGGAAAGAAAACAGATGAAACTGAAACGTGCGGCGGGCCTGCTGGCGCTCGCGATGGCAGTGAGCGGCTGCTCCACCGCGACCTACTTCAAACTGCCCGAGAACAGCAAAGTCTCGGTTTATGAACGGCCGCAGCAATACTCCCAGGGTCTGGTCAAGACGCGTCCGTTCTTCTGGACAGCCGCTGGCGGCATTCCCTACAAACTCAGCAGCGAAGACGGAGAGCTGCTGCAGCAAGGCCAGCTGCGTGCGCGCTTCCGCGTCGCCTCCATTTTCTGGCCGCCAGGAGGCATCATCTACTGGCCGATGGGGTTCGGTCAGCGCTGCTATGACCTGACCGGTGCCGAGCCGCTCAGCTGCACCCAGGGCGACCTGAAGGATCTTCGCAGTCAGCGCCGTCTAGACCGCTAGATTCCCGCGGCACATCGCCTCGGTATGCCCTGAGGCGATGGATCGCTCCAAACGCTTGTAGCTCGTCCAGCCGATGGCGCGTGACAAGTCGGTTAAAACTTTTCCGGGCGCAACACCTCAACTTCAGCCAGATAGCAGACCATGGCGAAGTTATCGTAATAGCGCGCCTGAAGATGCTCTGCGATGCGTTCGGCCAGTTCGCGGTTGCAGATGATCTCCAGGCGGATGTTGCCTTCGGTATCCCATTCGGCGCTGCGCACACCACGGCTGCCTCGCCCGCGCGCTTCGGACAGCGTCCAGCCCGGTGCGCCGAGGTGGTCGAGGTCGGCCACCAGCTTCTTTTCCAGCGCTGCTTCGCAGATCACGGTAAGCAGGGTTCGGGTTGCGATTGTCATGTCTACAGCCCCCAGGCGATCAGGGTTTCGGCCAGCGCGAGATACAGCGGAATGCCGACCAGGATGTTGAACGGAAAGGTGATGCCCAGCGACGCCGTCAGCGACAACGAAGGGTTGGCCTCAGGCAATGCCAGTCGCATAGCCGCCGGTACCGCAATATAGGAGGCGCTGGCGGCCAGCGTGGCGAGCATGGCAGTGCCCCCGAGCGACAGGCCCATCAGTCGCGCTAGCAGCGCACCGATCACCGCGCCTACCAGTGGCATGCCCAGGCCGAACACCGCCAGCCTCAGCCCATAGCGGCGCAGGGAGCCCATCTGGCCGGACGCAATCAACCCCATTTCCAGCAGGAAGAGTGCGAGCACTGGCTTGAACATGCTGGTGTAGAAGGGCTCGAGCGGCTTGATCCCCTCCTTGCCGGCGATGGCGCCGATGATCAATCCTCCCAGTAGCAGCATGATGCTCTTGCCGAGAAAGATCTCGCGCCCCAGCTCCTTCCAATGTGTATCGCGGCTGATCCCCTTGGCCAGGATTATGCCGATAAGGATCGCCGGGATTTCCAGGATCGCCACGAACAGCGGCATGTAGCTTTCGAAGGCGATTTTGTTGGCCAACAGAAAGGCCACTACCACGGCAAAGGTACCGGCACTGACCGAGCCGTAGTGCGCCGCCACGCTGGCCGAGTCGACCCGCGAAAAGCCCAGCAGCCGCAGAAACGGAAACGCCAACAGTGGCAGCGTACAACCCAGCAGCAACACAAGCGCGGACTGGCCCAGCAGCGCTGCGCTGGCCTGTTCGGCCAGCTCGACACCACCGTGTAGACCGATCGCCAGCAGCAGCAGAATGGACAGCGTGTCGTACAACGCCGGTGGCAGCTTCAACTCACTCTTCACCAACCCGGCAAACAGGCCGAACAGGAAGAACAGCACTACTGGGTCGAGCCCCATCGATACCTCCCGGATTCATTGAACAGAAAAAAGGGAGCCTTTCGGCTCCCAGAGGACAATTGCTTAGGCTTCGATCTCGATAAGAAGATCGCCGGGGGTCACCCGGTCACCTTTGGCCACATGCACCGCTTTCACCTTGCCGGCGATCGGCGCCTGGATCTCGGTTTCCATCTTCATCGCTTCGCTGATCAGCACGGCCTGGCCGGCCTTGACCACGTCGCCCTCCTTGACCAGCACGTCCACCACGTTGCCCGGCATGCTGGTGCTCACGTCCCCCGGACCATTGGCCTGTTTACGCTGACCGCCGCCGCTGCCGCCGACGAAGTTGTTCAGTGGCTCGAACACCACTTCTTCCGGCATGCCATCGATAGAGAGGAAGAAGTGCCGCTTGCCTTCACCCTTCACGCCTACGCCGGTGATATCGACGCGGTAGGTCTCGCCGTGCACGTCGATGACGAACTCGGTCGGCACGCCCTGCGCGCCCGCGGCAGTTGCCGTGCTGCCATCCGGAATCGGCAGCAGCACTTCTGGCACCAGCGTACCGGCTTCACGCTCCTCAAGAAACTTGCGGCCAATGTCGGGGAACATGGCGTAGGTCAGCACGTCCTCTTCGGATTTCGCCAGCGCACCGACCTCCCGCCGCAGCTTGTCCAACTCGGGTTTAATCAGATCGGCCGGACGCACCTCGATGAGCTCCTCACCGCCGATGGCCTGGCGCTGCAGCTTGGCGTCGATGGTGCCCGGCGCCTTGCCGTAGCCGCCTTGCAGGTAGAGCTTCACTTCGTTGGTGATGGTTTTGTAGCGCTCGCCGGCGAGCACATTGAAAAACGCCTGGGTGCCGACGATCTGCGAGGTGGGCGTCACCAACGGCGGGTAGCCCAGGTCCTTGCGCACGCGAGGGATCTCGGCCAGCACTTCATCCATACGGTTGAGTGCGCCCTGCTCCTTGAGCTGGTTGGCCAGGTTGGAAATCATCCCGCCCGGGACCTGGTTGACCTGCACGCGGGTGTCGACGCCGGTGAAATCGCTCTCGAACTGGTGGTACTTCTTGCGCACCGCATAGAAGTACAGGCCGATCTCCTGCAGCAGCTCCAGGTCGAGGCCGGTGTCGTAGGGCGTGCCGCGCAGCGCAGCGACCATCGACTCGGTGCCAGGGTGACTGGTGCCCCAGGCCATGGACGAGATCGCCGTGTCTATGTGATCCGCGCCGTTTTCGATGGCTTTTAACTGGCACATGCTGGCGACGCCCGCCGTGTCATGGGAATGGATGAACACCGGCAGGTCGATCTCGGCCTTCAGCGCACGAACCAGCTCGCCGGTGGCGAACGGTGTCAGCAAACCGGCCATGTCCTTGATGGCGATGGAGTCGACGCCCATGTCGCGCATCGCCCGCCCCTGCTCGACGAACAGCTCGACGGTATGCACCGGGCTGGTGGTGTAGGCGATGGTGCCTTGCGCGTGCTTGCCGGTCTTCTTCACCGCCCGGATGGCGGTTTCGAGGTTTCGCACGTCGTTCATCGCATCGAAGATGCGGAACACGTCGATGCCGTTCTCTGCCGCCTTGGCGCAGAACGCCTCGACCACGTCATCGGCGTAGTGCCGGTAGCCCAGCAGGTTTTGTCCGCGCAGCAACATCTGCAACCGGGTGTTGGGCAGCGCGGCCTTGAGCTGGCGCAGGCGCTCCCACGGGTCTTCTTTCAGAAAACGCACGCAGGCGTCGAAGGTCGCGCCGCCCCATACTTCGAGGGACCAGTAACCGACGCGGTCGAGCTTGTCGCAGATCGGCAGCATGTCCTCGGTGCGCATACGGGTGGCCAGCAGCGACTGGTGGGCGTCACGCAGGATGGTGTCGGTAACGGTGATTTTCTTCTGAGCAGTCATGGTTCGTTCCTCACAGGCCTGCGTGGGCGGCGATGGCGGCAGCGATTGCCAGGGCCAGTTCGCCCGGCTTGCGTTTGATCGAGTAGTTCAGCAGTTCCGGATGGTTGTCGACGAAGCTGGTGTTGAACTGCCCGCTGCGGAAATCCGGGTTGGCGAGAATCTGCTGGTAATAGGTGGCGGTGGTTTTCACACCTTGCACGCGCATGTCGTCCAGCGCACGCGAGCCGCGCGCCAGCGCCTCCTCCCAGGTCAGTGCCCAGACGATCAGCTTCAGGCACATGGAGTCGTAATACGGGGGAATGGTGTAGCCGGTGTAGATCGCCGTATCGGTGCGCACACCGGGGCCGCCGGGGGCGTAGTAACGGGTGATCTTGCCGAAGCAGGGCAGGAAGTTGTTACGCGGTTCCTCGGCGTTGATGCGGAATTGCAGGGCGAAGCCGCGATACTGGATGTCCTCCTGCTTGACCGAGAGCGGCAGACCGGAGGCGATGCGGATCTGCTCGCGGACGATGTCGATGCCGGTGATTTCCTCGGTGATGGTGTGCTCCACCTGCACGCGGGTGTTCATTTCCATGAAGTACACCTCGCCTTCGGCGAGCAGGAACTCCACGGTGCCGGCGTTCTCGTAACCCACCGCCTTGGCCGCACGCACCGCCAGGTCGCCAATATAGGCGCGCTGTTCCGGGGTGAGCTGAGGGCTGGGGGCGATCTCGATGAGCTTCTGGTTGCGGCGCTGGATCGAGCAGTCGCGCTCGAACAGGTGCACGGTGCTGCCAAAGGAGTCAGCGAGAATTTGCGCCTCGATGTGCTTGGGCTCGACGATGCATTTCTCAAGGAATACATCAGCCGATCCGAAGGCTTTGGTCGCCTCGGAGATGACGCGCGGGTAGGCCTGGGCCAGCTCGTCACGCGAGTTACAGCGGCGGATACCACGACCGCCGCCACCCGAGGTGGCTTTGAGCATCACCGGATAGCCGATGCCCTCAGCTGCGGCCAGCGCTTCTTCGACATCCGCCACGTTGCCTTCGGTGCCCGGCGTGACCGGCACGCCGGCCTTGATCATGCTGCGCCGCGCCTCGGTCTTGTCGCCCATGCGTCGAATCACTTCGGCGCTGGGGCCGACGAAGCGGATGCCGCGCTCGGCGCAGATTTCCGCCAGTTCGGCGTTTTCGGACAGAAATCCATAGCCTGGATGCAACGCATCACAGCCGGTCTCCACGGCCAGGTTCACCAGCTTGCGCGGGTTGAGGTAGCCGGCAAGCGGATCGTCGCCAATGAAATGGGCCTCGTCGGCACGCTTGACGTGCAACGCGTGCCGGTCGGGCTCGGCAAACACCGCCACCGAGCGTACGTCCATTTCGGCACAAGCCCGCACGATGCGGACGGCGATTTCACCGCGGTTAGCGATCAGCAGCTTCTTGATCACGCTGTCATTCCCTCGGTCGATGAGCAGAAGGCCGCCTTGAGGGGCCATGTCACGCCTGCACGTTGTACAAGCCTATAAACCCTACGCCTACCGGCATGATTACTGAAAATGAATAATAGTTTGATCTTGCATAAGTAATAACTTATACGCTCAGTCAAACCCGCACTGAACGGGCCTTAGCGGCCTAGCGATCAGCGGGATCAATGGACCCAACTAAACAGGAGCGGCGGAATCAATGCGCAAAAGCATGATGCGGATAACCTTGCGTCAGCTGCAGGTGTTCCGGGCGGTATGTGAAAGCCGCTCCTATAGCCGAGCGGCAGAAGAAATGGCGCTGACCCAGCCAGCCGTGAGCTTGCAGATTCGCCAACTCGAGGAGCTGATCGGCCAGCCGCTGTTCGAGTATCTGGGCAAAAAACTCTACCTGACCGCCGCTGCCGAAGCGCTGCAGCGCGCCAGCACCGACATATTTGGGCGCCTGGACAGCCTGGATATGCAGCTATCCGACATGCAGGGCTCGCTACAGGGTCAGCTGAATCTGGCGGTCGAGTCGAGCGCCAAATACATCACGCCGCACCTGTTTGCGGCCTTCAAACGCAAGCATCCAGAGGTCAGCCTGGAACTCGTGGTGGTCAACCATGCGCAGGCGGTCAAACGCCTTTCGATCAGCCGCGACGATCTACTGATCATGTCGCAGGTGCCGACTGACATGGATCTGGAATTCATGCCATTCCTGAACAACCCCATCGTGGCCGTCGCACCGACTGATCATCCACTAAGCCAGGCGACATCCCTGACCTTGCAGGACCTGACCGCCTACCCACTGCTAGTCCGAGAGCCGGGATCGGGTACGCGCAAAGCTGGCGAAGACTATCTGCGCCAGAAGCGTGCGCATTTCGCCCAGACGATCCAGGTGGCCTCACTGGACGCGCTACGCGAGAGCGTCGTAGCAGGGCTCGGCGTAGCGCTGATGCCACGCCATGCAGTCCACCTGGAGCTGGCTCACGGCCTGCTGCGAGAGCTGCCAGTTGAGGAGCTACCGCTGTACCGCAGCTGGTGCGTGGTACATCCGCGAGCCAAGCGGCTGAGCCCGGTGGCTCAGGCGTTCTTCACTTTTATCCGCGAAGAACGCGCGCAGATCATCGCCCTGGCTGCGCGCTTTGACGGCTCGCAGGCAAACCCTCCAGCAGCGGGCTGACCATCAGCAGGTCGGGGAACTCCATCAGCTGTGCATGCAGCTGGCGCTGCTCGTCGTAGCTTTCGATGGCACGGCGGAAATGCATGCGGCGCTCGTCCAGCTGCTTGCGGCGGGCACGGGCATCGAGGTTGACGTAGGCTTCACGGTGCTGGGACATGCGCGGTCTCCGGAACAGGTGTCGGGAGAGCCCAGCATCGAAGCCCCGGGTGACGCTATGAGGACCAGCAGATGACGGAGCGATGAACGCCGCTCAAGCGCTCGTCAATCTTCGTGCGGCTTCACCGATTTCGGCGACAGGCGCAGGCTACGCAAGCTGCGCTTCACGCTCTTGAGGTGATTGACCAGGCTCGGACCGCGTGCCATCGCCACACCCATCGCCAGTACATCGATCACCACCAGATGCGCAATACGCGAGGTCAGCGGCGTATAGATCTCGGTGTCTTCCTGCACGTCGATGGCCAGGTTGATGGTCGCCAGTTCGGCGAGCGGGGTCTGGCTCGGACAGAGGGTGATCAGCGTAGCGCCAGATTCGCGAACCACATTCGCCGTGATCAACAAATCCTTGGAGCGGCCCGACTGGGAAATGCAGATCGCCACGTCGGTGGGCTTCAGCGTGACAGCCGACATCGCTTGCATGTGCGGGTCGGAATAGGCCGCGGCGCTGAGCAGCAGGCGGAAGAACTTGTGCTGGGCATCGGTCGCCACCGCGCCGGATGCGCCAAAGCCGTAAAACTCGACTCGCTCGGCCTTGGCCATCGCCGCCACTGCGCGCTCGAGCGCATCGGAGTCGAGCTTCTCGCGCACTTCCATCAGCGTGTGCAGGGTGGTGTCGAAGATTTTCAGCGCGAAATCGGTGACCGAGTCGTTTTCGCTGATGGCGAACTGGCCGAAGCTGGCGCCGGCAGCAAGGCTCTGCGCCAGTTTCAATTTGAGGTCCTGAAATCCCAGGCAACCGATGGCGCGGCAGAAGCGCACGATGGTCGGCTCACTGACTCCCACCACATGGGCCAGGTCGGCCATTGAACTGTGCATCACGGCAGCTGGATCGAGGAGTACATGGTCGGCGACTTTCAGCTCCGACTTGCGTAACGAACCTCTCGATTGGGCAATGTGTTGCAGCAGGTTCACGTGGCGGACTCGCTATGATCAAAACCTGGCAAGAATGGTCGAACGCTGCGGGTGCGCTCGCATCCGTCAAGCCGGCTGGGTTGTAGTGGGCTTGTAGTTATACTACAAGCCTCGCAGTATCGCCCACCTATCGAGTCTGTCCACCTTCTAGGAGTGACGCTGTGTCCATTTCCTGCGACATGCTGGTATTTGGCGGTACCGGCGACCTGGCGCTACACAAACTCATCCCTGCACTCTATTACCTGCACCGCGAGCATCGTCTGCATGATGATGTCCGCATCCTGGCGATTGCGCGCCAGGATATTGATCGCAACGCCTATCTCGCGTTGGCCGAGCGACATATCCGAGCGCAAATCGCGCGCACGGACTTCGAGGCTGAAATCTGGAATGCGTTCAGCCAGCGCCTCGACTACTTCCCCATGGACGCCACTCAGAGGGGTGAGTACGTCCGTCTGGCGCATCACCTCGGCCAGGCCGAAGGCCGCGTGCGGGTCCACTACCTGGCGACCGCGCCCAACTTATTCGAGCCTATTGCCTCGAACCTTGAGAGCGCCGGGCTTGCCGGAGAAGACGCGCGCATCGTCCTGGAGAAGCCCATCGGCCATTCCCTCGAATCAGCACTCGAGATCAACGAGGCCATCGGTAACGTCTTCCCCGAATCGCGCATTTATCGGATCGACCACTACCTCGGCAAGGAAACCGTGCAGAACCTCATGGCACTGCGTTTTGCCAACGCTCTGTTCGAGCCAATCTGGCGCAGCGGCCATATCGATCATGTGCAGATCACGGTGGCCGAGACCCTTGGCGTCGAGGAACGCGGCAGCTATTACGACCATGCCGGCGCCATGCGCGACATGCTGCAGAATCACCTGCTGCAACTGCTCTGCCTGGTGGCGATGGAAGCCCCGGTGCGCTTCGATGCCAAATCGATTCGCGGCGAAAAGGTCAAGATTCTGGAAGCCCTCAAGCCGATTACCGGTAACGACGTGCAGGACAAGACCGTGCGCGGGCAGTACGTCGCCGGGCAGATCGGCGGCAATGATGTGCAGGCTTACTACTTCGAAAAGGACGTGGATAACGACAGCGACACCGAAACCTTCGTCGCCGTAAAGGCCGAAATCGACAACTGGCGCTGGGCTGGCGTGCCCTTCTACCTGCGCACTGGCAAGCGCATGGCGAAGAAGCGCTCGGAAATCATCATCACCTTCAAACAGGTGCCGCACATGCTGTTCACCAAAGGCGAGGTCAACCGCCTGGTGATCCGCCTGCAGCCGGAGGAGAGCATCAGCCTGCAGCTCATGGCCAAGGCACCCGGTAAAGGGATGCAACTGGAGCCCGTCGAGCTCGATCTGAATCTGGCCCATGCGTTCAGCAGCACACGCCGCTGGGAGGCCTACGAGCGTCTGTTGCTGGACGTTATCGAAGGCGACTCGACACTGTTCATGCGCCGCGATGAGGTGGAAGCGGCCTGGAACTGGGTCGATCCGATCCTCTGCGGCTGGCAGAGTCACTACCGCAAGCCCAGGCCCTATCCGGCCGGAACGGACGGTCCCGAGCAAGCACACCAACTGATTGAGCATCAGGGTCGGCAATGGTGGCGCTGAGCCAGCCTAAGCATCCAATTGGCGGCCCTGCAAAATCGCTTCCAGCCGCGAAATAGAGCGGTCAAATGCAAGTATCGGCAACTAACAAACCAGGTGCCTGGCAACTATCGACTGAACTTCCGAACATCATCAATTTGTCGCGCTGACAAAAAAAATTAACAGAACGCGACGAAGTCGTCATCTCCGCGGAGCAGATCGCCGATATCTAGGCATGATATCGGCGACTGAACTCGCTCGCTCTAGCCCGTCGAGCCGGGCTTAAACCAGCCGTAACTTCGGATGGTTCTAGCCAGACTAATGCGCACGTTATCCACAACCAAACCGCTATCACCACGATCAGCTAAACGCCTTGTTTCGCGCGGGCTCTGTCAAATTTCGCAAGCACGGTGACGTACTCTTCTGCCGCGCCCGAAACAGGCCGATCTATTCGCCCAGCCCATGAGCCAAATCCGACGCGCATATTCGGCCGTATATACACTCCAGATCGAGTCCGGTGACGGCGCTTGACCGGCAAGTTCAACTTTCGCGATAAACGGCGAACTTCGGAGATATCAGCGGCGAATCAACGCCCATGATCGGCGACTGAGGTTGAGATTAATTTTTTGATGTGTTTATTCTAGAAAAGGATTTCAATCAGCAACCCCAAAGGTCTTGTTTTGAGTGTTCCTACCGTAACGCTCCGTCGCCCAACCGACGGCGACGGTTTCCCCCTCCATGAGCTGGTAGCACGCTGCCAACCTCTGGACACAAATTCGGCGTACTGCAACCTCCTGCAATGCTCCGATTTCGCCGACACCTCCATTGCCGCCACAAACGCGGATGGCCAATTGGTAGGTTTCATTTCCGGTTACTGCCCTCCTGCTCGCCCAGACACTTTGTTCGTCTGGCAAGTCGCAGTCGACGCGTCGATGCGCGGTCAGGGGCTGGCGCTGCGCATGCTGATGGCACTGGTCGCACGAGTCGCCAGAGAGCAGGGCGTCGCTAACCTGGAAACCACCATCTCGCCGGACAACGGGGCATCCCAGGCGCTGTTTAAAAAGGCCTTCGCCAAACTTGGCGTCGACTACAGCACCCGCACCCTGTTCTCCCGCGCCGAACACTTTGCCGGCAAGCATGAAGACGAAGTGCTCTACCGCGCCGGCCCGTTCGCCGCACCTAATTCAGAAGAAGAACTAGAGGAAAACGCATGAAAACTTTCGAACTGCACGAATCTGGCGTTCGCAGCTACTGCCGCTCCTTCCCAGTGGTCTTCAAGCAAGCCCGTGGCGCTGAACTGATCACCCGCGAAGGCAAGCACTACATCGACTTCCTCGCTGGCGCTGGCACGCTCAACTACGGCCACAACCATCCGGTGCTCAAGCAGGCGCTGCTCGATTACATCGAAGCTGACGGCATCACCCATGGTCTGGACATGTACTCCGAGGCGAAGGAAACCTTCCTATCGACCTTCGACCGCCTGATCCTCAAGCCGCGCAAGATGGATTACGTCATGCAGTTCACCGGCCCGACCGGCACCAACGCGGTGGAAGCCGCGCTGAAGCTGGCGCGCAAGGTGACCGGCCGCAACAACGTCATCAGCTTCACCAATGGCTTCCACGGCTGCAGCATCGGCGCGCTGGCGGCGACCGGCAACAAGCATCACCGTGGCGCCGCCGGTGTACCGCTGACTGACGTCAGCCGCATGCCCTATGCCAACTACTTCGGTGACAAGGTCAACACCATCGCGATGATGGACAAACTGCTGACCGACCCATCCAGCGGCATCGACAAGCCGGCCGCGGTGATCGTGGAAGTTGTTCAGGGCGAAGGCGGCCTCAACGCCGCATCCGCCGAGTGGGTCCGCAAGCTGGAGAAACTCTGCCGCAAGCACGAGATGCTGCTGATCGTTGATGACATCCAGGCCGGCTGCGGCCGTACTGGTACGTTCTTCAGCTTTGAAGAGATGGGCATCAAGCCGGACATGATCACCTTGTCCAAGTCGCTGTCGGGCTATGGCCTGCCTTTCGCCATGGTGCTGCTGCGCAAAGAGCTGGACCAATGGAAGCCGGGCGAGCACAACGGCACCTTCCGCGGTAACAACCACGCGTTCGTCACTGCTGCTGCTGCCATCGAACACTTCTGGAAAGACGACGAGTTCGCCAATAGCGTCAAGGCCAAGGGCAAGCGTATTGCCGACGGCATGAACAAAATCGTTCGCCGCTACGGCCCGGATTCACTGTTCGTCAAAGGTCGCGGCATGATGATCGGCATCAGCTGCCCGGACGGCGACACCGCCGCCGCGATTTGCCGCCATTCCTTCGAGAACGGCCTCGTCGTCGAAACCAGCGGCGCCCACAGCGAAGTGGTCAAGTGTCTCTGCCCGCTGATCATCAGCGAAGAGCAGATCGACAAGGCTATGAGCATCCTGGACAAGGCCTTCGCCGCCGTTATGTCCGATCAAGCCGCCAACCAAGCTTCTTGAGGATTGAAGAATGATCGTACGTACCCTGGCTGAATGCGAGCAGTCCAACCGCAAGATCAAGACCGATACCTGGGACAGCACGCGGATGCTGCTCAAGGACGACAAAATGGGCTTCTCGTTCCACATCACCACCATCTACGCCAACACCGAGACGCACATCCACTACCAGAACCATCTGGAGTCGGTCTATTGCATGAGCGGCAATGGCGAGATCGAGACCATCGCTGACGGCAAGATCTACAAAATCGAGCCCGGCACTCTGTACATCCTCGACAAGCACGACGAGCACCTGCTCCGTGGCGGCAGCGAGGAAATGAAGTTGGCGTGCGTCTTCAACCCGCCACTCAACGGCAAAGAAGTGCATGACGAAAGCGGTGTGTATCCGCTTGAGGCCGAAACCGTAGTCTGATGCGACTCCGCAGGGCGGCTGCACCCCGCCCTGCGACACCCGATTCAAGGAGAGTTTAAAGTGAACCCCGTGCAAGCCGACCTGTACCCTTCGCGCCAGCACGACGAACCTAGCTGGCAAGAGCGTATGGACCCGGTCGTCTACCGCAGTGACCTGGCCAACGCCCCGATCGCACCAGAGATGATCGAACGCTTCGAGCGTGACGGCTATCTGGTCATCCCCAATCTGTTCAGCGCCGAGGAAGTCGCGGTATTCCGCGAAGAACTCGACCGCATGCGTCAGGACCCGGCCGTTGCCGAGTCCGGCAAGACCATCAAGGAACCCGACAGCGGCGCGATCCGCTCGGTGTTCGCCATCCACGCCGACAATCCGTTGTTTGCCCGTGTCGCCAGCGACGAGCGCATTGCCGCCATCGCCAGCTTCATCCTCGGTGGTGACATTTATGTGCATCAGTCGCGGATGAACTTCAAACCCGGCTTCACCGGCAAAGAGTTCTACTGGCACTCCGATTTCGAAACCTGGCACGTCGAAGACGGCCTGCCACGCATGCGCACCCTGAGCTGCTCGATCCTGCTGACCGACAATGAGCCGCACAACGGCCCGCTGATGCTGGTGCCTGGATCACACAAGCACTACATCCGTTGCGTTGGTGCGACACCGGAGAACCACTACCAGAAGTCCCTGCGCAAGCAGGAGTTCGGTGTACCGGATCACGACAGCCTGACCGAGCTGGCGGACCGTTATGGCATCGAGACCGCTACGGGCCCGGCGGGCAGCGTGGTGTTCTTCGATTGCAACACCATGCACGGCTCCAACAGCAACATTACACCCAGCGCGCGCAGCAATCTGTTCTATGTCTACAACCATGTAGATAATGCCGCGCAGGCGCCGTTCTGCGGCCTCTCGCCACGTCCGGCCTTCGTCGGTGAACGCGAGAATTTCGAGCCCCTGCAGATCCAGAAGCAGAAGTATCTCTGACGTACCCGATCAGGCCCGACTACCGGGCCTGTTCTTTGTTGGCGGCCGAGAGGCGGCCCAGGGATGAAAATTCACCCCCAAGACGGGAAGTTGAATCGATGCATACCGTAGAAAAAATCGGCGGCACATCCATGAGCCGCTTCGACGAGCTATTGGACAATATCTTTATCGGCGGACGCGAAGGCGACGAGCTCTATCAGCGCGTCTTCGTCGTCTCAGCCTACAGCGGCATGACCAACCTGCTGCTGGAACACAAGAAGACTGGCGAACCCGGCGTCTACCAACGCTTCGCCGACGCTCGCAACGAGGGCGCCTGGCTCGATGCACTGGACATCGTCCGCGAGCGCATGCTCGGCAAGAACGCTGAGCTGTTCGCCAGCGACTTCGAGCTGCGTGCCGCCAACCAGTTCATCAACTCGCGCATTGACGATGCCCGCGAGTGCATGAGCAGCCTGCAGCGCCTCTGTGCCTATGGCCACTTCCAGCTCGACGAGCACCTGATGAAGGTCCGCGAGATGCTCGCCTCCCTCGGCGAGGCGCACTCGGCATTCAACTCGGTGTTGGCGCTCAAGCATCGCGGCGTCAACGCGAAAATGGTCGACCTCACCGGCTGGCATCGCGACGCGCCGCTGCCCTTCGAAGAAATGGTGCGCCATAGCTTCGAAGAGGTCGACCTCTCCCGCGAACTGGTGGTCGCAACCGGCTACACGCACTGCAGCGAAGGCCTGATGAACACCTTCGACCGCGGTTACAGCGAGATCACCTTTGCTCAGATTGCCGCTGCTACCGGTGCCCGTGAAGCGATCATCCACAAGGAATTCCACCTTTCCAGCGCCGACCCGAACCTGGTCGGAGCGGACAAGGTGGTCACCATCGGCCGTACCAATTACGACGTCGCCGACCAGTTGTCGAACCTGGGCATGGAAGCGATCCATCCGCGCGCGGCCAAGACGCTGCGTCGTGCTGGCATCGAGCTGCGCATCAAGAACGCCTTCGAGCCAGACCACGCCGGCACGCTCATCAGCCAGGACTACAAGAGCGAGCGGCCCTGCGTCGAGATTATCGCCGGGCGCAAGGATGTCTTCGGCATCGAAGTGTTCGATCAGGACATGCTCGGCGACATCGGCTACGACATTGAGATCAGCAAGCTGCTCAAGCAGCTGCGTCTCTATGTGGTGAACAAGGACTCCGATGCCAACAGCATCACCTACTACGCGTCGGGCTCGCGCAAATTGATCAACCGCGCCGCGCGGCTGATTGAGGAGAAGTATCCGGCTGCGGAAGTGACCGTGCACAACGTCGCCATCGTCTCGGCGATCGGCTCCGACCTCAAGGTCAAAGGAATCCTCGCCAAGACCGTCGCGGCCCTGGCCGGTGCCGGTATCAGCATCCAGGCGGTGCATCAGTCGATCCGCCAGGTTGAGATGCAGTGTGTGGTCAACGAGGAAGACTACGACGACGCCGTCGCGGCCCTGCACCGCGCGCTGATCGAGCCGGAAAACCACGGTGATGTGATCGCCGCAGCCTAAGCTACGGCTGCACTGACCGCCGGCCTTGGCTCTAGCCAGGGTCGGCAGTTTGCTGTCCGCCGTCGCTGGAGGACCCGGCCAGCTTGCGCCGCCGATACCAGGTGGCAAAAAACACCACCGCCAGCAACAGCTCGGCGAGATCGCCGCCGTAATACATCAATTGTGCAGCCGCTTCGATTTCCGCCAGGTCGTGGCCGGCGTCGCGCGGAAAGCCGTAGGCATACATGAGTTTGCCCAGCACGGCATGAGCGGCAATCGCCACGAACAGTACGATCAGCCGCAACCACATGCCGGGGCGATGCGGCGCAGGGTCCGGTCCGGCAATCGACCAGCTGAAAAGATAGCCCGCCAGTACGAAGTGCAGATGCAGCCATACATGCAGGACAGGTTCGCTGAAGCTCAGCTGGTATAGCGGCGTGAGATAGAGGATGTACAGCGCGCCGACATTCAACATCAGTGCGGTCACCGGATGGCTCAGGCAGCGCACCGGCACGCTGCCCGCAAACTCGGTAATTCGTCGGGCGGTCACGGCCGGCACACTGCGCAACAGCAGCGTGCCCGGCGAGCCGAGCATCATCGCAATCGGCGCGAACATGCCGAGCAGAAGATGCTGCGCCATGTGCCCGCGCAGGTCTGCATGGCCCCACTCGACCATAAACGGCGAAAACGCGGCCACCAGCAGCCCGCACCCCAGACTGAAACTGACGGTGCGCCAGCAATGCCAGGTCTTTCGACGCCGCCGTTGCGCGCGTACACCGAGAACATACGCAAACCAGAGGGCCAGCGTCAGCAAGACCAGCAGCGAGGTGCCGGCCAGGGTGAGTAGATGGGTATCGTGGGCCACCGGCTACCGACCCCCTTGCAACGAGGCAGGGGATGACCGAGCTGTTCGCCAGATCATGAAGCCTATCGCCAGCAGCAGCGCGCCAAAGGCATTCCACGCCAGGTCGTAGAGCAGAAGATTATCCACGTAGCGCACCTGATGCAGCCGGAGAATCTTGTGATCGACGATCCCATCGAACAGTTGAAAGCCACCTGCGCCAAGAAACAAACCGGCCCAACCGTGCAAGCGCGACACCGCGCGGCGGCTGCTCAGCTGCACGAACAGGTAAAAGCCGGCGGCCAGCATTAGCAGCTCGGCTGAATGCAACAGACCGTCAGATATCAGCCCGACGGTTTGTGTGGATCGGTCGAAAAAATGGTGCCAGGCGAGTATCTGGTGAAAGACGATCTCGTCGATGGCGGCCATCAAACCAATCCCGAAAAAGCTCGTCGCGATCAGACTACCTCTGGCATCGGCGGGGTGTTTGCTCACGATGGGCCTCCGGCTGCTAACGGGTTGGCTTGCATCGGAACTCGGTACGCTCGACTCAAGCCCTGTCTATGAGTGACTGGGGTCAGCCTCAGGAGTTCTCCATCGACTTGACCTGACGGGGCGAAAAGCGCCGGCCAACTCAGTAGAATCCGCACACTTTCTGCTGGTATACAGAGCCACCGCACCATGACCCACCCTCGCACCGAACTGCTGTCGCCCGCCGGCACCCTGAAATCCATGCGCTACGCCTTTGCCTACGGCGCCGACGCGGTCTACGCCGGGCAGCCGCGCTACAGCCTGCGCGTGCGCAACAATGAATTCGACCACGCCAACCTGCGTCTGGGGATCGACGAGGCGCATGCCCAGGGCAAGCAGTTTTATGTGGTGGTCAACATCGCGCCGCACAACGCCAAGCTGCGCACCTTCATCAAGGATCTCGAGCCGGTGGTCGCCATGGGCCCGGATGCGCTGATCATGTCCGATCCCGGTCTGATCATGCTGGTTCGCCAGCACTTCCCCGAGATGACCGTTCACCTGTCGGTACAGGCCAACGCGGTGAACTGGGCCAGCGTCGAGTTCTGGCGGCAGCAGGGCCTCACCCGCGCCATACTCTCGCGCGAGCTGTCGCTGGAAGAGATCGGCGAGATCCGTGAAAAGGTGCCGGGCATGGAGCTGGAGGTCTTCGTTCACGGCGCGCTGTGCATGGCCTATTCCGGACGCTGCCTGCTCTCCGGCTACATCAACAAGCGCGACCCCAACCAGGGTTCCTGCACCAACGCCTGCCGCTGGGAATACAAGGCGCACGAGGGCAAGGAAGACGAGCTGGGCAATATCGTCCAGCAGTATCAGCCGATCCCCGTGCAGCAGCTTGGAGCAGGCGCCATCCAGCCGACTCTGGGTGCCGGCGCGCCGACCGATCAGGTCTTCCTGCTCGAAGACAGCAGCCGTCCTGGCGAAATGATGGAAGCATTCGAGGACGAGCACGGCACCTACATCATGAATTCCAAGGACTTGCGCGCCGTCCAGCATGTCGAGCGGCTGGTACAGATGGGCGTGCATTCGCTGAAGATCGAAGGCCGGACCAAATCCCACTACTACGTGGCGCGCACCGCCCAGGTCTATCGCAAGGCAATCGACGATGCGGTCGCAGGCAGACCTTTCGACAAGTCACTGATGGACACCTTGGAATCGCTCGCGCACCGCGGCTACACCGAAGGCTTTCTGCGTCGTCACGTGCATGACGAATACCAGAACTATGAGCGAGGCTTTTCGCTATCGGAGCGCCAGCAGTTCGTCGGGGAGATGACCGGTGAACGGCGCAACGGGCTGGCCGAAGTGATCGTCAAGAACCGCTTCGCCGTCGGCGATCGCCTGGAGTTGATGACCCCGCAGGGCAACCTGAATTTCCGCCTGGACGGGTTGGAAAACAAACGCGGCGAACGTGTCGATGTGGCACCCGGCGACGGACACGTGCTCTATCTGCCGGTCCCGGAAACAGTGGACCTGCAGTATGCGCTAGTGATGCGGGAGCTGGACGGCGGCACCACCCGCGGCTAGCCGCCAGCACGGCGCTGGCTCAGGACTCGCCACACCGCGTGGCGAGTTTCGCTGCGACAGCCGTAGGGTGGGCTTCAGCCCACCAGCAGTTGGTGGCGCAGAGACAAGCGGTGGGCTGAAGCCCACCCTACGGTCCGCAAAGCCCAGCCCGCACCATCAAACCAAGAGTTTGACGAACTCCTCAGGCGGCACTGGCCGGCTGATCAGGTAACCCTGCATCTCGTCGCAGCCGTGAGCTTTGAGGAAGTCCGCCTGTGCCTGGGTTTCGACGCCCTCGGCGACGACCTTCAGCTCCAGGCTATGGACCATGGCGATGATGGCCCGGACGATGGCTGAATCCTCTCCGACCTGATCCAGTTCGGAAATGAACGAGCGATCGATCTTCACGTAGTCCACCGGGAAGCGCTTGAGGTAGCTGAGCGAGGAATAGCCGGTGCCGAAGTCATCGATCGCCAGCTTCACGCCCAACGCGCGTAACTGGCGGCTGATGTTGATCGCATTGTCGATGTCATCGAGCAGCTGACTTTCGGTCAGCTCCAGCTCGAGCCGGTCGGCGGGCAACCCGGTCTCTTCCAGTACCTGTCGCACCAGGCTGACGAAGTTGCCCTGGCGCAACTGTTTAACGGACAGGTTCACCGACACCCGAATGGCGGCCAGCCCATCGAGTTGCCACTGACGCGCCTGCCGGCAGGCTTCGCGCAGAACAAACTCACCCAGCGGGATGATCAGCCCGGTTTCTTCTGCCAGGGGAATGAAAAAGCCTGGCGCAATCAGGCCTTTCTGCGGATGCCGCCAGCGCACCAGTGCTTCGGCCGCATCCAGGCTGTCTTCCGCCACGTTCAGTCGCGGTTGATAGAAGACTTCCAGCTGGCCTTCCTCGAGTGCGCGACGCAGTTGGTTCTCAAGCTTGAGATTTTCCAGGCTCGACACCTGCAAGCGCTCGGTGAAGAACTGCAGGGTGTTGCCGCCGAGATGTTTGGCATGTTGCATGGCCATGTTCGCCTGCAACAGCAGCGAGGTCGCCTCGCGCGAGTTGTCTGGCATCAGGCTGACGCCGATGGACGCGGTGATGACCAGTTCCTGGTCGTCGAGCGGAATGGGTTTGCTGATGCGCGACAGCAGGCGGCTGCCGCTGTGCGCCAGGCTGGCAAGGCTGCCGTAACCTTCGAGCACCACCACGAACTCGTCACCGGATAAACGGGCAATGGTGTCGGCGTCCGACAACGTATGGGACAGACGGCGGGAGACCTCGCGCAACAGCTGATCAGCCGCCTCGTGCCCAAGGCTTTCATTAAGCGTCTTGAAACGGTCCAAATCGATATACAAAACCGCCAGCCCGCGATTGCTGCATCGGCTACGCTCGCAGGCGCTGTGCAGACGCTCCTTGAGCAGGCTGCGATTGGCCAGTCCGGTGAGCTCGTCGAAGTGGGTCAGGTAACGCAGACGCTCCTCGACCTGGCGCCTGACGCTGAGATCGGAAACGAACGCGACCACGTTGGTGACGTTGCCGTGCCGGTCGTGCACCACTCGCATCTGCGCCCATTGCGGGTACACCTCGCCATTCTTGCGGGTCTCGATCAGCTCGCCTTGCCAGATACCGTGCTGCGCCAGGTTTTCGCGAATAACCGAATACTGCTGGCGGCTGTCCTCGGAACTCGCCAACAGGGCGACGCTTCGTCCGATCAGTTCCTCTCGGCTGAAACCGGACAGCGTGCAGCAGGCCTGGTTGACTGCCAGCAGGTGAAATTCGGGATCCATGATCGCCATGCCCTCACCTGCCGCTTCGAACACCGTGGCCGCCAACCGCAATTGCTCGGCCTGGCGATGGCTCTCGCTGATGTCTCGCCGGGTGCCGATCATGCGCAAGGCCCGGCCGTTAGCATCGCGCTCGGTGACACGCCCGCGGTCTTCGATCCAAATCGAACTGCCGTCGTTGAGCATGGCCCGGTATTGCACGGCATAGCTTTCGGTCTTGCCCTTCAGGTGATCAATCATGTCCTGCCGTACACGCGGGCCATCTTCGGGATGCACTTCGGGACGCTGCTGCTCGGCCAGCAGCAGGCGGTCACTCAGGCCGACACCAAAAACCACATCCATTCTCGAGTGATGGACCTCACCGTTGGCCATGTCCCAGTCCCACATGCCCAGCTCACTGGCTTCCAGCGCCAGGCTCAGGCGTGCCTCACTTTCACGCAGCGCAGCGGTGCGCTCAATCACCCGCCGCTCGAGCCCATCGAAAGCCTCTCGCAGCCGGACCTCGGCATGGCGTCGCTGCTCGATCTCCCGGGCCAGATCGCCGTTTAATTCGAAGGCTTCACCACGCATGCTTTCCAGGCGACGAATCAGCAACTGGTTGTGCAGACGTTGCGCCAGACTGGCCGTCACCAGCCGGTTCATCTGCCAGGCAATCATGCTCAGCGTCAGCAGCACGATTGCCGCCAGCAGCCCCCAACCCTGCAGATGGGGCTCGCCGCTGCTTAACAGCACCACCGCAGCGGGAAGCAGCCCTGGGATGGCAAAGGCGCCGAACGCGCGAAGCGATACGCCGCAGGCCACGCAGCCTGCAAAAAACACCGAGGCAAGCGAACCGAGCAGTACCGTTTGTTGCAGGAATGGCCCGTCTAACGCCAGCTCGATGATCGCGTAGTCCAGCGTCACCGCGCTGGCGATACTGGCCAGCAGGAAAGATCGATACCAGCGGGGGTGCTGCTGCTCCTCGGCGCTGGCCTTGGCGAAGCTGCGCGTCTGCTGCAGCCTCAGCAGGGCGAGTGCAAAGGTCACACCAGACCAGATCGCCAATTGCAGCTTCGGGCCTTCCGTCCAGAGCACGGCAGGGAATACCAGGCTGGTGATGATCATCAGCAGCAGCGCGAGCCGCGAGCCCTCATAGAGCAGCCGCGTGCGCTCGGCCCGCTGATCAAGCTCTGCAAGGTTGAAAGCGGCGTGGTCCTCCATGGCCATTGACGCCGACGGATTGGCTTGTGCGGAATCGGTCATCGGGTTGTTCTTGTAATGGATGTCTGGAGCAGTAGGCCTGCATTAAGCACGCCTCGACAATGGCACGACGCTAGCGTCTGGTCATCGTCTCTCCGACCAAAGACCGTGGATGACGATACGCGGGTATCGATCAGATGGATTTTCGACAGGTCGATGACCACGACCCGCCCCGGCTCTCGGCGCGGTTCCTGTCCTCCCCCAACCAAGCCCTCGCTTGACTGGCGCCCGTCCGTTGCACGAGCGGGTCGGCCGGATTTCCGGCTAGAATGGCGCCCATGCATGACGATCTCTCTCTCCTCCTGAACTCCCTCAACGATGCCCAGCGCCAGGCCGTGGCCGCGCCGCTGGGTCGTCAATTGGTCCTCGCTGGTGCCGGCTCGGGCAAGACCCGCGTATTGGTGCACCGCATCGCCTGGCTGCACCAGGTCGAGCGCGCATCATTGCACTCGATTCTTTCAGTGACCTTTACCAACAAGGCCGCGGCGGAGATGCGCCAGCGCATCGAGCAGCTGATGAAGGTCAACCCTCAAGGCATGTGGGTTGGCACTTTCCACGGGTTAGCGCACCGACTGCTGCGCGCTCACTGGCAGGAAGCAAAGCTGGCGCAGAACTTCCAGATTCTCGATTCCGACGATCAGCAGCGCCTGGTCAAGCGGGTCATCCGCGAGCTCGGCCTGGACGAACAGCGCTGGCCGGCGCGCCAGGCCCAGTGGTGGATCAACGGGCAGAAGGACGAAGGTCTGCGGCCCAAGCACATCCAGCCCAGCGGCGATCTGTTCCTCGCGACCATGCTGAGCATTTATCAGGGCTATGAAGAGGCCTGTGCCCGCGCCGGCGTCATCGACTTTTCCGAATTGCTGCTGCGAGCGCTGGACCTCTGGCGTGACAACCCGGGCCTGCTGGATCACTACCAGCGCCGCTTCCGCCACATTCTGGTGGACGAGTTCCAGGACACCAACGCCGTTCAGTACGCCTGGTTGCGTTTGCTGGCCAAGGGCGGCGACAGCCTGATGGTGGTGGGCGACGATGACCAGTCGATCTACGGCTGGCGTGGCGCACGGGTGGAAAACCTGCATCAGTTCAGCGAAGACTTCCAGGACGCCGTAACCATCCGCCTGGAACAGAACTACCGCTCCACCGCCTGCATCCTCAAGGCCGCCAACGCGCTGATCGCCAACAACCAGGGCCGTCTGGGCAAGGAACTGTGGACCGAAGGCTGCGAAGGCGAGCCGATCAGCCTGTATGCCGCGTTCAACGAGCACGACGAGGCGCGCTACGTGGTCGAGAGCATCGAGAAAGCGATCCGCGACGGCATGAGCCGCAGCGAGATCGCCATCCTCTATCGCTCCAACGCCCAGTCGCGGGTACTCGAAGAAGCCTTGCTGCGTGAACGCATCCCCTACCGCATCTATGGCGGCCAGCGCTTCTTCGAGCGCGCCGAGATCAAGAACGCCATGGCCTACCTGCGTCTGATTCAGGCACGGGACAACGATGCGGCGCTGGAGCGGGTAATCAACGTGCCGGCCCGTGGCATCGGCGAGAAGACTGTCGAATGCCTTCGCCAGCTGGCCCGACAGCAGGAAAGCTCGATGTGGGCCGCGCTGCATCAGGCGGTCGGCACAAAGGTGGTGTCGGGCCGCGCGGCGAGCGCGCTGAACGGCTTCGTCGAGCTGATCGATACCCTCGCGCTGAAGGTCGAGGGCATGCAGCTGCACAACATGGCGCAGCTGGTCATCGAACAGTCCGGCCTGCTGGCGTACCACCGTGACGAGAAAGGTGAGAAAGCCCAGGCGCGGGTGGAAAACCTTGAGGAACTGGTCTCCGCTGCGCGCGCCTTCGACAACTACAGCGAAGACCAGGAAGACGAGCAGACACCGCTCGCCGCCTTCCTTGATCACGCCTCGCTGGAAGCCGGTGAACAGCAGGCCGGCGACCACGAAGACAGCGTGCAGCTGATGACCCTGCACAGCGCCAAGGGCCTGGAGTTTCCGTTGGTGTTCCTGGTCGGCATGGAAGAAGGCCTGTTCCCGCACAAGATGAGCTTGGAAGAACCGGGCCGCTTGGAAGAGGAACGCCGCCTGGCCTACGTCGGCATCACCCGCGCCATGCAGCAACTGATCGTCACCTACGCAGAAACCCGTCGGCTCTACGGGAGCGAGACCTACAATAAAATCTCGCGTTTCATCCGCGAGTTGCCGCCAGCGTTGATCAGCGAAGTCCGTCTGAGCAATACCGTCAGCCGCAGCTTCAACACACGCGGCATGGGTGGCGGCTCGCTGTTCGACGGCGCCAATGTGCCGGATACCCCGTTCAACCTCGGTCAGCGCGTCCGCCATTCGCTGTTTGGCGAAGGCACCATCCTCAACTTCGAAGGTTCCGGCGCCCAGGCGCGGGTGCAGGTGAATTTCGAAAGTGAAGGAAGCAAGTGGTTGATGCTCAGTTATGCCAAACTGGAACCGCTATGACGTTTACGTCAACCTATACCGATACTAATAAAATTCGCCAAAGGAATAGCCATTCATGAAACGCCGTCACTTGTTTGGTGCCGCCGCTGCCCTGCTTGCCTCCCTCAGCCTCGCAGGCTGCAACGACGAAAAGAAAGTCGAACCCTCCGCCGAGCCGAAGGCCGCCGCCAGCGAAGCCCCCGAGACCTACAACTGGAAAATGGTCACCGCCTGGCCGAAGAACTACCCGGGCCTGGGCACTGCCGCCCAGCGCTTGGCCGATAGGGTCGAGGCCATGAGCGATGGTCGCCTGACGATCAAGGTTTATGCCGCAGGTGAGCTGGTTCCCGCCCTCGAAGTGTTTGATGCCGTCTCGCGCGGTACCGCCGAGCTAGGCCATGGCGCGGCCTACTACTGGAAGGGCAAGGTGCCCACCGCGCAATTCTTCACCTCGGTTCCGTTCGGCCTGTCGACCAGTGAAATGAACGCCTGGCTGACCCGCGGCGGCGGTCAGGAGTTGTGGGACGAAGCCTACGCACCCTATGGCGTCAAGCCTATGGTCGTGGGGAACACCGGCATGCAGATGGGCGGTTGGTTCAACAAGGAAATCAACTCGCTGCAGGACCTGCAGGGCCTGAAAATCCGCACCCCAGGCCTGGGCGGCGAAGTGCTGACCCGTCTCGGCGCGACCACCGTCAACATGCCTGGCGGTGAAGTGTTCACCGCGCTACAAACCGGCGCGATCGACGCCACCGACTGGGTCAGCCCGTACAACGACCTCGCCTTTGGTCTGCACAAGGCCGCCAAGTACTACTACTACCCCGGCTGGCAGGAGCCCCAGGCCGTGCTGGAGCTGTTGATCAACCAGAAGGCGCTCGACACCCTGCCGGACGATTTGCGCGCCATCCTCACCGAGGCGGCCGGCGCCGCCAGCCGCGACATGATCGACGATTACGTTTATAACAACGCCATGGCGCTCGAGCAGCTCAAGCAACAAGGTACGCAACTCAAGCGCTTCCCTGACGAGGTGCTGAACGCCATGCGCGAGCAGTCCGACGTCGTCCTTGGCGAACTGGCCGCACAAAGCGAGCTGAATGGCCGCATCTGGGCCTCAATGAAGGCGTTCCAGGCGCAGGTCAAGCCGATGCACGAGATCTCCGAGAAAGAGTTGTACAACTGGCGTTGAGTCAGACGATCCGTTGCGCTTGTCGGTGAGCCGGCAAGCGCAACGAAGCAAAAGCCCGAAACACTCTATGACTGGCGTGCCCGCACCGGGCCATGCACCATCAGCGCCGTATCATCATCCATTCAGGAATACCAAATGCAACGTGTGCTCAGCATTTTCATGGCCCTGTGTATCAGCCTGACCTTCAGCCTCGACGTTCACGCCAAGCGCTTCGGTGGCGGCAAGAGCTTCGGCTCGGCGCCCAGCCATCAGACTCGCCAGGCACCCCAACAAACTCAGGCGGCGCCCAACCAGGCTGGCCGTCAAACTCCCGCAGCTGCCAGTGGCGCGTCGCGTTGGCTCGGCCCGCTGGCCGGTCTCGCCGCAGGTGGCCTGCTGGCTTCGATGTTCATGGGAGATGGCTTCGAAGGCATCCAGTTCATGGACATCCTGATCTTCGGCGGCATTGCCTTCCTGTTGTTCCGATTCCTTGCGGCGCGTCGTCGCCAGCAGCAACCGGCCATGGCCGGACACGGAAACGCACCGATGCAGCGCGAAATGCCTGCCCAGCAATCGATTTTCGGCGGCGCTAGCGCTGCACGTCCGGCTGCCGCACCGGTGATCAACGCGCCGGCCTGGTTCAACGAGCAGAACTTCGTGGCGGCCGCTCGCGAACATTTCATCTCGCTGCAACAGCATTGGGATGCCAACGAGATGGACAAGATCAGCGAGTTCGTCACGCCGCAGCTGTTCGAATTCCTCCAGCGCGAACGTGCCGAGATCGGCGACGCCTATCAATCCACCTACGTTGACGACCTGCAGATTCAGCTCGATGGCGTGGATGATCAGGCCGACAAGACCGTCGCCACCCTGACGTTCGTAGGCGTGTCGAAGAACTCACGCTTCGACCAGGGCGAGCCGTTCAGCGAAAGCTGGCGCATGGAGCGTGCACAGGGCGAGAACCAGCCTTGGCTGGTGGCCGGCATCCGCCAGAACGCCTGAACTGAGGTTTGACGCGACTCCGCTATGCACAGAGTCGTTTGATAAAGAGCCCCGCCGTACTGGCGGGGCTTTTTATTGCGCGCTTGCTTTGCTTCCTGAACGCAACGAACCGGCAGGGCCCTGCCCGACCGCCGCCCATGGCTGAATAGAGGCTGCCCTACAGCGCCTGTCAGCACGCCGATCCAACACACCCCCACCGGCTCCAACCCTTGCCCATCCTGGCGAGGCCATCTGAACCCTGCCAGCAAATGGACGTCTATGCTGTTCGCATAACAGCAATAGTCGAGAGGTCCTGCGTGTCAGGCAGCATCGAAACAAGGGTTGGCGCCACTGCTGTAGTCAGGGCGGTGTGTTCACCGCACGCCAGTACTGGTTACACCCGCGATGAATAGCGTTCGCCTACCTTCCGTCGACAAGCTGCTGCGCGCTCCCGCCTGTGCGCCGCTGCAACAGCGTTACGGACGTGAAGCGCTTCTCGGCACCCTGCGCGACCTGCTCGACGAACTGCGCGAACCCGCTCGCCACGGCCAACTGGCTGCGCTGGAGCTGTCAGAGGCGGTGCTTGCCGGCCGCGCAGGCGAACGCCTGGCCAACCAGCACCGCAGCCGCGTACGCCGCGTGTTCAACCTCACCGGCACGGTGCTGCACACCAACCTCGGCCGCGCGCTGCTACCTGATGAAGCCATCGAGGCCATCTCGCTGGCAGCGCGTTATCCAATGAATCTCGAGTTCGATCTGGCCAGCGGCAAGCGCGGCGACCGCGATGACCTCATCGAAGGCCTGATCCGCGAATTGACCGGCGCCGAAGCCGTCACCGTGGTGAACAACAACGCCGCCGCTGTGCTGCTTGCGCTGAACAGCCTCGGCGCGCGCAAGGAAGGCATCATCTCCCGTGGCGAGCTGATTGAGATTGGCGGCGCCTTCCGCATCCCCGACATCATGGCCCGCGCCGGCGTGAAGCTGCACGAGGTCGGCACCACCAATCGCACGCATGCCAAGGATTACGAAGCGGCGATCAATCCCCGCTCCGGCCTGCTGATGCGTGTGCACACCAGCAACTACAGCGTGCAAGGCTTCACCGCCAGCGTCGCCACGGCCGAGCTGGCATCCATCGCCCGCGCCTACGGCCTGCCGCTGCTGGAAGACCTGGGCAGCGGCAGCCTTGTCGACATGTCGCGCTGGGGTCTGCCAAAGGAATCCACCGTTCAGGAAGCCCTGCGTGATGGCGCTGACATCGTCACCTTCAGCGGCGACAAGCTGCTTGGCGGGCCGCAGGCTGGGCTGATCGTCGGCAGCCGCGAGCTGATCCAGAAGATCAAGAAGAACCCGCTCAAGCGCGCCCTGCGCGTGGACAAGCTCACCCTCGCCGCGCTGGAAGCCGTGCTCAATCTGTACCGTGATCCGGACCGCCTCGGCGAGCGGCTGACCAGCCTGCGCCTGCTCAGCCGCCCGCAGCATGACATCCGCGCCCAGGCCGAGCGCATCGCGCCAACAGTGGCCACCTCCCTTGGCGAAAGCTGGCAGGTGGTTGTCGAGGATGCGCTGGGCATGATCGGCAGCGGCGCCCAACCGGTTGCACGACTGCCAAGCGCCGCGCTCTGTATTCGCCCGTTGCAACCCCGCCGTTTGCGCGGTCGCAGCCTGCGTCAGCTCGAAGAAGCGCTGCGCTGCCTGCCAATCCCGATTCTCGGCCGGGTTGCCGACGACGCCCTCTGGCTCGATCTGCGACAGCTGGACGACGAGCCGGCCTTCCTTGAACAGCTGCCGCATCTGCAACGGGAGCTGGCGTCATGATCATCGGCACCGCCGGCCACATCGACCATGGCAAGACGGCTCTGCTCCAGGCGTTGACCGGGCAGGCCGGCGACCGGCGCCAGGAAGAGCGTCTGCGCGGCATTACCATCGATCTCGGCTACCTCTATGCCTCGCTGGGCGAACCCGACCTGACCGGTTTCATCGACGTGCCCGGTCATGAACGCTTCGTGCATAACATGCTTGCCGGGGCCTGCGGTATCGACTGCGTGCTGCTGGTCGTCGCCGCAGATGACGGCGTTATGCCGCAGACCCGCGAGCACCTGGCCATCGTCGAGCTGCTGGGCATTCGCCGTGCACTGGTGGCACTGACCAAAATCGACCGGGTCGAGCCATCGCGCATCGCCGAAGTGCAGCTGCAAGTCGAAGCGCTGCTGGAGGCTGGGCCGCTCTGCGGCGCGCCGATCCTTCCGGTGTCCAGCGTGTCCGGCGAAGGCATTGACGCCCTTCGCAGCCAGTTGCTCGAGCAGGCCAGTGAAGTGCGCGTGCGCCGCGAAGACGGCCATTTTCGCCTCTCCATCGACCGGGCGTTCAGCGTGACCGGCGCTGGCGTGGTCGTGACCGGCACCGCCTTCGCAGGTCGCGTCAAGGTGGGTGACGAACTGAGTCTGGGGCCATCCGGGCACAAGGTCCGCGTCCGCGGATTGCATGCGCAGAATCAGAAGACGCAGGAGGCTCAGGCTGGCCAGCGCGTCGCCCTCAACCTCAGCGGTGACCGACTCTCGGTGGCTGATATCAGACGCGGCGATTGGCTGGTGACGCCCGAACTGCAGGTCGGCAGCCAGCGTATCGACATCGAATTCACACTGCTGCCCAGCGAAACCCGCGAATTGCGCCACTGGACACCGGTACACGTCCACCTTGGTGCCCAGGATGTCACCGGCCGTATCGCCCTGCTCGAAGGCGAATGTCTGGCGCCCGGTGGGCACGTGCATGCGCAGTTGCTGCTCAATGCACCCGCGCATGCCGTGCATGGCGACCGCGTGGTCCTGCGCGATCAATCCGCCCAGCGCACCCTTGGCGGCGGCCGCGTCCTCGACCCCTTCGCACCGCCACGCAACCGACATCGTCAGGCGCGCCTGGCTGTGCTACGCGCGCTGGCCGGGGACACACTGGAAGATATTTTGCCCGGGCTGCTGCCGAGCGCCCTCAAAGGTTTGGACCCCACCTTGCTGGAACGGCAGTTCAATCGTCCCCGGCAGACCTGGCGGTTGCCAGACGAAGCGCTGGAGATCCATACACGGCAGGGCCGGAGACTGTTCGAACGCGGCACCTGGGATTACCTCGGACAAACGCTGGTGGCGGCTATGCAGCGCTTTCACGAAGCCCAACCGGACGAACTTGGGCCGGATCGTGATCGCCTGCGCCGCTACGCCCTACCTCAGCTTGAGCGACCGGTCTACCTGGCGCTGCTGGAAAGCCTGCTGGCGGTTGGCACCATCGAAGCCAGCGGCCCGTGGCTGCACCTTCCCGGACACCGGGTTCGCCTGAGCGAGGAAGAAGAAGCCCTGAAGGCCCGGCTCTGGCCATTGCTCGAAGCGGCGCGGTTCAACCCGCCCTGGGTTCGCGACCTCGCCAGCGCGCTGAATGTCGAGGAGGAGCGCATCCGGCACCTGCTGCGCAAGCTTTCGCGCATCGGCGAGTTGCAGCAGGTCGTCAAAGATCTCTTCTACCCCGATGCGACCATCCGCCAACTGGCCAGCCAGGTACTGGACATGGAGCGCCAGTCCGGCGTGATCCGCGCCGCCGCCTTCCGCGACCAGATCCAACTGGGCCGTAAACGCAGCATCCAACTGCTCGAACATTTCGACCGCATCGGCCTTACCCGTCGGTTCGGCAACGAACGCAAGGTGCGACGCGACAGCGCCTTGGCCTCGGAGCCCGAGGTCAGGTAGGCTGCTTATTAATCTCCAGTCCAGACCTCATTCGAGGCCTCGCTGGAAGGCAATCGCACCCGGTGGTGCGGCCGGGCTTCAAACCCGGTTGGGGGCGGCAGCCGTTCCTGGGTGGGTTCGACTCCCACTGCCTTCCGCCAATATCCCTGGCAATCACCAATCTCCTTCACGCTCGCGAAATGCTTTTTCCTACAGGCTCTTCCTTTAACCCGGCGCCCGACTCGGCTAGGTTTTTCAATCGTACGGATGTCCAACGCCTTCTCCCCCGATCAAGTGCCGGTGGGCAAGTAAAGGTGGGGCTGTGACAACACGTACTCTGCGGAAAGTGAGCGCCAACCATACGACAGCATGCACCCGGGGAAATCAAAACCGCCAGCCGAGCCCGGGTAGCGCGCCCGCCCGCTACATACAGGCCATCCGGCTCGCACAGCCTGTACTGTCCCGCATTGCGTTAGATTGCATGCGCAGGGTGGTTTCGGCGGTGATGACGATGCCGCGGCGGCCGGCTTGGCATAGGGTGGCGTATTGGCTGACGGCGTTGGCGGAGGCGCCGCTGAAGCTGCCTTCGATGCCGGCGTTGTTAAACCGCGAGGCGGCGCTGAGGAGACGGTCGACGATGGGTACAGTAAGGGCCAAGCAGTATTGCACACGCACTTTCAGCAGGTTGGCGTCCTGAATTCCGATGCCGGGGCGGTACATGAGGTTGTCGTTGGGAATGGCGTAATCGGCCTTGCTGCTGTCCCATTGGCCAAAGGCGCTGAAGTCGCCGAGGTTGGGGCTGATGCGGGTGATGCGTATGTAGTTGTCGACCTCGTTGCCGGCTTGCAGGTGGGCGCGGGTTTTGTCGGCGTCGGTGTTCTGGTGGGTGAACATGGGCGTGAGGCCACGGATCAGCCCACGGCGCAGGCCATCGTAGCTGGCGTTGTTCACCGCGCCCAGGCGCGCGGCCTGGAAGGTGGCGTAGTTGAGGGTGCTTTTGGCCGAGTAGATAAAGGCCGCCTGGATGGTGCCGAAGATCAGCATGATCACCACAGGCGCAACTATCAAGAACTCGACCATGGCCTGGCCGCGCTGCTTGCGCTTGAGCATGGCGGGCGCCCTACGGCTGCTGCCGCACATCGAAGAGGTCCATGACCGCCTCGGCTTTTCTGACGATGGGGGCGATTTGCGGGTCCCGGGTGTCGATGTGTTTGTACATCTCGGCGACGCTGTAGTTGACCCCTTCCAGTTGTAGGAAGATCAGGTTGTGCCAGGCCTTGGCGTGTTTGGGGTCGCGCTGCAGCGCTTCGCGGTAGGCGGCGATGGCGGCGTCTATCTGCTTTTGCTGGGCCAGGCTGTTGCCCAGGCGGTAGCGCACGTCGGCATCCTGCGGCATGGCCTCGGCCAGGGTGCGAAAGCCCTCGCTGGCGCTGGCGTAGTCGCCGGCCGCGTAGGCGCTGCTGGCCTGTTTTTGCAGCGCCAGCAGGTCGGGCTGGGCCAGGGGAAACTGGCTACAGGCAGCCAGGGACAGTAGCAGGCCGGCGAGCGTCAGGGAGCGGATAAACATAGGTCACCTTCTTCGATGGAGAGGCGTCGGGCTTCGCCGGCGGCCAGTTCGATAACGCTGCGGGCGTGGCGGCAGGCGGCCATGCGCCAGGGCTGCAGAGCCTCTACTTGCTTGATGACGCGGCCGCTGGCATCGAGAAACAGCAGGTCGATGGCATAGCCCATAAACCAGCTGTGCACCGCATTGCAAGGTTGCAACCAGTGGCCCTGCAGCGCGCCGGGGCTGGGCCGGCCGAGCAGGCCACGGGCGCGCTGCCAGGGGCTGAAGGCTCTGAACACTTGCAGTTCGACGAGCAGGCGTTCGCCGCGCCAGACCTGTACCGGGCGTATGTGCGCGCTCATCCCTGGCCCATGAATTTGACGGCAATCGGGAACAGCAAAATGACGAAGGTCAGCGGGAAGATGAACAGGATCAGCGGAATGATCAGCTTCACCGGCGCCTGCATGGCGGTTTTCTCTGCGCGCTGAAAGCGCTCTTCCAGGCGTTGCTGGGCCTGTATCTGCAAGGTCTGCTTGAGGCTGGAGCCCATCTTCTCGGCCTGCACCACGGCGCGCACGAAGGTGGCGATGTCCTTGAGGTTGACCCGTTGCTCCATGCGCCCCAGGGCTTCGGCCCGCGGCAGGCCCGAGCGGATATCGCGCAGGACGATGCGGAACTCGTTCTTCATCGCGCCGTTCGGGCCCTTCTCCACTGCCTGCTGCAGGGCGCCGAGGAAGTTCTGCCCGGCGTCCACGCACATGGTCAGGTATTCGAGGAAGATCGGCAGGTTACGCACGATGTCGCGGTCGCGGCGCTTGCGCGTGTCGCTGATCCACAATTCCGGCAACACGGCGCCGACCAGGCTCATCAACAGCAAAAGCGACCAGATAACACCACTTTTGCCGCTGAGCATGGGCAGCAGCGCCACCAGCGGCAGCACAATCGCCAGCACCAGGCTGAGGGCGAAGTAGTCTTCCGGGGTCAGCACGTAGAGCGCGCCGGTGCGTTGCAGGCGCCGGTCCAGGCGGTCGAGCAACGGCGCCGGGAGGACGGCGCCGACGAAGTAGGCGACCAGGCGCACCAGCGGCCAGACCGGTTTCATCAGCGGCGGCACCGGGTCCATGTAGGTGCGGCTTTCGCTCGGCACGAAGCGGAACAAGGCGGCGAACATCAGGATCAGGCAGGTCAGGGCCACGCCGAAGCCGGCGCTGCTCATCAGGGCGAGGAGTTCGGTCATGGCGCTAGGCATCGATCTGGGTGATTTTTTTGATAAAGGTAAAGCCGAGAATCTCCATCACCACCATGCCGGCCAGGACCATCAGGCCCACGCGGGTGGTGTAGAGCTGGCTCATCGCCTCGGGCTCGATCACGCTGAGAATGCCGGCCAGGAAGATCGGCAGCATGGCCATAAAGATGCCCTGGGCACGGCCCTGGGCGGTGAGGCTGTCGATCTTGCCTTCCATGACTTTTTTGCGGCGCAGGGTGGTGGCCATGCCGGTGATGGTTTCCACCAAGTTGCCGCCCACCTCGCGGCTGATGCGCACCGCCGAGCTGGCCATGACGAACGACGGCAGCGGCATGCGCTGCTCCATCTTCACCAGGGCCTCCTCCAGGCTGACGCCCAGGCGCACCTTTTTCATCAGCAGGCCGAACTCCTGGGACAGCGGCGCGGGCGATTGCTGAACCAGATTTTCCAGGGCCATGTTCAGGCTGGCCCCGGACTGCAAGCTGCTCGACAGCAGCATAAAGGCGTCCGGCAGTTGCTCCTCGAACTTCTGCATGCGTTTGCGTCGCAGCATCTTGAACAGCATGCGCGGCACAAATAGGCTCACCAGCGCACCGCCCAGGGTGATGACGCTGATATGAAACAACGCATGCAGCAGCAAGGGCACGATCACCAGCAGCATCAGGTTGAGCACGAACAGTTGCTGGCCGCTGGCGAAGATAAACATATCGGCCAGCTCCACCTCGGCGTTGGCGCTGAACTGGCGACGGTAAAAGCGCATGTTGACCGAGACGTTACGCCCGAACACCAACACCAGGGAAAAGATACCGACGCCCGCACAGGTGAGGCAGAACAGCAGCAACAGGGTGTTCATCCGTTGACCTCCAGCGTGGGTTTGAAGATGCCCATGTCCAGCGGCACGCCACGATTACGCAGGGCCTCGTAGAACTCCGGCACCTGGCCGGTGGCCTGGTAGCTGCCCTGGATGCGCCCGCCCTGGTCGAAGCCGTGCTGGCGAAAACAGAAGATCTCGTTGAGCTGGATGGTGCCCTGCTCCATGCCGGTGACCTCGGTGATGCTGGTGATGCGCCGCGAACCATCGCCGAAGCGCGATTGCTGGACGATCAGTTGCACCGCTGAGGAAATCTGCTCGCGGATCGCCTGCAGGGGCAGGTCCATGCCGGCCATCAGCACCATCACCTCCAAACGGCGCAGCATGTCCCGTGGGGTGTTGGCGTGGCCGGTGGTCAGCGAGCCGTCGTGGCCGGTGTTCATCGCCTGGAGCATGTCCAGCGCTTCGCCGCCCCGGCACTCGCCGACTACGATGCGGTCCGGGCGCATGCGCAGGCAGTTGCGCACCAGGTCACGGATGGTCACATGGCCTTTGCCCTCCATGTTGGCCGGGCGCGACTCCAGGGACACCACATGGGGCTGGACCAATTTCAGCTCGGCGGCGTCTTCCACCGTCACCACTCGCTCTTCGGGCGGGATGAAGTTGGAGAGGATGTTCAGCAAGGTGGTCTTGCCCGAGCCGGTGCCGCCGGACACCACGATGTTCATGCGCTGCTCCACCGCCGTGCGCAGGAAGTGCACCATGGGTTCGTTGATCGAGCCATAGCGCAGCAGGTCGTCGGTGGTCAGCTTGTGCTGGGAGAATTTACGAATGGTCAGGCACGGCCCACGCAGCGCCAGGGGCGGGATGATGGCGTTGACCCGTGAGCCGTCCTTGAGCCGCGCATCGACCATCGGCGAGCTTTCGTCGATGCGCCGGCCCAGGGGCGAGATGATCCGCTCGATGGTGGCCATGACCGCCGCATCGGAGCTGAAGTTGACCGCCGAGCGTTCGAGCCGCCCGGCGCGTTCGACATAGATGTCGTCATGGCGGTTGACCATGATCTCGGTGATGCTCTCATCGGCCAGCAGGTCTTCCAGCGGGCCGAGGCCGACGGCTTCGTCGAGGACGATCTTGTGCAGCATGGCGCTGTCGAGGTTTTTCGGCAGGCGGCTGCGGATCTGCTCGAGGATTTCATCGACCAGCTCGGCCAGGCGCGTGCGCACCTCGTCGTGGGACATGGTGTCCAGGTTCAGGCGGCGCAGGTCCATAGCGCGAAACAGCTCGCCGGTAATGTACTTCGACCACTCCATGTAGGCGGCCTGGTCGCCTGCGACGCTGATCACCACCTCGGGCGCCTGAATATCCAGCGGCGGCGTCGGATCGTCCAGCTCGCCGCTCAGCGAGCGCACACGGACCAGGTAACCGCCGATGCCGATCAGATCATCCGGGGTCAGCGGGCCATGGCGCTGCACCAGCCGACCGTTCACCTCCAACTCGTAACCGCGGCTGATGTCCTCGACGAACAGCCCGGCCAGGGACTGCTCGATGCGTGCGTGCAACGGTGCGACCTTCCAGCCGCGCAAGCGCAGAATGCAGGTGCGCGCCTTGCCCAGCTCACACTGCGGCGCGGTGCAGGTGAGTGTGTCGACCGCCTCGCCATTGCGGTAGGTAATGTCTAGTTCAAACATGGCTGTGCCCCGCTCACTCCAGCAACCCGGTTTTCAGGGCCTCGCCAAAGCGCTCTTGCATGCGCTCGGCGCGTTCCAGTTCGCGCTGATTGACATTGCTGGTGCCATCGGTGAGCAGTTGCGGGGTGATGAAGATCACCAGTTCGGTTTGCCCGGCCTTGAGGCTCTTGTTGCGAAAGACAGGCCCCAGAAACGGCAGGTTCATAAACCAGGGAATGCCCTCGTAGGTGCTCTGATCCTCACGACTAACCAGACCCGAGAGCACAAGGGTCTCGCCGACGCGCAACTGCACCTCGTTATCGGTGCGGCGAGTTTTGAAGGCCGGGTAGTCGCCCACCTGATTAGCCTTGTCCAACTGGCTGACCTCCGCCGAGACCTTGGCGGCGATGCGGTCCTTCCCGTAAATCTGCGGGGCGATGCTTAGCATGATGCCGAAGTCTTTGTATTCCACCGAGGAGCCATTGATGCTGCTGGTGATCACCGGGGTCTGCCCGCCCACGGTCAGCTCCGCCATGCCGCCACTGCGCGCGCTCAGCCGCGGCGAGGCCAGAGTCAAGGCCGAACCATTGCGCTCCAGCAGATTGATGGTCGAGGTGATATTTGTGGCGATACCCCAGAAACCGCTCGTGTCGCCGGGCACACCGACCCGGCTGCTGCCACCGGAGACAGCGAAGCCGGCTGTCGGCCCGCTGATACTGTCACTCCAACTGACGCCCAGTTCCTCGACATCGTCCTTGGTGAACTCGGTGATGCGCACATCGAAATAGATCATCGGCGCGACGAACTGCGACATCGGCTGGGCCAGAATCAGCAGCTCCGGGTAGCGCGCGCTGAGCAGTTTGATGCGCTCGATATCGATGACGTTGAGGTCTCCATCGACCACGATCTGCCGACCCACCGGTTTGATCGAAATGCCCGGAATCTGCCCGAGCATGGCCTGCACTTCGGTCAGCATCAGCCCGGAGTCAGCCTTGGTCGCCGCGCCGGTCTGCTCTTCGGCCAGCACCAGTACGTTGTCGTAGAACTTCACTGCGTCTTTGACCCGCTCCAGGTCGGTGCTGTACAGGCGCCCTTCCATCACCACCTGGCGCCCGACCGTGCGAATGCGCAGGCCGGGAATATCGGCGAGCAACTGGCGCAGTTCACCGACCTGGCGATAGCCGTTGGCTTTCACCACCACCACGCCGATCTGCTCGCGATGGCCGTCCTCGAACCACACCTGCACGGTGGTTTCACCCTCCGCTTCGGCAACCAGCACCATCTCCTGGTTCTTCAGCAGCGTGGTGCTGAGGATCTCGGTGTTGCCGACCGCCAGGCGCTCGATACCAGGCGCTTCGAGCACGCGCACATCGCCTTTGTAGAGGGTCAGCTGGGTCGGCAGGCTGTCGTCAGCGGCAACCCCCTGGGCGGCCCCGCTCATTACCAGCAACAGCGTCAGCCATTGCGCTTTTATCATCGTCATATCGAGCCCTAGCGTTTCTTATGTGCAGCGGCTGCGTGGCCGCTGTGCTGGCAGATCGGTGTTTTATTCCAGGCGAATGCTTTGCATCGGTGTGATACCGCCCTTGCCGGTCCCCCCTGGGATGAACTGCACCAGCCGGCTTGGCGTAACCTTTTGCTGCGCTTCATCGCTGCCACGCTGGCTGGTGCTCGCCAGTTGGCGTTGCGGTGTAACGCTGACGCCTACGGCGATCACCTTGCCGTCGGCCGCTACCACCTGACCGTCAACCAGGGTGCCAATCGTCCGGCCCTCGCTGTCGATAACCTGATCGCCCAGGGTCGTTCCCAATAGCTTGCCGCTGGCATCGCGCACGACATTGCCACGCTGCACCACCTCCTGGCCCTTGGCATCGAGCACCGCACGCGCCACCTGGCCGAGGTCCTTGCCGTCCAGGCCGATGGCCTTGCCGTCCTTGAGCTGCCCGACTACCTGACCGTTGGCATCGACGATCTGGTTGCCCTGCACCCGGCCAATCACTTTGCCGCTGGCGTCGCGCACCACCTCGGCCACCTCGCCTATTTCCTGGCCCTGGGCATCGACCAGAATGCTGGCCACCTGGCCCAGATCCTTGCCGTCCAGACCGATGGCTTTGCCGCCCTTGAGCTGCCCGAGCACCTGGCCGTTGGCATCGACGATCTGGTTGCCCTGCACCCGGCCAATCACTTTGCCGCTGGCGTCGCGCACCACCTGTTGTTGACGCGCCGGCTGCCCGGGATCAGGTTGTGCGCTGGAGAGGCTCATATCGACAACGTGACCGCGCGCATCCAGTGCGACATTGCGCTCCACCCGCCCCAAGGCTTCGCCTTTAAGGCCCACCGCCACACCATCTTTCAGGGTGCCGATGGGCTTGCCGCTGGCATCAATCACCTGGCCATCGACCACCCGGCCGACCACATTGCCCTGGGCATCGCGGACCACATCGGCGCGCTCGCGCACGCGCAACAGCGGGTCATTGGCGGCCACCTGTTCGAGCACCTGACCGAGGCTCGCGCCATCGAAGCCCACGGCCTTGCCATCGACCATCTTGCCGACAATCTGCCCAGAGGCATCGACCACGTTGTCCCCGACGATACGGCCGACCAGGTTGCCGCTGCTGTCGAGCACCACGTCGATGCTTTCAGCCGGGGGCGGGTCGAGCAGGTTGGCCACGGTGACCTGGCCGATGGGGCTTAAGCTGGTGTCTTTCGGATGGCGCAAGACCGCGACCAGCTCGCCGCTCTTTTCCGCCAGTTCGACCCGCGCCACCTGCAGGGGGCTGAGCATCAGGGTGACGGTGGAGAAGTTCATATTGAAGCCGTCGGCCGAGTTCTGGTCGTAGAAGGTTTCGTACTTGCGCCCGCTGGCGTCTTCGCGCCCGGCCGCCAGCAACACTACGTTCTCCAGCACGCTGATGATCACGTCGTCGGCGTAGTTGGGCTGCTTTTGCAGGCCGATGTCGCCGGCGCTGAAGTTGCCAAGCAGGTCGATATGGTCGCCGGGGCGCAGCAGGCCATCGAAGGAGTTGATCTTGCTGATCTTCACCGTCTTGGCGCGCTTACCCAGCTCGACGTTTTCGGAAAAGCGCGACACCGCACTGCCCTCCACGGCGCTCCAGGTAATCGGCTTACCCTTTTGCAGCGGCGTAGTGACCATGCGCCCTTCGAGCGTCTTCCAGTCCTGGGCGAGCACGGCGCCGGAGGGAATGAAGGCGGCCGGTACTTCGAGCACCGCTACCTTTTCCTTGGTCATGACCTCGGCTTTGGCGATGTCCAGGCGCGGCACGATCAGCGCAATCTTTTGCTCGACCACCGGTTTATAGGCCTGGCGGTATTGGTCTTCCTTGTTTTTCAGGTACATCCAGGCCGCGCCCGTTGCCAGGAGCCCACATACCACCGCAATGATGACCAACTTGCTTGCCGATACCGCTTGCATTCCCACTCCTAAATAAACCGATGCCGCCCACCCAGGCTCGGCAACGCGTTACTGCACAACCGTGAAAGGGCCACTCAAGGTCCAGTTAGCCGGGTCTTCTTGCAGCACCCAGCGCCCTTGGCAACCGCCTGAACCCACTTCGCTCGCCTCGATAAACCCGTTGGTTTTCTCAGGACTCGCGACGACGGTGTTGTTGCTCGTACTCATGCTGATTGCGTCAAATTTGGCGAAGGTGAAGCCACCGCTGCCGGCATACCCCTCCAGCTCGCGGGTGGTCCAGCCCGGTTTGCGCACCACGCAGGTGGAGTAGCTGCTCCAGGCGCCCGCTGTATCAGCCTCGGAGATACGCATCTCGAGCAGTTCGCCATCGGCGACCAGGGCGCTGGCATAGGTGCTCTGAGGGGTCAGTATGGTTTTCAGCGAGTAGAAGTAGCCGCCAGCCTCGTAGCCGTACAACTGGTCGCTGCCCTTGTCGTCACGGGTTTTCACCGGGCGAATTGCCACAGCCTGGGTACCCGTGGGCACGCCGACTTTGTTGGCGCTGGTCGAGTCGTAGTAACCGCCGGCCTCGAAGTAGCCAAAGCCGACCACCTGGCCCTGAGCATTGACGAAGGCTTTCAGTACCGCCGGCTTGCCATCGCTGCCGATGATCAGCGTGTTTAGGCTGACGACCAGGGTCTGGCCATCGATCACCACGGTTTGCACCCCGGTTTGCACGTCGAACAGGTAGGCGCCGATATCATTGCCATTGGCATCTATAACGCGGCCGTTCTTCAGGGTGCCAATCACATTACCGGCGTTGTCGACGACTTCCTGCACCTGCAGGGTCTGGATTGCGGCTTGCGTCTCGCCGGGCGGCGCGCTCTGGTCAGCATCGTCACTGTCATCATCACTGGCCGGCGGGACGCTGCTGGGCGGCGCGGCAACGGCCAACCGGCCATAGTCCTGCACGCCACTGAGCGACGCGGAGTAGCTTTGGTAGTTGCTGTGCAGTGCATCGAGAATGGTCGGGATACAGCCTTTGCTGCTCTTTGCCTCGTCGCAAGGCAGCAGAGTCAGCGCGGCGATCAGGCTGCCGCTGACACCCAGTACGACCAAGTACTCGGCCATTGCCTGGCCCCATTGGCACCGCATCAGTGCTCCATCCGATTGAGCAAAATCTGGGTGAAGCCTTGATGGCGCAGCAGCACTACCGAGAACTGTTTGCGCCCCTTGCTGTAGATCAGTGTGGCGTCGTTCTGCTGCTGGGTCTGGTGGTTGGCATGCCAGCCCCCGCGGAGCATTTCGCTTTGGTACCAGCGCAGGTTGTCTTCCAGACTTTCGGTGCTGGCGAGCATCACCTGTTGCCCTTCGCGGCCGCCATCGTCGCTCTGCATGTCGCTGACAACCACGGCATCGGGCGGCATCGGTACGCCACTGCCGAGCACGCGACCGGCCAACGCCTCGACTGGTGGGTTGACCAGCATCAGCCGGCCGATGCTCTTGTCCTGGTGTGCCTGCACCTGAACCAGCATCAGACACGCCTCGCTGATGTGCAGCACCTGCTGCCACTCACCGAAGCGGGTCACGTCCACCGCGCCCTGCCACTTGTTGGTATAGAAGCTGGTAACCGCCGACAGCGGCCCGTCGAGGCTGAAGGCTTTGACGTTCATCGGCTGGTTGTTCCACTGCAACTGATCGGCAATGCTCGCCACGACCATTTCGTCGAGCACCGGGAAATCGTCGAAATCGCAGGCGGCGTGGACCGCTTTGCCGGGCAACAGCCCCAGACAAAAGATGAGGACGCACCGCCATGGACTATTCATTGAAGTAACAGAAGCCGTAATCGCACTTCACCGGGGCTTGCGGGACGGGGGTGATATCGATGGCGGCGAAATCGACATCGCCGAAGGACGGCTCGAAGATGCCGACTACATCGATCACCGCGTTGACCACGGCGTTATCCATCATGGTGCCGATGGCGAAGTCATCGACCCGCTCCTTGAAGTGGTGATCGCCCTGGGCATTCCAGCCATCGGCCAGCACCGCGCTGTTGGCGCGCAGGGTCAGGCTGGTGGGAAGAAAGCCGAACCGAGCGCCGCCTTCTGCGCCGCTACCGGCCAAGTTGACCTGCAGGGCGACGCTGGGGGTGAAGTAGTTCTTGACCGGGTGGGCGACCTGCAGAAAGTCATCATCCTTCTGGATTTTCAGCATGTTCAGGGGCTTCATCAGCAGGTCCATGCCGTCGTTGTAGACAGCCAGCACGTCGTAGGCCACCGAGGGCGTGCCATGGGCCGCCAGGCTGCCGCTGTTCAGGCCGCCGCTGCCAAGCATCTGCTGGCCATTGCTCCAGCGCCACAGCGCATGCTGCGCCTTGTCACCCAGCCCGCTGATGTCGTTGCCAGACAGCAACTCAGGGGTTTTCGTGAAACTCAGCAGGCGCTTCTGTGCGGTGCCGGCGATTTCGCTGTCGCTGCGAAGGGCGATGTCCGTGCCCGGCTCGCCCGTTTCCCCCGGCTGGTTGCCGAGGTCATACCAGACGGTGCGTTCCCAGGCGACATAACGCGCCAGCACCTGGGTCTGGAAGCTCATGTCGAGCAGCTTGCCCAGCGCCGGCACGACGAGAAACAGGGTTAGCAGCACACCGCTGGTCATCACCACGAACTCGGTCATGGCCTGCCCCTGGCAGCGCTTGGGCGTGCAGCCGTAACCGGCATTCATGGGCTGTAGCTCCCGATCTCGCTCAGGGTAGCGTCTCGGGCGGCGCCGCCGACGGTATCGACCACGCCATTGACAACCCTCTCGGCCAGGGGCTTGACCGGCCACGGCACCTTACCCAGGATTTGCGCCTTGGCCGGGTCGACCAGCTGGTTGAGGGTTATGTCGACGACCCAGCGCGCGACGCCCATCACGCCATCGGCCAGGTTCAGGTCCGCGAGCAGCTGGAACGGGTCCAGCTCACCATTGGCGATGCGCCGGGTGATCTCGCTCGGCTCGCGCAGGCGCGCGTCCCAGAACGGGCTGTACTGGCTGGCGACCTCGCCCGTGCTGCGCGGGCTGGCGAAGTAGGTTTCCGCCGAGGACACCGTCATCAGGGCATCGGCTTCGCGCCACAGCACCTCGGCGCCGTCATCGCGGGCGCTGCTGGTCTCCAGCTGGAAGCGATGCAGGTTATTGCCGGCCGAGGCATTCAGGTTGAGCCCATCCGCGCTGTCGGTGGTCGGCACATCGCTCAGGCGCTTGGCCACGGCGATGCTGAACTCGTGGCTGGTGCCCCTGCTGGCGAAAGCCGGATTCAGAGAAAAGAACGCCGGCGGGCCTGCGTAGTTGGTCGACACGTCGGTGGGCAGGGTGCCGTAGGTCTGCATCACGTTGCCCCACAGGTTGGTCACCCGGTGCACTTCATCGAAGACATCACCGTACATACCGTCAGGGCCCGGCTGACTCATACCGGTCTTGCCCCACTGGGCGGCACGGCGCATGGCATCGGCCTGCTCGGCCACAAGTTGGGTGGTCGCCGCGCCTATGGGCATGCCCAGGCTCAGGGTGAAGGGGTCAGGATGGTAAATGCCAAAGCACTGCTTGCCGGCAAAGGGGATCCAGATACACAAATCGACGCCAAGCTTGATGCCCAGGCTGAAGCCCAGGGAGGTCGAATCAAACGAGGTCCAGGCGTAACGTTCGATCTTGTCGTTATTGGAGTTGGTCCGTTCGGGGTTGTAGCGATAGGCCGTGCCGCCGTCGTTGTACGAGCCGGCCTGCAGGGAAAACTGCAGACTGATCACCAGCGGGCCGAGAAAGAACGGCAATTCCGGCGACGTGATGGTCGGCGTCGTTAGCGCAAACGAACGATTGCTCAACCAGTCGTTGCGACCGCCGTTGATCATCGCGGCAAACTGCTTGTAGGCCGTGCGCGCATTGCCATTGGTGGCCGCCGCCGAGTTGGGATCGCTGTAACGCCCAGGACTGGTGTCCACCAGCATCGTGGCCGGGCCATCGCCGCTGCCGAGGAACGAGCTGACGACGTTCTCGCCCACGCCGCCGGCAACCGAGTTGGCAGCCTTGCGCAGGTTTTCGTAGCTGAATTTGTCGCCGTAATAGGTCAGGGTGGTGTTCTGCGCCAGGAAGAAGTAGCCGAGCATGGGGATGTACAGCTCATCGCCGGGGTCCGCCAGGGAACGATTCTGATGCGCCTCCACGACATCCAGCATGCCTTCCATCTGCGCCTCGACGGTCGCCACGGCGAAGGCCTTCTGGAACATCGACAGCGCCATGTTGAAGTAGGAGACGGTGGTCGGGTAGAAGCCAACCATGACATTGGCCACGGAATTTACCCCGGTGCCCAGGGCGATATACGGCGAATACACCGCGTTCAGTACTTCGCTGAAAGACGGCCGCGGCGCTGGAGGCGCAACGACCATCTGGTATGGAGGAAACGAGTTCAGCCACTGCGGGATGTTCTGGTAGCGCTTGGCCCAGGACATCATGGCCACCATCTGACCGATGGACATCTCGTTGGCGACCATCGCCCGGTTGGTATAGGCGATGAAATTCTGATTGCGCGCGAACAGCTTGGCTTGCGAATACACCGCGGCATCGGCGGCGTTCTCCAGCTGCACACGGTCACGGGTGAGGATGCCGTGGTTGTAGACCAACAGCATCGCGACCACAATCATGCCGAGAAACAGCAGGCCGATAATCATCGCCTGGCCGCCCTGGCGCAAAGTGCCCACGAGGCTTAGCGCTACGCCGGGCTTATTACTGGCCGGTCTCGCTTTGTTTGAAGTCGCCCAGGTTATAGGCGTCATTGATCGCTTCAACGCCAGCGGCTGCACCCTTGGTCGCGCCTTGACCGGTGGCGGTACCGCCGCCCAACTCGGCGGCCATATCACCTACTTGGCCGCGCACGGTATCGCCGAACAGGTTGTAGACGACGATCGCGGCAATGGCGATCAGTGCCACTATGATGATGTACTCAGTCATCCCTTGGCCAAGTTGGCGGGCGCGCGTTTTAAAATTCATGGTTCGTTCCAGATAGAGCAGATACATGGGCCTTGCCGGCGGCGCGGGGTTCAGCAGCACATGCAAGTGCCATCAGTATGCTGCTAACCCGAAAGGCGGACTTGACCCTGCGTTGCAGTTTTAAGCCTTTGTGACTGCTGATGACCGTAGTGTTGCCAGGGTGGGCGTGTGATGATGCACGGCACCTGCCCACACAAGTCATGTAGGTATGCCCTGAGACCCACACATGCTGCAGCCCGGCGCTCATAATTCATCAGCCGCAAATGGCCCCCTCGCCCATGACCACTTTGATGTCGGCCAGGTGCACATGCACCAGCAACTTCTGGCCTGGCGTGAGCGGGTTGGCCACGTGATCGATGTGGTGCCGGCAAAGTGGCAACTCGAGCAGCCGTTCCAGGCGGCGATTGACCGTTACCGGCTGGGTGAATGGACACTCACGGACTGCTACAGCGACCCGCTGCTGCTGAGCCGCTCGCTTGCCCGCATCTCCACCGATAACAAGCGCGATTACGTTTTTCAGCTATTTATCAACGGCGGCATCAGCCTCGACCCGAGCAAGGCGCAGAACCTGCGCACGCCCCAGTCGGCCGGCATCCTGCTACTGGACCTCAACCAGCCGTTGCGCATGCAGCGCAGTGCCTGTCGCGTGCTGTCGTTATTCGCCCCCCGGACCTGCGTGGAAAGTCTGTTCCCCAACGCCGAGTCGCTGCATGGCCGGGTCCTGAACTCGACCCACACCGAGGTCGGCAAGCTAATCGAGCACCTGCTGGCACTCGCCCACGAGTTGCCCACGATGCCGCCCCTTGAGGCGCTGGTGGCCCTCGAATACAGCGCCCAATCGCTGCTTGGCGCCTTTACCAAGCAGGCCAAGCTCAGCGGCAACGCAAGGGCCGCCGCGCGTAGCCTGATGTTCAGCCGTGTGCGCCGCTACATACAGCACAACCTGTACAGCGACGAGCTGTCGCCGGAGCGTGTGCTGCTGGATCTAAGGCTGCCGCGGGCCACGGTCTATCGCCTGTTGGAACATGAAGGCGGGCTCGCGGCCTATATCCTGCGCTGCCGCTTGCGCGAAGCCGCCGAACAGCTGCTCAAATGCCCGCAGACACCAGTGCTGGATATTGCCTACAGCCTGGGATTTGGCAGTGCCTCGGATTTCACCCGTGCCTTTCGCCGGGTGCATGACATGGCGCCGCGCGACTTTCGCATCAACGCCCTGCAGCTCAGCCTATCGACGCCGCCATAAGTGCGACCTTTGCCGCGAATCGCGTAAGCGTCACCGACTCCAAGTCATATAGCCGAGTCAGCCGGCCGTGGGTTTTCGGGAAACCGATAGAGCGCATAGAGACTGACACACAGCGCGCCGAGCAGGTACCAGGCCGGCACCATCAGGCTGCCCGTTGCGTGAATAAGCCAGGTGACGATAAACGGGCAAAAACCGCCAAACAGCGTGACGCCGACGCTGTACATGATCGAGGTGCCCGTCGCCCGCTCCTGCACTGCGAACGCCTCGACCATCATCACCGTCATGACCGCGTTATTGCCCATCAGCAAGGCGCTGTAACCGGCGATCAGCAGAATCGAGGCAACCTCCCGAACGCCCTCTACCAGCAGCGCAAAGACAGGGAAGAGCAAAAGCATGCTCGCCAGCATCGTGGCATATTGAGTGGGTTTTCTGCCTACCTGGCGGTCGGCCAGGCGCGCCAGCAACGGCAAGGTGATGACAATCGCCAGGCTGGACGCGCAAGCCGAGAGCAGGCTCACCCCCGATGACAGTCCAAGGCTCCTGACCAAGTAGGTCGGCATGTAATACACCAGTAGATAGATCCCCGAGGTCGGCGCTGCCATCAAGGCAATGCCGAGGCAAAGCGTGCGTACACGCTGGGTGAGGACCCGCTTGAGGGAGGGCCGCTGGGGCGCAGTGCTGGCCTGTTCGATCAAGTGATAACGCAAGTACCAGCCCACCGGCCCGAGCAGCAGGCCGAGGATAAAGGGCAAGCGCCAGCCCCACGCCAGCATCGCGTCAGGAGACAGCGAGAAGGTCAGTGCCGCCCCCACCAAAGCGCCGAGCAAGGCTGCCAGCACCTGGCTGGAGGAACGCCAGCTGACGATAAAACAGCGCTGGGCACGCGGCGCCAGCTCCATTAGCACCACCGAGGCCACGCCGATTTCCCCACCGGCGGCAAAGCCCTGAATCAGCCGCGCACCGACCATTAGCAGCATGGCGCTGACGCCAATGGCGTCATAGGTCGGAGCAAAGGCAATAACCCCAGTGCCCAGCAGCATCAGGGCAATGGACAGCAGCAACGCTGGCTTGCGCCCTTTTCGGTCAGCCAGATGACCAATCAGCAAGGCTCCGATCGGACGCAACGCAAAGCCGGCCCCGAAGGTCAAAAGGGATAACAGCAGCGATGCCATTGGATTGTCAGCGGGGAAAAACAGCTTTCCGATGATCACGGCAGAAAAGCTGTATACCGTGAAGTCGTACGTGATCAGCCCGTTGCCGATCGCAGCAGCCCAAATAACGCGCCAGGGCATTGCTGGCACCGCCTCACCGCCCACTGAATGACTCATGTCTCAGCCTAACGCAAAAGCCAAATGATCCATGGCCGGATGTGACGATTACCACCACCAAGTGAGCATGACTGTTCCCAGCCATTGACGCGACAGACTGCCGCAAGGCATCGGGACCTTACCAGAGGGGTGTCGAACTACCTATTCCGCTGCGTTCCGCCATCTTCGAAGCAGCCTCGTTAACCGCGCAGCGCGTCAGCGCTTATGACGTCGCAGCCACTCGCGGGCTACCTGCCCCATGGTTTTGGATGTTCCATCCTTTATCCAGCCCATAAAATCACGGTCGAACTTGAAATCGGGCCCGCAAGCCTCGGCCATGAACCTTCGTACGTTCTGCGTGTTTCTATAGCTGGCGGTTACCACTGTTTCGTTCGTTATCTGATCGCTATGCCAGTCGAAATGGGTCATCGCTTTGCCTTTTATTGTTCGCACGCCAAACAGGCCGTAGGTTCCAACAGGAGTACACGAAACAGGTTTATCGCTGTCGCTCTAGCGACACGTTACCGCCTGCAAAGCCCACTGCATCTAGCGCGAAGGCTTCCGCAAACGGCCGTCACCCATAACATTGTTCGAATCACTTCCGTCCATCTCCCGATAGCCGAAACCATCGGTCGATGGAGCGCAAGCGGAAACAAGCTGGTCTAGGCTTCATGCACGCCAAATCCAGGAGAACGAGCATGTTGACCACATTGCTTCCAGTACTTCGAGACTTGGAGTTGCCGTTGCGTCTGCGGCTTTGGGACGGCAACGAGATCGATCTCGGGCCCGCCCCCAGCGTGACACTGGAGATCAAAGACCCCAACCTGATTCCGCAGCTGGCCCATCCCAGCCTGGCCTTGCTTGGCGGCGCTTACGTCGAGGGCAAGGTCGATCTCCACGGCCCGCTGGAAGAGGTGATCCGCATCGGCGACGAGATCAGCCGGGCACTGGGCGGCTCACATTCCGCGCCGCCTGTGCGTGAAGCCCACGATAAGGCCACCGACGCCGAGGCCATCTCCTACCATTACGACCTTTCGAATGAGTTCTACCAGCTCTGGCTGGACCGCGACATGGTCTATTCCTGCGGCTATTTCGAGACGGGGAATGAAGATCTCGACCAGGCGCAACAGGCCAAGCTGCAGCATCTGTGTCGCAAGCTGCGACTGAAACCCGGCGACCGTCTCCTCGATGTCGGTTGCGGCTGGGGCGGCCTGGCGCGTTTTGCGGCGCGCGAGTATGGCGCGCAGGTGCTCGGCATCACACTCAGCCGTGAGCAGCTGAAGTTAGGGCGCGAGCGGGTCGCCGCTGAGGGGCTTGAAGATCAGGTGCAGCTGGAATTGATGGACTACCGCGATCTGGCCACCGAGGGCCAGTTCGACAAGGTAGTCAGTGTCGGCATGTTCGAGCATGTCGGTCACGAGAACATGCCGCTGTACTGCAAGCAATTATCAGAGGTGGTCAGGCCGGGTGGGCTGGTGCTCAACCATGGCATCACCTCGCGTCATATCGACGGCCGGCCCGTGGCCCATGGGGCTGGCGAGTTCATCGACCGCTACGTCTTTCCCCATGGCGAGCTGCCGCATCTGGTGAAGATCAGCGCCTGCATCAGCGAGTCAGGACTGGAAATCGTCGATGTGGAAAGCCTGCGCCTGCATTACGCGCGCACGCTGCAATTCTGGAGTGAGCGGCTGGAGGCGCGGCTGGACGAGGCGCAGCGGATGGTCCCCGAGCGAGCGCTGCGTATCTGGCGGGTTTATCTTGCGGGCTGTGCCTACGGCTTCCGACGCAACTGGATCAACCTGCATCAGATCCTGGCGAGCAAGCCGCTGCCGGATGGCTCCCACGAACTGCCCTGGTCGCGGGCTGATATCTACCGATAGTTATTCTGCTCGATCGCATTCTTGAACAAGGGTCGATCAACGATGGCAGCCAGTCAGGGCGGCGATCTGCGGCCCCGAGGCAGATCCGGGATCACCATTCGCCGCGGGTCGCGCCTCCACAGCTTATGCATAAGAGCTGAAGTGAGAGGCCCGCCCTCGGGGCGAAGCGTTGCTTTTATCGGCGACCTGGCGCCCTCAGCGCAGCAACAACAGCGGCGTGGTGGCGGAGCGGATCATGCTGGTGGTGGTGCTGCCGACGAGGAACTGGCGAATGCGCGAATGTCCGTAGGCGCCCATCACCAGCAGGCCGATGTTGTGCTCGGCCTGATAGGCATGCAGCGTAGGTTCGACTTCGCCGGCACGGATAGCGATGTGCACCTCGAACCCGGCCGCCACCAGCGCATCGCGCGCAGATTCCAACAGGGTGCGGCTGTCGCCGGTATCCTCGCCGACCATCACCAGATGGATCGGTATGCCTTTGAACAGCGGGCTGGAGGCCAGCATCTCGACGCCCTTGCGCGTGGTGGCGCTCCCGTCGAAGGCGAGCATGACGCTGGTGGGCACAGAGAAGCTCGCCGGGGTGACCAGGATCGGCCGGTGCAGGGTGCGGATCACGCTCTCCAGCTGGCTGCCGATGAGTTGCAGGTCGGTGCCGCTGTCCTCGCCCTGCTTGCCGATCACCAATAGACGGATATCGGATTCCAGATCACGCAGGCTTTCCACCAGATCGCCGTGACGCTGACGCACTTCCGGTTGCGCGACGCCCGCGCCGACGACGCGATGTTTGGCCGCGTCGAGCATCATCCGACCTTCTTCGAGCGCTAGTTTGCTGCGCTTTTCATCCAGCGCGGCGAGTTCTTCGAGCAGGTATTCGCGGCTGCCGAGACCGATGATGCCGCTGAGGTTGCCGGTCGCCGGGTACTGCTGCTGATCGAGCACGTGCAGCAGGGTCAGCGGTGCATCCAGCTGGCGGCTGGCCCAGGCGGCGCAATCGCAGACGGCTGAGGCCTGAGGGGAGCCGTCGATGCAAGCCATTACGTTGTTCATTGTTGTTCTCCTGGTCAGTGGCTCATCAGCTTGTCGATGGCTTCAGGTTTATCGTGGACACCGAAGCGGTCGACGATGGTCGCGCTGGCTTCGTTCAATCCCAGCACCTCGACCTCGGTGCCTTCCCGGCGGAGTTTGACGACGACCTTGTCGAGCGCCGCAACGGCGGTGATGTCCCAGAAATGGGCATGGGTCAGGTCGATGATGATGCGGGAAAGCGCTTCCTTGAAGTCGAAAGCGGCGGTGAATTTGTCCGAGGAGCTGAAGAACACCTGGCCCGTGACCCGGTAGGTGCGCTGGTTGCCTTCGGCATCCAGTTCCGAGCCGATGTGCAGGTAATGCCCGACCTTGTTGGCAAAGAACAGCGCCGCCAGCAGCACGCCAGCCAGCACGCCGTACGCCAGGTTATGGGTAAAGACCACCACCACGACGGTCACCACCATGACGATATTGGTGGAGAGCGGGTAGCGCTTGAGGTTGCGCAGCGAGTCCCAGCTAAAGGTGCCGATGGAGACCATGATCATCACGGCAACCAGCGCCGCCATGGGGATCTGACCGACCCAGTCACTGAGGAACACCACCATCAGCAGCAGCACGACGCCGGCGATCAGGGTCGACAGTCGGGTGCGGCCGCCGGATTTCACGTTGATCACTGACTGGCCGATCATCGCGCAGCCAGCCATGCCACCAAACAGTCCGGAGACGATATTGGCGACGCCCTGGCCTTTGCATTCGCGGTTCTTGTCGCTGCCGGTATCGGTCAGGTCATCGACGATAGTCGCCGTCATCAGCGACTCCAGCAGGCCGACCACGGCCAGCGCGGCTGAGTACGGGAAGATGATCGCCAGGGTTTCGAAGGTCAGCGGCACTTCGGGCCAGAGGAAGATCGGCAGGGTGTCCGGCAGGTCGCCCATGTCGGCCACGGTGCGGATATCCAGACCCATGTACATGGCGACGGCGGTCAACGCGAGGATGCACACCAGCGGTGACGGAATGATCCGCCCGATCTTCGGCACATAGGGGAACAGGTAGATGATGCCCAGCCCGGCGGCGGTCATGGCGTAGACGTGCCAGGTGACGTTCGTCAGCTCCGGCAGCTGCGCCATGAAAATCAGAATCGCCAGCGCGTTGACGAAGCCGGTGACCACCGAACGCGAGACGAAGCGCATCAGCGAGCCGAGGCGCAGGTAACCGGCGCCGATTTGCAGCACGCCGCACAACAATGTGGCCGCCAGCAGGTACTGCAAACCGTGTTCGCGCACCAGCGTCACCATCAGCAGCGCCATGGCGCCCGTGGCTGCCGAGATCATGCCCGGCCGGCCGCCGACGAAGGCAATCACGACCGCGATACAGAAGGAGGCGTACAGGCCCACCCGCGGATCGACACCGGCAATGATCGAGAAGGCAATCGCTTCCGGGATCAATGCCAGAGCGACGACGAGACCGGCGAGCACGTCGCCACGGATGTTGCAGAGCCAGTTTTGTTTCAGTGAATGAAGCATGGTGATTTCCGGAGCAAAGGCATCACCGGCAGGCCGGGGCGGCACGCGGTTGATACAAGGCTAGTTTCTGATTTCGATTAACGTGCGATTCGCGCACATGCGACGTGCGCGCAGCCGTGTGCGCCTGCATCCGATTACAAGCGATCGCGGCAAGGCGGGGGCATTGCGCTAAGGCGGACTGGGCAACCAAATCATGTGACAGGTCTTACTCGGTGGCGGGCTTCGACAGCTCGAAGCCGCTGAAAACAGGCCGCGGATGATAGCGCAGCAAGCCGTCTGGCGCGACCCACAGCGGCCGTCAGAGCCTCCGCCGTCGCGCCCGACGCGCCCTACGGATCTGGTCGAGTGCCTCCAAATCCGGCATGACCGGCCTACCGCCAGAAGTCATCGAGGTTGCCGAAGCCCCACTGCGCAGGATCTTCCCGGCCCACGATGCGGTCGTTCGCACCCGGCCGAGACAGGTCCAGGTCCAGCTGCTGAATTGGCGTCTTGGCCTTCGCCGAGAAGAACACCCGTACCAGCGGTTCGGTGAGTTTTTCCGGGTGCTGGTCGATCACCACGCCGAGCCGGCCGGATTCCAACCGCACCAAGGAGCCGAGCGGATAGATGCCCACCGAGCGCACAAACGCGTGAAACACCTGGGTATCGAAGTGGCCAGTCCATTGCGCCATGCGGGCCAGCGACTCCGCCGGGTTCCATGCCTTTTTATAAGGACGGTTGGAGGTGATGGCGTCGTATACATCGCAGACCGCACCCATCCGCGCGAACAGGCTGATGGCCTCGCCTTGCAAGCGATGCGGATAGCCGCTGCCGTCGAATTTCTCGTGGTGGTGCAAGCAGACGTCCAGTGCGGATGCGGGAATTGCTCCTGCCGCCAGCAGCAGCGCATGCCCCCGCTCTGGATGGCTGCGCATCACGGCGAATTCGGCATCCGTCAGGCTGCCGGGTTTGTTCAGTACCTCCACTGGCATGGCCATCTTGCCTACATCGTGTAACAACCCCGCCAGCCCGGCCTCACGCACGGCGTCTTCGCTCAGGCCGAGCTGCCGGGCCAGCGAAACCATCAGGGCGCAAACGGCCACCGAGTGCATATAGGTGTATTCGTCCTTGTGCTTGAGCCGCGCCAGGCCGATCAGCGCCGAGCTGTTGCGCGCCAACGAGTCGCTGATCTCCGCCACCAACGGCAGGCAGCTTTCGACGCTGATCGCATTGCCCAGCCGTGCCTCGTTGAACAGTTCGGTGATCGCCTTCTTCGAACGGTTGAGCACTCGGGCAGCGCGCTGCAGTTCATCACGCGCACTGCAGCGCGCCACAACCGGAGCGGTAGGCGCTTCAGGCGGAGGAGCCGAGGCCGGCGTCGTGGACAGCACCACCGCCGGATCGACGACATCGACGCCCTTGCTAGGGTCGATCCAAACGGCCGTCAGCCCGCTCTGGTGCAGACGCTGCACATCTTCAGGATCGTCGAGGATGAACTTATTTTTCCAGAACGGATGCGAAAGCCAGCTGCCTTCGAATGCGTGGAGATACATGCCTAAACGCACCGCATCGGCAGGAATCTTCTTCAGCATGGGCACCTCGAGGCGATACGAAACAAGGAGCTGGCCACCTTGCCGAGGTGGCCACTACTGACAGTAGCGTCCTTGCTGATCGAGCAACTCGATAAAGTCGCGCGTTGGCATCATAGTGCCTCTATCAGGATAACTGTACAACATGAAATATATGTACAGCCTTTTCGTCACAGGACATGCGCTGCATTACCATGCGGCATCACTACCCGAGCCGACCATGCCAGCCCAGACCAGCCGCTACCGCGTCGCCCTGATTACCTCGCTTATTCTGGCCGGGCTACTGCTGAGCATGTATTGGGCCGGGCGCATCGCCGAGCAACGCGCCTGGACCGAGCGCAGCCAGGAGGCCGCTGGCCAGCTCGAGCTATATGCCCAAGCGATCCACACCCAGGTGCAACGCTTCCGCTCGGTGCCCGCGCTGCTGGCGCTCGACAGTGACATTCAGGCGCTGCTGAACAACCCCAGCGACCAAGCCCTGCGTGAGCAGCTCAATCATCGGCTGGAGGAGCAGAATCAGGCCGCAGGCTCCTCGGTGCTGTACCTGCTCGACCGCCATGGCGAAACCCTGGCGGCCAGCAACTGGCGCGACTGGAGCAGCTTCGTCGGCAACAACTACGCCTTCCGGCCCTATTTCATCGATGCGGTAACCAACGACTCGGGCCGCTACTTCGCAGTCGGCGTGACCACCGGCATCCCCGGCTATTTCCTCTCCAGTTCGGTCAAGGATGCCAACGGCGAGGTGATCGGCGTTCTGGTGGTCAAGCTCGAACTCGAAGACATGCAGCGGGAATGGGTCGGGCAGTCCGGCATCCTGCTGATTTCCGACTCGCTGGACATCGTCATCCTGACCAACCGTCCGGCCTGGCGCTTCCGTTACCTGCGCCCGCTCAGCGACGCCGTGCGCGACCGCCTCGTCGCGGTCCGCCGCTACGCCGAACAGAACCTGCAGCCGCTGGCCAGCGAAAGCCTGCAGCGTATCGCCGATAACAGCGAGCGACGCCTGGTCGACGGCCCCGATGGCCGCCGCGACTACCTCTGGCAACGCCTGGCTCTACCGGAAGAAGACTGGACCCTGCACCTATTGCAGGAGCCGCAACTGGTGGCCGCCAACGTCCGCAGCTATCGCCTGGCCGCGGCGGGCGTCTGGATGACGCTCGCGTTCCTGCTCTTGTACCTGGCCCAGCGGCGCAAGACCCTGCGTGTGGAGCGACGCAGCCGAAACGAGCTGGAGCGCCTGGTAGAGGAACGTACCCGCGAGCTGAACACGGCACAGGATGAACTGGTGCATGCCGCGCGCATGGCCGCGCTGGGGCAGATGTCAGCCGCCCTCGCCCACGAAATCAACCAGCCACTGACCGCCCTGCGCATGCAACTGGCCAGCCAGCGGTTGCTGCTGGACAGCGGCCGCACCGACGCTGTGCGCGAAGGCATCGGCCAGGTCGAAGGCCTGCTCGAACGCATGGCCGCGCTGACCAGTCACCTGAAGACCTTCGCGCGCAAGAGCCCCGCCGGGCTGCGCCAACGATTGAGCCTGGCCGAGGTACTGGACCAGGCGCTGCAATTGCTCGGCCCGCGCATTCGCAGCGAACGCGTCGAGGTGATCTGTCAGGTACCGCTTGAGGCCTGGGTCAATGGCGATGCGATTCGCCTGGAGCAGGTACTGATCAACCTGCTGACCAACGCGCTGGACGCCATGAGCAATGCCGAGACCAAAACGTTGCGCATCCTCTGCCAGCCGCAGGGCGGCGGCTGGACGCTGAGTGTCGCCGACAGCGGTGGTGGCATCGCTGATGAGCATCTGGATCAGGTCTTCGAGCCGTTCTTCACCACCAAACCGGTCGGCCACGGGCTCGGCCTCGGCCTTGCCGTCTCCTACGGCATCGTGCGCGACCTTGGCGGCAGCCTCAGCGTGCACAACGATGCGCAGGGCGCCGTATTCGAGCTGCATCTGCCGGCGGCCGAATCGCATGGCGACGAGTAGACTGGCCACTCACAGGAGGAGTGAAACATGAGCGGTCAGGTGATCTTCATCGATGACGAAGCGGCGATTCGCCAGGCGGTGCAGCAGTGGCTGGAGCTGTCGGGCTTCAGTGTGCGTACCTGCGCACGCGCCCAGGAAGCCCTGGCCATCGTCGACCGGGGCTTTCCCGGTGTGCTGATCAGCGATGTGCGCATGCCGGACCTGGACGGCCTTGGCCTGCTGGAGAAGCTGGTGGCGCTGGACCCGGAGCTGCCGGTGATCATGGTGACCGGCCACGGCGATGTGCCGATGGCGGTCCAGGCGCTGCGCCAGGGCGCCTACGACTTCATCGAGAAACCCTTCACCCCGGAGCGCCTGCTCGACAGTGTCCGTCGCGCCCAGGATAAGCGCCGGCTGGTCTGCGAGAACCGGCAGTTGCGGGAACAGTTCACCCGCAAAGGCCGCATCGAATCGATGCTGCTGGGCGTCTCGCGGACCATGGAGAACCTTCGCCGCCAGGTGCTGGAGCTGGCGGGCACGGACGTCAACGTACTGATTCGCGGCGACACCGGGAGCGGCAAGGAGCAGGTTGCGCGCTGCCTGCATGATTTCAGCCCGCGGGCGCGCAACCCCTTCGTCGCGCTCAATTGCGCGGCGATTCCGGAAACCATCTTCGAAAGCGAGTTATTCGGCCACGAGAGCGGCGCGTTCACCGGCGCCCAGGGCAAACGCATCGGCCGCATCGAGCACGCCCACGGCGGTACCCTGTTTCTCGACGAGATTGAGAGCATGCCGCTGGCCCAGCAGGTCAAGCTGCTGCGCGTCCTGCAGGAAAAAACGCTGGAACGGCTGGGCTCGAACCGCAGCATCGAGGTCGACCTGCGCGTGATCAGCGCGTCCAAGCCGGACCTGCTGGAAGAGGTGCGTGGCGGGCGCTTCCGTGAGGATCTGCTGTACCGCCTGAACGTCGCGGAACTGCACATCCCGCCGCTGCGTGATCGCCGCGAGGACATTCCCCTGTTGTTCGATCACTTTGCCACCCAAGCCGCACAACGCCACGGCCGCGATCCGGTCCCAGCCAGCCCGGCCGAACTGGCGCAGCTGCTCACCCACGACTGGCCCGGCAACGTGCGCGAACTGATCAACGCCGCCGAGCGCCACGCCCTTGGCCTGACGCCACCTCCACCCGCCACGCCCCCGACAGCCATCACCGGCACGTCACTGGCCGACCAGATGGAAGCCTTCGAAGCCCAGTGCCTGCACAGCGCCCTGCAACAGCACAAAGGCAACATCAGCGAAGTCATGGCGCAACTGCAGCTGCCCCGCCGCACCCTCAACGAAAAGATGCAACGCCACGGGCTGAGCCGCAGCGATTACCTGCCGGCGGGAAGCAGCGAAAGCTGACCCTCGCACTCTCCGATAGGCGCAGTTGCAGGAAATTCGCCCGCGACCGTCGGTCGCCGCTGGGGCACGAGACCCTTGACTCGCAACAGCGATTCAAGGTTTCCTGAAACCGGTTTCAGAGCCAGACAATAAAACCAACAAACAGGTTTACCGCCCGTGAATTCCTTTTCCGCCGCCCAGCGCAGCCGCGTGACAATGCTCGATGTTGCCGAGCGCGCCGGGGTGTCCAAGGCCAGTGTCTCGCGCTTTATTGGCGAAGACCGCGACCTGCTTTCCGATGAGATCGCTCGGCGGATCGAGCAGGCGATCGCAGAGCTGGGATATCGACCGAACCAGATGGCCCGCGGTCTCAAGCGCGGTCGCACCCGGCTGATCGGCATGCTGGTGGCCGACATCCGCAACCCCTATTCGATTGCCGTGATGCACGGTGTGGAAACCGCCTGCCGGCGTCATGGCTACAGCCTGGTGGTGTGCAACACCGATCGCGACGACGAGCAGGAACGCCAGCATCTGGCGCTGCTGCGCGCCTACAACATCGAAGGCTTGATCGTGAACACCCTCGGCCACCACCGGGACGAGCTGCTGGAGCTGCATCAGGAAATGCCACTGGTACTGGTCGACCGCAAGGTCGATCGGCTCGACAGCGACCTGGTCGGCCTGGACAACCCGGCCGCCGTCGACATGGCTCTCGATCACCTCGAGCAGCGCGGTTACCGCGACCTGCTGCTGGTCACCGAGCCGGTCGACGGCACCAGCTCGCGCATCGAACGGGTCGAGCGTTTCAACGCCAGCATCGAGCAGCGTCCCGCGCTACGCGGCGCCGTTGTGGAAACCTCCGACCGCTTCGCCGCACGCATCGAAACCTTTCTGGCCGGGCCGGACTACGGTCCCAAAGCATTGTTCTGCGCCAACGGCGTCGCCGCGCTGGCAACTACTCAGGCGCTGCGCGAGCTGGGCTGCAACCTGTTCGACGATGTTGGCCTGCTCGCCCTCGACGATCTCGACTGGTACCCCTTGGTAGGCAGCGGCATCAGCGCCCTGGCGCAACCCACTACCGAGATTGGCGCCAGCGCGTTCGACTGTCTGCTCAAGCGGCTGCGCGGCGACAGTGGACCAGCGCGCACCCTCGATTTCCCGGCGCGACTGATAGAGCGCGGATCGACACGCGGCCCGCAACGCTGACAGTAGGAGGTCTCGTACGACGAGGCCTTGACCGATGCGTGTTTTTTTAAGCAAACCTGAAACCGGTTTCAGAGGAGCACAACAATGCATAAACCACCCGTCTCCATCAGCCTCTCCAGTTACGGTGCCGACCTGGTGCGCGCGTGCGGTCAGGGCAGCTTCGTCGATCTGCTGGCCGACGCCGGCGCCTCGCGGATCGAATGGCGCGAGGAATTGCTGACCACCGAAAATGCCGCCGAACTGGCCGCTGCCGCCCGGACCAAGGGGCTGCGCAGCATCTTTTCGTCGCCGCTGGAGCTGTGGCTCGCCGACCAGCCCGCGCCCAATTCCGCCCTGCTGACGGCGCTGCGGCGCGCCGAGGCCTTTGGGTCGAGCTGGCTGAAGGTCTCCCTCGGCCATTTCAGCGAGGCCCACGACCTGTCGGCCCTGGCCGCTGCACTCGCCGGAAGCCCGGTGCAGTTGCTGGTCGAGAATGACCAGACCTCGCAAGGCGGGCGGATCGAGCCCTTGCAGTGCTTCTTCTCGGCGGTCGAACAACGGGGCCTGCCCATCGGCATGACGTTCGACATCGGCAACTGGCAATGGCAGGACCAGTCGGCGCCGGTCGCCGCCCGCCAGCTCGGCCGACACGTGACCTATGTGCACTGCAAGGCGGTGACGCGCCGCCCGGACGGCAAGCTCGTTGCCATCCCACCCGTCATGGCCGACTTGCCGCTGTGGGAGCAGTTGCTCGAGCAGATGCCGGCCGGCGTGATGCGCGCCGCCGAGTACCCGCTGCAAGGCGATGACCTGCTGCAACTGACCTCTGAACACGTCGCCCTCCTGTCCCGCCTGGGGCAGCCGCATCGGGAGGCCGCCCATGTCTGAGTTCGACGTATTGTCCTTCGGCGAAACCATGGCGATGCTGGTGGCCGAGCAGACCGGTGACCTGGCCAGCGTCGAGCGATTTCACAAGCGCATCGCCGGGGCCGACAGCAACGTCGCCATCGGTTTGTCGCGGCTGGGCTTTAAGGTGGCCTGGCTGAGCCGGGTCGGTGCCGACTCCCTCGGCCGCTTCGTGTTGCAGACGCTGGAAAACGAAGGCCTGGATTGTCGCCACGTGGCGGTCGACGCGGCCCACCCCACCGGGTTTCAGTTCAAGTCCCGCAGCGACGATGGTAGCGACCCGCAGGTCGAGTATTTCCGCCGCGGCTCGGCGGCCAGCCACCTATCGATCGACTCCATCGCGCCGGCGCTGCTCGAGGCCCGCCACCTGCATGCCACCGGCATCGTCCCGGCGCTGTCGATCACCGCCCGCGAGATGGCCTTCGAACTGATGACGCGCATGCGCGACGCCGGGCGCAGCCTGTCCTTCGACCCCAACCTGCGGCCCAGTCTGTGGGACAGCGAGTCGACCATGATCCGCGAGATCAACCGCCTCGCCGCCCTCGCCCATTGGGTCCTGCCCGGGCTCGCCGAGGGCCGCGTGCTGACCGGCTTCGACGATCCGGCCGACATCGCCGCCTTCTATCTGGATCAGGGCGCCAACGCGGTAGTGATCAAGCTTGGCGCAGAGGGCGCCTACTACCGCACGGCCGACGCGCAAGGCTTCGTCGCTGCGGTGCCGGACGTTCAGGTAGTGGACACCGTCGGCGCCGGCGATGGCTTCGCTGTCGGTCTGATCAGCGCACTGCTGGAAAAGCGCAGCCTGGACGAGGCGGTGCAGCGCGCCAACTGGATCGGCAGCCGAGCGGTACAGAGCCGCGGCGACATGGAGGGACTGCCGACCCGCCTTGAATTATCGGCGGAATTCGCGGGCCTCGATTGCGAGCAGACCAGCGCCTCCCAGGCGACGGGCTAGGCAGGAGCCGACGCTCGATAAAGGCCCGAGACACACCTACACACACCTGCTGCAGACAAAAACAACAAGCTCAGGAGTCATGACATGCAAACGCGCAACCTCGCCACCCGCCGCTGGTGGTACATCATGCCCATCGTCTTCATCACCTACAGCCTGGCCTACCTGGACCGGGCCAACTACGGGTTCGCCGCCGCCTCGGGCATGGCCGAAGACCTGATGATCACCCCAGGGATGTCGTCACTGCTTGGCGCGCTGTTCTTCCTCGGCTACTTCTTCTTCCAGGTACCCGGCGCGATCTACGCGCAGAAGCGCAGCGTTAAGAAACTCATCTTCGTCAGCCTAATCCTCTGGGGCTCGCTGGCGACCCTGACGGGCATGGTCTCCAACGCCTACTGGCTGATCGTGATCCGCTTCATGCTCGGCGTGGTCGAGGCCGCGGTGATGCCGGCCATGCTGGTCTACCTGTGCCACTGGTTCACCCGCGCCGAACGTTCGCGCGCCAATACCTTTCTGATTCTCGGCAATCCGGTGACCATGCTGTGGATGTCGGTGGTCTCCGGTTATCTGGTGGAGCAATTCGACTGGCGCTGGATGTTCATCATCGAAGGGCTGCCAGCGGTGTTCTGGGCCTTCATCTGGTGGCGCCTGGCAGACGACCGCCCGGCCCAGGCCAACTGGCTCAACGAGCGGGAGAAGCAGGACCTGGAAAACGCACTGGCCGCCGAACAGGTCGGCATCAAAGCGGTGAAGAACTACGCCGAGGCCTTCCGCTCGCCCAACGTGATCATCCTGGCCTTGCAGTTCTTTTGCTGGAGCATCGGTGTCTATGGCTTCGTACTGTGGCTGCCGTCGATCCTCATGGCCGGTCAGCAAATGGACATGGTCGAGGCCGGCTGGCTGTCGGCGCTGCCCTACCTGGCGGCGGTGATCGCCATGCTGCTGGTGTCCTGGGCGTCGGACAAGGTGCAAAAACGCAAGCGCTTCGTCTGGCCGCCGCTGCTGATCGCCTCTATCGCCTTCTACGCGTCGTACTTGCTCGGCGCCGAGCACTTCTGGTGGTCCTATAGCCTGCTGGTGATCGCCGGGGCCTGCATGTACGCACCCTACGGGCCGTTTTTTGCCATCGTGCCGGAAATCCTTCCGGCGAACGTGGCCGGTGGCGCCATGGCACTGATCAACAGCATGGGCGCGCTGGGCTCGTTCGGCGGCTCCTACCTGGTGGGCTACCTCAACGGCTCCACCGGCTCGCCCAGCATGTCCTTCCTGCTGATGAGCGGCGCGCTGCTGCTGTCGGTGGTGCTGACCCTGGCCCTCAAACCCGGCGCCAGCGACCGTACAGCGCCGGCAACCGCAACGCCCCTTTCTGCCACCGCTCGCCCCTGATTCGAGGACTCTCATGAAAAAGCACATCGTGTTGTACAAGACGCTGTCCGCGCCGCTGATGGCGCGCCTACAGGCGCGGGCCGAAGTCACCCTCATCGAGCGTCTCGATGCCCAGGGCCTGGCGCAGCTACGCGACGCCCTGCCCAGCGCCCACGGTCTGCTAGGTGCAAGCCTCAGGCTGGATGCGTCACTGCTGGATCTGGCGCCGGAGCTGCAAGCTGTAGCCAGCGTCTCGGTGGGCGTCGATAACTACGACATCGACTACCTGACCGAACGTCGCATCCTGCTCAGCAACACCCCGGACGTGCTGACCGAAACCACCGCCGACACCGGCTTCGCGCTGATCCTGACGACCGCTCGGCGAGTCGTGGAGCTGGCGAACATGGTCCGCGCCGGGCAGTGGCAACAGAACATCGGGCCTCGGCATTTCGGCAGCGATGTGCATGGCAAGACGCTGGGCATCATCGGCATGGGGCGCATCGGCGAAGCCCTCGCCCAGCGCGGGCATTTCGGTTTCGGCATGCCGGTGATCTACCACAGCCACTCGCCTAATCCGGCAGCCGAGCAGCGTTTCGGAGCGGGCTATCGCAGCCTCGAGGCACTGTTGCGGGAGGCGAATTTCATCTGCCTGACCTTGCCGCTGACCGCCGAAACCCATGGCCTGATCGGGGCGTCAGCGTTCGAGCAGATGCGCCCTGAGAGCATCTTCATCAACATTTCCCGCGGAAAGGTGGTCGACGAGGCGGCACTGATTGAGGCCCTGCGCAACGGCCAGATTCGCGGCGCCGGGCTGGATGTATTTGAGCAGGAACCGCTGAGTGCGGATTCGCCGCTGTTACAACTGGACAATGTGGTGGCGACCCCGCATATGGGTTCGGCCACCCACGAGACGCGGGAGGCGATGGCGTGCTGTGCGGTGGAAAATCTGCTAGCCGCGCTGGCGGGCGAATGGCCGGAGAACCTGGTGAACCCTGGGGCGTGGCGGGGCTGAGTGTTACCTCTGGCATTGATAACGGTGGGCTGAAGCGCAACGCCGTGCGGCCCATCCTACGGAGTTTCGGATGAGGCGAAACGAAACGGTGCTATGACACGCCCGCCCCGCCCAGCTCATCCAAACGCTGCTGCAAAAAGCGCTTTTCCGGATCCAGCTGGGCCAAGGCCAACGCGGTTCGGTAGGCCTCGCGGGCCTCGTCCAGACGGCCCAGTTGGCGACAAAAATCAGCGCGGCCCGCGTGCAGCAGATGGTAGTCACGCAGTTCGCCGCGGGCCAGCAACCTGTCGATGGCGGCCAGCCCGACCGTGGCACCGTCACGCATCGCCAGCGCCACCGCGCGATTGAGCTCGATGACCGGCGACGGGCTGATGCGCAGCAACAGGTCATAGAGCCCGACAATCTGCGCCCAATCCGTCTCAGCTGAAGAGGCGGCCTCGGCGTGTACGGCGACGATGGCGGCCTGAACGGTGTAAGGGCCGAAGCGCCTGGAGGCAAGCGCACGCCGCACCAGCGCGGCACCTTCGGCGATCTGCGACTGATTCCAGCGGCTGCGGTCCTGCTCGTCGAGGCGCACCAGCTCGCCGGCCTCATCGGTACGCGCGGCGCGACGCGAGTCGTGCAGCAGCATCAGCGCCAGCAACCCCATCAGCTCGGGGTCCGGCAACAGTTCGAGCAGCAGACGACCGAGACGGACGGCCTCCGCGCTGAGGTCTGCACGGGTCAGCTCGCTGCCGCTGGAGGCGGAATAACCTTCGTTGAAGACCAGATAGATCACCCGCAACACGTTATCCAGTCGAGCCGGCAGCTCTTCGCGTGTGGGCACCCGGTAGGGAATTCTCGCGTCGCGGATCTTCTGCTTGGCCCGCACGATGCGCTGGGCAATGGTGCTGGGGGAGGCGAGAAAGGCTCGCGCGATCTCTTCGGTCTTGAGATCGCAGACCTCACGCAGCGTCAGCGCCACCTGCGCATCGCCCGGTAACGCCGGGTGGCAGCAGGTGAAGATCAGTCGCAAGCGATCGTCCTCAAGGTCTTCACGTTCCCATTCGGGTTCATCGCGGCCGTCCAGCTGATCGGCCAACAGGCTCAGGGATGCGTCGAAACGCGCACGCCGGCGCAGCCCATCGATGGCCTTGAAGCGACCGGCGGACACCAGCCAGGCACGGGGATTGGACGGCAAACCATCATGCGGCCACTGCTGCACCGCCGCGATAAAGGCGTCATGCAGGGCCTCCTCGGCCAGCTCGAAATCACCCAGCAAGCGAATCAGCGTCGCCAACACCCGCCGCGATTGAGTGCGGTAAAGAATGTCGATTTCAGCCAGCGTCGGCCCGTTACCGACATGATCGGTTGCTGTCGGCCTGCCCCGCTCAGGCATCGATTAACGATCAAGTAACTGGCGCAACGGGCGAACTTCGATACTGCCCAGTTGCGCAGGCGGGATTTTTGCCGCCAGGTGCAGGGCCTCATCCAGGTCCTGCGCTTCGATCAGATAGAAGCCCGCCAGCTGCTCTCGGGTTTCGGCGAACGGGCCGTCGACGACCGAAACCGCGCCGTCGCGGACCCGCACCGTTTTGGCGGTACGCACCGATTGCAGCGGCTCGCCCGCGATGAACTGCCCGCTCTGCTTCAGCCGCTCGCTGTTGGTAATGCATTGCTCGACCAGCGCCGCCCACTGCTCGTCAGTCATCGAATCCACGCGCTGCTCGTCGTAATAGACCAGACACAGGTATTTCATTTCATTCTCCGATGACGCCCGTCGGCTGCCACCCTGGCAGCCGCGACGGAACGAAGGGTCGATCAGTTGGCTACGCCAGCCTGTGGTTCGGGTTCGATGCCGAAATTGACTTGGCCGCTGGCCATGTCGAATGGCATCGAGAAATGCTCATGGACAACCTTCCAGTCGCCGTCCTGACGACGCCAGCAGCGGCTGCCGCGCATCCATCCGGACTGCATGTCACCTTTTTCATCGGTGCCGCCGCAGTGGCTCAGGAAATGACTATAGGCCAGGTCGCCGCTGACGTTGATCTCGAGCTCACTGATGTCGAAAAAGCCTTCGCCCTGACAAAAATCGAAGCAGCTTTGCCAGTGTTGGCGGTACGCCTCGGCGCTTTTGAATTGCAGCGGGCCAACCGCATCGAAGGCCCGTACGTCTGCGGCGTACTGCGCCATGATGGTGTCCAGATCCTTGCGCACGGTGGCCTGCTGGAAGGTCTCGGTGAGTTGGCGGATCCGGGCTTCGTCCTGCGTTTGGGTAAGGTTGTTCATGTCGTCATCCTCGGGGTCGATGGTTCGGGCCGATCACAGTTGCTGGCACTCAAGGCGGCGCTCGCGCCTCCAGCGCGTGCACCTCGACGCCGCCCAACCGCGCCGATGGCAGGCGGGATGCCAGTCGGATCGCGCCGTTGAGGTCCTGGGTCTCGAACAGATAGATCGCCGCGGGCTGCTCGTGGCCGTCGCGCACTGGCCCATCGTGCAGAAGCAGGCGGTCGCCTTGTCGGCGCACGGTGGTGGTGCTCGACACCGGCTGCAGGGCTTCGCCGACGACCAGCTCGCCGCTGTGCCGCAGCTGCGCGTGGTACTCACAGCATTCGGCATCGAGCGCGGCGTGAACGGCTGGCGGCAGTGCCGCCACGGCGTCCTCGTTCAGGTAGACCAGGCACAGATAGCGCATCGCAGCTTCCTCGGCAGCGGCTTCTCTTGTGTACTGGTCGTCTGGCCGTGCCGGAAATCGACAGCTTGCTGAAAAAACTCAGCCCTTGAGGATCGCCTCGAGCTGCTCGAAGGTATAGGGCTTGCCCAACGAGCTTGCCGGAATGCTGGTTTCCACCGCACCTTCGCCAGAGAGCAACACGACCTGCAACTTCGGCTGTTCTTGCAAGGCGAGCCTGGCAAACTCGGGGCCGGACATGCCTGGGAGGTTCACGTCGACCAACAGGTACTCAAAGTGCTTCTCGCGCAGGGCTGGTAGTGCTGCTTCGGCCGAAGGAAAGCCCTCTGCGGTCAGCCCCAGCTCCTGAACCATCTCGCAGGTCAGGGCTAGCAGCTGCAGCTGGTCTTCGACCACCAATACCGCTGGCCGCACCGCTTCGGGAGGCAGCGCCGGGGTCTGTCGAGGCGCCAGTAATTGCCGCAGTTTGCGCGCCAGCTCTTCCTGCCGGTACGGCTTGCTCAGCAGCTCGACGCCGGTATCGAGCTTGCCGCCGTGGACGATGGCGTTACGCGTGTAGCCGGAGGTAAAGAGAACAGCGATAGCGGGCAGCAAGAGCTTGGCCTGTCGTGCCAGCTCAGTCGTGCTGAGCGCGCCGGGCATAACCACGTCGGTGAACAACACATCGATGCGCAGGCCACTTTGCAGGATGCTCAGGGCACTCTGCGCGTCGTTGGCCCGCAGCACCTGATAGCCGAGCCCATTGAGCAGCTCGACTACTGTGCCCTGCACCGCCAGGTCATCCTCGACCACCAAAATGGTTTCGTCGCCACCCACAGCCGGCCCGACCGGCAGTGGCACCGCTAGAACTTCCGGCTGTTCGGTTCGCGGCAGATACAGCTTTACTGTGGTGCCGCTGCCGGGCTCGCTGTAGATCCGTATGTGCCCGCCACTCTGCTTGGCAAACCCGTAAGCCATGCTGAGGCCGAGGCCGGTGCCCTCGCCCTCGGGCTTGGTGGTGTAAAAGGGTTCGAACGCATGCTCGAGGGTTTGCGCCGACATGCCCGAGCCGGTATCGGAAACGGCCAGCAGCACGTACTGTCCGGGCTCGACATCGATTTGGGTCTGGGTATACAGCTCGTCAAGCATCGCGTTGCTCAGTTCCAGCGTCAGCTTGCCGCTGGCCTGCATGGCGTCGCGGGCATTGATCGCCAGGTTGAGCACGACGTTTTCAAGCTGGTGCGGGTCCACCATGGTGGTCCATAGCCCGCCGGCAACGACCGTCTCGATCTCGATCGCCTCGCCGAGTGCCTGGCGCAGCAGTGCATCCATGTTGCGCAACAGTCGGGCCAGATGCGTGGGCGCCGGACGCAAAGGCTGTTTGCGGGCAAAGGCAAGCAACTCCGCCGCCAGCTTGGCACCCCGGTCGACTGCGCCGGTCGCCGCATCGAGCCGGCCGGTACCAAGACGATTGCCGCTCAGCAGCGGACGCAACAGCTGTAGATTGCCGCTGACGACCTGAAGCACGTTATTGAAATCATGGGCCACGCCCCCGGTCAGCTTGCCGATGGCTTCCAGTTTCTGCGACTGGTAGAGCGCGTGACGGCTCTGCTCCAGCTCCCGGGTCCGTTCGTCCACCAGCGCTTGCAAGTCCTCTTGTGAACGCTGCAGCGCCAGCTGCGCCAGCACCTGCTGAGTTACATCATGGCCCTGACAAAAAACGCCAGTGAGCTGATCCTGCTCGGACAGCACCGGCTGGAAGACGAAATCGACATAGCCTCTGCGCGGCTGCTCTTCGCCAGCACGAGTGACCAATATTGGCGTGCCGCGACCCACATAGGGCCGCCTGGTGATGTAGACCCGTTGCAACAGGCTGCCTACATCCTGTCCCTCAATCTGAGGAAACACGACCGCAGCGGGCAGGCCGATTACGTCACGCAACCCAACGAGCTGATGAAACGAGCGATTGGCGATCTCAACAACGTGTTGTGGACCCTGAGTGATGGCGATGAAGCCGGGCGCCTGTTCAAAAAGTCGATGCAGATGCTGGCGCTCATCGCTCAGCTGACGACCCCGCTCTGCGTTGGCGCGACGTTCCGCGGCCAGGGCCGTAATGTCGCGGATAGTCAGAGACGCGCCCACGGCCAGCCCATCGCCACCACTCACTGCCGAGACGTTGACCTCGAGGGCCAGCTCGACATCCCCGACTACGCAGCTGCATTCATGGCTTTGCGTACCGCTACCCGACAACACCTGGCGCACCGCGGTTACCAGCGCTTCCGACCAGAACGGCAGCTGCTCGGCCTGCCGCCCGACCGTGTCGCGGGCGGAGAGCCGGAACAACTCGCAAGCGCCAGCGCTCCAGTACAACACCTCAAGCGTGGTATCTAGCCCGACAATGGCATCACGGGCGGCGTCGATAATGTTGTGCACGTAGTAATCGGCGTTCAGCCGACGCTGCGATATGCCTTCGAACTCCGTACGGGGTTTTGCAATCGTCGCATTGGCACGCTCCAGCGTGGTTCGCAGCTTGCTACGCCGCCGCCCCGCGTTCAGCGAGCGATCCACCTCACGGGCGAGCTGGTCACGCTCCATCTCGGCGATGGACCAGTGCGCCCCAATGAGCGGTGCGATACCGAACGACTGACGCAGCGTATCGACGCCGCCCGGCAGGCAGAGAAAAATCAGCTCGCATTGTGGCCATCGCTTGCGCACCGCGCGGGCCAGCGACAACGTCTTGCCAAGCCCAGGTGCCAGCAGCACCAGCGAGGGTTCATCTTCTGTCTGGAACCGTTCGCTTAATGATGATTGGTCAAGGATATCCAGCCGTACCTGCTGCGCTACCGCAATGTCTTCAAGCATGCGGCGCGGTGCTTCCTGATTTGCCACGGCGGTGAGCAAGAGCAGCGATTGCACGGCCTCGGTCCTCTTCAAAGCAGCGGCAGGCCGAGCAAGCTACGGCCTGCCCAGAGTTTCAGCAGATCGGTCGTAGGACTCATGATGTGAGCGGCACGGGCGTCACGCAGCATTTGGCCGATGCGGCTGTTCTCCCGGTACGCAGCTCCACCACAGAGTGTCATCGCCTCGTTGGTCACTCGCACCACCGTATCACCGGCATCAGCCTTGCAGGAGAGGATGAACGGCAGCGCCTCGGGATGGTTGATGTCGCCGCGCCGACTCGCCTCGCGAATCAGCGCACGGGTCTTCTCGACCGCCATCCACATTTCGGCGTAACGGGTCTGCATCGATTCGATATCGCGCAGCGACTCGCCCGAATGGGTATAACGCCGCGCCCGCAAGTGCTCACCGGTAACGTCAAGCGCAGCCTGAGCCAGGCCGAGATAGGTGCCGGCCATGGCCATCAGGAAGAACGGCGCCACTACCTCGAAGACATACCAGACCTGGTCGCCCTCTTCGCCGAGCAGATTTTCGTGCCTCACCTGCACCCGATCCAGATGCAGCGGACGCGATGAGTTACCGCGCATGCCGAAACCCAGCCAGGGATCGAGCCAGTTCATGCCAGCGCTGTCGGAATCAACGATCAGACAGCTGAAATCGCCAGCATCACTGTCCGAACTCGCGACCGACGAAACAACATAAGAGTCGGCGTGTCCGCCATTGGTAACAAACTGCTTGGTGCCGTCGACGAGAAAATGCTGGCCGGTATCCTCGATTCGGGTCTGGGGTACGTAGAAATGCGCACCGGAACCATGCTCGGACAACGCCAGCGTGGTGATGTGACGCCCTTCAGCGATGGCCCGCAGATAGTGCTCCTGCTGGAACTCGGTAGCCTTGGCGGCGATAACCGCCGTGCCCACGCAGTGCATGCCGAAACACAGCGCAGACGACGGACAAGCCCGCCCGATGGCTTCGGTAATCACGCTCAGCCCCAGCAGTCCTTGGCCATGGCCGCCGAGCGCGGCTGGCACCATCAGCCCCAGCAGCCCTGCTTCGCCAAGCGCCTTCATCGAGTGGGCTGGCCACTGAGCGGCCTGGTCCACCTGAGAAGAGCGAGGCGCGATTTCGGCTTCAACGACGGCGGCCGTGCGTTCCTGGAGCGACTGAAGGTAAGCAGGTAGTTCCATGAGAGATAAGCCACGCTGATGAGAGTCAGTGCCCGGAAGGGTTCGGGATGAAGTCTGGTGGGATTGGCCCCGTCATAATGCCCGAGCTTTTCGCGTGGGCAATGGTCTAGTCAGGGAAATGACACAGATCGCCCTACGCAGTTCGGCAGGGAGCTTCACAACGTACCGCCAGTAAGTTGGTCAAAGACGATCCACAGGCAAGAACGGCTCCCAGCCACGCGCCGACACCAAAAGGATGCAGGCATGCACGAACCACGCACCTTTCGCCACGGCATAGCCGCGGCACTCCTAGCCATTTGTACCAGCGGAGCAGCGGCGCCCATGCATCAGATATTGATCGGCAGCTACACCACCGAAGGAAACAGCGAAGGGATTTATCGCATGCAGTTCGATGCCGAAAACGGCCAGATCGAACCGCAACCGCTACAGATCGTGCGGACTCACAACCCGTCCTGGTTGACGCTGGATCTCAACCGCAACCGGATCTATGCGGTGAACGAGAACGGCCCGGGCCATCCTGATCCGGTGGGCCGGGTCAGCGCCTTCATCCTGTCACCGACCACGGGCAAGTTATCGGTTCTGGAGCAGCAGATCACCCTGGGCGACGAACCCACGCACCTGAGCCAGAGCCGCGACGGGCGTTATCTGTTCGTCTCCAACTACGGGTCGCGCGCAAACCCGGGTGGCAGCCTCGCGGTGGTCCCGTTGGCCAAGGATGGGACGCTTTTGCCGGTCACCCAGATCGCGACCCACAAGGCCAGCGAAGTGCACCCGGAACGCCAGCAATCGTCTCACGTGCACTCCGCGGTGATGTCACCGGACGGCAAGACGCTGTTCGTCAGCGACTTGGGCGCCGACAAGATCTTCGTCTATCGCTACGACCCGACCAACGCCGAGCGCCCATTGTCGCCAGCTGACCCGGCCTTTATCAGCCTGCCGGACGGCAGCGGCCCGCGTCATCTGGTGTTCAGCCCGGATGGCAGCCAGGCCTACGCGACGCTGGAGCTGAGCGCTCAGATCGCGCGCTTCGATCATGTGGATGGCGGCCTGGTGCAGCGTCAACTGGTCGATCTGGCCGCGGGCGGCGATGTCAGCCTGCATTCGCCCGGCGCTATCCATCCTTCGCCGGACGGTCGCTTTCTCTACGTCAGTGACCGCGCCGAGAAGAACCGCATCATGGTTTATGCCATCGCGGAGAACGACAATCTGCGCGAGATCCAGCAGCGCGACAGTGAGGGCCGCGAGCCGCGGGAGTTCGCCATCGACCCGAGCGGCCAGTTCATGATCATTGCCAATCAGAAGAGTGATGCACTGGTGATCGTGCAGCGCGACCCCGACAGCGGCAAGCTGGGCGATACCGTGCAGACGTTGCCGATGGGGCGACCTTCGGATGTGAAATTCATCGATCGAACCGGGCCGTAAGCAGCCCGGCGCAGGATCGATCAGGACAGCAGGCTGACCACTGCGAAGCGGCTGATGGTCGCCTGGGCCACGACGGTCTGGGTGACCGCCGCGTAGCTGGAGGGGCTGCGCTGCATCAGGTTGAAAACTGAGCGTGAGAAATCCATGGCCCACTGCTTCTCGTCGGCGTGGGCCTGACGGGCAAGGAACTCGCGGATTTCCTGCTGGCGGTTGCTCAGCTGTTCGCGCAGCGAGGTGACCTTGTCGAGCCCGGCCACCACCGAGTCAAGCAGGCGGCGCAGTTCGCGGAAGGAATCGAGCTGCAGCTCTTCAGGGAAGCTCAGCAGCTGCTCGTCCTCGCTCTGCACGCGGACGTATCGGCCCTTGTCGAACAGCTTGCCTTCGCCCTGCACCGCCAGCTGGTCCTTGAGCTTTTGCCAATCGCCTTCGCGGGCGGAAAACTTCAGCTCGCCGTTCTGATCCAGTTCGGCGCGGATACCGGCCTGGCCAAGACTGCCATTGAAGCGGCGCAGGATTTGCTCGTCGGTCATCTCGTCGTCGAGCACTACGGCCACGGGCTCGGCCAGTTGGCGACCGCCGCTGAACAGCAGTGTCTCGCGGCCTGACTGGCGAATCTTTTCCAGCGACTCCAGCCCTTGCAGGCTGAAGCGGCTGCGCACCGGCTCGGTCAGTCGCAGTTTGAGATTGGCGTCCAGAGAATTGCCGGAGCGTTTGCTGCGCTCTTTGAGCAACTCGCCAACCTGCTGCACGGTCTGGCGAATGCTTTCCTCACCGTTGGGCTGCGGCGAGCTGATCTGGCGACTGAGATTCAGCTTGAGCTGTGACAGACGCGTCTGCAGGTCGCCGAGGTAGCTGTCGGCCGACTGCATCGAGGACAGTTGCTGATTGAGCTGCAGGCTGAAGCTGGTGTTCTTGCTGGGGGCCGTTTCGGTGTGCGGCGTGTCAACCGGCGTACCGGCACGCAGCGGCGCAGGCGCATCCCGCAGCAGCGCCTCGCGGCGTTCCTGTGGGTTGATTGCGGAAACAGCGGGGAGCTGCTTGCCAATCTTCATTCACGCTACCTCGGTCAGAGCATGCCGAACAGCGACAGCCCGTTGATCTTCAAATAGGTTTTCTGCGTCGCCTGCAGCGACAGCTGATAGTTGTTCAGGTCGATGCTGGCCGAGGCGTAGTCGAGTTGCGACAGCTCGCCGTCGATTTTCTGGTTCACCAGCGAAACGTCCTCGTTGCTGCTCGACAGCAACGTCAGGGTGTTCTGCCGCCCGCCCAGCTCCGAGACGGCGCCCAGCAGGTCGCCGTGAGTCTTGTCGAGGCTGTTGAGCGTAGCGCTGATCGAAGCCTGTACTGCCGGATCGTTGGCATTCAGTGCCGGGTCGGCGAGCATTTTGACCAGCGCATTGAGGTCGTTGAGCATGCCGACGCCGCCACCGAAGACCTGCGCGGCGGTGACATTCTCCTCGACCAGTACGCCATTGGCGACTGCCGCCTGGCGGTATTGATCGTTGCCGGTCAGCCCGTAGCTCTGGGTGGCGGCATCGAAGGTAATGGCCGGCCGGTCGCTGAGGGTGCCGGAGAACAGATAACGACCTTCCTCGTCGCGCACGTTGGCGAAGCTGACGATGGTGCGTTCCAGATTGCCCATCTCATTGGCGATGGCGGCCAGGTCTTCGCTGGTGTTGCTGCCGTTGGCGGCCCACAGCAGCAGGTCGCGCACGTTGAGCATGGTGTCGGACGCCGCCTTGAGGTTGGCTTCTTGCTTGGACAGGTTGCCGGACACGTTGGCGATGTTGGTGCGGTACTGGGTCAGCGTCGCTTCCTCGCGCTGGATGCGCAACACGCGCACGGCGGAAATCGGGTCATCCGAGGGCATCAGCATGCGCTCGCCGGTGGCCATCTGCTGCATCAGCTTGCCGAGCTTCTCGGAGCTGGTGTTCATCGAGCCGTGCATCATGGCGGTGATTTGGGCGTTGGAGATGCGCATGGTGTCTTTCTCGTCAGTCGAGTTGGCTTGCGCCAGCTCAGAACATCGCCAGTACGGCGTTGAACAGATCGTTGGAAGTGCTGATGACTTTCATGTTGGCTTGGTAGGCCTGCTCGTAGGCCATGAGGTTGACGGCCTCCTCGTCCAGGTTGACCGCACTGACGCTGTCGCGCTGGGCCTGAGCCTGCTCGGCTACCGTGGTCGCGGCGCGCAGATCCGCCTGGTTCTGCCGGCTGGCACTGGCGACGCGGCCAACCAGGCCGGCGTAGGCGTCGTTGAGCGGTACGGTGTTGCCGGCGACCGTGACACCCGCTGATTTGAGTTCAAGCATGATGAGCAGGGTCTTGTTGTTACCCACCTCGCCTGCCGTGCCGGAAAACGCCAGTTCCGAGGCGCCCAGCGCGTTGACCGCCAGCATCCCGCTGGTGCTGCCCGCGTTGTAGCTGAACAGCGGCTGGCCGGGGTTGCCGTTGAGGTCGAAGCCACCGGCGAGGGTGTCATTGACCATGGTCGCCACGGCCGAGGCCATGTCGTGCAGGTCCTTCTGGGCCGGGCGCAGCGCGCCGTATTCCATGTCGTAGAGACCGCCGAGCGAGCCGCCGATGCCCTGCTGGTTGAGCGGAAAGGTGGTCTTGGCGAACACCAGCGTCATTTCCTGCTCGCCGGCCAGGTTGGCATTGACCTTCAACTGCCCCGCCGTTGCCCCGGCGACCAGCGGCTGACCGTTGGCCAGCGAGACATTCAGAGTGCCATCAGCAGCTTCTTGCACGCGGATGCCGGCGTATTGGCTGAGATCCTTGACCAGGTTGTCGCGGTAATCGCGCAGGGTCGCGGTATCACGGCCCGAGGACTCCATCTCGCGGATCTGTGCGTTCAACTCGGCGATGTTGCCAGACAGCCCGTTGATTTCGCTGGTCATGGCCACGCGCTGGCCTTGCAGGGCGTTGAGCTGGGTGCCGATGTTGCTGTTCAGCCCGTTGAAGCGCTGTGCCAACTGCTTCGACTCGCCGATGATCTGCTGGCGCAGCGCGATGGATTCGGGGGTCGAACTGGCTTCGCTGAGGGCGGCGAAGAAGTTGTCCAGGCCAACGCTGACGCTCGAGCCTTCGCTGTCGATCAGGCCTTCGAGGGCGGTGAGGTATTGCTGGCTGGTGTTGAAGTAGTTCTTGTCGGTGCTGGCGCGCCAGAGCTGCTGATTCTGGAAGTCGTTGGACAGACGCCGAATGCTGCTGACCTGTACGCCACCACCGATGCTGACCGAGGTCTGCCCGCCCACCGACTTCATGTCAGGCGTCAGACGGCTGAAGCCCGGCGTGTTGACGTTGGCGATGTTCTGCCCGGTCGCCGAGAGGGCGATCTGCGAGGCGCGAACGCCGCTGTAGCCAATTTGACCAAGAATACTCACGACACGACTTCCTTCGGCTCGATCCGGATCGGTTGCGCGAACGCCACCGAGAGGCGGGCTCCAGCAACAACACTGTGCCCAGTAGAAAGAGCGACCGAATCGCCAGCGGAATTAAGCGGCGACGGCACAACAGGCGGAACGGCTTGCAGCTGCGCACGCGGTTCGGCCTGCCGAGGCGCAGCGGCGCTCAGATCGTTGAGGATGTTGCGGGTGTAGTTGCGGGTCTCTGCAAAAGGGATCTTCTGCACCCAGGCGCCGGTGCCGATCTCGCCCTTGCGCGGGTCGCCATGGCTCTTCAGCCACTCGTCTACCCGCCCGGGGCCGGCGTTATAGGCGGCCAGCGCCAGCGCCTGATGGCCGTCGTAGCGGTCGAGCATCTTGTTCAGGTAGGCGCTGCCGAGGCGCTTGTTGTATTCCGCATCGGTGGTCAACCGCGCTTCACTGAACGGCAAACCCAACTCGGCCGCCATGTCCCGTGCCGTACCCGGCATCAGCTGCATCAGGCCACGCGCGCCCTTGGGCGAGACGGCGGCGATGTTGCCGCTGGACTCATGCTTGATCACGCTGTCGACCAGCGACTTGAAGCCGGCCTTGCCGCTTTCCCAAGCACTGTCCAGCGCATCGACGCCACGCTGCCAGGTGCCCCGCAGCGCATGCAAGCCGCCACCCTGCAAACCGCTGCCAGCGTGACCGGCCAGAGCTGTCGGCGCGGGCGCGCTGCCGGCTTCACCACTTAGCTGCTGCACCAGCATGTCGGCGATCCCAGTCTGACGCTTGCCGGCCAGGGTGTCGGCAAGCACTTCGTCATAGAAGTCGCGCATGGTATCCAGCTCGCGGCTGCGCATCGGGTTGCCGGCACCGAGCACGTCGCCGGCCTTGCGCATCTGCTTGAGGATCTGCTGCAGGAACATCGCCTCGAACTGTTCGGCGACGACTTCCAGCTGCTGGCGCCGGGCCGCGGTCGGGCCGTCCTGGCGGTTGCGCAGGGTGTTGAGGTGCTGGGGGAGGGATACGATGCTCATCCGACAAAAAACCTATTCAATCTGCTGCGCGTCAGGCCTGCTTCATCAGAAGCAGGCGCTTGTTACATCACGATCAATTCAGCGTTCAGTGCGCCGGCACGTTCCAGCGACTGCAGGATGCTCATCACGTCGTCGGGTGTGGCGCCAAGACTGTTGATGGTGCTGATGATGCTTTCCAGGCTGGCACCCTCGGGCCACTTGAACATGGCCTTGCGGTCCTGCTCGATGGCGACATCCGACTGCGGCGTAACGACGGTCTGGCCGCCGGATAAGGGGTTCGGCTGGCTAACCTGGGGGTTCTCGCTGATGGTCACGGTCAGGCTGCCGTGGGCCACCGCCGCGGCTTTGACCCGCACACCCTGGCCGACCACGACGGTGCCGGTGCGGCTGTTGAAAACCACTTTAGGCCGGGTGCGGCCCTCTTCGACTTCCAGGCGTTCGAGCATGGCCATGAAGCTCATGCGCTGAGTGCTGGTAAGGGGCGCACGGATCGACACCTTGGTGGCGTTGAGCGCCGTGGCGGTGCCTTTGCCGAAATAGGCATCCACCGCGTCGACCACGCGGGTGACGGTCTGGAAGCTCGGCTGGCGGACGTTGAGCATCACTTCCGGGCGTTCGGTGAAGTCGCTGGGGATCATCCGCTCGACCGTCGCACCGTTGGGGATCAGGCCGCTGTTGGAGGTGTTGATGGAAACCTTGGAGCCGTCTGCACCTTCGGCGTTGACGCCGCCGACGATTACCGCGCCCTGAGCCAGCGCGTAGATCTCACCGTCGACGCCCTGCAGCGGGGTCATCAGCAGTTGGCCGCCGCGCAGGCTCTTGGCGTCGCCCAGCGAGGAGACGGTGACATCCACCGTCTGGCCGGCACTGTAGGACGGCGGCATCGTGGCGGTGATGGTCACAGCGGCGACGTTCTTCAGCTTCGGGTCGACGTTCGGCGGCAGGTTCACGCCGAACTGCTTGATCATGTTGGTCACCGACTGGCTGGTGAACTTGACCTGGTTCTTGTCACCGGTGCCGTCGAGACCCACGACCAGGCCGTAGCCGATCAGCTGGTTGCCGCGAATGCCTTCGACATCCACCAGGTCCATCAACGGCACAGCCTGGGCCGGCAGTTGCCACAGCGCGACGGCGGCGAGGAACAGCTTGAGGGATCGCATCGGGCTAGTCATTCCAAGGGCCATCACTTAAAGAGGGAACAGCGGCGAGGCGAAGAAGCGCGTCAGCCAGCCGGCCGAGTTGCTGTCGTTGAGCACACCACGCCCGGCATAGGAAATCTTCGCGTTGGCCACGCTTTGCGAGGACACCTGGTTGTAGCGGTTGATGTCGTCGATACGCACCAGGCCGGTGAGGCGGATGTATTCGTCACCCTGATTCAGCCGCAGGGCCTTTTCACCCTTGATCAGCAAGGTGCCGTTGGGCAGCACGCGGTGCACGCTGACGGCGATGGAGCCGCGCAGGGTGTTCTGCTGCGAGCTCTTGGCCGAGCCCTTGAACTCACGCTCGCCGGAGGCCGAAGTTTCGACGTCCGGGTAGGTCTTGCCGAGAATGGTCGGCACGCCGATCCCAACGCTCGACTCCTTGCCGAAGCTAGTACCGGCGCTCTTGCTCGACTGCGTGGATTCGTCCAGCACCACGGTGAGAATGTCGCCGACCCGCACCGCGCGCCTGTCGCTGATCAGCGAGCCGGTGTAACCGGAGCGGAACAGGCCGCCACCGGTGGTTGGCGGCAGGCTGTAGTCCAGCTCCAGCGGTTCGTACTCGGTCGAGGGCTCTTCCGGCAGCATTTCGTTGAAGCTGGCGCAGCCGCCGAGCAAGGCCAGAGCGACGAGCAGAATGGGCGTACGCATCATGATTCTCAGACGGTCTGGTTGAGGAACTGCTGCATGCCGCTGGCGGCATCGAGGACTTTGGCGTTGGCCTCGTACGCGCGCTGGATGGCGATCATCGCCACCATCGCCTCGACCACCTGCACGTTGGAGCCTTCCAGTACGCCCTGCTTGAGCTGGCCGAGGCCCTCTTCGCCCGGCACGCCTTCCACCGCTTCGCCGCTGGCGACGCTTTCGCGATAGAGGTTGCCGCCCAGCGCTTCCAGGCCACCCGGATTGGTGAAGTTGACCAGGGTGATCTGGCCCAGCTCGGACGGCAGTGTGTCACCGGGCAGAACGGCCGTGACGATGCCATCGGCGCCCACGGTAAAGCCGGTGCTGCCCTGCGGCACTTCGATGGCAGGCGTCAGCGGCAAGCCCTGGGCATTGACCATCACGCCTTCGGCGTTGAGCTGGAACTGGCCGTTCTCGGTGTAGAGGATGTCGCCGTTGGGCGACTCGACCTGGAAGAAGCCACGGCCGACGATCGCCAGGTCCATCGGCTGGCCGGTGGTCTGGATGCTGCCCTCGGTGAACACCTTCTGCGTGCCGGCGACACGCACGCCGCTGCCGAGCTGGATGCCGGACGGAACGGTGTTGATCTCATCCGCCTGGGCGCCGGGCTGCTTCTCGATGCTGTAGAACAGATCCTCGAAGACCGCGCGGTCAGCTTTGAAGCCGTTGGTGTTGACGTTGGCCAGGTTGTTGGCGACGGTCGCCATGGCGGTGTCTTGTGCAGCCAGGCCGGTCTTGCTGACCCAAAGTGCGGAATTCATGCGTTATCTCCCGATCAGCTGCCGCGGATCATTCGGTTGCCGGCGTCGGAGAGGTCCTCGGCGGCTTTCATCATCTTTACCTGAGTCTCGAACAGGCGATTCAGGCTCATGGTCGAGGCCAGCTCGTCGATCGCCGAGACGTTGCTCGACTCCAGAAAGCCGCTGGCCAGGCGTACCTCTTCGCTGGGCGCGGCGGGCTCGCCGTTGCGCGTGACCAGCAAGCCGGCTTCGTTCTTCATCAGGTCTGCAGCCGCAACGTCGACCAAACGGATGCGGTCCACTTCGGCCATCATCCAGTCGCCCGGCGCCATGATCGACACGGTGCCGTCATTGCCAATCTCAACCCGCTCATGCTCGGGCAGCTCGATCGGCCCGCCCTCGCCCATGACCGCGCGGCCATTGAGCGTCAGGCGACCTTCGGCATCGATCTGCATGCTGCCCTGGCGGGTATAGGCCTCGCCTTCGCCGTCCTGCAGGACGATCAGGCCGGTGCCCTTGACGGCGAAATCCAGCTCGCGACCGGTGGCGACCATCGGGCCGGCGACCAGGCTGACGCCGTTGTTCTCGACCACCGCCATGTGCCGGCTGTCATAGCCGTAGCCTTCCACGGCGACGGCTTGAGCGCGCTCGAGGTCGGCACGAAAGCCCGGTGTGTTGACGTTGGCGAGGTTGTTGGAGCGCACCTGCAGCGACATCATCGTGCGGCTGGCAGCGGTCATCGCCGTGTATCCCAAACGATCCATGGATCAGCCTCAGAGTGCGCTAAACAGAACCTGGGTCAGTTCCTTGTTGGTGGAAATGACCTGGGTGTTGGCCTGGTAGTTACGCTGGCCTTCCATCAGGCCTACCAGCTGCTGGGTGAGGTCGACGTTGGAGCTTTCGAGCGCACCGCTGGCCAGGTTGCCGTACTGGCCAACACCCGGCGCCCCGAGCATCGCCGCGCCGGACGCCGCGGTTTCGGTCCAGGCGGTGCCACTGATGTTCTTCAGGCCTTCGGCATTGACGAAGTTCGCCAGCACCACCTGGCCTTGCAGCAGGCGCTCGCCGTTGGAATAGCTGGCGTAGACCTTGCCGTCCTTCTCGACACTCATGCCGGTCTGCTCGCCGGCCGAGTAGCCGGTGGCGCGATTGCTGGTGACGCTGAATTCAGAGCCGTACTGGCTGGTGCCGCTGTAGTCGAGCTGGATGGCCAGCGGATCGACGCCGCCGGTCAGAGCGGCATTTATCGCAACCTTGCCAATCGGGGCCGAGAGTGTGCCCGCGCCATCGAAGGTCAGCGCCTGAGGTCCGGCAACCGCAGCGCCGTCGACATAGTAATGGGCGTTCCAGCTGTTATCAGCGGTCTTGGCAAAGTACTGGGTCAGGGTGTGCTCCTTGCCCTGGGAGTCGTACAGCTTGGTGGTGTAAGTGGAGTTGTAGCTGTCGGCGACCAGCGGATCGAAAGCGACCGCCGGGACTTCCTGGTTCGCGTCGAGGTTGGCGACAAAGCTCAGCGCGTCGGTGGCCTTGGCAGGCAGGCCGCCGGCCTTCATCTGTAGGTCGCTGACCACGCCGGTCTGCAGGTTGCCAGTTGCATCGGCCGGGTAGCCCTGCAGGCGTTGGCCGAGGCTGTTGGTCAGGTAGCTGTCCTTGTCCGTGCCGAAAACGCCGGCGCGGGTGTAGGCCACATCGCCGTTACTGGCGCGGGTAACAAAGAAGCCACCGCCGGAAATGGCCAGGTCGAGGTTACGGTTGGTGGTGGTCAAGGCACCGCCCTGACTGATGCTCTGGCTGGTGCCGGTCACTTCAACGCCCATGGCCTGGCTTTCAGCATAAAGACTGCCGAAGTTGGTCCGGGACGACTTGAAGCCGACGGTGCCGGCGTTGGCGATGTTGTTACCGATGGTGTTGAGTTGTTCATTGACGGCGGACAGGCCGGTCAGGGCGATGTTGAAGCTCATGGGCTGATCTCGATACTTAAAGGGAAATGAACACTGGCGAGCCGCGAGGCTCAGCCGCCGAGCAGCCCGGCATCGGCCTGGGCAAATTCGAGGATGTTGTAGAACGGCACCGCACCGACGCCCTGAACCTGGAGCACCGGACCTTCGGCGCTGACGCGCACGTTGGAGACCTGGCCGGCAACTTCCACCGGTGGAAACTCGCCGTTTTCCGATTCGATGCTCACGCTGTATTTGCCGTCGCGCAGGCCGTGTTTGGCCGGGTCGATGACGAAGGGCACCTTGCCAGCGGACTGCGCGCCCAGCTCGATGCGGGTCTGGGTGCCGTTGGAGTCGGTCAGCACAACAGCAGTCCGGGTCGAGGCATGGCTCAGATCGAACCCGCCGCTGACGGCCTGCCCACTGAGCTCCAGCGACTCAACGGCGACGCTCACCTGCTGGCCGACCAGGCCAGCCGCGGTGAGGGTCTGCAGGTTGTCAGTCAGCACCAGATTGTTCTGCGCCAGGGTGGCCAAGTTCTCCATGCTCTTGACCTGAGACATGGCCGAGAACTGATTTAGAAACTCGGTGCTGTCGACCGGTTTGGTCGGATCCTGATACTTGATCTGCGCAACCATCAGGCTGATGAAGTTGTTCTCCATCTGTGTGGCATCGCTGATGTTCACCGCCTGCTTGGGCAGATCGCTCGCTGCAGCGCCGGATAGACCGCTGCCCTGCAGGTTATTGGTCACGGCCATCAGGATTCTCCCAGCCGCAACAGGCTCTGCTGCATGCTTTTCACACGGTTCAACACCTCGACGCCGGTCTCGAAGCTGCGCGTGGCCGACATCATGTCGGTCATTTCTTCGATCTCGTTGATGTCCGGGTAATAGACGTAGCCATCGCCATCGGCCAGCGGATTACCCGGCTCATAACGACGCTTGGGCTCGGCGCCGGAGGTGACCACGTCGAGCACCTGTACATGAGCACCACCGAGGCCGACGCCGCGAGTCAGCGAGTTGTTCTCATACACGGCGGCAAACATCGGCTTGCGCGCCTGGTAGACATCGGCAGCGTTGTTGGCGGCCGAGTCGGTGTTGGCCAGGTTGCTCGCCACGGTGTTCAGACGCACGGTCTGGGCGTTCATCGCCGAGCCGGCGATGCGGTAGATAGAATCGAACGACATGGCTTAACGGCCCTCGATGGCTTGTTTCAAGCCACGAAATTTCATCGTGACGAAGGTCAGGCTGGTCTGGAAATCCATGGAGTTGCGCGAGAACTGCGCCTGCTCGGTCGACAGCTCGACGGTGTTGCGGTCCTGCGAAGCCTGGCTCGGCACGCGGAACAGCAGACGCGGATCGGTACCGGCCATGCTGGCGCGCGACGAGGTGCTGCTGTCGAGCCGCTGCATTTCCTTGCTGAAATCGATGTCCCGCGCCTGGAAGCCCGGTGTGTCTTCGTTGGCCAGGTTTGCCGCGAGAATCTCGCTGCGCTGCATGCGCAGACCGAGGGCGCGCTCGTGAACGCCCAGCGCATCATCAATCCGTATACTCATTTGCCGATACCCTTTGCAGCCTGTGCAGGCTGAACCCAGCCCACCGCTTTGCTGTTGCTTTTTGCAGAAAGCGTGCCGAACCTACAGATACGGGTAATCCATTGATTTTCATAGCAAAAAAAGAGAACAGAGCAGAACGCAGCGAGCATCTTTTTCCGCTTGGCGAGAAGCAGCCATGCGGAAGCGGAAAAGCGCCTTCCGCATGGTGGCTCGTCACCTTTCTACTGATGGGTGTCATGCCCCAGGCGCAGGCGGACGCCACGACGCAGGTTCAGCAGGCCGTGGAAAATCACCTGCGGCTGATGCTCGAACAGCAGGCCACGCGTCAGGGCTGGCAAGGCATGCAACTGCGCTACGACATCAGCGTGCCGGCCAGCGCAGCCAATCTGCCGCGCTGCTCCGAAGCACTCCAGGTCCGGGCGACGGGCGAGGCGCCATCGGCCATGGAGCGGCAGAACCTGCAGCTTCGCTGCGTCGACACACCCGGCTGGTCAACGAACGCCACAGGCCAAGCCCACGTCTTCCTTCCGGCCGTCCACGCCGAAGGCATCATCGACCGCGGCCAGACCCTGACGGCCAACGACCTCAAGCTACAACGCATCAACGTCGCCAAGGCCCGGCGCGGCTACTACAACCGCATCGAAGAGGTGGTCGGCCTGGCGGCCAAACGCCGCATCCGCGCCGGCCAGACCATCACCCCAGCACTGCTCGAACAAGCCATGGCGGTCAAACGCGGCCAGCCGGTGAAGATCGTCGCCAACAACGAGGGCATCGAAGCCTCAACCTCTGGCGAAGCCCTGGCCGACGGCCAGCCAGGCGACGTCATCCGCGTGCGCAACGTCGGTAGCGGCAAGGTGATCGACGCGAAGGTGCTTGAGCAGGGTGTGGTGACCAGTACGTTCTAGTTGATCGGGCCAGCCTCTGTAGAAGCGGAGCATGCTCGGCCTGGCGAAGCGATCAGGGACAGCGGGTGCGTCCTGTAGGAGCCAGCTTGCTGGCGATCCGAGCTGCACGAAGCGCTGAAGACGCGACTTAACCCACAGCCCAACCACGACCAAACCGACGCCCCTATCCGGCGTGCCGAACGATTTCAAAAAAAATTTGACGTCAGGATTTAATCCTTTGCGCAGTGCTGTCGCCCTTCCCTTTCAGCAGGCAGTCAAGCCAGCTCCTAACAGCCCAACGCAAAAAGGATCATCTTCATGGCACTGTCCATTCATACCAACTACTCCGCGCTGACCACCAACACTGCGCTGAACAAGTCGAACAGCTCCCTGGCCACCAACCAGCAACGCCTGGGTACCGGTCTGCGCATCAACTCCGCCGCCGACGACGCCGCCGGCCTGCAGATCGCCACTCGCCTGAACGCCCAGAGCCGCGGTATGGGCGTTGCCATGCGTAACGTAGGTGATGCCACCTCGATGCTGCAGACCGCTGAAGGCGCTTTCAGCGAGATGACGGACATCATGCAGCGTATGAAGGACCTTGCGACCCAAGGTGCTAACGGCACCAACAGCGCCGACGATCTAACCGCACTGCAAGGAGAGTATGACGAGCTGGGCAAAGAGCTCGCCAACATCATGGACAACACTTCATACGCAGGGGAAGAGTTGTTCAGCAGAGGAGATACGGCCGGTAAATTCTTCACCGCCGTTACGTTTCAAATCGGAGCTACGTCAGCTGAAACTCTAAAGATGGACCTTAGCGACGCGACAGGATCCAGTGCGATCACCACTCTCACCGATGCGCTAGACGGGATGTCAGCGGCGTATACGGCCGGTGCAGCCGCTGATACTACGGGAGTTGAAATCTCCGCTTCTGCAAACGCAACTGTTGATCTGGTAAGCACGGCGCTAGACGCCATTGGCTCGCTTCGCGCCGAATTCGGCTCCACCATCAACCGCCTGAGCCACACCAGCAACAACCTGGCGAACATGAAGGACAACACCGAGATGGCCAAGGGCCGGATCATGGACGCTGACTTTGCCATTGAAAGCGCCAACATGAGCAAGAACTCCATGCTCATGCAGTCGGGCATCTCCATGCTCAAGCAAGCTGGTCAGATGCCAGGCATGGTCATGGGCCTGCTTGGTTAATTTCTTACGCGCTCATGAGCTCTATGCTCGCTAACTAAAGGATTTTGACATGGCTCTGTCCATTCACACGAACTACTCCGCGCTGACCACAAATACCGCGCTGAACAAGTCCAACAATGCTCTAGCTACCAACCAACAGCGTCTCGGCACCGGCCTGCGTATTAATTCCGCCGCCGATGACGCTGCCGGTCTACAAATCGCCACTCGCCTGAACGCTCAAAGCCGCGGCATGGGCGTCGCTATGCGTAACGTCGGCGATGCGACATCAATGTTGCAAACTGCTGAAGGCGCTTTCAGCGAGATGACTGATATCCTGCAGCGGATGAAAGATCTTGCTACGCAGTCAGCTAACGGGACTAACAGTGCCGACGATCGCACTTCCCTGCAATCCGAGTATGACGAACTGGGTAAAGAGCTGGCGAACATCATCAGCAACACCACCTATGCGGGCGAGCGTCTTTTCGCTGCCGATGACGGTGTAGCCAATGGCACTGGGGGTAAGTTTGGCGGCGCAGACGCTACTGCTGCCGGTGCGGGTGTTGCGTTTCAAATCGGCGCAACGTCTGCTGAAACGTTGACTGTCAATGTAATTGCTGATTTGACTACTCTTGTAGGTGCTGGCGGGCTCGGGGGTATTAGTTCGGTGTTTACTGCGTTAGCAGCAGACCCCACAGATGATCTTACAGCTGCAACGAAAACCGAACTGAACGCAGCCAACGCTAATGCAACGATTGATAAAGTTGCCGATGCGCTTGATCTGATCGGGGGCCTGCGAGCTGATTTTGGCGCCACCATCAACCGCCTGAACCACGTCAACAACAACCTGGCGAACATGAAGGACAACACCGACATGGCCAAAGGCCGGATCATGGACGCCGACTTCGCCATCGAAAGCGCCAACATGAGCAAGAACTCCATGCTCATGCAGTCGGGCATCTCTATGCTCAAGCAGGCTGGCCAGATGCCAGGCATGGTCATGGGTCTGCTGGGCTAAGCCGCACGCAGTACTGCTGGTCACCAAGACCGGATCAAAAAGCCCCGACTGGTTCGGGGCTTTTTGCTTTCCCAGCCCTGCCCCATGGAAGCTCCGACAAACGGAGGCTATTTTTAGCCAGACGTCCATACACTAGATATACGCGATTAATCCCAATTTTCAGCCGTAAAACGCCATATCTGCCCTTCCAACGGCACCTGTTCGGAGCGCTCGGCCCCTCGCCGCCCAGCGCTTTTAATGGTCGACCCGCTTGCCCTATCAAAAAAACGACGCCAATATGCCGGCGTCCCGTTTTGCCAAGGTCATCACACCGGTAAAACCATTAATCCGAAAAACCCGAACTCAGGCGCTCATGACCTCATCTCTGACCCCACTGGCCACCGATGCCCTCGTCTGTCACCTGCTGAAAACCGGGCGAGACGGTTGCACGGCTCGCTTCGACCGCGCGCTCTTCCAGCTCGTGCTGACCCATGATGAACACGAAGACACACTCGATCTGGGGTTTTCCGGTAGCCGAGTGCTGGAGCGCCTGCTGCAGGTGCCAGGAGAAGTGGTGTCCCGCGAGGAGCTGATGACCTATGCCTGGGAGGGTCGGGTAGTTGGCCAGGGCAGCCTCAATCAGCAGATCTACACCCTGCGCCAGGCCCTGTTCGATGCGGGTAGCCAGATCATCCAGACGTTGCCGCGACGCGGCTACCTATTCAATCCGCAGTATTTGAAAGTCGATCAGGCGCAGCCCTCAATCAACGCCGCGCCGTTGACGACCGTTGCTGAAAATAAAGGCGCGGTGGTGATGGACCTGCCGGCGCCAAGCGCTTTGCCAAAGACCGAGCAGCCTAAAGCCGCACGCCGCTTCCGTTCGTGGCAAAGCATGGCGCTCGCCGGGTCGGGAATGATGGTGCTGCTGGGCCTGGCGACCCTCGGCTTTCGCCTGGCCAGCAGCTCTGCGCCGTCGTTTACTCAAACGGTCGATGTTGGGGCGCTTGAGGTGCTGTATGTGGAGAAGAGCCAACACCTGCTCGATGCGCTGATTAAGGAAACAGGGCTGCTGGTCGATACGATGAGCAACATGAGTGCCGAGCCGGCGCGGTTGATCGTCAACATGTCCCCGGGCTTCTACGAGATTCGTTGTGCCTAGCAGTGAACATCAGCGCCTGAACCAGTAACGGCGCCCGCGTGATCCAGCCCCCTCGCCGCCCATTCGCCAGCAAGCTGGCTCCTACGAACGGCATATCGCTGAACCAAACCGAAGCGTTCTTCCTGTTGCGGGGCCCATAGCCGCCCTGTAAGAGTGAGCTTGTTCGCGAACAAGGTGCAGCGAACTCCAAGGAGCCGGTCTCTACAAATACCCAATCGCCAGCAAGCTGGCTCCTACCAACGGCATATCAGCTAGATTCAAACCCGACATGTTGGTCCGAACGCCGGGCCTGCCGTCAGCCAATTCTGTAGGAGCGAGCGTGCTCGCGATCCAAGCTTAAGTGGCTCGCTCCGTAGGCGCTCATTCCCGCCAATCGCCCGCAAGCTGTTAATCCGCGGAAGCTCCGCTATAGCTCGCCCCGCTTTCGGAAAAGCGCACCTTGCCGTAGCTGTCGCCGAACAATTCCTTGTACAGCGCCTCGGCAGAGGCAGTGAGCAACAGGATTTCCACCCGGCGGTTGGCGCCGCTCTGTGGGTCTTCGGGGTGCAGCGGCATGACGTCCGCCTGAGCCGTTACCTGCAGCACCGAGCCTTCGCCCAGGCCAGAGTCGACCAGTGCATTGCGGGCGCGCAAGGCGCGATCCCCAGAGAGGTTCCAGTTGTTGTAGCCATTCTTCTGCCGGTACGGCGTGGCGTCAGTGTGCCCGCTGATGATCAGCTTGTTGTCGACCTTGGCCAGCACGCCGGCGAGCACGCCAAGCAGCTTCTGGAAATGTGGATTGAGCGTCGCGCTGCCACGCTGGAACATGAAGCGCTGCTGGTCGTCCTTGATCAGAATGCGCAGCCCCTGCGGGACCACGTCCACTTCCAGGTTGGCCAGCGCATCGACTTCACTGGCGACTTCGCGCATAAGCTCGGCGAGCTTTTTCAGCTCTTCGGTCGAGCCATAGTTGTGGCTACCATCCTTGTCGCTTTTCGCGTTGTTGCGGTCAGTGTCGTCGGCCTGCGGCGGACGTACCGGTACGCCATCGAGCTCCAGCGGCGAGGTGCTGGTGCCATCGAAGATACCGGCTCCGCCATCAACCAGCGGGTTACTTTCCATCTCACCAAAGGAGGGGTTGGTCTGATTCATCTGCGGCTGGATGATCCAGAGCACCATGAACAGCGCCATCATCGCCAGGGTGAAGTCGGCAAAGGCCACCTTCCAGGCACCACCATGTTCGTCGCCATGGCCCTTCTTGCTGCGGCGCTTGATGATGATCTCGTGCTCGCCGCCGCCCTTGCTCTTGTCCCGGCTCCTCATGCGGCGTCCCTTTCTTCCTCATACTGGGTCACCCATTTTTCCAGCTGACGGAAAGCGGGTTTCACGTCCTGCTCGATCAACTTGCGACCGGCGTCCACCGCCAGCAGCGTGGGCTTGCCGGCCACATGGGCGACCAGCGTGGTGCGCACGCATTCCAGCGCCGACAGCTCGGTCTTGATGCGCTGACTCATGGCGTTCGACAGTGGGTCCATCAGGCAGTAGCAGAAGAAGATGCCGAGGAAAGTACCCACCAGCGCTGCGGCCACATGGGCGCCGATTTCCGCGACGCTGCCGCCGATGCTGCCCATGGTGATGATGATGCCCATGATCGCCGCGAGAATGCCGAACCCCGGCATGGCTTCGCCGATCTTGTGCAGCGAGCGCGCTGGCTGCAGCAGGGCGTGCTCCATGGCTTCGAGTTCCTGCTCGAGGAAGCCTTCCAGCTCGTGAGCGCTAATTTTGCCCATGGCCATCAGGCGGAAGTTGTCGGCAATGAAGGCCATCAGGTTCTTTTCTTGAAGAATCAGGGGATAGCGCACGAACAGATCGCTCTGTTCCGGTTCCTCGATATGCGAGTCGAGCACCTTGAGGCCACCCACGTCGACCATCTCCAGCAACTCATAGAGCAGCATCAGCAACTGGCGCTGAAATTCCTCGCCCCGACGCTTGTAGGAAAAGACGTCCTTGATCTGGTGCAGCATCTCGATCAGAACTTCCTTGGGGTTGCCAACCACCAGACTGCCAAGGGCCGCGCCGAGAATGATCACCACCTCGGCAGGCTGCCAAAGCACCCGCATATCGCCATTAGCCATGGCGTAGCCGCCCAGCACGCAACCGATGATGATGAAGGCACCTAATACTTTCTGCATGACTACTGACTTCTCTCGGTTAAAAAGCGACAGGCCTTGCCGATCGCCTGCTTGCTTAGCTGACAAACCCGGGCATCGCTGACTTCCAGCACCAGGGCAATTTCCTTCAGGCTCAGTTCGTGCTGGTAATACAGTGTCAGCACCAGGCGTTCGCGCTCGTCCAGTCGCGCCAGCGCTTGCGCCAGCACGCGCTCCTTGATCAGGCGCTCCTCGAATAGCTCGGTGGTGTCAGGGAAGTGCTCGTGGCCGCTCTGCAACAGCTCATCGAGGCTTTCAATCGCTTCGGATGAGTCAGCACAGAGGAATTCCTGGTATTCCTTTTCATCGAGGCCGGTGTGGGCCTTGATCTCTTCATCGCTGGGTTCGTGGCCCAGTTGACGTGACAGATCGCGGATCGCATCGCGAACCTTGTGCGCCTGCTGGCGGACCTGGCGCGGGCGCCAGTCCTGGCGGCGCAGCTCATCGAGAATGGCACCACGAATTCGCAGGGACGCGAACTTGCCGAAGCCTTCGTCCGGCTCGCCGTAGCGGCGCAAGCCTTCGAGCAGCCCCATCATGCCGATCTGTTCCATGTCCTCGCGGTCGAGCACCTGGTTGGCCTGCAGTGACAGCTGGCGAACGATGCGTTTGACCAGTGGCAGGTACTGCATCAGCCAGCGCTGTTCGACCGCCGGTGCGAACACCGAGGGGCCGGCCGGCGTAGCGCCGTAATAGTCGATGGGGCAAGTGGCACTCATGGCGCGGCCTTTACTGCACGATCAGCTTGTTGACCAGCACGTGCTTGAAGGGCACCGCTGCATTCTTGGCTGCAAAATCGGCGAACAGGGCTGTTTCCAGACGCTCCTGCAACTCACCGATCTTCAGCCCACGCAATTCATCGAACGGAAGGGACGACAGGTAGCCCACCACCGAGTTACGCACGATGGGTTCGGCTTGCTCGAACTTAGGCGGCTCTTTTGACGCATCCGCCTGCAGCGCCAGATCCAGCACGAAGTAATGCTCACGGCCGTCGCCACGGACGCTGACGATCACTTTGTCCACCGGGAAGAACACGTACTCCGAAGGCTCGACCGGCTCAGCCTGAGCAACTTCACCCGAGCTGGCCCCTTCCAGGCCGGGCTTGAGCAGCCAGTAACTGGCACCCACGCCACCGGCAACGGTCAGGACGTTGAGCAACAGCATCAGCAGGACAATACGGGACGTCGACATAACTCACTCACAAATGGCTAATTAGGTTGAAACGGGTCAAACCGTTACCAGAACGTCCCGGGCGCGGCCGCTTTCACGCTGCTGTTCCTGCTCCTGCGGCCGGGCCGCCAGAGGTGCCTCTTCCCCTGCAAGCACTGGCCGTTGACGCGGCTGACCCTGCTGACCCTGCTGGCCGCCGCTGTCGGCGCCGACTTGCACGTTGACCTGGACGAAGTGCTGGCCCACCAGTTCATGGCGCAGACGCTCGCTGGTCTGCTGCAGCAGACGCGCCACGTCGGCGTTCGCGGCAGACAGGTGCACGTTGAGCCGGCCCGACTCGTGGCTGAGTAGGATTTCCATGCTGCCCAGTTCCGGCGGATCGAGGCGGATGGTGGCGCTCTGGATCTTCTGCTGGATTTGCAGATCTACGTTTTCGCGCAAGGCGTGGAGCATCTGCTCGCCCCACTTGGCCTCCGGTGCCTGCAACTTCAGCGCACGGTCCGCAGCTTGCAGCGGCGCGCTTTGTCCGCGCTCGACCGTCACGGTCAGCGGGTCGCCCGCTTCCAGTGGCTCAGCGACGTCCAGAAGCGAGTCCAGCGACGCGGCCGGCATGGCATCAGCCGGCGTGACTGCGGCGGCCAGGGATTGGCCGATGCTCATCTCGACGATGGGCTTGGGCATGGCCGTCGCCACCGGATTCAGCTCAACGGTGCGGCCCTGAACGGCCATCTTCACGATGTTCAGCGAATCGTCCGGCACGGCGTCGAGCGGGGCGTTGGCAAGCTGGGCCTGCCCCGGCAATACGCTCAGCAGGTCGTCGCTGGTCGGTGTGGCGGTTTGCGACAGTGTCTGTGGCACAGGGGCGGCGCCAACTTGTGCCGCATCGCGCGCCTGAATTTCGGCCAGCTGCTGGTCGATCATGCCCAACAACCATTGCTCAGGGGTCAGCTCCTGGGGCGCTTCATTGCCCTGACTGGAATTGCCGCCTGCCTGCATCACCTGGCCCTGCTCGGCTGCCAGCTCAGGCAGCGCACCTTGCAACAGGACAGCGGAGAACTCAGAGGGCTGATCATCAGCTGCGGTCGACGCCCGCTGCATGCGCTCAGCAAAGCCTCGCAGGGCATCGGCTGCCATCGCCCGGCCGGCGGTGGTTTGCCCACCGTGGCTCGCGCGCGCAGCAACCGGCAATGCGGCTTCAGCACTTGCTGCGGCGGCACGCGTGGCGGAAATTGACTGGACGATCATCCCCTGTCTCCGACTTGGAACATGTCTATGCGCTGATAGGCGGCACGCCCTTCGGCGTGTTCGAGGTGGTTCAACAACAACAGGCGCAGGCGCTCACATTCGTCGGCACAGGCTTGCAAGCCTTCACCGTGGAGCTGCTTGAGGCGGCTCTTTGCAGCGTGGGTCGGCTCGTCCAGCTCAAGCCGCCCGGCCAGAGTTTCGAGACACTGCCGGATCGCCGCGTCAACCGCGGCGACCGCCGTCCAGTCGTTGCTCTGCAACGCCTGCTGCAATTCGCCGTGCAGCGCCATCAGGCGCTCGCTGTCACTTACGGGCGGCACTGACGCCCTCCCAGCCCTCGCGGAGAATGCTGAGCAGGTTGATCACTTCGTCCAGCCCTTCCAGCGACAGCGACACGCTGACGTCCGAAAGCCGGTAGATGCAGTACTCATACAGACGCGCCAGCCCCTGAACCACCTCGCCACCGCCCTCTTCGTCGAGTGCACCGTTAAGGCCGTTGAGGATGTTCATGCACTTTTCCAGCGACACGCCCTTCTGCTGGTAACGCTTGTGTTCGATGTGGCCGCGGGCACGGGCCAGCTCATCCAGCAGGCCGTCCATCAGCACCAGCACCAGTTCGTAAGGCGAAGCCGAGGCTGCACGCGCCTCGAGGTCTACCGAGCGGTAGCTGTCATAACTGTCGTTAGGGTGATAGCTGTTCATGAGAACAATCCGTTAGCTTGCGGTGTGGTTGGCATCGAGAACATTCCGCTGGTCTGCTCCATGCTCTGCATGGTCTGCATCATCGTGGTGAACTGCCGCAGGTAGCGGCTGTAATGGGTGTCGTACTGCTGCTGGAGGTTGTCGAACTGCTCGTCGATACGGCGCAGGTTCATGTCCAGCGTGTCCATGCGGTTCTTCAGCAGCCCGTTGGTGCTGCTGGTGTACGCGGCGACGGTCTTGTCCATGCTGTCGAGCAGCTTGTCAGTGCCAGTGAACAGCTCCTCGAAGCCCGCGGGATCATTAGCGACCGCAGCTTCGAAGCGCTTGGCGTCAATGGTCAGCTTGCCGTTACGGTCGGCACTGATGCCGAACTCGATCAGGCTCTTGCCACCGAAATCGGCACGCAGCAGGCCATTCAGGCGGCTCTCGATGGAGCGCACGCTGGAATCGCCGGCCAGAGCGCCGCGTTTGGCACTGTCGCTGCCGCTGGCGGTGAGCGAGTCGAAACTCGTCATCAGCGCGTTAAAGGCATCGATGAAGGTCTGCGCCTTGGCCTGGGTGCCGGCCTTGTCCTGACCCACCGTGACAGTCAACGCGGTGTCAGTCGCCGTATGGGTCTTGCTCACGGTCAGGCTGACGCCATCGATGACGTCGGTGAAGGTGTTGCTGGCGCTGGTCAGCTCAATGCCGCCGGTGCCATAACTACCACCCAGACGCACCATGGCGTCTTGAGCAGTGGATAGCTGGGTCGTGGTTGCGGCAGCGTTGCCCGTCATGCTGAGACTGAACGCATTGGCGGCGCCGGTTTGCTCGCTGCTGACCACCAGGCTGACCGCGCCATCGCTGCGTACCAGCGTTGCTTGTACACCGAGCCCAGCATCGTTTATAGCCGTGGCAGCATCGCTCAGCGTGGCGTATTGGCTCAGGTCGAAGGCCTGGGCATTCAGCGTCAGGGTGCCGCTCAGGCTGCCATCGACCAGGCCCTGTACAGCGACCTGCTGCTTGGCGGCCAGGCGCTCGACGAAGAAGTCGTAGGTGCCGGCTTTTGCCGTGGTGCCCACGGTAGCGGTGGCGTACCCCTCCTGACTGAAGGTCGCACTGTTGGTCAGCATGCTCGACGTGCTGCTGTTGAGCTTGGTGATGGCGGACTTGAAAGTCGTCATCGACGTGCGCAGCGAGTTCAACGCGTCGCGCTGAGCTTTGTAGCGCGATTCGTTGCGGTTAAGCCGATCCAACGAACCCTGAACTTCGTAGGTGGCCAACTGCGTCGACATCTGTTGTACGTAATCGGAATTTATAGCCATCACCATCCCCTCTTGAAACAGGTAGAGCAAGTTGGATGCCAGTTCTCGAATACCCGTATTACGGGCGTTTCAGAGCCGGCCATGCAGAAAAAAGGCTTCCGCAACGCGACAAGACAAGGAAACGGGGAAGCACCGTTTCCGCCTCGGCCGATGGCGGAACATCTGTCTATAAAGGCGACGTGAAAGGCGAGGGAGTTAAAGCGGCAACCGAAAAGGATTAATCCTTATCAGCGCGAGCGACTCGACAAGCGTGGGTCGCTCCCAAAAGCGCCATGAAGTGGATTGAGCTGTGGAAGGCTTTGGCTCGAGACGAGCCTTTTGACCTGATGGCGCTCGCAGGCTTCGATCGCCAGCAAGCTGGCTCCTACCAAAAGCGTTGCGTGCAAATTGAGCGCATCACGACAGGCAGCCGCCGCCGCGATAGCGCGCTCCTGTAGGAGCCAGCTTGCTGGCGATCTGCAAGGCTAGAAGCGACTTCGAGCGCCACTGGATGCAGGACGGATGTTGTTTTCCCATCCAACATTCGCGGTGGATATGCGGGTGGGTTACCCCAACATGAGGCCAGCGCGGCGCGCTTGCTAACGGAAGGCGCAGGAAGCCGAACGTTGCGCCTCAGTAAGCCTGAGGCGAGTAGAGCCGAGCGTCCTGCCCACCGGCGAGCAGTTGCTGAAGGATGTCGTGGTGCATGGCGAGCAGCTTGCCGTTGTGCTCGTTGAACTGCTGGCACTGCACGGCGAGGTCACCGACCTGCCGCCAGTGCTGCTGAAGGGATTCGCCGCGCTCGCCGGTGCAGCTGGACAACAGCCGGCGCATGCCCACGCCGGAGGTTTCCAGCCGGAAAGCCGCCAGCACCTTGCTGCGACGCTGGGCACGCGCGGCAATGGCTTCGACGCGGACTGTGATTTGCATATTAATGCGGTCGATTTCCGGCACATCGCGTTCGAGCAGACGGCCGTAGAGTTCCTGCATCAGCTCGCGCAAGGCGAGGTAATCGCCGCAGTCCTGCTGGAGATCGTCATCGACGACTGCCAGCAGCTTTTCGCGCTGGCTCACGCATCGTTTCCGCGGTGATAGCTGAGCATGCTGCTGGCCAGTTCGCCCACATCGGTAGAGATCTCGCCGCGCTGCAGGGCTTGCTTGATGGCCGCTACGCGATCCAGATCGACCTCGGGCATGGCGCGCAGGGCATCCTGCATTTGCTCCAGCGGCAGGCTTGCAGCTGGACGTGCGGCCGCCTGGGCTGCAGGACGGGCGCTGGCCGGACGCGCCGCGGCGGTCTCGGTGGGCATTGCAATGGCGGGCTTGAACTGCCGGCTGATTTCCATGATTTCGTTCCAACTCGGTGGTTACTGCCTAACAAGCGACCGCTCGGGCGGAAACCTTAAATATTTTTTTGCTGGGGCTGACAGGCGGACCGTTTTCAGCCGGTCCTCCGGTGCGGTGTTCAAGCACACCCCCTCACCCCAGCCCTCTCCCCGCAAGCGGGGCGAGGGAGTCGGCCGTGCAAGTCATTGCCGGCATGCCCAGGGTGGCCTTTTCGTCGCCAGGCCATCCTTGAATCTTTTGGTTCTGCGCCATCAGGGAGAGGGATTTGGCCCTACGGGCCGTTGCCGACGTGCCCGGGTTGCCTTTGCGTAACCTTCGCCGGGGCCCTGCATCCAGCCCCCACCCGTCCACCGCGCCGTACACGCCCCCTCGCCCCTTTGGGGAGAGGGCTGGGGTGAGGGGCCGGGGCCAAGCAAACTTGTAGCCCAACCCCACCACCTAGGCAATCTGGTTACGCCACCAAGTCTGCGCGGCTAGGCCATCCTGAATCTTCTGTTCCTGCGCCATCAACAGTTGCTGCCACTGCTGCATCTTGGCCTCGATCACATGCTCGACCACCTTCTCGCTGCGCATGGCCTGCAGCAGCTCCTGCTGAATGCGCGTCAGCGCCTGCTCGGCCACCGCCAGTTCACGGCGCTGCAACTCGACCATCTTGTACAGCGTGGCCTTGTAGCGCTGCTGGTTGTCGCGCTGCAAGGGTGTGCTCATCGGCACGCTGAAGCCGCACAGACGGCTGAGGCCAGTGATGTTGTTGCGATAGCGCTGGCAGAGATTCTGCTGATACTGAACCTGCCCGAGCATCTGCTTGACCCGGTTGCCACGCAGGCTGGCCAGGCGCGTGAGCGTTTCGATCTGCTGCTTCATGGTTGTTTGATGATGCTCTGCAGGATGGTGAGACTGGTTTCCAGCTCCGCGGCTTCGCCCACTTCCTGGCGCAGGAAGCGCTCGATGGTGGGTGCCAGCTTCACGGCGCGGTCGGTTTTCAGGTCTGCGCCCGGGCTGTAACCGCCCAGCGGGATCAGTTCCTTGATCTTCTCGTAGGTGCTGTAGAACTCCTTGAGCTGGCGCGCCGCGCCGAGATGCGGCGGCTGACCGACCTGGCTCATGCAGCGGCTGACCGAGGCGCAGATGTCGATGGCCGGGTAATGGCCGGCGTCGGCCAACCGACGCGACAGAACGATGTGGCCGTCGAGAATCGCCCGCGCGCAATCGACGATCGGGTCCTGCTGGTCGTCGCCTTCGGCCAACACGGTGTACAGCGCACTGAGGCTGCCATTGTCGTTGGCACCATTGCCGGCGCTCTCCACCAGTTCCGGCAGCATGCCGAATACCGAAGGCGGATAGCCCTTGGTGGCCGGCGGTTCGCCCAGGGCCAGGGCGATTTCGCGCTGGGCCATCGCATAGCGGGTCAAGGAATCGACCAGCAACAGCACATCGTTGCCCTGGTCGCGGAAATACGCCGCGATGCTGTGGCACAGCTCGGTGGCCTTGAGGCGCATCAAGGGCGACTCGTTGGCTGGCGCGACGACGACCACGGCCTTCTTCAGGCCCTCCTCGCCCAGCGAATGCAGCAGAAACTCCTGCACCTCGCGACCCCGCTCGCCGATCAACCCGACTACTACCACGTCGGCCTTGGTCTGCCGGGTGATCATGCCCAGCAGCACGCTCTTGCCCACACCGGAACCGGCGAACAGGCCAACGCGCTGGCCCTTGCCGAGGGTAAGCATGGCATTGATCGCCCGCACGCCGACGTCCAGCGGTTCACTGACCGGCTTGCGCTTGAGCGGGTTGACCGATGGCAGCTCGGTGGGCAGTGGATCGCGTCCACTGAGCTTGCCCATCTCATCCAAGGGCTCGCCGAGGCCGTTGACCACACGCCCCAACCAGGATTCGTCGATATGTAGCTTGGCGTCATCCGGTGCCGGAAAAACACGCGAACCGGATGTCAGCCCAACCGGCTTCTTGAATGGCATCAGATAGGTGATATCGCGATTGAAGCCCACCACCTGCGCTTCGAGCATGCTGCCGTCGCCCTGTTCGACGAAGCAGCGCTGGCCGGTCATGCGCTGGCAGCCGAGGCTTTCCAAGAGCATGCCGGAGACGCGCACCAGCCGGCCGCTGACTTTCGCCAGCTGCACGGTATCCAGCGAGCGCAACGCCTCGTCGAGCCGGAAGCTCTCGCGCAGGGACATCTCAGGCTTCCGCCCGGATGTGTTCGCCCAGCGTGTCCATGCATGAATCCAGGCGCTGCTGGCAGCCGATATCGGCTTCGGCCTGCGCCGTGATCACGCGGCACTCGCCGAGCGCCAGTTTTTCATCTGGCACCAGACGCCAGGCTGTTGCGCGCTCCGGCGCCAGCTCCTTGATGCGGGTGCATTCCTCGGGGTTGAGCAGGATGCGTACGTCTTCCTGATCGCCCGGCATGGCGGCCAGGGCTTCCTCCGCCAGCGTCAGCAGCTGGGTCGGATGGAGGGTCAGCTCACAGCGAATCACCTGCTTGGAGACTTTCTGCACCAACTCCAGCAGTTGCTCGCGACGCGCCTGCTCGAACTCCTGACGGAAGCGCTCGAAGCGCTCGACCAGTTCATCCATGGGCCGGGCCGCTTCGTCGAATGCGCGACGTCCCTGGGCACGACCTTCTTCGCGGCCGATGGCCTTGCCGTCCTCGACACCGCGCTCGAACCCTTCGCGGTGCCCGGCCTCACGACCCTGCTCCAGGCCCTGCTCGTAGCCCTTGTCGATGCCTTCCTGAAAGCCATCGGCAACCGCGCGCTGTAAAGCGGCCGGATCACCGGCCATGCTGTCGGCCAGTTCGGCGGCGGTGCGCACGCGAGGCGGAAAGCGGAACGGGCGCCAGGAGCGGCCTTCACCCTTGATGATCTTGATGCTCATCGGCGCTTACTCGACGGTCTGTTCGCGGAACAGCTGAACCTGCAGATCGCCTTCGTTGGACATGTCGCGGACCACCGCCATGATGTCCTTGCGCACCTGCTCCACCCGCGACAGCGGCACCGGGCCCTGGCGACGGTTGATCGATTCCATCTGCTGCGCCTGCCGCTTGGGCATCGCACCCTGGATGGCCTTGACCAGCGCGGGTTCGGCGCCCTTGAGCGCGACCACCCACTCTTCTAGCGGGATCACTTCCAGCAGGGTCTGCAATACGTCCTGGTTCTGCCGCGAGAGGATGAAGAAGTCATACATCTCATCCTCGATCTTGCCCACCAGCTCTTCGTTGTGGGCGCGCAACAACTCGAACATCTGGTCACGGTTGCCCTTGAAGCGGTTCATGATGTCCGCCGCCTGCTTGACGCCGCGCACCTGCGAACCCTGATTCGAGAGCACCTGCAAGCTGCGATCGATGAGCTGTTCCAGCTCGGCGATCACGTCGCTGTTGACCTCGTTGAGGTTGGCGATGCGGTAGAGCAGCTCGTCCTGACGCTCGGCCGGCATGCACTCGAGCACGTCGGTGGCCATGCCCGGCGGCAGGAACGCGAGGAACACCGCCTGCATCTGCGCGTGCTCCTTGGCGATCAGCGCAGCGAACTGCTTGGGATCGAGCCACTCCATCTTGGCCATCTTGGCGCGGATCTCCTCGCCATAGATGGAGTCGAGCAGCGAACGGGTGATGTCGCCGCCCAGCGCCTTGCCAAGCATGCCGGACAGGTAGGTGCGCGAGGCGCCCTTGATGCTGCTTTGCTCCTTGTAATCGTCGAAGAAGCGGCTGATCACATCGGAAACCATCGGCTGCTTGACGTTGGACAGACGCGCCATCGCCTGGCTGATGCTGATGATTTCCTCACGGGAAAAGTTGCGCAGGATGCCCGCGGAAATGTCGTCGCCCATGCTCAGCATGAGGATCGCCGCCTGATCCAGCGAACTCACCGAGCGCAACTGCACCGGGCGCGCCTTGATTTCCTTACTCGAGCCGGTCACCGACTCAGCTGGCTGGGTTGAGGTCTCTTTCATTGCGGCCTATCCAATGCTTGATGACTTCCGAAACGCGCTCCGGGTCGTTCTTGGCGAGCATCTGTAGATGCTCGATCTGTAGCTCCAGCCCCGAACCGGGCGCTGGCAGGCGAATTTCCGAGAGCGGATTGAGTTCGCCGAATACGTGGATGCCGTCGCCACTGGGCCGTGGGCTGGCCAATGCCGCGCGGGCCTCGGCCTCGATGGGCAGCGGCCCGGGCGCAGCCGCCAGGGTGCCTTCAAGTGCAACCGGATCAGCTTCGCCTGGCGCGTTGCGCTGGGTCAGGCTGCGAACAGCCGGACGTACCACGATCAACAGCAGCAGCAGTGCGATCAGGCCGGCCACGCCGAGCTTGGCCAGGGCATGCACTTGACTGTTTTCCCACCACGGCACTTCTTCAGTGACGGTTTCAACAGCGGCGAAGGGCAGCACGCTGAGGGTCAGCAGGTCGCCACGCGTTTCCTTGAAACCAACGGCGCTGCGTACCATGGCTTCGAGTTCCGCGCGGGCCTCGTCGCTCCAGCCACCTTCCGGCGCGGCGGCGGCGTTGAGCACCACCGCCACGCTCTGCTGGCGCAGGGCAAAACCGGCGTGCTTCACGTGGATCACGCTCTGGTCGTAGTCCAGTTGACGGGTGGATTCTTCGCGCAGGGAGGTCGCCCCCTTGGTCTCGCCTGGGGCCGGCTTGGGCTCCTCACCTTCCTTCGGCGGGGCCACAGGTCGGTTGGCCAGTGAGCCGGGCACGCCGAGCGCCAGTTGATCCAGCGCGCTTTCATTGCTCAGCACTTCGCGACGCAGACGTGGGGTTTCGCCGTAGGACTGGAGCGTCTCTTCCTTCTGGCTGAAATCGATATCGGCCGCCACGCTGATGCGGTAGTTACCGCTGCCCAGCACCGGCGCCAGCACTTCCTCGATATTAGCCACGGCCTTCTGCTGGTACTCCTCCACCGCACCCCAGCTCTGCGACGGGCCACCACCGACATTCAGACCGCGAGACAGCAGTGCACCGTATTGATCGACCACGCCGACGTCTTCGCCCTTGAGGTTGGGCACGCTGCCGGCCACCAGATTGACGATCGCGCCAACCTGATCCGCGCTCAGCTTGTAGCCGGGCTCCAGCTGCACCATCACCGAAGCCTTGGTCGGTGCGCGCTTGCTGACCACGAAGGAGCTGTTCTCCTCCTGCGCCAAGTGCACACGGGCATGCTGGATGCCCTTGAGCGACATCACGGTGCGCGCCAGCTCGCCTTCGAGGCTGCGCTTGAGCCGCACGTCCTGAACGAACTGGCTGGTGCCCAGCGGCTCTTCCTTGTCGAACAGCTCGTAGCCGGCCGGCAGCGCCACCTTCACACCCTTGGCGGCGAGCAGCATGCGCGCACGGGACAGCTGGTCCTCACGCACCAGAATCTGCCCGCTCTGCGGATGGATGCGGTATTGCACGGCCTCGGCATCGAGCACCTGCATCACCTCGGCGACCGGAAAGGCTTCACCGGCGCCATGCAGCGGCCGGAACGAGCCGTTGTCGCGCCACAGGTAGAAGGCCACGGCCACCGCCAGCGCGGCAGCGATCACCGCCATGCCGGCGAGCGTTACCCGCGGGTCGAGTTGGAAGCCACCTGCTGGCATCCTGCTTTTCAGTTTTTCAAACACGGCTTAGCTCTCACGCTCGATCACAGCGGCATTCTCATGACGTCATCGAACGCCGTGGTCAGTTTGTTGCGCACTTGCAGCAACGCGGAGAACGACACGCTGGCCTTCTGGCTGTCGATCATTGCACCCACCAGGTCGTCACTCTTGCCACTGTCCACCGCGGCCATGGCTGCGCCGGCCTGGTGTTGCTGGGCGTCGACCGAACGCATTGCCGCCATGAACATCCCGCCCGCATCGGGCGCCGCCTGGTCAGCCGGCTTGATGGCCGCGCCTGAGGCGACACCCTGGAGCTGCTGCATCCGGCCCAGCAGTTCCTGCTGTACCTGAGTGATTGAACTCATCGCTGGCTCTCCCTTGACTTGTTTAAATCAGAAATTCAGCTCAATGCCCTGCTCGCGCATGGCATTGAGGCGGTAGCGCAAAGCGCGTGAAGTCATGCCGAGGCTGGCTGCGGCCTTGGTCTTGTGCCCGTCGAACTTGCGAATGGTGTCGATCACGTGCTGGTACTCGGCCCACTTGCCGCTGGCGCGCAGGGCGGCCTTGCCGGTCTCGGCGGTGGGTAGCGGCAGCCGCTCGGTGCGCACTTCGGCTTGTGCCGGTGCTGCCAGGCCGAGGTCTTGCGGCTGAATGAACAGGCCGTTGCGCAGTACCAGGGCGCGCTGCACGGTGTTCTCCAGCTCGCGAGCGTTGCCCGGCCAGTCGTGTTGCAGCAGGGCGCGGCAGGCATCGCTGGTGAACAATTCTTCACCGGCCTCCTGCGGCGCGTACTTGGCCACGAAACGGCGAGCCAGTGGCAGCACGTCTTCCTTGCGCTCACGCAGGGGGCTGATGTGCAGCGGCAGCACGTCGAGACGGAACATCAGGTCGGCGCGGAAGCGCCCTTGCGCCACTTCCAGCTGCAGATCGCGGTTGGTGGCGGCGATGATGCGCACGTTGAGTTCGATTTCCTTGCGTCCACCGAGGCGCTCCACGCGCTGCTCCTGCAGTACGCGAAGCAACTTGGCTTGCAGCCCCAGCGGCAGCTCGCCGATTTCGTCGAGTAGCAGGGTGCCGCCGTTGGCCAGTTCGAACTTGCCCGGCTGGGCCGTCACCGCACCGGTAAAGGCGCCCTTCTCGTGACCGAACAGAATCGATTCGAGCATCTGCTCGGGGATGGCCGCACAGTTGACTGCAATGAAGGGTGCATCGGCACTGGCCGAGAAACGATGGATGTAACGTGCCATCAGTTCCTTGCCGGTTCCGGTTTCACCGGTGATCAGGATCGGCGCGCGGGTCAGCGACACACGCTGCGCCATGGCCAGCAAACGACGGCCAGCCTGGGAGCAGGAGACGAAACTTTCCTGAGCCGCGTCGGCGAATTCCTGACGACGCAACAATGCGCTTAACTGACTTTCGCTGAACGGCGACAACAAGTAGTCGACGCAACCCAGTTCAAGTAAGGCCGCGGCTTTTTCCTGATCGGCATACTGCACGACGGGAATAACGCTGATGGCGCGTCCACGACGAATCAGTGAATCGACCTGCGTATAGAGAGTTGGCTGTTGCATGCCGCTGATCAGAATAAAAACCAGCGACGCGCCCTTCAATGCGGCGTTATCCAGACCATTCAGACCGGCATAGGAAAAGACCGCACAACCTTCCTTGCGCAGACCCGTTTCAAGGAATTCGCAACCCGCCTCTGCGGGATTGCCGACAATAAGTATTTTCTTGCGCGCCGGCGCTGGAGCGAATAGCTCTTCGCGGGAGTAGTTCATTGCATGACTGACACTATTCAATGTGACCACCTTGGCGCTGTTACGCCTGTTGCTCGAGCACAACGCCGGATTCGCTGAAAAATTTATTTAAGTCTTTCGGAACTTTTGTCGCCCTGCCTGTCCAACTCGCCGAACGAGACAGGTAACTGCAGCCGATCACTCCGAAACAATTGCGCGCACGCTAACAAGCCCGCCCGGAACTGCCCAATCAGTTCCGCTAAATTAAAATCAAATGCTCATCAGTGATCTCAAAAAAGATCAATTGATACCTATTGATTTAATTCTTCCTCGCGCCCAAGCCTAGACTGGCGGCACGCTAGAGCCGTGCCCGTGACCTCAGGCATTGCACACCCGCCCTGGCCAAACCTTCTTCTGCTTATACCCGCGCGACAGGCCTTCGCCAGCCGTGCAAGAACCAGGAACTACCGTTCACAACATGTCTGGCAATTCAAAAGTCCACCATGGCGTGCCCGCCCAAAGCCTGACTGTATTAAAACCGCAGAAGCTTGGCCGGCATCACCACAAGATTCCTCAGTTCATCAAGGAAACCACCAATAAGAACCCTCGCTTGATCGGCGACTACTTTTTGCGCAATTACCGGATCAGCCTCGAGCTGAGCAAGGTCGATGTTCAGGAGCCGGCAGATAACGCACCGGAATGCATCTACCGTTCGCCGATGGGAAAAGTTGGTTTTTCAATTGACCGGGCCCTGCTCACCGAGGCACTCGAGTGCTATTACGGCGGAACAATCGTGCCCAGTCAGGAAGCACCGCCGATCAGCACTTCCGAACAACGGATGCGTGATCGACTGGGCTTGGATCTGACTTATATTTTTGCGCGCTCGATATTATCCGGCGACACATTCGGCGCACTTGAGCGCTATGAAAACGATTACGAAGAAACCACTTGGGAATATGTCGCTGAGTTCGAATACATCAGCCACCTGACCAATAGCCGCTCATCGATTTTCATTCATCTGGACACCGATCTGGTCGATGAACTGACCAGTCGCCTGGCCGGCCCGGTGCCCGCCCGGCTGACCGGTAACCCGGTCGATCACATCAAACACCTGCCGGTACGCCTGGATTGTGTAGTCGCCTCGGTGCAGATGCCGCTGTCGCAGGTACTTGCCCTGCAGCTCAACGACATTCTCATGGTGCGCCCGCTGGACCGTTACGAAGTGCGCATCAACCAGCAGAAGCTCTATCGGGGGACTGTCTTCGAAGAAGACGGCGCCTTGTTCCTCACTTCACTTGAAAGCGTGAAATCCCAATGACCGGTCAACTGTCCGACAACGAATTCGAGAACCTCATCAACGAGGGCGACCTGAGCCTCGACGGCACCGACGAGCCAGCCGCCGCGCCCGCTCCCCAGCCCCAGGCGCCACGCCAGGACCTGAGCTTCTTCGGCAAGATCCCGGTGAACGTCACCCTGGAAGTGGCCTCGGCAGAGATTTCGCTGAAAGAATTGATGGAGTGCGACACCAGCAGCGTCATCGTGCTCGACAAAGTGGCCGGCGAGCCGCTGGACGTGAAGGTCAACGGCACCCTGTTCGCCAAGGCCGAAGTGGTGGTGATGAACGGCAGCTATGGCCTGCGTATCGTCGAACTGTCCGGCGTCGGCCTGGATGCGCTGACGCAATGAAGCTGCGCCACGGGCTGTCGCTGCTGTGCCTGCTGCTGGCCAGCCTGTTCCCGCTGGTGGCGCAGGCTGCCGGTGGCGAAATCACTCTGTTCAACCTGAACGATACCGAGAACGGCCAGGAATTCAGCATCAAGCTGCAGATCCTGATCATCATGACGCTGCTGGGCTTCCTGCCGGCGATGCTGATGATGATGACCTGCTTTACCCGCTTCATCATCGTGCTGGCCATCCTGCGCCAGGCCATCGGCCTGCAACAGAGCCCGCCGAACCAGGTGCTGATCGGCATTGCACTGATCGTCACCCTGCTGGTGATGCGCCCGGTCTGGCAGGAGATTCATAGCGCCGCCTTCGAGCCCTTCCAGAACGACGAGATCAGCCTGGAACAGGCGCTGGACGTGTCCAAAACCAGCCTCTCGGCGTTCATGCTGGCGCAGACCAACAAGACCTCGCTGGAAACCATGGTCTCGCTGGCAGGCGAGGAAGTGCCGGAGAACCTCGATGATCTGGACTTCTTCCTGCTGTTGCCGGCGTTCGTGCTCAGCGAGCTGAAAACAGCCTTTCAGCTCGGCTTCATGATCTTCGTGCCGTTTCTGGTAATCGACCTGGTAGTCGCCAGCGTGCTGATGGCGATGGGCATGATGATGCTGTCGCCGATGATGATTTCGCTGCCGTTCAAGTTGATGGTGTTTGTGTTGGTGGATGGGTGGGCGTTGTTGATGGGGACCCTGACCACCAGTATTCAGCCGTTTTAGGGGGCGCCGTGAACAGTCGTCGCTCTCCTTATGCCATAACCGCTGAGCGGTCTGTCGCTTTTCGTAGGAGCGAGCTTGCTCGCGATCCGGCGGAGTTGCCGCAACCTGATAACGACGACGCCGCCGCTCTGCTGGGGGCCCCAGCCTCAGGTTTCGCCCTGCTGGGCGAGTCCCTTTTGGCAGTTGCCCCAAAAGGAACCAAAAGGTCTTGCCCCTGCATCCGGGTCTCGCTGCGCTCGACTTCCCTCATTCCATCGCTGCTCCGAGGGTCGCCGCGCAAGGGCCATCCATGGCCCTTCACGGCTCTCGCGGCATCCATGCCGCTCGCCCCTCTGCGCAGCGATTCCATTCGGCCTCCTGAAAGGGGCGTTCGGCGTCGTCTGGCAGGTCGTGCAATGGAAAAGCAAGAAGCAGTGTCGAGCCAGGGTCACTTAATCAATAACCTTCAGAAGTTCGTAGGGTGGAAAACTGCGGAGCATTTTCCACCACGATTGATCCCACAATTGATATCGGACCTTGCCCACCAAAAGCGGTGGGTAAGCTTCGCGTTACCCACCCTACATATAGCCCTTACAACCGTTTCGTTGCACGCCCCATCACACACCACCGGATCGCCCCTTTCAGGAGGCCGAGCGCAGGTGGCGTGTAAGGGGTTGAGCGGCATGGATGCCGCGAGAGCGGCGTTGGGCCATGGATGGCCCGTCGCCGCGGGCCCCTGGAACGTCACCGGAGCGAGGGAAGTCGAGCGCAGCGAGACCCGGATGCAGGGGCAAGCGTTTTTGCTTACTTTTTCCGCGCCTGGAAAAAGTGAGTCGCCCAGCAGGGCGAAACCAATGCCTCAGCCAACCCGGCCAACAGGGATCACTCAACGAACCCAAAGCCAAAGCCAAAGCCAAAGCCAAAAAGCTTCGCTAGGAACTCGGTCTCGCTCCCCGCTCCTACAAAAAGCGTCGGAACCACTGCAGACGGCGCAATCCGTAGCACCGGCCAGAGAAAGCGCGGCGCGATCTAGCAGCATACGGGCTGCCAACACCGGATCGCGAGCAAGCTCGCTCCTACATGGGCTTACTGCCGCGCTAACCGGCACAACCACCCTCACCTCCCAGGTGCTCCCATGCTGACCCCAGACACCGCCGTCAATATCATCTCCAACGCCATCCACGTCATCGTGCTGGTGGTCTGCGTACTGGTGGTGCCGAGCCTGCTCGGCGGCCTGCTGGTGAGCATTTTCCAGGCCGCCACCCAGATCAACGAACAGATGCTCAGCTTTCTGCCGCGCCTGCTGATCACCCTCGGCATGCTGGTGTTCGCCGGGCACTGGATCCTGCGGACCTTCAGCGACCTGTTCATCGAAACCTTCACCCAAGCCGGGCGGCTGGTCGGTTAGCCGTGGGCAACGAACCCATCATGCAGGTCGGTCAATACCTGCAGTCGCTGCTGGGTTACTGGTGGCCGTTCTGCCGGATCATGGCGGTGTTCAGCCTGGCGCCGATGTTCAGCCACAAGTCGCTGAGCATCCGCGCGCGGGTGCTGCTGGCGATTGCGCTGACGGTGGTGCTCACCGCCGCCCTGCCGCCCACAGCGCCCATCGACCCGCTGTCCATGAAGGGCATTCTCACCGCGCTGGAGCAGATCGCCATGGGCCTGCTGCTGGGCGTGGCCCTAATGCTGGTGTTCACCGTATTCACCCTGATCGGCGACATCGTCTCGACCCAGCTGGGGCTGTCCATGGCGGTGTTCAACGACCCCATGAACGGTGTGTCGTCGGCCTCGATCGTCTATCAGCTGTATTTCATCCTGCTGGCGCTGCTGTTCTTCGCCACCGATGGGCATCTGGTGATCGTGACCATCATCTATCAGAGCTTCATCTTCTGGCCGGTCGGCAGCGGCATCCATTTCGACGGCCTGCAGACCATCGCGATGTCGCTGAGCTGGGTCATTTCCGCCGCCCTGCTGATCGCGCTACCCATCGTCTTCTGCATGACGCTGGTGCAGTTCTGCTTTGGCCTGCTCAACCGCATCTCGCCAGCGATGAACCTGTTCTCCCTGGGCTTTCCGATGGCGATCATCGCCGGGCTGATCCTGATTTTCCTGACCCTGCCAAACCTGTCGGAAGCCTACCTGCACCTGACCCGCGAGCTACTGGGCAACATCGGCGAGATTCTGCGGAGCGGCCGCGATGTCTGAGCAGAACAGCAGCCAGGAAAAAACCGAAGAGGCCTCCGAGCAGAAACTCAAGAAGAGTCGCGACGATGGCCAGGTGACCCGCTCCAAGGACGTGGCCACCACCGTCTCGCTGCTGGCCACGCTACTGGTACTCAAATTCAGCTTGGGCTTTTTTTTCGACGGCCTGCAGCAGGCGTTCAGTTACTCGTACATCGACTTCCACAAGAGCGAAATCACCGTCGATGATCTGCAGCTGATCCTCACCCATAACCTGCTGGTGTTCATCAGCGTGCTGCTGCCATTGCTGGTCACGCCGATCCTGGTGATCGCCTTCGCCCTGGTGCCGGGCGGCTGGGTGTTCGCCTCGAAGAACTTTTCCCCCCAGTTCAGCAAGCTCAACCCCATTACCGGCCTGGGCCGGATGGTGGGCGCGCAGAACTGGACCGAGCTTCTCAAGTCGCTGCTGAAGATCACCACCCTGCTGGGCATCGCCGTCGGCCAGCTGTATTACGCCGCGCCCAAACTGATCGCCTTGCAGCGCAGCGACATCACCAATGCCATCAGCAGTGCCTTTTCGCTGACCTTCGATCTGGCGATTTCGCTGCTGCTGGTATTCGTGCTGTTCTCGTTCATCGACATCCCGCTGCAGCGCTTCTTCTTTCTGAAAAAGATGCGTATGACCAAGCAGGAGCGCAAGGAAGAGCACAAGAACCAGGAAGGCCGGCCCGAGGTAAAGGCGCGGATCAAGCAGCTGCAGCGCCAACTGGCCCAACGGCAGATCAGCCGAGTGATCAAGGACGCCGACGTGGTGATCGTCAACCCGACGCATTACGCCGTGGCGCTCAAGTACGACCCGAAGAAGGCCGAAACACCTTTCGTCATCGCCCGTGGTGTCGATGAAACGGCGCTGTACATCCGCAAGCTGGCCCAGGCCAACAACCTGGAAGTGGTTGAGCTGCCCCCGCTGGCACGGGCGATCTACTTCAGTACCCAGGTCAACCAGCAGATCCCGGCGCCGCTCTACACCGCGGTGGCCCATGTGCTGACCTACATCCTCCAGCTCAAGGCCTGGAAGCAGGGTCGCCGGGCCAAGCCCAAGCTGACCAGTGACATCCATATTCCCGAAGAACTGTTCAACCGAGCCCGATCATGAGCCTGATTCAGAAACTGACACCGACCTTCAGCAGCGGACGGATTGGGATTCCGCTGATCATCCTGTCGATTCTGGCGATGATCATCCTGCCGCTGCCACCGCAGCTGCTGGACGTGCTGTTCACGTTCAACATCGCCATGTCGATTCTGGTGTTGCTGGTCAGCGTGTCGTCGAAGAGTCCGCTGGATTTCTCGCTGTTCCCGACGGTGATTCTGGTCACCACGCTGATGCGCCTGACCCTGAACGTCGCCTCGACGCGGGTGGTGCTGCTCGAAGGTCACAGCGGCACGGGCGCAGCGGGCAAGGTGATCGAGGCCTTCGGTGAGGTGGTGATCGGCGGTAACTTCATCGTCGGTCTGGTGGTGTTCGTGATCCTGATGCTGATCAACTTCATCGTGATCACCAAGGGCGGCGAACGGATCTCCGAGGTCACGGCGCGCTTTACCCTGGACGCCCTGCCCGGCAAGCAGATGGCCATCGACGCCGATCTCAACGCCGGCTTGTTGACCAATGAAGACGCCAAGGCCCGCCGTCAGGAAGTGGCCAAGGAAGCCGACTTCTACGGTGCGATGGACGGTGCCTCGAAGTTCGTTCGCGGTGACGCCATCGCCGGCATCCTGATCCTGCTGATCAACCTCTTCGGTGGTTTTGCCATCGGCGTGTTCGTTCACGACCTGGCGGCGGGCGAAGCCTTCAAGCAGTACGCCCTGCTGACCATCGGTGACGGCCTGGTCGCGCAGATTCCGGCGCTGCTGCTGTCCACCGCAGCGGCGATCATCGTCACCCGCATCAATGAATCCAGCGACATCACCAGCCAGGTTCAGCGCCAGCTGCTGGCCAACCCGGCCTCGCTGTACACCGTAGCCGGCATTCTCTTCGTGCTCGGCCTGGTGCCGGGCATGCCGCATCTGGCGTTTATCGGTTTCGCGGCGCTGATCGGTTTCATCGGCTGGCGGGTGTCGCTGCACGAGCCGCCTGCCGCTGGGGCCGATCTCAAGGAGATCCAGGCCATCGGTCAGGCGATGGACAAGGAAAAGGCGCAATCGCTGGCCTGGGAAGACATTCCGCTGGTCGAGCGGCTGTCGATTTCGCTGGGTTACAAGCTGGTCGGGCTGGTCAACGAAGCCTCCGGCGCGCCGTTGCCGGCGCGGGTGCGTGGCGTGCGCCAGACCCTGTCGGAGCACCTGGGCTTCCTGCTGCCCGAAGTGCAGATTCGCGACAGCTTGCGGCTCAAGGCGTCGCAATATGACATCTACATCAATGGCGAAAAGATCGACGGCGCCGAGCTGCATGCCGATCGCCTGATGGCGATTCCGTCACCCGAGCTGTACGGCGAGATCGACGGCATCCTCGGCACCGACCCGGCCTACCGCATGCAGGTGGTGTGGATTCAGCCGTCGGACAAATCCCGCGCGCTGAACCTTGGCTATCAGGTCATCGATTGCGCCAGCGTGGTTGCCACGCACCTGAACAAGGTGGTGCGTGAGCACCTGCCGGATCTGTTCAAGCACGACGACGTCGAGCACCTGATGCAGCGCTTGACGCTGCAGGCGCCGAAGCTCGCTGAAAGCCTCAAGAACGCCCTGAGCTACACCCAGCAGATGCGCGTCTACCGCCAGCTGCTACTGGAAGAAGTCCCGCTGCGCGATATCGAAACCATCGCCAGCACCCTGCTTGAATGCAGCGAAACCACCAAGGACCCGGTGCTGCTGGCTGCCGACGTGCGCTACGCGCTGCGCCGCAGCATCGTTTCGATGATCGCCGGTGATCGCCGCGAACTGGCGGTTTTCGTGCTGGAAAATGCGCTGGAAAACACGTTGCTCAATGCGCTGGCGATCGCCCAGCAAGCCGGCCAGGTAAGTCTGGACAATATTCCGGTGGAGCCGAGTCTGCTCAACCAGCTGCAGAACAGCATGCCGGTGGTGAAGGAAAAGCTGCGCAAGGATGGTCACCCGCCGATCCTTACCGTGATGCCGCAGCTGCGTCCGTTGCTGTCGCGCTATGCGCGGGTGTTCAGCCCCGGCCTGCACGTGCTGTCGCAAAACGAGATCCCGGATCGGGTCGGGGTGAACATTCTCGGCACGCTGGGTTAACAGCCGTAGCCCTTGGCCCGTCGTGAGAAGGCCAAGGGCGCCCAGTATCGTGCGGCCTGTCAGCGGCCCGCCCGAACGACCACGGATCGCCAGCAAGCTGGCTCCTACGGGTGCGGGGAGGCGGTCCCGCTCACTGTCCGAGCGAGCTGCCTTTGTAGGAGCGACCTTGATCGCGATCAAGGATCCTTCGTGGCTACTCGCACGCAGACCAAGGATCGCCAGCAAGCTGGCTCCTACGGGTGCGGGGAGGCGATCCCGCTCACTGTCCGTGCGGACTGCTTATGTAGGAGCAACCTTGGTCGCGATCAAGGATCCGTCGTGGCTACTCGCACGCAGACCAAGGATCGCCAGCAAGCTGGCTCCTACGAGTGCGGGGAGGCGATCTCGCTCACTGTCCGTGCGGGCTGCTTATGTAGGAGCGACCTTGGTCGCGATCAAGGATCCTTCGTCGCTACTCGCACGCAGACCAAGGATCGCCAGCAAGCTGGCTCCTACAGGTGTAGGACGGCGCAACCGTTCGCCCCGAGCGAGCCACCCTTGTAGGAGCGACCTTGGTCGCGATCAAGGGCCCTGCGTGGCTGCAGACTGCCAGCAGAGCGTGCGCCTACAGCCCTCCGGGCAAACACGGGCCGTCTGGATTGCTCAGAGGTTCTCGGCCAGGAACACCAAGCTCCGCCCATGGGCCAGCGCCGCAGCGTTCTGGTTGTACATGGGCCGTGCCCAGCAGTTGAAGCCGTGGTCGACGCCCGGATAGGTCTCGATCTGCGCTTGACCGACCTGGGCCATCTTTTCCTGCACGGCGGCTACCGCGTCGGAGTCAATGTGGTCGTCTTCTTCGGCGAAGTGGAACAGCGTCGGGCAGGTGATCCGCTCGGCCTGGTCCAGGCGTTTCTCGATGCTGCCGGGGTAGTAGCAGACTGCAGCATCGACGCCCGCATTGGCCGCGCTCAGAAACGACAGCACGCCGCCCATGCAATAGCCCACCGACGCCACGCGGCCGTTGCAGTCATCGCGCCCGCGCAGCAGCTCGACGCTGCGCCGTAGATCGTCGATCGCCAGGTCGAAATCCAGCGCCTGCATCAGCGAGAAGGCCTGCTCCCAGTCCTCCTCGCCATAACCGAGCTGGACGCCCGGTTCGCTGCGCCAGAACAGGTCCGGAGCCACTACGACGTAGCCATCGGATGCGTACTGGTCGGCGACCGACTGGATGTGTTCGTTGACACCGAAGATTTCCTGAATCAGCACGATGCCCGGGCCATGGCCGGCGGGCGGCAGTGCCAGGTAGCCCTTGAAGGTCTTGCCGTCTTGCGCGGGAATGTCGATCCACTGTGAAGTCATGCCTGTCTCCGTTGGGTTGCGAGTTGCCGGACAATTTCAGGCGCACCTAAGAGCACCGGTCGAACAGGTGCGACAGGTACAAAGGGGCAGAGTTCGCGGGCTCAGCCCTGCGTTCAGTCACGCTATGTCCGCCTGTCATTACGGCAGAGGCGACAAGGAACATTCCGCCGCGCGCCTTGGGTCAGAGGTTCTGACTCGACAGCCCGGCTCCATTAACATGCCGAGCTTGCTTCGACACCTAACCAACACGGAGACGACCGATGCCTCAGGCGCCGGCGCCAGACGCTCACACCCTTAGCGGCGAACCGAACAATCCGCGTCTTTATCGAAAGATCGCCTGGCGGCTGATTCCGTTTCTGTGCTTCTGCTACCTGGCCGCCTACCTGGACCGCATCAATGTCGGCTTCGCCAAGTTGCAGATGGCCGAGCAGCTGCAGCTCAGCGAAGCGGCCTTCGGCCTGGGTGCGGGCCTGTTCTTCGTCGGTTACATCCTCTTCGAAGTGCCCAGCAACCTGATCCTCAAGCGTGTCGGCGCACGGGTCTGGATTGCGCGGATCATGATCACCTGGGGCGTGCTGTCGGCCTGCACCATGCTGGTCACCACACCGGCGCAGTTCTACGTGGTGCGCCTGCTGCTGGGCGTCGCCGAGGCGGGCTTCCTGCCGGGCGTGCTCTATTACCTAACGTTGTGGTTCCCGACCTATCGCCGAGGGCGGATCATCGCGCTGTTCATGATCGGCCTGCCGCTGTCGAGCGTCATCGGCGCGCCCTTGTCCGGCTGGATTCTCGGTGCATTCGATCAGGTACAGGGCCTGCGTGGCTGGCAATGGCTGTTCCTGCTCGAAGGCATTCCCAGCGTGCTGCTCGGGCTGATGGCGCTACGCGTACTGCCCGACGGCCCGAAACGCGCCGACTGGCTGGATATCAACGAGCAGGGCCAGGTGCTGCGCGACCTGACCCTCGATGAGGCGCAGAGCCCGGCCAGTGGCGAGACCTTTCGCCAGGGCTTTTTCAACCTCAAGGTGTGGATGCTCGGCGGCATCGATTTCGCGATCTTGCTGAGCGCCTATGCGCTGGGCTTCTGGATGCCGACCTTCATCCGCAACGCCGGCGTCAGTGATGTGTCGGAGATCGGCCTGCTGACCGCCGTGCCCAGCATCGCCGCGGTGCTCGGCATGCTTGTGCTGGGCGCCAGCTCCGACCGCTTCCGCGAGCGCCGCTGGCACATCATCCTGCCGTTCTGGATCGGCGCCGTCGCCATGGCAACCAGCACCGCGTTCACCGACAACGTGATCATGACGGTGCTGCTGTTCTCCATTGCCCAGGCGGCAATCATCGGTGCGGTTCCGGTATTTTTCAGCCTGCCGGCGACCTTTCTCACCGGCACCGCGGCAGCGACCGGCTTCGCCCTGGCCTGCTCCTTGGCGAACATCGCCGGGCTGGTCAGCAATACGCTGATTGGCGTCACGCTCGACCTCACCGGGGAAAGCGGTGCGGCGTTGTGGTTCTTCGCAGCGTGTCTGGTGCTCGGCTCGCTGCTGGTGATCGCGCTGCCGGCCAAGGTGGTGAACCGCTAATCGCGCCGCTTGGGCATCAGTTCGCCAATCAACCGGGTGTATTCCTCACTCGGGCGATCCAGGGAGAAGCCCATTTCGAAACTGTCGCGGCGGGAATCCTTGCGCACCCACTGGCAGAGCACCACGATCTGCACTTCACGGGTTCGATCACCCACGGTCGGCACGTGCAGGCACATCTCATAGCAGCCGTTCACGCCCAATGGCTGCTTGGCGACCAGGCGCAACCCGCCTTTCGACAGGTCAGCCACATAACCCATAGGGTCGCCGCTGAGACGATTGGTGACCTGGATACGGCTGAGATGGCGGAAGGTGAGTCGGCTGTGTTGGCGCATGGCGAGGCTCTGGCAGTCCTTTGTTCCGCTGCGAAACGGCCGGGATCGTCCTCCCAGGCATAACGGTGGCGGCGTGCTTAAAGGCTGCAAGCGACCGAAACACAACGAAAATTAAGGGATCAGCCAATTATTTTTTACAGCTAGCGGAGCGGGGCCACGGCTCCGCTCCGCAACCCTGGCTAGCGCTCGGGGCGATTCTGCTTGTTGCGCTTCAACGCCTCTTCATCGCTGACCTCATCGGCCATGCCCGGCGGGACGTTGTAGGCGCCGCCTGGAACGTCGTCACGATCACCGCCAGCGGCTTCGCCATTGGTGGTCCTGCCCGCCTGGTCGATGCGCTCATCGTTGCGATCGTTGATCGTTTCCAGGTTTTCCTTGCCGCGTTCGGATTGATTCATGGTGACCTCCGTCTGGTTGCTCATTCGGACACCGCTCGGCATCTCTATAGGTTAGGAAGACGCGCGATCGCAGAAGTTGCATGCAAATCTGCCGAGATGGCCGGCCATTCGGCAGGCGCGCTGAACTAATCCGGCATAGCGACGGCCAAAAAATCATCTGGGGGGTTCCCCACTGCCACCGTGTGAATCTATGCAACTGACTCGAAGCATGCCCGTCGACACCACGCCAGTGACCTGTGAGGTGGCAGCGCCTTCCAGGGCGCTTTACTTCGCCCTGCTCGACGCCCCCGATGACGCAGCCGTGCGCAATCGCGCCGCCGACTACCTCAATGCAAAGCTGGACGAAGCCTCAGCGCTGCCCTGCGACCTGCCGCCAGACCCAGCCGGGCTCGGGGATTGGCTGGAGGCGCACACGGCAAAGATCGGCGGGCAATATCAGGCCTACCTTGACGAACGCCGCGCCGGCGCGCCACGCCGCTACTTCACCAGCAAGGCTCATGCGCTGCACTTTCTGCGCGGTGTAGCACCGACCAAACTGGTCGATGGCGCTTGGCTCTATGGCCTGCTGCAGCGCTGGGACGATGCGCGCTTCACTTCGCTGATTCAGACCTATCTCGAGGAGCTGGGCGAAGGTCAGCCGGAAAAGAACCACGTGGTGCTTTACCGCAAGCTGCTCGCCAGCCAGGGCTGTGACGACTGGCAGACGCTGGATGACGACAACTTCGTCCAAGGCGTCATCCAGCTGGCGCTGGCCGAGCACGCCGAGCAGTTCATGCCTGAGGTAATCGGTTTCAACCTCGGCTATGAACAACTCCCGCTGCACCTCTTGATCAGCTCCTATGAGCTCACCGAGCTGGGCATCGACCCCTATTACTTCACCTTGCACGTGACGGTCGACAACGCCGACAACGGCCATGCGAAGAAGGCCATTCAAGGCTTGCTTGCGGCCTGGCCGCAGGTGGGCGACAGCGAAGAGTTCTACCGACGAGTCATGAACGGCTATCGCCTGAATGATCTGGGTGCAAGCACGCTTTCGGTGATTGGCGGTTTCGACCCGGAGCAGGAAGTGATGCGCGTGCTGGAGAAGAAGGCCGGCGTCGGCCAGTTCGTGCATTCGGACTACTGCCGCTTCGATGGGCGTACCGTGAACCAATGGCTGGCTGAGCCGGAACAGATCCCGCAATTCATCGAGACGCTGCAGCGCCGCAGCTGGATCAAGCGCCACGAAGACCCGCAAAACAGCCGATTCTGGCAGCTGATTACCGGCGAACAGGCCCCGATGTTCGGCGTATTCAGCGCCCACGAGCAGCAACTGATTCACGACTGGATCGCTGGCGACTGGCTGGCTGAGCAGACGCCCACCCGTGGCAAGCCGCGCCCGTCGCTTGCACAACGCCAGGTGCCGTTCAGCAGCCGTCGACGGACGTCTACCGAGCGGCCGGCAAAGCCGGCGCTGGTGCAGCAGGGCCAGCACGTCAGCGACTTCGATCAGGAAGCCTTGCTGCTCGAGCAGCAACTGACCCAGCTGCCCACACGTGAAGCACGCATGCGCCACTTGCTGCCGCTGTTGGCACCGACGCGCCATCACAGCGCGGCCGGGCTGCTGGCCACCCGCATCTTCACCGGATTGTTCAATTGAGGCGAACTCGCCAGGGAATCTGACATGACCACGGAAACTGCCCAGGACCGCGCGCTGCTGCACCTGGCCCAGGCGCTGCGCGAGCGCGGTTATCACTTCATCACCCCCACGCCGCTGACGCACGAGCGGGTCAACGCGCGGGTGGAAAATCAGCTGGCTAAAGATCTGGAAGGTGTGTTCGGCTGGAGCCGGCCGTTCCAGCATGAGCTGCTGCCGCCGGCAATTTTCAGCCTGATGGATCAAGCCGGCGTGCTTGCCCCCAGCGACTCACGCTGGCGTAGCCGGGTGCGGATGTCGAGCCTCGACGGCCAGTTGTTCGTTCATTCGGCGCACCCCACCGACGCGGCAGACGCGGTGTTTTTCGGTCCGGACACCTACCGGTTCGCCAATGCAATCCTGGCCCACCTGAACAACCACAAAGGTCAGATCGGGCGTGCCGTGGACATCGGATGTGGCTCCGGTGCGGGGGCCATCCTGACGGCACTGGCACGGCCACAGGCAGAGGTGCTGGCGGTGGACATCAACCCGGCCGCGCTGCGCATGACCCGCATCAACGCGGCCTTGGCCGAGGCCGACAACCTGAAGGCCCACCATAGCGATCTGCTCAATGACATAGACGGTCAGTTCGACCTGATCCTGGCCAACCCGCCCTATCTGGTCGATCCGGACGAGCGCGCCTATCGCCACGGCGGTGGACCCTTGGGGGCCGGGCTTTCCCTGGCGATTTTCGACAGCGCACTGGCGCGTCTCGCCCCGTGCGGCACCTTGCTGCTCTATACCGGCGTAGCGATGAAGGGCAATCAGGACCCGTTCCGCCGCGAAATCGAGCAGCGTCTCGAAGGTCACGGGCTGGAATGGCGATATCGAGAGGTCGATCCCGATGTCTTCGGTGAAGAGCTGCTCGACGGCGCCTATACCGAATGCGACCGGATTGCGGCGGTGGTGCTGGAAGTCACCCGATCGGCGGGCTGAACGTTACCGCGTGGAAAACGCTTCGCGGTTTTCCACCCTACGACCAGCCCAGACGTAGGGTGGATAACGCCGCAGGCTTATCCACGGGTACCAGGACCTTTATATGGGCAGCAGCACCAGGCAGGCCGACAATGTGATCAGCGAGCCGAGTGTCGACAGCAACACCACACGCGACACTCGCGACGCCTCGCGTCCATAGAACTCAGCGAGCATGTAAGGCCCGGTGCCGGTGGGTAGTGCGCTGAGCAAGAGCGCCGAATACGCCCATAGCGGCGGCAGCTCGAACACCTGAAAGGCCAGATACCAGGTGATCAGCGGCTGGACTACCAGCTTCAGCGTGACCAACGGCCAGACACCACTCACCGTGCCACCCGGCTGCGGTTGCGCCAGGAACAACCCCAGCGAGACCAATGCGCAAGGTGCCGCCGCCGCACCTAGCAACTTCAGCAGCGTCGCCACCGGCACCGGCAGATCCAAACCGCTCGCCGCCCATACCCCACCCAGCAGTGGCGCCACCACCAGCGGATTACGCAGCAGCGCGACACTGACTTTTCGCAACGTCTGGTTGAAGCCCTGCCCGGCGTGCAAGCCGGTTTCCACGCAGGCCAGCGCAATCGCGAACAACACGCAGACGACGATGATCGACGCCACCATGGCTGGCTGCAGCGCTTCGTCGCCCAGCACCAACATGCACAGCGGAATGCCGATGTAGCCGGTATTGGCATAGGACGCACCGAGCGCATCGAGACTGGCGTCGGCCAGCGGCTGCTTTTGCAGCAGTCGATAACCAAGCGTGAAGCCGAAGACACCGAGGCAGCCCACCGAGAACGCCGTGATAAAGCCTGGCTGCCAAAGCTGCTCCCAGGTGCAATTGGCGACGACACTGAACAGCAGCGCTGGCAACCCCAGCCAGACCACGAATCGGTTCAGCTCGGAGGCGCCCGTCGGCCCCATACGCCCGGTACGGCGACATATGAAACCCAGCAGGATCAGAGCGAAGACTGGGAGGACGATGTTAACGACGGCGGACATGGACTCTCATTGTGTGGTGGCCACCAGAGGGTGGTGGTAGGGGGCCCGCTGCGGACCTTAGCAAAAAAATGGCTCATCGCATGCCTGGAGTCGGATCGTCACCCGACTTGCAAACGGGGTTGGCTGGGCGTTTCGCTTTCACGCCGATGGAACAGTGGGTTGGGAGCTTGGTGGTGGCCGGTTTTGCTTAGCTTATTAGCGCACGGCCTGGCAGACGACGCCGTCCTCCCTTTCAGGAGGCCTGAACGCAGGTGGCACATAGGGGTTGAACGGCATGGATGCCGCGAGAGCCGCTATTGGTCGGGGGCGCCCAGCCTTGGGCCCTTCGCGGCGGGCCCTGGAACGTCACCGCAGCCGGGGCCGGATGGCGGACAAGCGTTTTTTCTCACTTTTTCGGGCCGGCCTTCCGGCGACTGCAAAAAGTGAGTCGCCCAGCAGGGCAAAACCAAGCCCCCAAAAGCCAGCAATTGCCGTGAAGCGAAACGCCCAACCCACACACCCAGCCTCACCAAATCAACTGCCGTCGAGCACGCTCATCTAATGCAACAAAGTCGACACGGGATACCCATTTGGCTCGGCACGCCCCGCGGCAAACTCCGCTTCGACTCGGCCACGCATGGCATCCGCACCCTGCGGGAAGCCGCTGCGGTCGCTGTAATCCCATTCCGTCACCAACTGGCCTTCGCTCGCCAGCCCCTTTGCACAGGAGATGTCCAGCGCAGTGATGCCGGCCACAGCGCCCGCTGCGATGGCAGCGTTGACCTGCTCGGTGCCCTTCTCGATGCTCAAGCCCAGGCCGACAAGGTCCAGCGCATCGCCGCCGATGCGGCCGTATATCCAGGGTTTGGGATCGTCACTCAGCAATAGCCCGACGCCAGTGGCGATTTCCCGCGCGCCACAGGCGCGAATCAGTCCTTCGTTGCCGGGCACGCCGAGAAAGCGCGCCAGTTTGCCGGGCATCAGCACTTCGGCCAGACCCAGCCCGATGCTGAACCAGCCGAGGCCACGGGCCAGCGTACGGGCGGAGTGGTTGGTATGGGTGACACGATGTGGAACGCTCATGAATCAGTCCCTCCTCGGGGCTGGGAGAAACAGCCGACCACGTCCCGCTAGCGAGACGCGAGGCCCGGCCCTCAGGGTTTGAGAACGACCTTGATACAGCCGTCATGCTTGTCGCGGAAGGTCTTGTACATCTCCGGACCCTGCTCGAGGCTGACGCTGTGGGTAATGACGAAGCTGGGGTCGATCTGCCCTTCCTGAATTCGCTTGAGCAGATCATCGGTCCAGCGGTTGACGTGGGTCTGGCCCATACGGAAGGTCAGCGCTTTGTTCATCGCCGCGCCAAACGGAATCTTGTCGACCAATCCGCCATAGACGCCTGGTATCGAGATAATGCCGCCCGGCCGGCAGACATAGATCATCTCGCGCAGCACGTGAGGACGGTCGGTTTCCATCATCAGCGCCTGCTTCGCGCGGTCGTACATGGAGTCGATGGAACGCGCGGCATGGGCCTCCATGCCCACCGAGTCGATGCACTTTTCCGGGCCCTTGCCGCGGGTCAGTTCCTTGAGGCGTTCGAGTACGCTTTCTTCGTCGAAGTTGATGGTGATGGCGCCACCGGCGCGGGCCATAGACAGCCGCTCAGGCACGTTGTCGATGCAGATGACCTGCTCGGCACCCATCATGATCGCGCTGCGGATGGCGAACTGGCCGACCGGACCTGCACCCCAGACGGCCACGGTATCGGTGGGCTGGATATCGCACTGAGCCGCGGCCTGCCAGCCGGTGGGCAGGATGTCGCCGAGGAACAGCACCTGTTCGTCGGTCATGCCATCCGGCACCACGACGGGGCCGACGTCGGCATAGGGCACACGGACGAATTCGGCCTGGCCGCCGGCATAGCCACCGGTGAGGTGTGTGTAGCCATAGAGGCCGGCGGTGGTGTGGCCGAAGACCTTATCGGCCACGTCCTTGTTGCGGTTGGTGCGCTCGCAGACGGAGAAATTGCCGCGCCGGCACTGATCACACTCACCGCAGACGATGGTGAAGGGCACCACTACACGGTCGCCGACCTTGAGCTTCTTGTTCGCCGAGCCGACCTCCATCACTTCGCCCATGAACTCATGGCCCATGATGTCGCCGTGCTGCATGCCGGGCATGAAGCCGTCGTAGAGGTGCAGGTCGGAGCCGCAGATGGCACAGGACGACACTTTGATGATGGCGTCGCGGGGGTCTTCTATCGACGGATCAGGTACGTGGTTGTCGCAGCGAATGTCGTGCTTGCCGTGCCAGCGAAGGGCTCTCATTGGAAAAATCTCCTGCTTCGGTGTTCGAAAACGCCGCCGTGGTGGTTCTTCCTGATCTCTGCGCCGCGCTGCGGCAGCTGCTCCTGACCCGACTGCTGCCATGCGGCAGGGTGTACGGCGTGCGTGCTATCAGATTTTTAGTAAGCAGCGTGCCGGCAGAGTTGCCTGGTTCCGGCGCAATGAAGCGAAATCACCGACGAACAGTGATCGTTTGTGCCGAATTGAAACGTTATATCAACTATTCACAGCGCGTTCGTGTCATTTCTGTGGCGACCATCGCGGACCGGGCACAGCGCTTTTCGTAGGAGCCGCGGCGATCATCGCCGGCCGGGCATAGCGCTTTTCGTCGGAGTGAGCTTGCTCGCGATCAGGGGCTGGCGCGGCTCCGGTGCAACAGCAGAATACGGATCGCCAGCAAGGACTGGGCGTCCCCCTGGCTCCTACAGAAGCCGCGGCCATCATCGCGGGCCTCGTTGCCGCTCAGCCTTTGCCCGGGCGGATGGAGGCGTATCCGTTACGATAGCTGGGGTATTGCGGCACCCAACCGAGCGCCCGCGCTCGGGCGTTGCTGCACCGTTTGCTGCCAGCACGGCGGGTCATGGTCTGCTCGGCCCATTGGGTCACGCCGAGTCGCTCGCGCAACCAGTCCACCACTTCGTGCAACGGCGCTGGGTCATCGTCGACACCCAGGTAGCAATCTTCCAGAGCGCCACCGTTCAGGTCGGTCTGCAGCAGGCAGGCCAATAGGGCGGCCGCATCGTCACGATGGATGCGGTTGCTGTACTGCGGCGGATCGCGCTCGACCCGCAGACCCGAGCGCACCTGGTTCTGCATCCATGGCCGCACCGGGTCATACAACCCCGCCATGCGCACCCGCGTCGCTGGAAATCCGCAGTCAAGCGCCAGCTGTTCGGCCTCGAGCATTACCTGCCCGGTGTAGCCAGTAGGCTCGGTGGCCGAGGCTTCATCGATCCACTCGCCGCCGTTCTGCGCATAGACACCAGTGCTGGAAACAAAGAAAACGCGCTGCGGGCGTTGCCCCCGCTGCTCCAGCCAGCCAAGCGCATTGCGCAGGCCCTCAACGTAGGCCTGCCGATAACCGGGCTCGTCGTGCTGGCTGGCCGAGGCGGCATATACGAGGTAGTCCAGCTTGCCATTAGGCCAGCCACGCGGCACCTCGCTCGAGGCAAGGTCGCCACGTACCGGAAGGATCGGTACCGGCAGGCTCGCCGCCTGACGTCGCAGGCCGTACACCGTCCAACCTGCGCGGCTCAGCTGCAGGCCGAGGCGAATACCGACATCGCCGCAGCCGGCGATCATTACAGAGGGTCGAGTTGCCATGGCGGTTGCTCCATAACCGATGCGGACCACCGATTCGGCCCGCCTTTTTTGAGTGTACTGCTTGCAGCAGGATTTCCGCTGATCCCTTAATAAGGGAACGGCTGCTGGCCAGTTGGTTCGAACACGAGCAAAGGCTATGCTAGCCCGCACTCTGATGGAATAACGCTATGACACTGACCGAACTGCGCTACATCGTCACGCTCGCCCAGGAATCTCACTTCGGCCGCGCCGCCGAACGTTGCCACGTCAGCCAGCCTACCCTCTCGGTGGGTGTGAAAAAGCTCGAGGACGAACTCGGCGTGCTGATATTCGAGCGGACCAAGAGCGCGGTACGGCTGACGCCGGTCGGTGAGGGCATCGTCACCCAGGCGCAGAAAGTGCTGGAGCAGGCGCAGAGCATCCGTGAGCTGGCCCAGGCTGGAAAGAATCAGCTGGCCGCACCGCTCAAGGTTGGCGCCATCTATACGGTCGGCCCCTACATGTTCCCGCATCTGATCCCGCAGCTGCATCGCGTGGCACCGGACATGCCGTTGTACATCGAAGAGAATTTCACCCACATCCTGCGTGACAAGCTGCGCACCGGCGAGCTGGACGCGATCATTATCGCGCTGCCGTTCCAGGAAGCCGACGTTCTGACCCTGCCGCTGTATGACGAGCCCTTCTATGTGCTGATGCCCGCCGGGCATCCCTGGACGAAGAAGGAAACCATCGACAGCGAGATGCTCAACGACAAGAGCCTGCTGCTCCTGGGTGAGGGACATTGCTTCCGCGATCAGGTGCTCGAAGCCTGCCCGACCACGCGCAAAGGCGAGGCGCCGAGCCACACCACGGTGGAATCCTCGTCACTGGAAACCATCCGCCACATGGTCGCCTCCGGCCTTGGCGTGTCGATCCTGCCGCTGTCTGCCGTGGACAGTCACCACTACTCCCCTGGCGTGCTGGACATCCGTCCGCTGACGCCGCCTGTGCCATTCCGCACCGTGGCCATTGCCTGGCGCGCCAGCTTCCCGCGCCCGAAGGCCATCGAAGTGCTGGCCGACTCCATCCGCCTGTGCTCGGTTGCAAAACCGCCCGCCGACAAAGCCTGACGTCATGAGCGAGCTGGCTGCGGTCCCGGTGACCGCGATAAAAGGCGTCGGCGCGGCGCTGGCCGAAAAGCTCGCCAAGGTTGGCCTGGAAACCCTACAGGACCTGCTGTTCCATCTGCCATTGCGTTACCAGGACCGTACCCGCATCGTGCCGATCGGTGCCCTGCGCCCCGGTCAGGATGCGGTCGTCGAAGGCACCGTTACCGGCGCCGACGTGGTGATGGGCCGACGCCGCAGCCTGCTGGTTCGCCTGCATGACGGCAGCGGCAGTCTGAGCCTGCGCTTCTACCATTTCAGCCAGGCCCAGAAAGAGGCGCTCAAGCGCGGCACCCAGGTGCGTTGTTATGGCGAAGCACGCCCGGGCGCGTCGGGGCTGGAGATCTATCATCCCGAATACCGCGCACTGAATGACAACGAGCCGGTGGCCGTCGAACAGACTCTGACGCCGATCTACCCAACCACCGAAGGCCTGACGCAGCAGCGGCTGCGCCAGCTGACCGCACAGGCGCTGGCGCGGCTCGGCCCGCACAGCCTGCCCGATTGGCTGCCCGACGAGCTGACCCGCGACTATCGGCTGGCCAAGCTGGACGAAGCGATTCGCTACCTGCACCGGCCGCCGCCCGATGCCGATCTGGAAGAACTCGCCGAGGGCCGCCATTGGGCCCAGCACCGCCTGGCCTTCGAGGAGCTGCTGACTCACCAGCTCTCGATGCAACGCCTGCGCGAGAGCAGCCGCGCCCAGCACGCACCGCCCTTACCGGCTGCCCGCGACCTGCCGCAGCGTTACCTGCAAAACCTCGGTTTCCAGCCCACCGGCGCCCAGCAGCGAGTCGGCGCCGAGATCGCCTATGACCTCGCCCAGAACGAGCCGATGCTGCGCCTGGTGCAGGGAGACGTCGGTGCCGGCAAGACGGTGGTCGCCGCCCTCGCCGCCTTGCAAGCCTTGGAGGCGGGCTATCAGGTGGCCTTGATGGCGCCGACCGAGATCCTCGCCGAACAGCACTTCATTACCTTCTGCAAATGGCTGGAACCGCTGGGCATCGAAGTCGCTTGGCTGGCCGGCAAACTCAAGGGCAAGACACGAGCCACGGCACTGGAACGCATCGCCTCAGGCTGCCCGATGGTGGTCGGCACCCATGCGCTGTTTCAGGATGAAGTTCGGTTCAGCAGGCTCGCGCTGGTGATCATCGACGAGCAGCACCGGTTCGGCGTGCAGCAGCGCCTGGCGCTGCGCCGCAAGGGCGTCGAGGGACGACTCTGCCCGCACCAGCTGATCATGACCGCGACGCCGATTCCGCGGACCCTGGCGATGAGTGCCTACGCCGATCTGGACACCTCGATCCTCGACGAGCTGCCGCCCGGTCGTACGCCGGTCAACACCGTACTGGTGGCCGACAGCCGCCGCCTGGAGGTTATCGAGCGGGTGCGCTCGGCCTGTAACGAAGGCCGCCAGGCCTACTGGGTCTGCACCCTGATCGAGGAGTCCGAAGAGCTGACCTGTCAGGCGGCGGAAACCACCTTCGAAGACCTCTCCGCCGCGCTTGGCGGACTGAATGTCGGGCTGATCCATGGCCGCATGAAGCCCGCCGAAAAAGCGGCGGTGATGGCCGAGTTCAAGGAAGGCCGCCTGCAACTGTTGGTTGCCACTACAGTGATCGAGGTGGGGGTCGACGTGCCCAACTCAAGCCTGATGATCATCGAGAACCCCGAGCGCCTCGGGCTCGCACAACTGCACCAGCTGCGCGGACGGGTCGGTCGCGGCAGTGCTGCCAGCCATTGCGTGCTGCTCTACCACCCGCCGCTGTCTCAGGTCGGCCGTGAACGTTTGGCGATCATGCGCGAGACCTGCGACGGCTTCATCATTGCCGAAAAGGATCTGGAACTGCGCGGCCCCGGCGAAATGCTCGGCACTCGACAGACCGGCCTGCTGCAGTTCAAGGTCGCCGATTTGATGCGCGATGCCGATTTGCTGCCTGCCGTGCGCGATGCAGCGCATGCATTGTTGGAACGCTGGCCACAGCACGTAAGCCCCTTGCTAGAGCGCTGGCTGCGCCATGGCCAGCAATACGGGCAGGTTTGACGCTCGTCGGCAAACCCAAACCGCACTAACGCTAAGGCTATACTGCGCCGATCGGGAATAAAGACGGACTTTCCATGAATTCGGCTGCTGAAACCAAAAACAACATTACGCTCCCACCCATGATCGTTCAGCTGCTGGACAAGCTGGCGCTGCCTTATCGCGCCTGCGAGGACCGACCGGATCTTGATCCGGCCCGGCGCGTGCAGGCCATTCTGGTCGACGATGCCATCGGCGCGCTGCTGGTGCTCTATCCCAGCGACCATTTGCTCGATCTGCCACGTCTGGTTGATCTGACCGGGCGCCAGTTGGTGGCGGTTAAGCCCGAGCGGCTCACTCGGATGTTGTCCAAGCATGACCTGAAGGTTCTGCCCGGGCTGCCGCCGCTGACCAGCTCGCCCTGCCTGTACGAGGACCGGCTGTTGCAACAGCCGGAGTTGTTCATCGAATCCGGTCAGCCCGGCTTGCTGCTGGCCCTGGCCAGCCAGGATTTCAAGCAACTGCTCAGCAAAGCCAGCGCCGGTCAGTTCGCCGTTCCGTTGAGTACCATCCAGCCGAACCTCGACCGTCCCGAAGAGGACCGCGCTGAAATTACCAAGGCGGTGCAAAGCTTCACCGCCCGGCGCATTCAGAAGCGGCTGGAGGAAACCATCGAGATTCCTCCGCTGGCACAGACGGCGCAGAAAATCATCAAGCTACGTGTCGACCCTGACGCCACAGTGGACGATATCACCGGCGTGGTCGAAACCGACCCGGCGCTGGCCGCCCAAGTGGTCAGCTGGGCCGCTTCGCCCTACTACGCCGCGCCCGGCAAGATCCGCTCGGTGGAAGATGCCATCGTGCGGGTGCTCGGTTTCGACCTGGTGATCAACCTGGCGCTCGGCCTGGCGCTGGGCAAGAGCCTGAGCCTGCCCAAGGATCAGCCGCAGCAGGCCACGCCTTACTGGCAGCAGTCGATCTATACCGCGGCGGTGATCGAGGGGCTGAACCGCGCCATTCCGCGCACCCAGCGGCCCGAGGCAGGCATCAGCTATCTTGCCGGGTTATTGCACAACTTCGGCTATCTGGTGCTCGCGCATGTCTTTCCCCCGCATTTTTCGCTGATTTGTCGACACCTGGAGGTCAATCCGCATCTGAGTCACAGCGTGATCGAACAGCACTTGCTGGGCATTACCCGTGAGCAGATCGGGGCCTGGCTGATGCGCTACTGGGGGATGCCTGACGAGCTGTCGACGGCACTGCGCTTCCAGCATGACCCGCACTACCAGGGCGAGCATGCCGGGCATGCCAACCTAGTCTGTCTAGCGGTCCGCCTGCTGCGTAACCGTGGCATCGGCTCCGGCCCCTACAGCGAGATCCCGCAGGATCTTTTCGATCGCCTTGGGCTGAGCCGTGAGAAGGCCAACGAGGTGTTGAACAAGGTGCTTGAGGCCGAAGCCGCGCTACGCGCCCTGGCGATGCAGATTCATCCTGCGCCGTGAGCATTGGCCAGCAGCGCCTACGCGGCGCTGCTGGCCACCGAGCCCTGCCCGCTTCCGTTGTGCAACGGTCTAGCCCTCTGCACGGAAACTTACGCGTGCATCGACCAACCCCTCTCCGACCTGACTGATGCTGACCTCGGCGAGGCTCGCACCCGCGGCCTGAAGCTCGTCGAACCAGCGCAACAACGCCCCATAGGACGCACTGGGGAGCGTTACCTGCAGGCTACCGTCATTGCCGAAATCGAAGCTCTCGATGATCAGGCCGCTCTGCTGCGCACTTTGCGTTACCAGTCCCTGCAACTGATCCGGTGCCAGCGAAACCGGGTTGCTACGCGACATCTGTCGCGCCAACTCGGTGTTTTGCTCGAGATAGGCATGCAGCTCACGCTCCTGCTGGAAGTACGCTTGCGCGTCCCGCACGCGCTGCTGCGCAGGCGCCCAGAGCAGAACGTAGAACAGCACCACCAGCAAAAAGGCGCCAAGCAAGGTAAGCGACAGGCGCTCACGGGGTTGCAGCCGTTGCCAGCGCAGCCACAGGGGCGACTCGGCCAGGCGCACGCGCATCTGTTGTCTCAAATTCATCCTCGGCCTCCGATCACCACACGCGCGCTGACGGCATCGCCGTCACGACTGGCCGACCCCAACTGGACGCTCTCCCCGGTTTGCCCGAGTCGCTGTCGCAGCTGCTCGAGCGCAGCGAAATCGCTGGCACGCACCTGCAGGGCAAGATCACCTCGGGCCTGGTTGAAATCAAGCTGCCCGATCGACACCGGAATACCCTCAGCCAATGCCAGCGCCACTTCATTCAACAATCGCATGAACTCTGCCGAAGCACCGGCGTTCTGGCTGATATGGTCGTCGAACTGAGCACGCAGATTGACGATGCGTCGGTCCTCGGGAAACAGCTCGGTGTAGAGCGCCCGACTTGCCTCTGCATACTGCTCGGCCTGGTTTTCCAGCGTCCAGGCCTGGACCAGGTTGAACACCAGTTGCACAGCCAACACCAGCGCCAGCACGATCATGACCGGCTTCCATTGACCCAGCCCGCTACCCGCGGCGCGAATGGCGAAATCGCCCTGCGCCAGATTGAGCGCAGCAGCGCGCCCCGATGCCAGGAAACGATAGGGCTCGTCCAGCTGCTGGTAGTCGTCCAGCGGTGAGGGCGCTGCTTCCAGCGTGCCATGTCCGTGATGCGGCGCAGGACACTGCCCAGCAAGGTGCGGCCACTGGGCGCTCTCGAAGGCCAGTCGCGCTTCCGGCTTGCCTCCGAGCAGCGCGCGACCGTCGATGAACAGTAGCTGTGTACCGTCGCGCGGCAGCAAGTCGGCATCGACATGAATCGCGACGATGGTCAGGCCGAGCGCCTGCAGATCCTCCAGCCAATCGGCCAGTAGCTGCCGGCGAATTGCGATGACCCGACGCCGCCCGTCTTCCAGCGCATCGCCATGGGTCAGGTGCAGGTCATCGACGTTTTCGGCGAGCAGTTCTTCAACGGCATAGGCCAGTGCCTGATTGACCCAGCGCGCCTTGCGGGTCGGCAGGTTGACCGCGAACGAGCTGCAGACTTCGGCCGGCAGCACCAGGGTCACAGCCGCCGGCGCCCGCTCGATGACGTTCGCCAACGGCATCCAGCCGTCATCCCCTTCACCCGGCAGCCAGTAGACGCGCGTATCGCTGTCGATCTGGGAACCGCAATCAGCGGGCAGAAACAGGCAGTCCATCGGCTATCGATCTCCGTCATTGGTTGGTCGGGGCAGCCGTGGCGGCTGTCCCAGGTTGCGCTGCAGCACGCGAACATCACCGTCGTCCTCACACCGCAGCTGACTCACCAGTGCCAGACGGCGGTCCGCCAGGCGCACCTCGCTGATGGCCTGGAAGAATTGACTGGTCACAGCGATGTTGGTGCTTTGAAGTTGGACACCGCTGAGCGCTGGTTGCGCCATGAAACTGGCCGTGTCACGGAACGGGGCAGATTGTCGTGCCTTCACCAGCGATTCGGCGGCGCTGGGGCTGAGGCTGTCGGCAAGGCTCGACAGCACCATGGCACTGGCCGTGTTGACGTTCAGCGGTGTATCCGCTGGCAGCACACTGACATAGGGCGCCAGACGCTGAAAGTCTTCATCGCGCATGCCGAGCAGCAGGCGCAGTTCAGAGAGATCCTCCAGCCGTCTGCCCGCGGTGCGATACGGCGGATCAAGCAGCAGGTAGGCGTTGTCCTCCGCGCCGAATTCGCCGCTGGGCTGCTGATCGCTGTCGATCCAGTCCACCAGCCGCTCGGCATAAGGCTCGGTGATCTGCAGGCGCAGCAGCAGCCGGCGAAACTGTGCGAGCGCTGCCGCGTTGGGCTGTTGTTCCTGCACCAGGCTGTTGAGATTGAAACGCCCGGCCAAGTCCTCGATTCGTACCTGGACCTGCCCCTGACCCTCGTCAAGATCGTACGCTGGTTGCGGCAGCGCCCAGGGCTCCAGCAGATGATCCACCGCCGGTTGCCCTGTGCCCTGGCCGGACAGTTGCTGATCACGGCGCAGCATGGTTTGCGCCAATGCCTCCCCACCCAGCGCGTAGTGCCAGGCCTGGCGCGCCTGCAGCTGGTTGCCGGTGCCACGGATGGACAGCTGCTGACGCGCAATCATCCCGGCGCAAATCACCGTAACGATAGCGACCACCAGCAGCACGGTGATGAGCGCGACGCCGCGCTGGGCCTTCATTGCATCTCTCCCACGCCGCCGGGCTCCGGTACGCCCTGGGAGTCGGGCTGGATGAATTGCGGAGCCGGCGTCGGGCCATCCGGCAACCGCAGCAGGCGGGTGATGGTGCCGTAACGCTGATGGTCAATGGAGACCTCCACGGCGAGCGGCAGCCGCCGCGCTTGCTCAGCCGGGTCACCGCGACCGAATTCGAACGGCGGCCATTCCTCGTGCCAGGTGTTCTCCGCATCCAGATAACGCAGCCGCAGCGCCAACACATTGTCGAGCACAGGCTGCACCCGTGGTTCGCTATCCACGTCGCGGTCGAGCACCACCCAATAGACCCGCTCCAGCGTGTCGCCAACCAGCCGCCAGCGAACCCGCTGCAGGTTGGCCCGGCGCATACCGGTGGGGTTTCGCCAGCCGCTGCGGGTCAGCTCCAGCGACACGCCGTCTGCGGCGCCGGCCATCTGGCCGATGAACGCGTTCTGCTCGTCGCCATAGCCGTCGCGCACCGGTCGTGGCATGGCCTGAATGAGGTCCCGCTCTAAACTCCACATCGCGCGACCGAGTTCGCGCAGCTGCACTTCCTGCGCGCGCACCACCTCATCACTGCGCATCACCGCTTCGAGCATGCGGTAGGTGGCCAAGCCCAACAGCGCGAACAGCGCGATGGCAATCAGCAATTCCAGTAGCGTGAAGCCTGCGGTGGCACGAGGTATGCGGATCGTCATGGGTCAACGCCAACGAAGCCGGTGAGGCTGGTCACCGCGCGCTCTTCGATAGAGCCGGCCCCGACACCCCGCCGCTGCTCGACGGCCGCGACCCAGACGCGAATACGCAGCAAACCGGGCGTGCCGCTGGTTACCACTTCGCTCAGGGTCTGCCATTGACGGCCAGCGAATTCCAGGCGGGTATCTTCGCGGCCAACACTCGGTGCCGGTTGTTGCAGCTGCAGCTCGGTGAGGCGGTTGTCGGCGATCCAGCCGGCCAGAGTCAGCGCTTCCAGCCGCCCGGCATTGCTCACGCTGCGCCCGGCCGCGGTCAATACCACAGCCGCGACGATGGCGAAGATCGCCAGCGCCACCAGCACTTCAAGCAGGGTGAAGCCGCGCGAGCGCGCCGGACGATGACTCATCGACGGGTCTCCACGGGTTCGGCACGAGGCATGCGAAAGCCATCGCTGGACACCGTCCAGCGGCTCCCTCCAGGTCGCTGATCGGACAGGGTCAGGGTGAACGGAGACACCTCACCGCTGGAAAGGATCAGCAGCTGCGGCTGCACGCGAGGAGCTCGCCGACGCTCTCGATCCTCGTCATTGGACAGCCCGGCCGGGTCATCCTCGCGCTTGACCGGCGCCACCAATTGCAACGGCGTGCCGTCGAGTTCCAGCTCCAGGCGCATCCATTCGGGGACCTGGTGCGCCTCGCGATCACCAACATCGCGCCAGCGCGCATCGGCTTCGTCGTAGTGCATCACCCGGTAACCGTCCCGGTCAAACCGCAGGCCATATTCGCGGCTATCGAGTACGGCTTCGTCGGCCATCAGGCTGATCAGCGTCGCCACGCGCTGCGCTTCATCACGGATTTCACGCGATGAGCTGGTGTTACCTGTCGATAGCACCGCCAGGCCCACCAGGCTGCCAAGGATGACGATTACCACCAGCAGCTCGATCAGCGTGAAGCCACCGTCCCGGCGCGCCTGGGGCATGGTTCAGAGGTCCCAGCTACCGATGTCCGCGTTCAGCTCGGAGCCGCCCTGCTTACCGTCGGCACCATAGGAATACAGGTCGTACGGGCCTTGGGTGCCGGGCGACAGATACTGGTATTCGTTGCCCCATGGATCCTTCGGCACACGCTTGAGGTAGCCGTCGCGGTTCCAGTTCTTCGGCTGCGGATTGCCGCCCGGCTTCTCCACCAGCGCATCCAGCCCCTGCTGCGTGCTGGGGTAGGAATAATTATCCAGCTTGTACATATCGAGGGCGGCGCCGATGGCCTTGATATCGCCCTTGGCCACGGTGACCTTGGCCTGATCCGGGCGGTTCATCACCTGCGGCACCACCAGCGCGGCGAGAATCCCCAGGATCACCACCACCACCATGATTTCGATAAGGGTGAAGCCACCCTGTTTGCGTTCGTTCAACATCATTCTCACTAGCCCACCAGTTGATTGAGAGAAAGGATCGGCAGCAGGATCGCCAGCACGATTACCAATACCACAGCCCCCATGAACACCAGCATGAAGGGCTCGAAAAGTCCCACCATCAGCGATATTTGCGCAGCCAGATCGTTCTCCTGATTGCGCGCGGTGCGCGCCAGCATCTGATCCAGCTCACCGGATTTCTCACCGCTGGCAATCATGTGCAGCATCATCGGCGGAAACTCGCCGGTGGCGTCCAGCGCACGGGTCAGGCTGCCGCCCTCGCGCACGCGCTGCGCCGCCTCGATGACCTTGTCACGGATACGCAGGTTGGCGATCACCGCCGCCGCGATCCCCAGCGCATCTACCAGCGGCACGCCACTGCGCGTCAGAATCGCCAGCGTCGAGGCGAAACGCGCGGTGTTGGTCGCCCGCGCCAGCCGACCCACCAGCGGAATGCGCAGGATCAAGGCATGCCAGCGGCGCTTTATCTTTTCATCACGTAGCGCCTGGCGCATCGCCAGGGCTGCCGCCACAATCCCGATGAGCATCAGCCAACCCCAGTGCTGCACCACTTCGCTCACCGCAATCAACCCTGTGGTCAGCGCTGGCAGCGCCTGCCCGGTGTTGACGAATACCTTCACCACGTCCGGCACCACATAGCCCAGCAGCAACACCACGATGGCCAGCGAAGCCACCAGCAGGATCACCGGGTACAGCAGCGCCAGCTGAATCTTCTGCCGCGACTGCTGGCGCTGATCGGTGTAATCGGCCAGCTGATCGAGCACCAACCCGAGGTGACCGGCATGCTCGCCGGCCGCAACCGTGGCGCGGTACAGCTCGGGAAACGCCGATGGGTATTCACGCAGCGATCCCGCCAGGCTATGGCCTTCCATCACCCGTGCCCGAACGGCCAGCAGCATCGACTTGATCTTCTGTGACGACGACTGCGCCGCTGCCGCACGCAGCGCTTCCTCGATGGGCAACGCAGCCTGCACCAGGGTCGCCAGCTGCCGGGTCACCAGCGCCAGGTCGCGCGCCGACAGTCCACGGCCAAACGCGAAACCTCCGCCACTGATGTCTTCCTTGGCCTTGGCCTGTTTGACCTCCAACGGCGACCATTGCTTCTCGCGTAACAGCTGCCGCGCCTGGCGCGCGCTATCGGCCTCGATAAGGCCTTTCTGCTCGCGGCCACGCGGATCGAGTGCGATGTATTCGAACGCTGCCATTAGCGCTTAGCCATTGCGGTCAGGTGCCCTAGCGCGGTGCAGTGGACACGAAGCCGTTGGAGGGCAGTTGCCTGCCCGACGTCAGCAGCGGCGATATGGATGTAGTCATCAGGGCTGGTCATGGCCGGGTAGCGATCCTTCTGCCAGTACTGCTCATGCGCTTATTCCTCGCGGGTCACGCGCAACACTTCTTCGATAGTCGTCACGCCTTCACGCACCTTGCGCAGGCCGTCGTCACGAATGCTCGGGCCCAGGCGGCGGGCATGGCGAACCATGTCCTGCTCGGCCGCACGGGTGTGGATCATGCTGCGCAGGGTGTCATCGAACATCACCAGCTCGTAGATCCCGGTCCGCCCGCGATAGCCTAGCTGCCGGCACACCTCACAGCCTTCGGCGTGGTACAGCGTCGGCGCCTCGCTCGGATCGAGGCCGAACAGCGCGCACTCAGCTTCATCGGCCACATAGGCGCGTTTGCAGTCATTACACAGCACGCGGACGAGGCGTTGGGCCAGCACGCCGAGCAGCGACGACGAGATCAGGAAGGGCTCGACGCCCATGTCCACCAGGCGGGTCACGGCGCCGATGGCGCTGTTGGTGTGCAGTGTCGAGAGCACCAGGTGACCGGTCAGCGACGCCTGCACCGCCATGTCGGCGGTTTCCTGGTCGCGGATCTCGCCGACCATCACCACGTCCGGGTCCTGACGCAGAATGGCGCGCAAGCCGCGTGCAAAGGTCATGTCCACCTTGGTGTTGACCTGGGTCTGGCCGATGCCCTCGAGGTTGTATTCGATCGGATCCTCAACGGTGAGAATATTGCGCGTGCGGTCGTTGAGCGTGACCAGGCTGGCGTAAAGGGTGGTGGTCTTACCCGAGCCGGTCGGCCCGGTGACGAGGATGATCCCGTGCGGCTTTTGCACCGCCTGCTCCATAATCTTGCGATCCCGGTCGCTCATGCCCAGATGGCGCAGGGTCAGGCGACCGGCCTGCTTGTCCAGCAGACGCATCACAACGCGTTCGCCGTTGGCCGAAGGCAGCGTCGACACACGGATATCGACCTCCCGCCCGCCGACCCGCAGGGAAATCCGACCGTCCTGCGGGATGCGCTTCTCTGCGATGTCCAGCCGCGCCATGACCTTGATTCGCGATACCAGCAATGCCGCCAGCTCGCGCTTGGGCTGCACCACTTCACGCAGGATGCCATCGATGCGAAAACGGATGACCAGGCGCTTCTCGAAGGTTTCGACGTGGATATCCGAGGCGTTTTCCTTGATCGCCTCGCCGAGGATGGCGTTGATCAGGCGGATGATCGGCGCGTCGTCTTCCTGCTCCAACAGGTCTTCGGTTTCCTGGATCTGATCGGCCAGGCTATGCAGATCCATGTCGTCGCCGAGGCCTTCAACCATCTGCATCGCAGCCGAAGAGTCATGCTGGTAGGCCGCGCTCAAGGCCTGCTCGAACTCGTCCTGCGCCAGCCACTGCATCGCCAACGGCCCGCCGGCGACGCGCTGTGCTTCCTGCAAGGCGGTCAGCGGCGCACCTTCGCGTACGCACAAACGCAGGCCTTCCGGGCGTTCCAACAGAAGCACGCCGTGGCGGCGAGCGAAGGCGAACGGCAGCCGCCTGGGCTGCGCTTCTTCCATCAGGATCATTTCATTCACGTCTAGATCGGCCATGTGAATTTCTCATGAGTAATGCGATCGAACGTCGTCGGCATTCCGAAGCCAGCGCAACCAAATGCATTGGACTACAGGGAATCCATGACATTACAGGCCGTGATCCGATTTTTTTTGCACATGCGCCGCGCCGACCGGCACCAAGGTCGCATACAGACAAGCCCGCCGACGAATACAACGTCTATGGTCCGTCATTCATGATTGCGCCGCGCATAACCGGGCACGGAACCTTAGACGAAGGTCGAACCCAATACCGACGCAGCCTGCAGCGATACAAAGCAACCTAATGGTCACGTCGTGAACGAATCGCCACTGTTGCGTTCCGATTAAAACAGTTGTTTGATTTCCGCAGCCCTTGCAGAATGCCGCGCCGCAGCAGGCTCAAACCAACTAGTGCAGGGCCCGTTAGCCGATCCACACCCAGTCACCATCCGCAGTGGCCGGGCGAAAAGTAACACCAGCGGTGCGATAACCGGTTTACCGGGCAGCACGCTGGTTACGATCAAGCAGGAGAACAAGAACAATGCACATTGGTGTTCCTCTCGAAACCAGGCCCGGTGAAACGCGCGTTGCCGCGACACCGGAAACCATCAAAAAGCTGATCGGGCAAGGGCATCGGGTGACGGTGCAGAGCGGAGCTGGCGTACAGGCCAGTGTTCCGGACAGTGCCTTCGAAGCGGCAGGCGCAACCATCGCCGATGCCGCTGCGGCGTTCGCAGCAGAGATCCTGCTGAAGGTGAACGCACCGAGCGAAACCGAACTGGCTCAGATGCAGCCAGGTACGGTCTTGGTCGGCATGCTCAACCCCTTCGACAACGAAAACATCGCACGCATGGCCGAACGCGGCATCACTGCCTTCGCCCTGGAAGCGGCGCCGCGCACCTCGCGCGCGCAGAGCCTCGACGTGCTCTCCTCCCAGGCCAACATCGCCGGCTACAAGGCCGTGATGGTCGCTGCCAACCAGTACCCGCGCTTCATGCCGATGCTGATGACCGCCGCCGGTACGGTGAAAGCCGCACGCGTGTTGATCCTCGGTGCCGGTGTTGCCGGCCTGCAGGCGATCGCCACGGCCAAGCGTCTGGGCGCGGTGATCGAAGCCTCGGACGTGCGTCCGGCGGTGAAGGAGCAGATCGAATCGCTCGGCGCAAAATTCGTCGATGTGCCGTGCGAGACCGACGAGGAGCGTGAATGTGCCGAAGGTGTCGGCGGCTATGCCCGGCCGATGCCAGCCAGCTGGATGGCCCGCCAGGCGCAGGCCGTGCACGAGCGCGCCAAGCAGGCCGACATCATCATCACCACCGCGCTGATTCCGGGCCGCAAGGCGCCGACGCTGTTGCAAGAAGAAACCGTGCAGCAGATGAAGCCCGGCTCGGTGGTGATCGACCTCGCCGCCTCCCAGGGCGGTAACTGTCCATTGACCGAAGCCGATCAGGTGGTGGTCAAGCACGGCGTGACCCTGGTTGGCTACACCAACCTGGCGACCCTCGTGCCGGCGGACGCTTCGGCGCTATACGCCCGCAACCTGCTGGACTTCCTCAAGCTGGTGATCGATGGCGAAGCCAAGTTCCAGCTCAATCTTGAAGACGACATCGTCGCTGCGTGCCTGATGTGCCGTGACGGCCAGGTCGTACGCACCAACGGTTAAGGGAGCCTGAACATGGACATGATTTCTGATGGCATCTACAACCTGATCATCTTCGTGCTGGCGATCTACGTCGGCTACCACGTGGTCTGGAACGTCACCCCCGCGCTGCACACTCCGCTGATGGCGGTCACCAACGCCATCTCGGCGATCGTCATCGTCGGCGCCATGCTCGCCGCCGCCCTGACCGTCACCCCGATGGGCAAGCTGATGGGCACCCTGGCGGTGACCCTGGCCGCCGTGAACGTCTTCGGTGGCTTCCTGGTTACCCGGCGCATGCTGGAAATGTTCAAGAAGAAGGAGCGCGCTGGCGCCAAGGCGGAGTCCAAGCCATGAGCATGAACCTGATCACCCTGCTGTACCTCATCGCTTCGGTGAGCTTCATCCAGGCCCTTAAAGGCCTGTCGCACCCCACCACCTCGCGCCGCGGCAACCTGTTCGGCATGATCGGCATGGGCATCGCCGTGGTCACAACGGTGTTCCTGGTGTTCAAGCTCGGCTCACAGCTGGCCGAGAGCGCCAGCCCCTGGAGCGGCTTGGGCTTCATCGTCCTCGGCCTGCTGATCGGCGGCACCATCGGTACGCTGATGGCCAAGCGCGTCGAGATGACCAAGATGCCCGAGCTGGTCGCCTTCATGCACAGCATGATCGGCCTGGCCGCGGTGTTCATCGCCATCGCCGCAGTGCTGGAGCCGCAGTCGCTGGGTATCGTCCAGGCCATCGGCTATCCGATCCCTGCCGGTAACCGCCTGGAGCTGTTCCTCGGTGCAGCCATCGGCGCCATCACCTTCTCCGGTTCGGTGATCGCGTTCGGCAAGCTGTCGGGCAAGTACAAGTTCCGCCTGTTCCAGGGCGCACCGGTGTCGTTCCCCAACCAGCACAAGATCAACCTCGCCGTCGGCGTGGCGATCCTGGTGCTGGGCCTGATCTACACCTTCAGTGGCAACTTCACGGCGTTCATGATTCTGGTGGCGCTGGCCTTCGTCATCGGTGTGCTAATCATCATCCCCATCGGCGGTGCCGACATGCCGGTGGTGGTCTCGATGCTCAACAGCTACTCGGGCTGGGCCGCGGCCGGTATCGGCTTCTCGCTGAACAACTCGATGCTGATCATCGCAGGTTCCCTGGTGGGTTCGAGCGGCGCAATCCTCTCGTACATCATGTGCAAGGCGATGAACCGCTCGTTCTTCAACGTCATCCTCGGCGGCTTCGGTGGCGACGTGGATGCCGGCCCGGCGACGGGAAGCAAAGAGCAACGCCCAGTCAAATCCGGCTCCAGCGATGATGCCGCTTTCCTCCTGTCGAACGCCGACACCGTGATCATCGTCCCGGGCTACGGCCTGGCGGTGGCCCGCGCGCAGCACGCGCTGATGGAGCTGGCCGAAAAGTTGACCCACATGGGCGTGACCGTGAAGTATGCGATCCACCCGGTCGCCGGTCGGATGCCAGGTCACATGAACGTATTGCTGGCGGAAGCTGAAGTGCCGTACGAGATGGTGTTCGAGATGGACGACATCAACTCCGAGTTCGGCCAGGCCGACGTGGTGCTGGTACTCGGCGCCAACGACGTGGTCAACCCGGCGGCGAAGAACGATCCGAAGTCGCCCATCGCCGGCATGCCGATCCTCGAGGCGTACAAAGCCAAGACCGTTATCGTCAACAAGCGCTCCATGGCCAGCGGCTATGCCGGTCTGGACAACGAGCTGTTCTACATGGACAAGACCATGATGGTCTTCGGCGATGCCAAGAAGGTCGTCGAGGACATGGTTAAAGCCGTGGAGTAAGCGACACCGTGACACCGAAACCCCTCCCGGCCTTGCCGCGAGGGGTTTTGTTTTTAGCGCCCTCAGCAGCCGAACACTTCGGCGCCTGAAGCACCGGTACAGTAGTGCTGCTCGCGCAACTGAACCGACACAATTCAAGCTCCCTGTGACTGTTACGTAACAGCCCGGCACGCGACTCTATCTGCCCATAACCCATCCCCGTTGATTGCGGGAAGGAGCGGCTCATGGAGCGCATACTGACTCGGAGGCAAACACTTGCAATCGGCCTGCCGCCGCTGCATCGGGTGCTGCAGCAGCTACGCCTGTGGCAACAACGCATGCGGACCCGGCAGCAGCTGGCCGCGCTCGACGAGCGCCAATTGGCGGACATCGGGATCAGCCACAGCGAGCGCCTGGACGAGCTGAACAAGCCTTTCTGGCGCTGATACGGTGCTTTCCAGGCGACGTCGTCGAGCCGTAAGCTGAACGGCAAGCCCCGCGCGACGGTCAAAGTGACTATCGGCGGGAAGCCGCGTCTAGTCTGGAGAACACCATGAACAAGTATCTGTTGTCTGTTGCCACCGCTGCCTGCCTGGCTGCGGGCACCGCGTCGGCGGGAAGCATCACCGGCACCATCGACGCCATCGGCGCCTCGCTGGTCAACACCGTCGAAGGCACCTCCGATATCACCTCGAACCTGGGCGATGACAAGCTGGTACTCGACGCCAAGGACGATGCGGCCCGCTTCGTTGCCAGCAATGGCGAAGCGCGCGGCGCGCAACTTGAAGCGGCGTTGCAGCACATCCGCACCCAGGCCCCGAGCCTGCACGCAACTGACCTTCAGCTGGCCAGCGCAATTCTGGCGCTCTGATCCGCGGCGTGAGCGAGCATGACGCTGGCTCTGGGGCTGGCGTTTCGCTAGCCTTGCCGGCTGATTGTCCAGCCTCAGGATTCACATGCGTTCGCTTTACCTTGTACTCGCTGGCTGCTGCGTCTGCGGCAGCGCGCAGGCCTTCGACAGCCTCATCGGCAGCACCGTCGCGTCTTCCTACGTCGCCAGCCAGGTGACCAGCGCCCCCTTCGACAACAAGCTGATCCTCAACGCCCGCGATGACGCCGCCGGGTTCGTTGCCAGCCACGGCGAGCTTCGTGGCGCTCGCCTGGAAGGTGCCTTGCGTTGGCTGCGCGAGCGGCAACCGCAGCTGACGGCCAGCGACCTTGAACTGGCCGAGGCTATCCTCGTCCAATCACCCACTCCGCTCCCTCGAGAAGACTCATGAACCTCAAGCTGATCGCCGCGCCTTTTGCCCTGGCCCTTCTTGCCAGCGGTGCTCAGGCACAGACGCTGGTGGCTACCAGCAATATTGTCGTCAACGCCCTGGACCGCAGCATCAATTTCACCTCCGACGTGACCAGCCGCATCAGCGACATGAAGGTCGTCAGCGAAGCCCGCGATGAAGCCGCCGGCTTTGTCGCCAGCGGTGGTGAAATTCGTGGCGCGCGGCTGGAAGCCGCGCTCGGCCGCTTGCGCGGTGCATTCCCGGAAGCACAACAAGCCAGTGACCTGGCGCTGGCCGAAGCCATCCTCGCTCAGTGAAACCATCTTGGGCCCGCTGGCTGGGCGTTGCGCTCACTGCGGTCATGGCGTTCGGCAATATGTGCCTGGCCGAACTGCGCCTGACCCTGGATAACGCCGACCTGCGACCGGCCGAACGGTCAGCCAGCCAGCAATTGCTGGGCGAAGCGCTGGCCGCGTTGCCGCCGCGAATGCTCGAGCGTCTCGACCGAGACGCCCGCGTCCGCTGGCATGACGGGCTGACCCACGACGTTTATGGAAGTGCCGGCGGCAACCTGCTGCTGCTCAATCGACGCCTGTTGCCAGCACTGGCCGATGGCAGCGCGGCCGATCAACGTACGGAACGACCGCACGGCACGGTGCGGCGCGAGATGTTGGCGACACTGGTCCATGAGGTTGCCCATCTGTATGACCGCGCCCACCTCTGGTCAGCGGAAACCCATCGGCAACTGGGTTTCTGTAATCAACGCGCCGGCAGCCTCGGCCTGGTCGGGTTGCCGGACAGTTGCCGCGGCCAGACCGAGCGCCGCTTTACCCTCAGTGATGATCCATATCTGCTTGATCTTGCCGGCTGGCCGCAACGCGTCGGCGAGCGTGGCGAGCGCGAGCGCGAAAATGCGCAACAGGCGCGCAGCCCCGATGCCTATGAGCTGACCAGCCCACTGGAATTCGTTGCGGTGAACCTGGAGTACTTTCTTCTGGACCCCAGCTACGCCTGTCGCCGGCCGCTGCTGCATCGCTATTTCACTGAGCATTTCGGCTGGCACCCGGCCAGTGCGGAGGCATGCAAAGGCGCATTGCCGATCCTCAATGCCGGACACGACTTTGCGCGCACCCCGCTGATCGAGCTCGACCCCGAGCGCGTCTACGCCGTTGATTATCTGTTCGCCGAGGCCAACGACGCATGGGTCAGTCGCTGGGGCCACAGCATGCTGCGCCTGGTTATCTGTGCGCCCGGTCGGCCGCGCGGAGCAGACTGCCGCCTGGATCTGGACCATCACCTGGTGCTGTCTTTCCGCGCCTTCGTTGGCGACGTGCAGCTGTCGAGCTGGGACGGACTCACCGGCGTCTATCCGTCACGCCTGTTCGTCCTGCCGCTGGGCCAGGTGATCGACGAGTACACCAAGGTCGAACTGCGCAGCCTCGCCTCGATCCCGCTGAAACTGCAGCGTGACGAGATCGAGAACCTGGTGACCCGCAGCGCCGAAATGCACTGGAGCTACGACGGTAATTACTACTTCCTGTCCAACAATTGCGCGGTGGAAACGCTCAAGCTGCTACGCAGCGGCACCGCCCGCCCCGAACTCGTTGCGCTGGACAGCATCCTGCCCAGCGGCCTGCTGGAGCTCCTGATCAGCCGTGGCCTGGCCGATGCCAGCGTACTCGACGACCCACAAGAGGCGCTGCGCCTGGGGTATCGCTTCGATTCCTACCGTGATCGCTACCAGGCCATGTTCACCGTGCTTCGCGAGCGTCTGGGCTTGCCGCAGACCGATGTCGAAGCCTGGCTAGCGCTCAGCGCCGAACAACGCCGTCCTTGGATCGAAAAAGCCGACCTGCGCGCCAGCGCGGCCCTGCTGCTGGTCGAACAGGCGGCGCTGCGCCGGCATCTGCTGCTGGCTCAAGAAGAGTTGAAAAATCGTTATCTGAGCGGACGCGAGCACGGCGACAGGAGCCTGGCCAAGGCGGACGAAACCCTACAGGGCATCCTTGCCAACAGCGGTTATCTGAGCCAGCCGGCGCAATTGCTCGACGGCAACGGCTACGGGCTGCCGCAGGCCAGCGAATGGCAGCGTCTGGAGTCGGAAAGCAACCAACGCCAGGCGCGCTTGAATCAGCTTACCGATGCGCTGAATGCCGAGGTGCGCCTGTTGCTCGGCGAAGAGCGGCGGCTGGAGTTGGAAAGCGTCGAAGCCAATCTGGCGCAGATCAGTAAACACCTTCGCGGATTGCACAAGGCCGGCGGAGGTCTGCAGCTACCCTGACGCCCGTCCGCCGCGCCGTGCCCCCGTTAATGCCGATCTCGGAGGCGCCAGCTTGCTGGCAATACATCCCGACGTGCCGGACCATGCGCAACGCCCACGATCACGGGCAAGAACTGGGCGCCTCCCTCGCTCCTACAAAGCGAAGCGGATCGGCAGCGCCACATGAAGGCGCTGCCGGAGGCTCCAGTCAGCAACGTGCCGGCACTTTTTCGAGGCGAAAAAAAACCTCGAACTTCGTTGGGGGAGGGGGAAGTTCGAGGTCTAAATCCGGAACGCCATAGGCGTATCCAGAGATCTGCCAACACTTAACACAACAAGGAGCATCGAAGGGCTTTTACACCCTTCGTAGCCTATGACCAGGCTTTCGATCCGTCAGTTCAATACAGACCGAAAAATAATTTAATAACGGGGCGTAGGCGCTCTAAAACGCGGCGGCCCGAGGCTGCACGAACGCGACGCGCCCTTGCCCAGTCGCCCCTCACCGCGTTTGCACGCAGCTTTCCTAACCTGACGCATTCCGCCAACGCCCGTTTCCGGCTATCTGCGGTAGAACTGACGCCTGCTCGCCGCTGAGCGAGCCGACTACAGAACGTCGACTCGCAGGTGCCGTCAGTGCGCCTCGTCCCAGTTATTGCCAACGCCCGCCTCGACCAGCAGCGGCACGTCCAGCTGGGCTGCTCCGCTCATCAACGGAAGAATCTGCTCGCGAACCTGCTCGACCAGATCCTCACGGACCTCGACCACCAGTTCATCGTGCACCTGCAGGATGACACGCGCATCCAGCCCGCTCTCCTGCAGCCAATTGTCCACCGCGATCATGGCGCGCTTGATGATGTCCGCCGCAGTGCCCTGCATCGGCGCGTTGATCGCCGTGCGCTCGGCACCTTTGCGCATGGCGCCATTCTTCGAGTTGATCTCGGGCAAATACAGCCGCCGGCCGAACAGCGTCTCCACATAGCCCTGCTCCGCGGCCTGGGCGCGGGTGCGTTCCATGTAGGCAAGCACGCCGGGGTAGCGGGCAAAGTAGCGGTCGATATAGGCCTGTGCTTCGCCACGCGAAACATCGATCTGCTTGGCCAGGCCAAAGGCGCTCATGCCATAGATCAGGCCGAAGTTGATCGCCTTGGCGCTGCGCCGCTGATCGTTACTGACCTGGTCCAGCTCGATGCCGAACACTTCGGCCGCCGTGGCACGGTGGACGTCCAGGTCGTTCTGGAAGGCGTACAACAGCCCAGCGTCCTGCGCCAGGTGCGCCATGATGCGCAACTCGATCTGCGAATAGTCCGCGGCCAGCAGCTTGTAACCCGGCGCCGCGACGAAGGCCTGACGGATCCGCCGGCCTTCTGCCGTGCGGATCGGGATGTTCTGCAGGTTCGGATCGCTGGAGGACAACCGTCCCGTCGCCGTCACGGCCTGGTGGTAGCTGGTGTGGATGCGCCCGGTGCGCGGATTGATCTGCTGCGGCAGCTTGTCGGTGTAGGTGCCTTTGAGCTTGCTCAAGCTACGGTGCTGCATGATCACCTTGGGCAGCGGGTAGTCCCGCTCAGCCAGCTCGGCCAGCACGCTTTCCGCCGTAGACGGCTGACCGCCAGCGGTCTTCGACAGTACCGGGCAGCCAAGCTTGTCATAGAGGATCGCGCAGAGCTGCTTGGGCGAGCCCAGGTTGAATTCCTCACCGGCGATCTCGAACGCCTCACGCTCCAGCTCGACCAGCTTGTTACCCAGCTCGACGCTCTGCAGCCCGAGCAGATTGGCGTCGACCAGCGCGCCGTTGCGCTCGATGCGGGCCAGCACTGGAACCAACGGCATCTCAATCTCGTTGAGGACCTTGAGCAGAGAGGGTGTGGCCTCGAGCTTGCTCATCAAGGTCTGGTGCAGACGCAGGGTGACGTCGGCGTCTTCAGCGGCGTAGGGTCCGGCCTGCTCGACGGCGATCTGGTCGAAGGTCAGCTGCTTGGCGCCCTTCCCGGCGATATCCTCGAAGCGGATGGTGCCGCGGCCCAGGTACTTGAGCGCCAGGCTGTCCATGTCATGGCGGGTCGCGGTGGCGTCGAGCACGTAGGATTCGAGCATGGTGTCGAAGGTCATGCCGCGCATCTCGATGCCGTAGTGCATCAATACGTTCATGTCGTATTTGCCGTGCTGGCAGATCTTGCGCTTGCTCGGGTCTTCCAGCAGCGGCTTGAGTGCGGCGAGCACGGCATCGCGATCGAGCTGCTGCGGCACGCCCATGTAGCTGTGCGCCAGCGGTACGTACGCCGCTTTGCCCGCCTCGATGGCAAATGACACGCCCACCAGCTGTGCCTTCTGCGCATCGAGGCTGGTGGTTTCGGTGTCGAAGGCGAAGCAATCGGCGGCCTTCAGTTGTTCAAGCCAGGCGTCGAACTCGGCTTGCTCGAAAGTCGTGCTGTACTCGGCTTCGGCCTGGATCGAACAGCCCTCGGGCTGCACCTCGCAACCCTCGCCGGCGGCCTTGGCTTCACGCAGCAGATCGTCGAGCCAGTTCTTGAACTCCAACTCGCGATACAAGGCGATCAGCGCCTCGCGGTGCGGCTCACCGGGCATCAGGTCGCCGACCTGCACGTCCAGCGGCACGTCGATCTTGATGGTCGCCAGCTCGTAGGACATGAACGCGGCGTCACGATGTTCCTCGAGTTTGGCGGCCAGCGACTTGGCGCCGCGAATCGGCAGGTCGCAAACCTTGTCGAGGTTCTCGTAGAGCCCCTTGATGCCGCCTTCGATGCCGTTGAGCAGGCCGCAGGCGGTCTTCTCACCAACGCCCGGAACGCCGGGGATGTTGTCGACCTTGTCGCCCATCAGCGCCAGGAAATCGATGATCAGCTCCGGGCCAACGCCGAACTTGTTCTTCACGCCTTCGATGTCGTAGACGCTGCCGGTCATGGTGTTAACCAGGGTGACATGCGGACACACCAGCTGCGCCATGTCCTTGTCGCCGGTGGAGATGATCACGTCGCGTCCCAGCGCCGCACATTGGCGCGCCAGTGTTCCAATTACGTCGTCGGCTTCGACGCCGTCGACGCACAGCAGCGGCATGCCCAGGGCGCGAACGCTGGCATGCAGCGACTCGACCTGACCGCGGAGGTCGTCGGGCATCGGTGGACGATGGGATTTGTATTCAGCGAACAGCGTGTCGCGGAAGGTCGGGCCCTTGGCATCGAAGACCACCGCGAAGGGGCTGTCCGGGTATTGCCGGCGCAGCGACAGCAGCATGTTCAGTACGCCCTTGACCGCCCCGGTGGGCTTGCCGGTCGAGGTGGTCAGCGGCGGTAGGGCGTGGAAGGCGCGGTAGAGGTAGGACGAACCGTCCACCAGAACGAGGGGCGCTTGGCTCATGAGCAGGATCAACCTTTTCGACGGGTCCGCGGCTAGAATGCACAGGACCACTTGACGACAAAGGGACAAGGTTATCATGCGCACATTCAAACCTTTGCTGCTGGCCGGGCTGCTGGCACTGGTGCCGCTGAGCGGTTTCGCTCAGGAATCGGTCGATGGCGAACCCGACGTCACGATTCGCCAGGAAGGTGATCGCACGGTTGAGGAATACCGGGTCAACGGCTTCCTCTATGCAGTAAAGATCACGCCTAAGGTCGGCAAGCCGTACTTCCTGGTACGCGCCGATGGCGACAGCAACTTCATCCGCGCCGATAAGCCGGACATGCTGATCCCAGCCTGGGAAATCTTCAGCTGGTAACCTGGCGCCACACGTAACGGAAGGCAGCTCATGTCGGTTTTCACGCCCCTGCAACGCGAAGAACTCGAAGTTTTCCTGGCCCCTTATGGACTGGGACGCCTGCGCGATTTCGAGGGCATCGCCGCTGGCAGCGAGAACAGCAATTTCTTCGTCAGCCTGGAACAGGGCGAATACGTCCTGACGCTGATCGAACGCGGCCCCAGCCAGGATCTGCCGTTCTTCATCGAACTGCTCGACGTGCTTCATCGTCACGGTCTGCCGGTGCCCTACGCGCTGCGTACCGATCGCGGTGAAGCGCTACGTACGCTGGCGGAAAAGCCGGCCCTGCTGCAACCGCGCCTGGCCGGCAAACACGTCAGTGCACCCAACCCCCATCAGTGCGCTGAAGTGGGTCGGCTACTGGCGCGACTGCACCTGGCGACCCGCGACCACATCATCGAGCGGCGCAGCGACCGTGGCCTGGACTGGATGCAGGAAGAAGGCCCGAGCCTGGCGCTGTCGCTAGACGACGCGCAAATGCCGCTGCTGCGTGACAGCCTTGCAGAGATTGCCGAACTGAAGCCAAAGCTTCTGGCGCTGCCGCGGGCCAACCTGCACGCTGACCTGTTCCGTGACAACCTGCTCTTCGAGGGCAGCCACCTGACCGGCGTGATCGATTTCTACAACGCCTGCTCCGGGCCAATGCTCTACGACATAGCGATCGCCCTTAACGACTGGTGCTCGCACCCCAACGGCGAGATCGATGAGACGCGCAGCCAGGCATTGCTGGCCGCCTATTCCAGCCTGCGCCGCTTCACCCCGGCCGAGGCCGAACTATGGCGCCCGATGCTACGCGTCGCCTGCGTGCGTTTCTGGCTGTCGCGCTTGATCGCGGCGCAGAAGTTCGCTGGCCAACCGGTGTTGATCAAGGATCCCGACGAATTCCGCCGTATGCTCAGCGCCCGTCAGCACTGCCACAGCGCCCTGCCGTTTGCCTTTTGAGGCCTTTTTCAAGCGGAAGGCCGCTCCGCGCCCCGTGCCGGAAAAACCCTTCACGCCGTGCGCAATCAAACAGCCATGTTCGCGGTCAAAGTTCCTGCACCTAAGACCGTACGGGATGTACGCATGAACAGAGCAATGCCCCAGGAGGGGTTTTCAGGAACGTTTTCGCCGGTTAAACGTCAAGTACAGCCCGTCCAGGCGCATCGTTGCACCCGGAAAGATACAGCCGGCACCGGCAAGCAGCTTGCGGCTATGGGTTTAGCCGCTGCGCCCAGCAGCAACTCTGTCCACTGGCGCACTGCCCGCTCGGATGGCCCTATTCATACGCCGCTGCCCACGGCCGTGGCCCTCAACATCCTGATGCACCTGCCCGTCTCGGCCAGGCCGCATTGTTTTCAGGGAAAACACGCATGACCTCACGCTATGTAATCAATGCCTCGGTTACCCCTAAAGGTAGTCTGGAGACGCTGTCCCAACGGGAAGTCCAGCAACTGAGCGAAGCTGGTTGTGGCAGTACCTACACACTGTTCCGCCAGTGCGCCTTGGCCATTCTCAATACCGGCGCGCGCATCGATAACGCCAAGACCATCCTTGAGGCCTACGACGACTTCGAAGTACGTATCCACCAACAAGATCGCGGTGTGCGTCTGGAATTGCTCAATGCGCCGGCCGATGCCTTCGTCGACGGCGAGATGATCGCCAGCACCCGCGAAATGCTGTTCAGTGCGCTGCGTGACATCGTCTACACCGAAAGCGAACTGGGAAGCCCGCGCATCGACCTGAGCAGCTCCCAGGGCATCACCGATTACGTCTTCCATTTACTGCGCAACGCTCGCACGCTACGTCCCGGCGTCGAGCCGAACATGGTGGTGTGCTGGGGCGGACACTCGATCAGCACCGAGGAATACAAGTACAGCAAGCGCGTCGGCCACGAGCTGGGCCTGCGCAACCTGAATATCTGCACCGGTTGCGGACCGGGCGTAATGAAGGGCCCGATGAAGGGCGCGACCATCGCTCATGCCAAGCAGCGCATCGTCGGCGGCCGTTACCTGGGCCTGACCGAGCCGGGCATCATCGCCGCCGAAGCGCCGAACCCGATCGTCAACGAGCTGGTGATCCTGCCGGATATCGAAAAGCGCCTGGAAGCTTTCGTCCGCGTCGGTCACGGGATTATCATCTTCCCCGGCGGCGTCGGCACGGCGGAGGAATTCCTCTACTTGCTGGGCATTCTGCTACACCCGGACAACCGCGGCGTGCCCTTCCCGGTCATCCTCACCGGCCCGGAAAGTGCCGCGCCGTATTTGCAGCAGCTGCGTGACTTCGTCGGCGCCACCCTCGGCGAAAAAGCACAGGGCTTGTACCAGATCATCATCGACAACCCGGCCGAGGTAGCCCGGCAGATGTCCGAAGGGTTGAAAGCGGTCAAGCAGTTCCGCCGTGAGCGTAACGACGCCTTCCATTTCAACTGGCTGCTGAAAATCGAGGAAGGCTTCCAGCACCCGTTCGACCCGACTCACGAAAACATGGCCAGCCTGCAGCTGACCCGCGAAGTGCCGCCCCACCTGCTGGCGGCGAACCTGCGTCGGGCGTTCTCCGGGATCGTCGCGGGTAACGTCAAGGACAAGGGCATTCGCCGCATCGAGCAGTTCGGCCGCTACGAAATCAACGGCGACACGGCGATCATGAAGCCACTGGACGATTTGTTGCAGGCCTTCGTCGAGCAGCATCGGATGAAGCTGCCGGGCGGTCGCCCCTACGAGCCGTGCTATCGCGTGGTGACCTGAAAATCTCGAAAGGGCCGTGACGGCTAGGGTCGCCCAGCTCATCGAAGCAAACGCTACGCGGTAAACGACGGAAGCGCCTTCGGCGATTCCGTCCTACAAAGCCGCCAATCCCGGCCAACGTAGGGTGGGCTTCAGCCCACCGGGGCGGTTGGTCGGTTGCAGAGGGCGGGACGGGGCACGGAAGCATCTTGTGGGCTAACGCCCACCCTACAGGTGCGTCCGGCCGGGCCACGGTGATGTACCGGCCGATGTAGGTTGGATTAGCCGAAGGCGTAATTCGACGGATCGAAGGCGTAATCCAACCCGCTCAACCACACTTGGAATTGCCGCAGTTCAGGCACGTCGCGCAGCCATCCATCTGCACCACCGCCTGGGTGTTGCACTTGCTGCACAGCTGCGCACCGGCCGGGAAGCCCTCGCCCGGCTCGACGGTCACCGCCCCCTGGCTGGCCTCGTAAGCGGCGCGCTTTTCCGCCAGATACTTGAGCTGGGTTTCGTCCAACGCATGACCTTCGAGCATGCCGATATGGATCAGGTGGCGCTCCAGTACGCCGCCGATCTCCGCCACGATGGACGGCATATAGACGCCGCCCTTTTTCAGGTAGCCACCGCGGGGATCGAACACCGCTTTCAGTTCCTCGACTAGGAAGGTGCAGTCACCCCCCTTGCGGAACACGGCAGACATGATCCGGGTGAGCGCGACGATCCACTGGAAGTGATCCATGTTCTTCGAGTTGATGAAGATCTCGAAGGGTCGGCGCTGCTCGTGGGGCGTGCCGGCGTTGAGCACCACATCATTCACCGTGACGTAAAGCGCGTGTTCGAACAGCGGTGACTTGATCTTGTAGGTCATGCCGACCAGCGTTTCTGGACGCTGGATACTCTCGTCCATCTCCACCACATTGACCCTGGTGGTAGTGTCAGGTGTGACAGCGGGGCGTTCCAGGGTCTCGTCGACAACCTTGAAGCCCTTGATGCGCTGGGTGATCTTTACGGTCATTGCGGGTTCTCCAGCCGCACGACAGACGCCGCGCGGTTATCAGTCGGGGCTCAGTACTTGCCGTAATAGCCTTCTTTCAAAGCGTCGAACAGGTTGGCGGCGGAGTTGACCTCACCGTCGTACTCGACCTCTTCGTTGCCTTTTAGCTCTACCACGCTGCCGTCTTCGAGGATGAAGCGGTACAGGGTCTTTTCCAGATCGGCCTCCTTGACCAGCACGCCCTGGAACGCCGCCGGATTGAAGCGGAAGGTGGTGCAACCCTTGAGGCCCTGCTGCCAGGCGTAGCGGTAGATGTCTTTGAACGCTTCGAATGGATAATCGGTGGGCACGTTGGCCGTCTTGGAAATCGACGAGTCGACCCACTTCTGCGCTGCGGCCTGAATGTCGACGTGCTGCGTCGGGGTGACGTCGTCGGCGGTGATGAAGTACTCCGGCAGCTGCTCGCCGGGCTCGGTCGAGCCCGGCTTGGCGCGTGAATTGATCAGCGTGCGATAGGCCAGCAACTCGTAGCTGAACACCTCGATCTTTTCCTTGGCCTTACGCCCGGCGCGGATCAGGTTGCGCGAGTAATGGTGGGCGAAGCTTGGCTCGATGCCGTTTGAAGCGTTGTTGGCCAGACTCAGGCTGATCGTGCCAGTGGGCGCAATGGAGCTGTGGTGGGTGAAACGTGCGCCCTGCTCGGCCAGCTGATCGATCAGCTCGGGCGCGTATTCGGCGATCTTCTGCATGTAGCGCGAATACTTCGCGTGCAATACGCGGCCCGGCACCTGATCGCCGATCTGGTAACCGTCCTTCTTCATCTCCGGACGCTTGCGCAGCAATTCGGCGGTGACCTCGAAGGTTTCGGTCAGTAGAGGCGCCGGGCCTTTTTCTTTCGACAGTTCGAGCGCCACTTCCCAGCCGACCAGCGCCATTTCGCGCGCGACTTCTTCGGTGAAGACGCAGGCTTCGGGGCTACCGTAACGCAGCTTGAGCAGCGTCAGGGCTGAACCAAGACCGAGGAAGCCCATGCCGTGGCGGCGTTTGCTCTCGATTTCGTGGCGCTGCTGCGCCAGCGGCAATCCGTTGATTTCCACCACGTTGTCGAGCATGCGGGTGAACAGGCGCACCACTTCGCGGTACTTGTCCCAGTCGAAACGCGCATCGGCACCAAAGGGGTCGATGACGAAGCGGGTCAGGTTGATCGAGCCCAGCAGGCAAGAGCCGTAGGGCGGCAGCGGCTGCTCGCCACAGGGATTGGTCGCGCGGACTGCTTCGCACCACCAGTTGTTGTTCAACTGGTTTACCCGGTCGATGAGGATGAAGCCCGGCTCAGCGTAGTCGTAGGTGGAGACCATGATCATGTCCCACAGATGTCGCGCCTTGACCCGCCCGTAGATCTTGCAGGCCACGAGGCCGTCGTCGCGGACGATGTAGCCGTCATGGCTCGGCCATTCGCGCCACACCACCTGTTCGGCATCGGCCAGATCAAGCTCGGCTTTTTCCTTCATGTGCAGCGGAAAGATCAACGGCCAGTCCGCGTCGGCTTCCACCGACTGCATGAACTCGTCAGTGATGAGCAAGCTGAGGTTGAATTGCCGCAGCCGGCCGTCCTCGCGCTTGGCGCGGATGAATTCGCGCACGTCCGGATGGCCGACGTCGAAGGTGCCCATCTGGGCGCCGCGGCGCCCACCGGCGGAGCTGACGGTGAAGCACATCTTGTCGAAGATATCCATGAACGACAGCGGACCGCTGGTGTGTGCGCCCGCGCCGGAGACGAAGGAGCCGCGCGGGCGCAGGGTGCTGAACTCGTAACCGATGCCGCAGCCGGCCTTGAGCGTCAGGCCGGCTTCATGCACCTTGCCGAGGATGTCGTCCATCGAGTCAGCGATGGTGCCGGACACGGTGCAGTTGATCGTCGAGGTGGCCGGTTTGTAGTCCTGCGCGCCGGCGTTGGAAATGATCCGCCCGGCGGGGATGGCGCCGTTGCGCAGCGCCCAGAGGAAGCGTTCGTACCAGTGCTCGCGGGCATCCTGTTCCTCCACATCAGCAAGCGCGCGGGCAACCCGCTGCCAGGTGGCGTCGACGCTGTCATCAACGGCGCTACCGTCCTTGCGGGTCAGGCGGTATTTTTGCGCCCAGATGTCTTCGGAGGCCGTCTGAAGAGCGATTTCTGGGGTGATTTTCGTCTCTGCCGTGATGGGCCCGTCCGTCTTCGCCATGCGCTGCGCGTCCTCGTGTCGATGGAGTGGAAACCAAAGCACGAAGCATAGCCATGAGCGCCAGAAGCACTATGACGCGCATCAAGTCGGCCGACGGACGACCCGGACAAGCGCCGGGCGGAGCGTTGCCGCCGAGCGCTATGAACCGAGAGTCAGAGCGATTCCAGACATTCCGCCAGCGAGCGACCGAGATCTTCGATCAACTGCTCGTAGCCGCCCGCCGAGGCGTCGATGCCGTGACCCAGCGCGTCCAGCTCGGTGACCTTCACTGGCAGCCCCCGGATCAGGCTATCCGCCAGACGCGGACGAACCGGTGGCTCGTAGAACACGCAGCTCGGACCGGCCTGTTCCAGGCGCTCTCGCATGGCGGCAACATGTCGCGCGCCGGGCTGGGCTTCGCCACCGGCGCTGAACACGCCGGCGTGTTTGATTCCATAAGCGGCTTCGAAATAATCGAAGGCTTCATGGAAGACGAAGAACGGCTTGGTTCGGGTTTCGCTCAGGCGCTGGCTGAGCCGCTTATCGAGCGCATCCAGCCGCTGCTTGAATGCGGCCAGGTTGGCTATGTAGCGCTCGGCATTGACCGGATCGGCCTTGGCCATGTCCTGCGCCATACCCTCGGCGATGGTCACCGCGTTCGCGGGCAACAACCAGAGGTGCGCGTCCAGGCTGCCGGGACGGTGAGCATGGTCGTGCTCGTCGTGGTCGGCGGCGGCTTCATGAGCGTGGTCGTCATGTTCATCATGTGCCTGCTCGGAGTGCTCGCCGTGCGCCTCGTGTGCATGCTCGTCGTGGTGATCATGCTCGGCCTCGTGCTCGCCGGCTGTGTCGCCGAAGTGGCGCAGGGTCACTCCGGGCAGCGACTGTATCGCCACGCTCGGCCGCTTGCGGCCTTCCAGCACCGGCGCGAGAAAACCTTCCATGTCCGGGCCGATCCAGTAGAACAGATCGGCGCTGCGAATCTGCCGTACGTCGGATGGGCGCATGGCGTAATGGTGGGGCGAGGCACCCGGCGGCAACAGAACGGCAGGCTTGCCGACACCGTCCTGAACGGCAGCGGCGATCAGCTGCAGCGGCTTGATGCTGGTCAGCACCTCGATCTCGGCATGGGCTTGGGCGCTGCTGAAAAGGCTCGCGGTCACTAGAAGCGGTATCGAAAAAAGACGAAACACGGGCAACACTCGATTGAACTGAATGGGTAACATAATAACGTCTCTCAACCACATCGTCTCGCTCATGCCCAAGTCTCCGCTGGCCTGCACGCCCCACGACCACAACCACTGCGTCAGCCATGCTCTGGCCGAAGCCGACCTCCTCTGCGAACGTTCCGGTGTGCGCCTGACCGCCCTGCGCAAACGCGTACTGGAGCTGGTCTGGCAGAGCCACAAGCCGCTCGGCGCCTATGACATTCTCGCCGAGCTGACGGCCCAGGACGGCCGCCGCGCCGCGCCGCCTACCGTTTATCGCGCGCTGGATTTCCTGCTGGAGAACGGGCTGGTGCACCGCATCGCCTCACTCAACGCATTCATTGGCTGCAATCACCCTGAACACCCGCACCAGGGCCAGTTCCTTATCTGCCGCAACTGCCACACCGCCATTGAGCTCGAACAGCCGGCGATCAGCGAGGCCATTGACAAGGCCGCGCGCAGCGTGGACTTCAAGGTAGAAGGCCAAACTGTAGAAGTGGTCGGCCTGTGTGCGCCCTGCCGGAACGCGGCATGAGCGAAGCGCTGATCCGCCTGGATGACATCCATGTGCGCTTCGCCAAGCAGGCCGTGTTAGAAGGCGCCCAGCTGCAGGTGCATCGCGGCGAAATCGTCACGCTGATCGGCCCCAATGGCGCTGGCAAGACCACCCTGGTGCGTACTGTGCTCGGCCTGCTCAAGCCGGACAGCGGCACCGTCTGGCGCAAACCCAAGCTGCGCGTCGGCTACATGCCGCAGAAGCTTAACGTCGACCCGACCCTGCCGCTGTCCGTACTGCGCTTTCTGCGCCTGGTGCCGGGAGTGGATAGAGGCGCGGCGCTGTCGGCGCTTAACGAGGTGGGCGCCGGGCACGTCATCGACAGTCCGCTGCAATCGGTTTCCGGCGGCGAGATGCAACGGGTGCTACTGGCCCGGGCGCTGCTCCGTGAACCGGAGCTGCTGGTGCTGGACGAGCCGGTTCAAGGTGTCGATGTGGCCGGCCAGGCCGAGCTCTACCGGCTGATCGGGCGATTGCGCGAGCGCTACGGCTGCGGCGTGCTGATGGTGTCCCACGACCTGCATCTGGTGATGAGCGCCACGGATCAGGTGGTCTGCCTGAATCGCCACGTCTGTTGCTCCGGCCACCCGGAACAGGTCAGCGCCGATCCGGCGTTCGTCGAACTGTTCGGCCAGGACGCGCGCAGCCTGGCGGTCTATCACCATCAGCATGACCACAGCCACGACCTGCACGGCAGCGTGGTCACTGGTAAACCTCACGTCCACGGCCCGAATTGCAAGCACTGATCGACATGCCAGATTTTCTTCTCAATGCCCTGCTCGCCGGTCTCGCGCTGGCACTGGTCGCCGGCCCGCTTGGCTCCTTCGTGGTCTGGCGCCGCATGGCCTATTTTGGTGACACCCTCTCGCATTCCGCGCTGCTAGGCGTGGCGCTGGGTTTGATGCTGGAGGTCAACCTGACCCTGGCGGTCATCGTTTGCTGCGTGCTGCTGGCGGTGCTGCTGGTGACCTTGCAGCAGCGCCAGCCGCTGGCCTCGGACACCCTGCTGGGCATTCTCGCCCATAGCACGCTGTCGCTCGGGCTGGTGTCGCTGAGCTTCATGCAGGACGTGCGCATCGACCTGATGGGTTATCTATTCGGCGATCTGCTGGCCGTCAGCCCGACCGATCTGGCCTGGATCGTCGGTGGCAGCGCCCTGGTGCTGCTGGCGCTCATCCCGCTATGGCGACCCTTATTAGCGGTTACCGTGCACGAGGAACTGGCCAAGGTAGAAGGCTTGCCGGTGGCAGCCATCCGCCTGGCCCTGATGTTGTTGATCGCGATGGTGATTGCCGTAGCGATGAAGATCGTCGGTGTGCTGCTGATCACCTCACTGCTGATCATTCCGGCCGCTGCCGCCCAGCGCCATGCACGCACGCCGGAGCAGATGGCCTTGGGTGCCAGCCTGCTGGGACTGCTGGCGGTCTGCTGCGGGCTTGCATTGTCCTGGTATCAGGACACGCCGGCCGGCCCGTCTATTGTCGTCTCGGCGGCCGCGATATTTCTGCTCAGCTTTGCCTGGCCGCGTAGGGCCTAACGCGATGACTGTTGCGCCGGCCATGCTCAAATACCTGCAGGGTTACCCTGAATCATTGCAGCAGCAGGTTCGCCAGATGATCGACGAGAAGCGTCTGGGCGACTACCTAGAGCGCCGCTACCCGCAACGTCATCAGGTACAAAGCGACAAGGCGCTGTACGGCTATGTGCAGCAGCTGCGCCAGAGCCATCTGAAAAGCGCGCCGAACATTGACAAGGTGCTCTACGACAACCGCCTCGACCTCACCCATCGTGCACTGGGCCTGCACACCGCCGTTTCACGCGTGCAAGGCGGCAAGCTGAAGGCGAAGAAGGAGATCCGCGTCGCTGCGCTGTTCAAGGAAGCGGCGCCGGAATTCCTGCAGATGATCGTCGTGCATGAGCTGGCGCACCTGCGCGAGAGCGATCACAACCGCGCCTTCTACAAGCTCTGCGAACACATGATGCCGGGTTACGCGCAGACCGAATTTGACTTGCGCTGCTACCTGCACTGGCGCGAGCTGAGCTGAGCTGACACACAGCCTCCAGGCATAAAAAAGGCGGCTCGGAATAACCGAACCGCCTCTGGACATGCCGCTACGATCAGGCCGGAACCTGCTCCGCAGCCGCCTCGCGCGCCCAGATACGATGCTGCGCCAGGGCCTGGGCGAACGCCGTGAATACCCTAGCCACATCACCGTCATCACCGGTCACCAGACCGGCATCCTCCGGCAGGTTGAGCGCAGTGAGCAGCTGCCGCGCCTCGCCCAGTACCGCGATGGGCTTGAGGTGCTTGTAGGCCTCAAGCAGGTAGTGCTTAGCCACGCCATTCTTGGCCATGGCCTGCACGCTCTGCGCGCCACCCGGGACGAAGACCGCGTCGAAGGCGATCGAGGGCATGCCATCCATCGCCGCATCAGGCGTGAGCATCGTGCCGTCTGCCGCCTTGACCGGAGCCGGTGACGGACCGATCAGTTTGGCGATTGCACCCTCGTCTGCAAGCTTCTGCTTGAAAGCCTCGATAGCCTTACCGTCCACACCGTTGGCGATAAGGATGGCCACTTTGCGCGACTTGATGTTGCCGGACAGGTGATTCATCAGGCTCAGCGCAGGTGAGCTGGCCGGGTTCGGCTGCTTGAGGCTGATGGTCGGCGCGGTCGGTGGCGTGACGCCGATGTTTTCAGCGACCCGGCGAGCCAGTTCCAGATCGATATTGGCCAGAATCTCGTTGACCTGACGCTCGCGGATGAAGACGCGCTCGACCTTGCCCAACTCGAAGCTATAGGCGCCGATGATGTGCTCCTTCTCCGGGGCGCTCATGCTGTTCCAGAACAAGGTCGCCTGGGAGAAGTGATCGCCGAACGAAGGGCTGCGCGCCCGTACCTTGTGCCCTTCCATGCGCTCCGGATAGCTCTCGAACCCGCCACCGCTGGCTGCTGGCGGGGTTTCTTTCGGCCAGCCGCCGTCGATGGAGTTGGGCTCGTAGTTGGCGCGGCCCTTGTTGATCGTCTGCCGGTGAAACGCATCGCGCTGGTTGTTGTGCACCGGCGCAATCGAGCGGTTGATCGGGATCTCGTGGAAGTTCGGCCCGCCCAGACGCAGCAATTGGGTATCGGTGTAGGAAAACAGCCGGCCCTGCAGCAGCGGATCGTTGGTGAAATCGATGCCGGGCACGATGTGGCCGATGTGGAAGGCGGCCTGCTCGGTTTCGGCGAAGAAGTTGTCCGGGTTGCGGTTGAGGGTCATCTTGCCGAGCTTTTGCACGGGCACCAGCTCTTCCGGAATGATCTTGGTCGGGTCGAGCAGGTCGAAATCGAACTTGTGCTCGTCGGCCTCTTCCACCACCTGTACACCCAGTTCCCACTCGAAATAGTCGCCCATCTCGATGGACTCCCACAGGTCGCGGCGGTTGAAGTCCGGATCCTTACCGGCGAGCTTCAGCGTCTCGTCCCAGACCAGCGAGAAGGCGCCAGCTACAGGCTTCCAGTGGAATTTGACGAAGCGGCTCACGCCCTCGGCATTGATCAGGCGGAAGGTGTGCACGCCGAACCCTTCCATGGCACGCAGGCTACGCGGGATGCCGCGATCGGACATGGCCCAGATGACCATATGCGCCGACTCGGGGGTCAATGAAACGAAGTCCCAGAAGCTGTCATGGGCCGACTGGCCCTGCGGAATTTCGTTGTGCGGCTCGGGTTTGACCGCATGCACGAAGTCGGGAAACTTGATCGCATCCTGAATGAAGAACACCGGCATGTTGTTGCCGACCAGGTCGAAGATGCCTTCGTCGGTATAAAACTTGGTGGCGAAACCGCGCACGTCACGCACGGTATCGGCCGAGCCGCGCGAGCCCTGCACGGTGGAAAAGCGCACGAACACCGGGGTTTCCTTGCCCTTGCCGGCAAGGAACGAAGCCTTGGTCAGCGCGCTGTGGTCGTCATAGCTGACAAACACACCATGGGCCGCCGAGCCGCGGGCGTGCACGATGCGCTCGGGGATGCGCTCGTGGTCGAAGTGGGTCAGCTTCTCGCGCATGATGAAGTCTTCGAGCAGCGAGGGTCCCCGTTCGCCTGCCCTCAGCGTGTTCTGGTTATCAGCGATCTTGACGCCCTGGTTGGTGGTCAACGCTTCACCGGTGGCGTCGCTGCGTGCGCCCTCGAGCTGGTCGAGCTTGGCGTTGTGGTTCTTACGGTCAACGGTGTCGGTACCGGCAACTTCGCTGTGTTTTGGATCTTTGTTGTCCGTCATCTTGGGCCTCGGTTGTGCGTATGTGCCTAACCGCGAAGGGACCTGACCGATCTGGGCCGGATGCATCAATTCACGGCATACCGGTTAGTGACCCTATAAAGCCTCTCAAGGTTGCGCCTTACGTCGATTAGCTCCCGCTATCGCACCGATGGCTTACCTCAATCGCGGCAGTTCGCTACGCCCAGGTGCCGCAAACGCGTAGAATGCACGCCTTTCGCCACCATCCAGGCACATACGACCGCACCCACAAGGTTCGCCCGTGATCGAATTTCAGCAAGTCCACAAAACCTATCGGGTTGCCGGCCGGGGCACTGCTCGAGAAGTGCCTGCGCTCAAGCCGACCGAACTCACCATCGGTGCAGGCGAAGTGTTCGGCCTGATTGGCCATTCCGGTGCAGGCAAGAGCACCTTGCTGCGCCTGATCAACCGTCTGGAAGAACCATCCGGTGGCCGCATCCTGGTTAACGGAGAAGACGTCACGGCGCTCGACGCCAACGGCCTGCGCCGCTTCCGTCAGCGGGTCGGGATGATCTTCCAGCACTTCAACCTGCTGATGTCCAAGACCGTGGCCGATAACGTCGCCATGCCGCTGCGCCTGGCCGGTAACCACTCACGCAGCGAGATCGACAGCCGGGTCGCCGCCCTGCTCGAACGCGTCGGCCTGAAAGATCAGGCGCGCAAGTACCCGGCGCAGTTGTCGGGCGGCCAGAAACAGCGCGTCGGTATCGCCCGCGCGCTGGCGACCGAGCCGGACATTCTGCTCTGCGACGAAGCCACCAGTGCTCTCGACCCGCAGACCACTGCCTCGGTGCTACAGCTGCTCGCCGAGATCAATGCCGAGCTGAGATTGACCATCGTGTTGATTACTCACGAGATGGATGTGATCCGCCGTGTCTGTGACCGCGTCGCGGTGATGGATGGCGGTGAGATTGTCGAACAGGGGCCGGTCACCGAGGTATTCCTGCACCCGAAGCATCCGACCACGCAACGTTTCGTCCTTGAAGACGAAGCAGTCGACGAAGGCGAGCAGCACGATGATTTTGCCCATGTCCCCGGCCGGATTCTGCGCTTGACCTTCCAGGGTGAAGCCACCTACAAGCCGCTGCTCGGCACCGTCGCCCGGGAGACCGGTGTGGATTTCAGCATCCTCTCGGGACGCATCGACCGCATCAAGGACACCCCCTACGGCCAGCTGACCCTGGCGCTGGTAGGGGGCGACATGGGTGCTGCCCTGGCCCAGCTGGATGCAGCTGACGTGCATGTGGAGGTGCTGCGCTGATGGACGCCTTGTTTAGCTCTTTGTTGGGGAATGTCGACTGGTACGAAATCTGGCTGGCGACCCTGGACACCCTGCTGATGCTCGGCGGGTCGCTGCTGTTCACCATCATCCTCGGCCTGCCGCTGGGCGTGCTGCTGTTCCTCACCGGCCCGCGCCAACTGTTCGAGAACGGCCCGCTGTACGGCTTTCTGTCCTTCGTGGTGAACGTGCTGCGCTCGTTGCCGTTCATCATATTGCTGATCGTGATGATTCCGTTCACGGTGCTGGTCACTGGCACCTCGTTGGGCGTGGCGGGGGCGATTCCACCACTGGTGGTGGGTGCCGCGCCGTTCTTTGCGCGACTGGTGGAAACGGCTTTGCGCGAAGTCGACCGGGGCATTATCGAGGCCACCCAGGCGATGGGTGCCACCACCCGGCAAATCATCTTCAATGCGCTTCTGCCCGAGGCTCGCCCAGGCATTATTGCTGCCGTAACCGTCACCGCCATCACCCTGGTGTCCTACACCGCCATGGCTGGCGTGGTGGGTGCAGGCGGGCTCGGCGACTTGGCCATCCGCTTCGGCTATCAACGCTTCCAGACCGACGTCATGGTCGTCACCGTGGTGCTGCTGCTGGTCCTGGTCCAAGTACTGCAGAGCGTCGGTGACAAGTTGGTAACGCATTTTTCAAGAAAATAACTGCCTAACCGGCACCGCTACAGGAACCCACAAGGAGCCCTCCATGAAAAAACTGCTTGCCGCCTTTGCCGCTGTCGCGGCTTTCTCCGCCCAAGCCGCCGATGAACTAAACGTCGCTGCCACGGCTGTTCCACACGCGGAAATCCTCGAATTCGTCAAACCCCAGTTGGCCGAACAGGGCGTCGATCTGAAGGTGAAAGTCTTCACCGACTACGTGCAGCCGAACATCCAAGTGTCCGAGAAGCGCCTGGACGCCAACTTCTTCCAGCACCAGCCGTACCTGGATGAGTTCAACAAGGGCAAGGGCACCGAACTGGTCAGCGTTGCTGGCGTGCACATCGAGCCCTTCGGCGCCTACTCGAGCAAACACAAGTCGCTGGACGAGCTGCCCAATGGCGCAACCGTGGTGATCCCCAACGACGCGACCAATGGCGGCCGCGCCCTGCTGCTGCTGCAGAAGGCCGGTGTGATCACGCTGAAGGGCGGCGCCGGCATCACCGCCACGCCGAAGGACATCGCCGAGAATCCGAAGGACATCAAGATTCGTGAGCTGGAAGCCGCCACCCTGCCACGGGTGCTGACCCAGGTCGACCTGGCGCTGATCAACACCAACTACGCGCTGGAAGCCAAGCTGAACCCCACCGAAGACGCCCTGTTCATCGAAGGCAACGACTCGCCGTACGTGAACATCCTGGTCGCCCGCCCGGACAACAAGGACAGCGCCGCCATGCAGAAGCTGATTGAAGCGCTGCACAGCGAAGAGGTGAAGCAGTTCATCAATGAGAAGTACAAAGGCGCCGTGGTTCCGGCGTTCTGATCGCCTGTGAGCTAGCCCAACGAACCCCGCCTTGTGCGGGGTTTTTTATGGCGTCTGCTATACAAAGTGCATGATAACGGGACCACTTTCGGCAATGGTCATTGCTTTTCCCCTTGCGCCGTCGGCCATTTTAATTGATCTCAGGTTACGAATAGCGACCCGCGAAACATGGAGATTTCAATGCAGACAACGGTTAAATGGTGTGATTGGAGGGGGAACGGCCTCGATTACTGCTCGTTTTTGACCAATAGTGAGTCTTCAGTTCTCGACGGGGTAGTCACTGGCAGCCGCGAGGGTAGTTACGGTGCGCACTACTTCGTCCTTACCGACGCTTGTTTTCTCACGCGGGAAGTGCGGGTCGAATATGTTGGCGGCCCACGCATGCACATATGCACAGATGGCGAGGGGCGCTGGCACGATGTGATTCGCAACGAGCCAATTCCGTCTTTAACAGGCTGCTTGGATGTCGATATTGGCGTAACGCCCGCGACGAACACTCTTCCCATCAAACGCTTAAAACTAGCGGAGCAGGCTAGTCAAGAGATAGTCGTAGCTTATGTCCCACTACCGACTCAGATTACAGGCGCTTTTTTGCCTCGGATTGCTCAGCAACGCTATACCTGCCTCACTCTTAATCAGCGATACAGGTATGAGGGGATCTTCCGGAAATTTACTGCGGACCTCGACCTAGACCGGCACGGTCTCGTGCTGGACTATCCTGAAACCTTTCGAAGGGTTCATTTCTAGGCGTTCAACTCGAGAAGGGTGGTAACCACCGACGGCGCCTACAGGAGTCCACTCAACGCACCACCACCAGCGGGTGCCCTCGCTCAGGATAGCGCTGCACCAGCACGTCCAGGCCGAACACCTCGCGCAAGGGTTCCGCCTGCAGCACCGCTTCGACGGAACCCTGCAGGTGCGCCTGCCCTTCATGCAGAAGCAGCAGCCGATCGCAGTAGCGCGCCGCCAGGCCGCGAGCTCACCACTGATCGCACCGAGCAGGGTGCTCTTGCGTGCGCCATTCGGCCCCAGGACGCCGAAAATCTCACCGGCCCGCAGGTGCACGTCGATCCTGCAAAACGCTACGAGCACCGCGGCGCACTTCGAGATTTCTGCGCGAAGCATCAGTTGCGCCCTCGCGCCAGCAGGAAGGGCGCGCTGGCCAGGATCATAGAAACGCGCCAGCTAGAGCAGACAGCTAGCGTAACGAGTCCGATCTGATTCCAACCCGCCGGATCATTTGTCCTGGCGCTCAGCCCTCGCTTCTGAGCAGCACCGGCAGCTGCTCGGCGAGCTTTTCGGTACGCAGCGGGCCACGTACGAAGCCACGCAGCCTGCCATCCGGGCCGATCAGGGCGAGGTTGCCGCCGTGGTCGACGGTGTAGTCCTCTTTCGAGGTATCGGCAGGGATGAAGGGTACGCCCACGGCATTGGCGAGTTCCTGGATCTTGTCCAGCGAGCCGGTCAGGCCGATGAAGCCGGCGCCGAAGTATTCCAGGTACTTCTTCAGCTGTTCCGGCGTGTCTCGCTCGGGATCGACGCTGACCAGAACCGGTTGCATCCGTTGTTTCGCGTCTTCCGGCAGTTTAGTGCGCAGCTGCCGCAGTTCCGCGAGCGTCGCGGGGCAGATGTCCGGGCAGAAGGTGTAGCCGAAAAACAACAGGTTCCAACGTCCCTCCAGCTGCTCCATGGATACCGGCTCGCCGTCCTGATTGGTCAGCGTCAGGTTGGGCACATCGCGGCCCTGAGGCAGCATGACGATGCCCGCATCGAGCAGGTCGGCGGTATCGAGCTGCTGCTCGGTGTTGAGCACCTTGTAGACCGTCAGGCCGATGACCAGCGCAACCAGCGCCACTAGAACAATTACGGTTTTCTGGATGCGTGTCATGAAGGTCCTTGGCGGCCGGCTTAGAAGGTCAGCGGCAGATAATGATCAACCAGCAAGGCGATGAACAGCGCAAACAGGTACCAGATGCTGAATTTGAAGGTCTTGATGGCAGCATGCGGGCGACTGTCGCGATAGAGCACCACGGCCCAGAACAAGAAGCGCGCGCCTAGCAGCACGGCCGCAGCCAGGTACAGCGGGCCGCTCATGTGAATGGCGAAAGGCATGACGCTCACGGCCAGGAGCATCGCGGTGTACAGGAGGATATGCACTTTGGTGTAGTGCTCGCCGTGAGTCACTGGCAGCATCGGCACGTTGACCTTGGCGTATTCATCCTTGCGATGGATGGCCAGCGCCCAGAAGTGCGGTGGCGTCCAAGCGAAGATGATCAAAACCAGCAGCAGCGGTTCGGCCGTCACCTGCCCAGTTACCGCAACCCAGCCGAGCAGCGGCGGCGCGGCGCCTGCCAAGCCGCCAATGACGATGTTCTGCGGCGTGGCGCGTTTGAGAAAGCCGGTGTAGATCACCGCGTAGCCGATCAGCGAGGCCAGCGTCAACCATGCCGCCAGTGCATTGGTAAAGGTCAGCAGCAGGGCCATCCCGGCAACGCTGAGCACCAGGGCGAACAGCAAAGCAGCGGCCGGCGCGACCCGCCCTTGTGCCAGCGGCCGCTTGTGGGTGCGTGCCATTTCCAAGTCGATGCGCCGGTCCACCACATGATTGATCGCCGCCGCGCCACCGGCACAGAGAGCGATGCCCAGGTTGCCGAACAACAGAACGGTCCAGGGCACACCGGAGCGCGTTGCGAGGAACATGCCCACCAATGAGGTGATGAGCATCAGTACCACCACCTTGGGTTTGGTCAGCTCCAGATAATCGCGCCAGATGGCTTGGGCGCCGCGTTCGCTGATGAGAGTGGCCATGGGGTTCTCCTTATGCGCGAGGCAGGTCGAGCCTGCTCGTCGTGTTCGAATTCAGGTGCGGCTGAGGCGCCTGTACGGCGGCAACCGACGGGGCCCGGCGGAGGCGATGGTTGATCAGCACGGTTACCAGCAGCAGCAGCGCACCGCCGCCGTTATGAGCGACCGCAACGGCCAACGGCAGATTGAGCAGCACGTTGCTGATGCCTAGCGCGACCTGCAGGGCCAGGGCGGCGACAAGCAACGCGGCCAGACGCGACAGACCGTGACGCCAGAGCTGCCAGGCCAGCGCCAGCAGTATCAGCGTCACCGTGAGCGCGCCGAGCCGATGCGTCAGGTGGATGGCGGTTCGTGCCTCGCCATAAAGCATCCCGCCGAGGTAATTCGGGCCGATGTCGTGATGAGTCAGGTTGAACGCGTTGGCGAAATCCATCTCCGGCCACCACTGGCCATGGCAGGTAGGGAAATCGGTACAGGCCACCGCCGCGTAGTTACTGCTGACCCAGCCACCGAGGGCCACCTGGATGATCACCGCGAACATGCCGATCAACGCAAAGGTTCTGAGCGTGCCCGGCACGCTCGGCATCGCCGGCTGCCGGCCGGACAGGCGCAGCGTCAGCAGGAACAGCAGGCTCAGGGTAGTGAAGCCGCCCAGCAGATGCGCGGTGACCACCTGAGGCCAGAGCTGCAGCGTGACGGTCCACATGCCGAATGCCGCCTGAGCGATGACCACCGCGAGCAGCAGCAAGGGAAGCTTGAGCGGCTGTCCTGGCTCGGCGCGGCGGCGCAGCGCCTGCACTGCGAGCCCAAGGATGACCAGCCCCAGCGCACCGGCGAAATAGCGGTGCACCATCTCGTTCCAGCCCTTGTGTACCTCCAGCGGGGCATCCGGGAAGCGCATCGCGGCCAGACTCTGCTTGTCCTCGCTCATAGGGACGCTGAGAAATCCGTAGCAACCGGGCCAATCCGGGCAGCCCAAGCCGGCATGGGTCAGCCGTGTATAGGCGCCAAGCAGCACCACCACGACAGCCAATAGCGTGGCGACAAGGGCGAGGCGGTAGCCGGGTTTTGCCATCTGGTTCTCCTTGGGCAGCCTTTCTGGGACTCCAGCGAGGCGGCCGAGTGCCTTGGATCAACCGATCTGGGAAATTTTCAGCAGGTACTTGAGGTCGTCGAGGATCGCCTTGCCATTGGCTTTGCTGTCATAGCGCAGCACCAGATTGCCGTGCGGGTCGACAATCCACAGCTGTGCGCCATCCGGTAGATCAGGATTTGCGCCGTATACGTTGGGATCCAGGGAGTAGCGTTGCAGCTGTGGATACTCGCGCTGCAAACGCTGGGCGTAATCGGCCGCTAAAGGCTGAGCACTGGCAATGGCGTGGCTGGCCCGACCGGCTTCGCGGGCCAGGCCGATGTTGATTTGCCGCGCCAGATAGACCAGCTGCTGGCAGTCTTCGGCGCAGCCATCCGGCGCCGTAACCAGCAGTTCCCAGCGCGGCTCGGCGCCGACCGGTGCGTTGATACCCAGGGCGTCGCGGCCTTGCCCAGTAGCGACCAGGGCGCCGTCATAGGTGCGGGTTTCAGGCACCCAGAAACCGAAACGGTACATCGCGCTTGCCAGCAGCATGGGGCCAATCACAACGGCGAAGATCAGCAGCAGTTGCAAACGCCCCCGGCGCCGTTGCGCCGGTGCAGGCTTATAGGTCGGATTCATCGCGGTCACTGCTTGCTCCCCCGTGCCTGATGCACGCCGAAGTAGATGAACAACGCCAGCAATGCCGCTGCCAGCGCAAACCATTGCACTGCATAGCCGACGTGCTGCTGCGGCTGCATGAAGGTGACCGGCCAGTCGGCACGATACGCTGCCGGGCCCGGTTCCAGCCGCAGCTGGTATTTGATGCCGTCACGGTCGAGCAACTGCCAGATGTCCTCGACCTCGACGTGGTTGATCAGCCGCGGCCAGCCTTCGGCCATGCGTCGGTTGAGAATGAACGGCTCGCCTGACGGCGCGTACACCCACGCGGACAGCTTCAGCGGACGATCCGGGGTGTCGAATTTCGGCGGGATGCGCCGGTCCGGCCAGGGCAGCCAGCCGCGGTTGACCAACACCCAACGGCCGCTGGGTTGATCCTGAAACGGCTGCAACAGTTCGACGCCGACCCGGCCGTCGCGGGTGCGGCTATCGAGCAGGAAGCTGTGCTCAGCGTCGAAGCTGCCCTGCAAGTTGATGCGCGCGTAGGCGGGGTCCTGGAGAGTTTCGATCTGCTCCGGCCCCAATGGCGCTGCGGCTTCGCGCGCCTCCTGACGCGCCAGCATGTCGCGCTTCTGGTCGGCGCGTTCCAGCTGCCAGAAACCCAGCCAGACCAGAAATGGCAACAGGCACAGCACCACAAGTGTAGGTATGACGCCCGGCTTGAAGCCGCTCATACCCGGCCCCGCAGCGTATTGATCCGGCTGGCTATACTGCACCCCCACTTACCCCCAGTCACCTGTCACGGCGGACCCGCTCATGCTCAAGGCGGCGATTGTTCTGTTATTAGTAGCCACACTGGTCAGTCTGTTCAGTGGTCTGTTTTTTCTCGTCAAGGATGAGGGCCATACATCACGCGTGCTCACGGCCCTCTTCGTTCGCGTCTCCCTCACCGCAATGACTGTCGCCCTGATCGCATGGGGCTTTTATAGCGGGCAGTTGCAGCCCGGTTTTGGCGCCTGATCGCGCTAGATCACGTAAACGAAGACGAACAGGCCAATCCACACCACATCCACGAAATGCCAGTACCAGGCTGCAGCCTCGAAACCGAAATGCTGCTCAGGTGTGAAATGGCCGCGAAAGCTGCGCACCAGCATGACTGTCAGAATGATCGCGCCCATGGTCACGTGGGCGCCATGGAAGCCCGTGAGCATGAAGAAAGTGGCGCCGTAAATGCCCGAGCCCAGCGTCAACCCAAGCTCGGTATAGGCGTGGATGTACTCCTCGATCTGCAGAACCAGGAAGGCCGCACCCAGCAGCACGGTCAGGCCAAGCCCAAGCTTGAGCTGCTTGCGGTTGCCCTTGCGCAGGGCGTGATGAGCCCAGGTCAGGGTGAAGCTGGACGTCACCAGCAAGATGGTGTTGATCAGCGGCAGCCCCCAGGGGCTGATGGTGCCGGACGGCGCGGGGTAGAACCTCGGGTCCGGGTTGTTCAGCAGCGGCCAGCTGTACTCGAAGTTCGGCCAGAGCATGGCGCTGACGCCCTTGTCACCATCACCGTCGAGCCAGGGGCCGACCCAGTAGCGGATGTAGAACAGCACGCCAAAGAAGGCGAGAAAGAACATCACCTCGGAAAAGATGAACCAGCTCATTCCCCAGCGGAACGAGCGATCCATCTGCGGGCTGTACAGGCCGGCGCGGCCTTCTCGCACTACCGCGCCGAACCAGCCGAACATCATGTAAGCGATCAACAGCGCGCCGACGAAAAAGATCACCGGCCCGCTGATCTCGTCGCGACCGGCCTTGAGGTCATTGAACCAGCTGCCCAGGCCGAACACCGTGGTCAGCAGCGCGACGGTCCCGACGATTGGCCATTTGCTCTGGGCGGGGACGTAATAATTCTCGTGCGTGGTGGTCTGTTGGCTCATTGCAGACTCTCCTTGGCCACCACCAAAGACGCCTGGGAAAGGACGGCGACGGGAGGTTGGCGAGACGTGATGTCGAACAGGGTGTAAGCGAGCGTCAGGTGACGCACATCCGCAGGCAGATCACGGTCGACGATGAAACGCACCGGCATTTCGATGCGCTCACCGGGTTGCAGCACTTGCTGGGTAAAGCAGAAGCATTCGGTCTTGTGAAAAAAAGCTGCCGCCTTGGACGGCGACACGCTGGGCACCGCCTGGGCGGTCATCGGTTTGTCCGTCGGGTTGTAGGCGATGAAGCGCATTTCACGGCTGGAGCCGGGATGAACGCTCAGCTGGTCAGCCACCGGCTTGAATTCCCAGACCATCCCTGACGCATTGGTGGCAAGGAATTGAACCCGCACCTCGCGATCTTCATCCACTGTCTGCACCCCTTGGTAGGCCCCTGCCGTCTTGCCGTTGATGCCGAACGCCTTGCACATGACGTCGTAGATCGGCACCAGCGCGAAGCCGAAGGCGAACATCGCCACGACCACCAGCAGCAGTCGGCGTACCAGACGGGGTATGGGCAAGGAATCGCTCATCGCACGCTCATCGCACAGTGTTTTTCGACACGCGCCGGGTGTAGCTCACTTTGATTGCAACCACTCCGGTGGGCTGAAGCCCACCCTACCGGGTCGTTATGGCGTGCTGAAGCGGAGCGCTGACCAGCCCCTCCGGGTTCCTGGTAATGCCAGGCGCCACGTAGGGTGGGCTTCAGCCCACCAACGGCACTACCTACCACGCGTCCGATAGCCACGGCGCAGCCCGTCGAGGCCACCCGAAGCCCAGCCTCCGGCCTCCAGCCTTTAGCGGCTTGTGCCCTAATCATGCTTGGGGCCCGTCCGATGCTCGTGCAGCTCTTCTACCGAAGGCGGCACGCTGAAGGTGTGGTACGGCGCCGGTGACGGCACGCTCCACTCCAGACCCTCTGCACCGTCCCAGGGCTTGGCTGCGGCAGCCGGGCCGCCGCGGATGCACTTGATGACGATGAACAGGAACAGCAGTTGGGTTGCGCCGAACATGAACGCGCCGATGCTCGAAACCATATTGAAGTTGGCGAACATCATGTTGTAGTCCGGGATCCGCCGCGGCATGCCGGCTAGCCCAACGAAGTGCATCGGGAAGAACGCCAGGTTCATGCCGATGAAGCTCATCCAGAAATGCAGCTTGGCCAGGGTCTCGTCGTACATGTGCCCGGTCCATTTGGGCAGCCAGTAGTAGGCCGAAGCGAAGATCCCGAAGATCGCACCGGGCACCAGCACGTAGTGGAAGTGCGCCACCACGAAGTAGGTGTCGTGGTACTGGAAGTCCGCCGGAGCGATGGCCAGCATCAGCCCGGAGAAGCCGCCAATGGTGAACAGGATGACGAAGGCCACCGCAAACAGCATCGGCGCCTCGAAGGTCAGTGAGCCTCGCCACATGGTCGCCACCCAGTTAAACACCTTCACGCCAGTGGGCACCGCGATCAGCATGGTGGCGTACATGAAGAACAGCTCGCCGGTCAGCGGGATGCCAACGGTGAACATGTGGTGCGACCAGACGATGAACGAGAGGAAGGCGATCGCCGCTGTGGCATAGACCATCGAGGTGTAGCCGAACAACGGCTTGCGCGAAAACGCCGGGATGATCGAGCTGACCGCACCGAATGCCGGCAAGATCATGATGTACACCTCGGGATGGCCGAAGAACCAGAACACGTGCTGGAACAGCACCGGGTCACCACCGCCGGCCGCGCTGAAGAAGCTGGTGCCGAAGTGGATGTCCATCAGCATCATCGTTACCACGCCCGCCAGCACCGGCATTACTGCAATCAGCAGAAAAGCTGTGATCAGCCACGTCCAGACGAACAGCGGCATCTTCATCAGCGTCATGCCCGGTGCGCGCAGGTTGAGGATGGTGGCGACCACGTTGATCGCCCCCATGATCGAACTGATGCCCATCAGGTGAATGGCGAAGATAAAGAAGGTCACCGATTCGGGCGCGTAAGTCGTCGACAGCGGCGCGTAGAAGGTCCAGCCGAAGTTGGGCCCGCCACCCTCCATGAACAAGGTGCTGACCAGCAGGCCGAACGCGGCAGGCAAGAGCCAGAAGCTGAAGTTGTTCATCCGTGGCAGGGCCATGTCCGGCGCGCCGATCATCAGCGGGATCATCCAGTTGGCGAGGCCGACGAACGCCGGCATCACCGCACCGAACACCATGATCAGCCCGTGCATGGTGGTCATCTGGTTGAAGAACTCGGGCTGCACGATCTGCAGCCCCGGCTGGAACAGCTCGGCGCGGATGACCATCGCCATCGAACCGCCCAGCAAGAAGGCGCAGAAGCTGAACCACAGGTACATCGAGCCGATGTCCTTGTGATTGGTGGTCAGCAGCCAGCGTGAGAGCCCCTTGGCCGGGCCGTGGTGATGGTCATGCCCGGCATGACCATGATCGTCGATCACTGCACTCATCGCCTGATCCTCTTACTGGGTGGCTTCTTCGGCCTGTTTGAAGACGAGCACGTCTTTCGGCGTGACCATGTCACCCGTATCGTTGCCCCACGCGTGACGCTCGTAGGTCACCACTGCGGCGATGTCGACTTCCGACAGCTGCGGGCCGAAGGCCGGCATCGAAGTGCCCGGTGAGCCTTTCACAACGATGCTGATGTGGTTTTCCGCATCACCCGTGGCGATGGGCGAGCCCTTGAGTGCCGGGAACATCGGCGGCAGCCCTTCGCCTGAAGCTTGGTGACAGGCGGCACAGTTGGTCTGGTAGACCTTCTCGCCACGTGCGGTCAGCTCTTCGAGCGTCCACTCCTTGCTGGTGAGTTCGGCGAGCTTGGCAGCTTCGGCCTTCTTCTCGCCGAGCCAGGTGGCGTAGTCCTCCTGGGACTTGACCTCCACCACCACCGGCATAAAGCCGTGGTCCTTGCCGCACAGCTCGGTGCACTGGCCCCGGTAGATGCCAGGCTGGTCGACCCGGGTCCAGGACTCGTTGATGAAACCCGGAATGGCATCCTTCTTCACCGCCAGATCTGGCACCCACCAGGAATGGATGACGTCTGCCGCAGTAATCAGAAAGCGCACCTTGGCGCCGACTGGAATCACCAGCGGCTCGTCCACTTCCAGCAGGTAGTGCTCGCCCTTGGGCGCCAGGTTGTTGATCTGTTCACGCGGGGTGGTGAGGTTGCTGAAGAACTCGACGTCTTCCCCCAGGTACTTGTAGTGCCACTTCCACTGATAGCCGGTGATCTGGATATCCACGTCCGATTCGCTGGAGTCGTAGATGTGGATCAGCGTGCGGGTCGCCGGTACCGCCATGGCGACGAGGATCAGCAACGGAATGATGGTCCAGAGCACCTCGACCTTGGTGTTTTCGTGGAAGTGCGCCGATTGCAGCCGCTTGGAGCGGCGGTGGGCGAACATCGACCAGAACATCACCGCGAACACCAGCACGCCGATGATCACGCAGATCCAGAAGATGGTCATGTGCAGATCGAAAACGGAACGACTGACGTCTGTGGCACCGGAACGCATATTCAAGTCCCAGGCCCCGTGGGCCTGACCGAATAGCGAACACAATCCAATCCCCATCCAGGCTCGTGGATGTCGCGACATTGCGGGTTCCCCTTATGGTTCTTGTTATCCCGCCGACCGCCTGTCCGGCTGCAGAGCAGCGCAAAACGCTCGCTACGACAGCCTGACCACGCTCCGATCTGGCTCCCCCCAATTCCTGGTTGCCAGTCCTCGCTTTGCACGCGCAGTCGGATTCAATCGGTACGCTTACGATCGGAGTATAGACAGCGAACCCGGACTGGCAATTAATCAGGTGCCTGGGCTTGCCTCGGCCTGTGCGGCGTCGTGGTCGTTCTTCTTCACGCCTCGAATGTTCATCAGCGCCAGACACACCTGCAGCGTGATCAACGCCCAGGCCTCGGCATACCAGCCCCAGATGACCCAGAGCAGGTTGCTGAGCAGGAAGCACCAGAACCCCACCGTTCGCCGTTGCGGTTTGAGCGAGCCGATCAGCCACGCTGCCAACACCGTGACCACCATTGCCGGCCATTGCAGAAGATCGATCCAGTCCACCTTGCCTCCAGACGCGAATGCGCGCCGGACCATACCGGCGCCGCAGCGATATCTGGATTGGTGCGCTGAGCGCTTCGTATAGTTCCGGTGAACTGCCCTACGGCCCGGTCCTGACTAGAGCAGATTCATCTGCTGCCCGGGCGGAGCGAAGCGACTGCAATCGAGCCCGTAGTTCTGGTCACGACGGTTGTAGCCCAGCCGCTTACAGGCCAGCTGAAAGCGCTGCGCCAGCAATTGCGCGAACTGTCCTTCTCCACGCATGCGGCTGCCGAAACGGCTGTCGTAATCCTTTCCGCCGCGCGACTGCCGTACCAGGCTCATGACGTGAGCGGCACGTTGCGGGAAATGCTCCTGCAGCCATTCGTCGAAGAGCGTGGCGACTTCGTGAGGCAACCGCAGCAGCACGTAGCCAGCCGAGCGCGCTCCGGCCTCCCGCGCGGCTTCGAGCATGCGCTCCAGCTCCATGTCGTTGATCATCGGAATCATCGGCGCGCACATCACGCTGACCGGCACACCCGCCTCATGCAGGGTGCGCAACACCCGCAGCCGCGCCGAAGGCGACGCCGCGCGCGGCTCCATGATGCGCTTGAGCTCATCGTCCAGCGTGGTCAGGCTGACCGAGACGCTGACCAGCCGCTGCTCGGCCAGCGGCACCAGCAGATCCAGATCGCGCAGCACCAGCGAGCCCTTGGTGATGATGTGCACCGGATGCTTGAAGCGCAGCAGGATTTCCAGCGCACGGCGGGTCAGCTGCTGTTCGCGTTCGATGGGTTGATACGCATCGGTGTTGACGCCCAGCGCAATGGGCTGAGGCACGTAGCCCGGCTTGCTCAGCTCCTGCTCGAGGCGTTCGGCGAGGTTGGTCTTGGCGATCAGCCGCGTCTCGAAATCGATCCCCGGCGACATGTCCCAATAGGCATGGCTGGGCCGCGCAAAACAGTAGATGCAGCCGTGCTCACAGCCCCGATAGGGATTGACCGAGCGGTCGAAGCCGACGTCCGGCGACTGGTTGCGGGTCAGCACGCTCTTGGCCGTCTCGAACCGTACCTCGGTGGCGCGGGTCAGCGGCACGTCCTGTTCCCAGCCGTCGTCGTAGGCCTCGCTAGTGGTCGGGGCGAAACGGTTGTCCGGGTTGATCGCGGTGCCGCGGCCGCGCGGCGTGCTTTTCGGCGGGAACATGAAGGGCTCCAAAATACTGTATATGAATACAGTATCAGAATACGGCAAAGCCTCTCCAATGTCGCCGCACCGCCCGTCGCGCAGGGTGGATCGCGCCTTGTCGCTCCACCGCCCCGCGAGCGACCGGTGATGTCTCATGCAAGAGCGATCGTGGATGTAAAAAGCGGCATCTACCCTATGTCAGGCGACGAACCCCAAGCCCATCGGCGGACATCACATGCCTGAAGCGCGGCGCACCTGCACCTGGCTGTACTCGGCTTCAGCTGCGTCGCTGAGCTCAATGACACCATGTCTCGCCAGCTCACGGGCGCGCCAATAGAGGAACAGGTCAGTCGCGAAGAAGCCGTCGCAATGGCCCATTACCTCGGCCATGGCGCGGGCGAGCGGCATCCAGTCATTGCCGCAGGCCGACAGCAGCTCGCTGTCGATCCGCGAGTGGTCTTCACCGACGAAACGCCCGTCGACCCAGCGACGTATCGCTGCGCTCTCTTCGACGGCGGCCCGCCATTGATAGGCGAGTTCGGCGATGCGCGCAGGCGCAACGAGGCGCGGCTGATAAAGCGCTGCCAGGGCATCCGGCGCACGCATCGACACCGCCATGCGTGTACCGACTCGGCTGTCACCGGTGCCGCAAGCAACCTCATGCAGCGGTATCGCCGAGCCTTCCAGAGCCGCCGCCACCCGCGCAAACATCAGCTGTTCGGAGGCGCTGTCGCCATGCCAGACCGTAATCTGCCGCGGCTGATCGGGCAGTCGCGCCAGCCACTCCGCATCGTTGGCAATGCCGGAGAAATCCGGACGAGGCTCCAGCCCGATAGGCCAGACTCCTTCCCAGAACGCCATTCGCGTCTCGCATGGCGGGGATTCGATATCCGCGAGCGGCCCAACCGCCAAGTCGTCGCGCAGAATGCGGACCTCATTGCCCTCGGCCAGCAGTTGCCGGACGCTGTCGGCGGCGAGATCGCCACAGGTGATATGCCACATGGCGATTCTCCAATCTATCAGTCGGGTTTTTTCTTCAGCTTCGGGTTGGGGAAGAACTGTACCGCCTGCACCTGCGGATCGGCCGCCTTCGGCTTGGCCTTGTTAACCCGCGTCCCCAGTTCCGAGGGCACCGACTGGCCCTGGGCGTTGAGGGTGTCGGCGTAGCCGCACTCCACGCACTCGCGGTGGGGAACGCCGTCGACGTCCCACATCTTGATGCTGTCGCTGGCACTGCACGCCGGGCACACGGCACCGGCGATGAAGCGCTTGGTGGTTACCTTCGGCTCGTCGCTCATGCCACTTCCTCGGTCAGGCCTAGATGACGCAGCAGCGCGTCGGTGGACGGCTCGCGGCCGCGGAAGTCAACGAACAGCACCATGGGCTCCTGCGAACCACCGCGCGCCAGAATGGCATCGCGGAAGGCACGACCGGTATCGGCGTTGAACACGCCCTCTTCCTCGAAACGCGAAAAGGCGTCGGAGGACAGCACCTCGGCCCATTTGTAGCTGTAGTAACCGGCCGCATAACCACCGGAAAAGATGTGCGCGAAGCTGTTGGGGAAGCGATTGCTGGCCGGCGGACGCATCACCGAAACCTCGTTGCGGATGCTTTCCAGCACCTCGAGCACGCTACGGCCGTCGCCGTGGGTGGCGTGCAATTCGAAGTCGAACAGCGAGAATTCCAGCTGGCGTACCATCACCAGGCCAGACTGGAAGTTCTTTGCCGCCAGCATCTGGTCCAGCTTGTCCTGCGGCAGGCGCTCGCCGGTCTGGTAGTGCCCGGAGATCAATGCCAGGCCTTCCGGCTCCCAGCACCAGTTCTCCATGAATTGGCTTGGCAACTCAACCGCGTCCCAGGCGACACCATTGATACCCGAGGCGCCCGCGTGCTCGACCTGGGTCAGCAGGTGATGCAGCCCGTGGCCGAACTCGTGGAACAGCGTGGTGACTTCATCGTGAGTCAGCAGCGCCGGGCGCTCGCCTACAGGCGGGGTGAAGTTGCAGACCAGATTGGCCACTGGAGTCTGCAAGGTGCCGAGGCAGGTGCGGCGCTTGTCGCGGGCGCCATCCATCCAGGCACCGCCGCGCTTGTTCGGCCGCGCATAGAGATCGAAGAAGAAGCGCCCGACGTGCTCGCCCTTCTCGCGGATTTCGAACAGGCGAACGTCCGGATGCCAGCTGTCAAAGTCTTCCAGCTCGTGGATTTCAATGCCGTACAGGCGCTTGACGATGGCGAACAGGCCGGACAGCACCTTGTCCACCGGGAAGTAGGCACGCAGCTCTTCTTGGCTCAGGCTGTAGCGCGCCTGACGCAGCTTTTCGCCGAAGTAATTGACGTCCCAGCTCTGTAGGTCGGTAACGCCCTGCTCGGCTGCAAAGGCGCGCAGCTCCTTGAGGTCACGCTCGGCGAAGGGTTTGCTGCGCTTGGCCAGATCTCGCAGGAAGCCGAGGACTTGATCGGTGCTCTCCGCCATCTTAGTGGCCAGCGACAGCTCCGCGTAGTTGCCGAAGCCCAGCAGCTTGGCCAGCTCCTGTCGCAGGTCGAGGATCTGCTCCATTACCGGGCCGTTGTCGAACTGACCGGCGTTCGGTCCCTGATCGGAGGCGCGGGTGGAATAGGCGACGTAGACCTCTTCGCGCAGCGCGCGGTTGTCGGCGTAGGTCATCACGGCGAAGTAGCTGGGGAATTCCAGGCTGATCAACCAGCCATCCAGCTCCTTGGCTTTGGCGGCCTCAGCCATCTGCGTCTTGGACGAATCGGTGATGCCGGACAGCAGGCTTTCATCGGTGACGTGCTTGGTCCAGGCCTGGGTGGCGTCGAGCAGCTGGTTGGAAAAGGTGCTGCCCAGCTCGGCGAGCTTCATGCGGATCGCACCGAAGCGCTGCTGTTCGGCGGGCGGCAGGTCAATGCCGGACAGACGGAAATCGCGCAGCGCATGTTCGAGAATGGTCTTCTGCGCGACATCGAAACCGTCTGCTTCAGGGCTCAGCGACAGCGCCTGGTAGGCCGCGAAGAGGTCAGCGTTCTGGCCCAGCTCGGTGGCGTAGGCGGAAAGCTTCGGCAGGCAGGCCTCATAGGCGCTGCGTAGTTCGGCATTGTTGCGCACCGCGTTCAGGTGGCTGACCGGGCCCCAGGCACGACTGAGGCGCTCGTTCATCTCGTCCAGGCCGACGACTAGAGTGCTCCAGTCGAGGCTCTCGGCCGGGCGGCTGAGCAGTTCCTGCAAGGCGACACGGTTGTCACCGAGGACGGCGTCCACCGCCGGCTCGACGTGCTCGGGGCGGATTTCGGAATAAGGCGGCAGGTCGAATTCCCGAAGCAGCGGGTTGGTATCGGTCACGGCATTTGCCCCTTTTTGAATAAGTGATCAGCTGAGCATGTTAAAGACAATTGCCCGACAGCGCAGCCAGCAAACGGATCGATAGCGTGGCGCTATGGATAACCACACAGCAGGACTCAAGCCATAGAGTTGGTACCGTAAAAGGCATTATCGAACCCGCCTCTACCGGCCGTGTGGTTGTATGCAGTAACTGCGACGGTTTACTGCAGCGCGGGTTCCCGCGAAAGGAAAGGGCTTGGTGGGGCACAAGGCGCGCCGCTGCGGCCACGTGGTATGCCGATGGCATGGATCGCCAGCAAGCTGGCTCCTACGGGCATCACTGCGACGGTTCCTCGACGCGGGGTCCCCCAACAGGGCTCATGTCGGAGCGAGTTTGCTCGCGATCAAGGCACGCGGCACCTACGACGCCGCGTGCGATTCCACCGGCAGCTCGGGACGGCGGGCATAGCGCTGGGCGAGCACGGTGCAGACCATCAGCTGGATCTGATGAAAGATCATCAGCGGCAGGATGATCATGCCCACCGCGCTGGTGGCGAACAGCACCTGGGCCATCGGCACGCCAGTGGCCAGGCTCTTCTTCGAGCCGGCAAAGAGGATGGTGATGCGGTCTTCAAGATTGAAGCCGAACACCTTGGCCAGCACACTGGTCAGCCACAACACGATAGCCAGCAACAGGCAGCAGGCGACCACCAGGCCCATCAAATGGCCCAGCGGTACGATCTGCCACAAGCCATCGACCACCGCGCCACTGAACGCGGTGTAGACCACCAGCAGGATGGAGCTTTGATCGACCGTCTTCAGCCAAGTCTTGTTGCGCGTCACCCAGGCGCCGATCCAGCGCCGGGCGATCTGCCCCGCGATGAAGGGCACCAGCAGCTGCAGGACGATCTTGCCGATGGAGTCCAGCGTCGAGCCGCTCTCACCTTCGACGCCCATGAGTAACAGCACCAGTAGCGGCGTGAGAAAGATGCCGATCAGGCTGGATGCGGCAGCGCTGCAGATCGCCGCCGGGACGTTGCCGCGCGCCAGTGAAGTGAAGGCGATGGCCGACTGCACCGTAGCCGGCAGCGCACAGAGGTAGAGCATCCCCAGGTACAACTCGTCGCCCACCATCGGCGTCAACACCGGCTTGAGCGCCAGCCCCAGCAGGGGAAACATGACGAAGGTGCAGGCGAAGACCAGCAGGTGCAGGCGCCAGTGGCCGGCGCCAGCGAGGATCGCCTCACGGGACAATTTGGCACCGTGCATGAAGAACAACAGCGCGATGGCGGCCGCCGTCAGCCACTCAAAGAACACCGCTCCTTGGCCTTCGCAGGGAAACACTGTGGCGATGGCGACCACCGCCAGCAAGGCGAGCGTGAAGTTATCGAAGAGGATGCGCAGCTTGGCCATGAACACTATTCCTTAGGGCTTGCGGGTGACTGGAATCGACCTTAACGTGGGCGCAACCTTCCGACTAACGCCAAGCAGGCACGAAATGTCGCCAATCGGACAAGAAGCCGCATTGATTACCCGCCTGGGCGAACTCAAAGCACTGCCGCGACCCGTCTATGGCCAGCTGGATTCCCCGCCCAACCTCAAGCTCGGCTACCGGCACAGCCATCCCTGGGTGCAGCTGTCCCATGCGGTCGAGGGCGTGCTCGAGGTGCGCACTGACAGCGGCCGCTTCATTGCGCCGCCGCTGCGCGCAGTATGGATTCCCGCCGGCATCAGCCATCAGGTGTTCTGCGCGCCGGACACCTGCATTCGCAGCCTGTACATCGATCGCAGTGTGGTCAGCCATGCACCGGAGCATTGCCGGGTGCTGCAGGTGAGCCCCTTGTTGCGCGAGCTGATCCGACATTTCAGCTCGCTCCCCGAAGCCTATGCCGAGGACGGCGCCGAAGGTCGTCTGGTACAGGTGCTGCTGGACCAGCTGGGATCAGCCCCAGAAGTCGAGCTGGTCCTGCCGCTGCCGACCGAGCCGCGCCTGCATCGGCTGTGCAAGAGTCTGCAGGCGCAACCGGAGTCGCAGGAAGGGCTGGCTGACTGGAGCCGAATCCTGGGGGTCTCGGAACGCACCCTGAGCCGCTTGTTCCTCCGCGAAACCGGGTTGACCTTCCGCGCCTGGCGCCAGCGCTTGCGGCTGCTCAGCGCACTGCCGGCACTCGAGCGAGGCGAACGAGTCACCGACGTCGCGCTGGGCTGCGGCTATGAATCCCTGTCGGCCTTCATCGCGGCCTTTCGCGAACAGTTCGGCGCCACGCCGGGCGAATTCTTCCGGCCCGGCAGCAGTTCCGCCGTTGGCCCTGTCCACTAGAAACCGCCCAATCTTTGAGCTAGAGGAGCAATTCATGAGCATCCGAACCTACCAGGGCCACACGCCCACCTTGGGCGAGCGTGTCTTCGTCGACCCCAGCGCGGTGCTTATCGGCGATATCCAGATCGGCGCGGACAGCTCGGTCTGGCCACTCACCGTGATCCGCGGCGACATGCACCGCATCCGCATCGGCCAACGTAGCAGCATCCAGGATGGCAGCGTCCTGCACATCACCCACGCCGGGCCCTACAACCCGGACGGTTTCCCGCTGACCATCGGTGACGAGGTGACGGTCGGACACAAGGTCACCCTGCATGGCTGCACGCTGGGCAGCCGAATCCTGGTGGGGATGGGGTCCATCGTGATGGATGGCGCGGTGGTAGAAGATGAAGTCATCATCGGTGCCGGCAGCCTGGTGCCACCGGGCAAGACGCTCGAGAGCGGCTACCTCTACGTCGGCAGCCCGGTGAAGCAGGCCCGCCCGCTGACGGACAAGGAGCGCAGCTTCTTCAGCTATACCGCGGGTAATTACGTGAAGCTGAAGGATCAGCATCTGGAGCAGGCCTACGCTGACTGACGTGTTCGCCGCGGATCGCCAGCAAGCTGGCTCCTACGAAAAGCAGTGCCATGCTCACGCGTCTGTTCAAGGCCCTGCGACTCTGGCGCGGTTGCTGATCCAATCCGGGATCGAATCCCAGATTTCGCAGAGGATTGGTGATCCGTAGGAGCCAGCTTGCTGGCGATCATGGCGAGGTGCAAGGAAACATCCCGCCAGACGCCTTGATGCGGTGCCCGCTGATCCATTGCGCCGAGCCCACGCTTGCCCGGGGCCAAGATTGCCAGGGCCAGGTTGCCGGAGCTCGGGTTTGCCGGCCGCGCGCCGAGTGCGGGACAATCGGCGGCCCCCCCAGCAGCCGGCTCGACTTCATGCATCATTCGACCATCCTCTTCGACCTCGACGGCACCCTCACCGACCCGCGCGAAGGCATCACCCGCTCGATTCAGCATGCGCTGGCGCAGCTCGGCATCGACGAGCCGGATCTGACCAAGCTCGAGCCCTTCATCGGGCCGCCGCTGCTGCAAGCCTTCATGGAGTTCTATGGCTTCGACGAAGCGCGCGCCTGGGAAGCGGTGGGGCATTACCGCGAGCGCTTCAAGACGGTCGGCCTGTACGAAAACCTGCTGTTCGATGGCGTGCTTGAGATGCTCGAGCACCTGCGCGGTCAGGGGCGGACGCTCTATGTCGCGACCTCGAAACCCTCGGTGTTCGCGCGCGAGATCGCCCGGCATTTTGCCTTCGATCACCACTTCAAGGTCATCTACGGCAGTGAGCTGGACGGCACCCGCACAAACAAGGTCGAGCTGATTGCCCACCTGATCGCCGAAGAAAGGCTCGATCCCGAGCACACGCTGATGATCGGCGACCGCAAGCACGATCTGATCGGCGCACACCGCAACGGCTTGCAGGCGGTCGGCGTGGGCTACGGCTTTGGCAGCCACGCCGAGCTGATGGCCGAGTCGCCGGCCTACTACTACGCGACCCTGCCAGCGCTGCGGGCTGCGTTCAGCTGATACACGCTACTCGCGTTCAGGCGCAAAGGTCACCGGGGGCGAGCCGTCGGCGTTGATCTGCTCCACCCGTGCCGGGCGACCTTCGCCGTCGAGCCGGACGCGCCCGATCCCCGAGCCGTTCCACAGACGTTCACCGGACTTGCTGCGGCTGGGCAGCCACGGCTGGACGCGCACGCGGCGGCGTTTGGTGAACCAGTTCAGGGGCGAGCGCGGTGAGTACAGCCAGCGATTGAGGCGATCGAACAGGTCCAGCAGACGGCGTGGAAATTCGTTCTTCACCCCGCTGCTGGTGATCTGCCAGATCTTCGGGCCTTCCGCCCGGCCACGCACATGTACCTCGTAGGCGAAGGAGTAATGCACGTCACCGGAGAGGACAACGTAGTTGCCCGGCGTGCGGGTGTGACGAAAGATGTTGAGCATGACTTGGGCGGCGCCGCGATGCGCCATCCAGTTTTCCGCATCGACCAACAAGGACAGCCCGGCCCAGCTGAACACGCGCTGGACAGTCTCGATCAACTTCACCCCGAACATAGGCGCCGGCGAGACGATGACTACCGAGCGATGGTCGAGGATGTGCTGTTGCAGATCGGTGAGCGCCTCCCAATCCATCAGGCCCGAAGGCCGACTCAGGTTGCGCTCGTTTCGCCAGCGGCGGGTGCGGGTGTCGAGCACCACCAGCGCCGGTTCGCTGGCGATGACATAGCCCCAATCACCGCGCAGCAACACCTCGTCCACCACTTGATCATGCAGCGCACAGTCGAGCTGGCCGTCCTCGCCGCTTGCCAGCAATGCCGCGACCGTCTGCAACGACGTGACACAGGCATCCGGCGTATTGCCCCAGGCCTGGCACAGCAAATAACCCAGCAGCGCATTACCGATGATGCGCCGTGAGAAGGGATGGCCGTAGGCGGTCTCCTCCCAGCGCGCACTGAGGTTCCAATCATCGGTGATGTCGTGGTCGTCGAAGATCATCAGCGACGGCAGATGTGCCAGCCCGCGCGCCACCTGCGGCAACCCCTGGCGGAACGCGTCGATGCACTCGGCTTCGCGGGCGTAGCGCTGGGCCATATCCTCGTCCAGCAGCGGCGCCTGTAGCTCGATCAGCGTCCAGGGCACCGGGGACCAGACCAGCAGGTACATGGCCAGGACTTCGCCCAACGTCACCAGATGGTTGTGCGCGCTGGAGGTGGTGAATACCGGTTTCTCTACGCCACCGAAGAAGCGCTCGCGCAGCGCCTCGTTGGACTGGAACGCCGGCAACAGCTGCTCGCGCTGATAGTAAGTGGCCGGGTGCGTCATCAGCTCTTCGCTGTTGGCCACGGTCGCGCCCTCCAGGCATTCGCCGTAGAGCCCGAGCTGGCGGACCAGCGCATGGATGGCGACCAGCATTGGGCCCGCCACATCATCGGCGTACACCTGATCACCGGTCATCAGCAGCGCGGCCGGCCAGCGCTCGGGCGCGTGGCGTACATCCTTGATTAACGAATCGACGGTTACCAGCCCATCCGCCGATGGGTGATGAGGCTTGCGACAGGAACCGTGCAGCAGATCGTCATAGCGCGAGCGGACGACGAAGGCCGGGCGGCCGCAGCCTTCGTGGATCAGGTGCGGCGCCCATTGAGCGATGCCCTGCTCGACGCCCTGTCCGCTGATCAGCAGGTCGTATTCAATCAGTCGATCGACCGGCAGCGGCGTCTCGAGGTGGACATCAATCAGATGCAGCCAGGCCGAGGTGCCGATGCGCAGACGACGGCAGGCCTCCCCTTCCAACGCCAGCGAACGCGACGCGTCACCTTCGGGCTGCAACATCAGGCGCAATGACAGGGGCTCGCAGGCCACCAGCCAGAGCACCAGCCGCCCCGCGTCGAGCCGGCGCAGCATGGGTCCGGCAAGCACAAGGGGAAGGAATTCAGCGGTGTCGGATGGTGCGGAGCTGGGCATGCAACTGCTCAATGGCGGTGGTGGAGCATCAGAGTGTAACGAATAGCGCCGGTTCGCCCTGGATTGAGGTCGGGCTGCTCGGTGGTGAGCCTCAGCCTTGGTAGGGTGGATCGCGCTTCACCGATCCACCGAGCAGTGGCCAACGGTGGATGAAAGAGCATCATCTGCCCTTCGGGCTTGCCCAGCGCCTGGGTTTGCTTCCGTGCAAGTGGTGGGCTAAAGCCCACCCTACTTGCTGAGGCTTGGGTCGTAGGGTGGTTCGCACTTCACCGATCCACCGAGCAGTGGCCAACGGTGGATGAAAGAGCATCATCTGCCCTTCGGGCTTGCCCAGCGCCTGGGTTTGCTTCCGTGCAAGTGG
>NZ_JBITVX010000004.1:27334-88226 GCF_044543345.1 Pseudomonas sp. NPDC077451 | reverse complement strand
GGTGGGCTAAAGCCCACCCTACTTGCTGAGGCTTGGGGTCGTAGGGTGGATCGCGCTTCACCGATCCACCGAGTAGTGGCCAGCGGTGGATGAAAGGGCGTCCTCTGCCCTTCGGGCTTGCCCAGCGCCTGAGTTGGTTCCGTGCAAGTGGTGGGCTAAAGCCCACCCAACTTGCTGAGGATTGGGGTCGTAGGGTAGATCACGCTGCATCGATCCACCGGGCGGTGGTTAGGTGGGTAGGAGAGAGTCCCACCGAACTGGACGCCCTCAAGCGCGCCGTTGCGCCTGCTCGCCGATCAGCGTTTGCAGACGATGGAGAAAGGCCAGCCCCTCCTCCCAGCGATGATGACCAGACTCCACGTTGATGTGCCCTACCCCACTGAGCACGGTCACCTCGCTGCCCCAGGCTTCACCCATGGCCCGCGCCCGGTCGGCGCTGGCGGCGGGATCGTTGCCGGACCCCACCAGCACACTGGGAAATGGCAGCGGCACCAGGGGCAGCGGAGCGAAGTTACGCAGTGGCTCAGGGCACCCCGGTCGCTCCACATCCGCAGGCGCGACCAGCAATACACCCTCAACGCACCGCAACGCCTCGGGCGACGCCTGCGCCACCCAGTGCGCGACGGTGGGACAGCCGAGGCTGTGCGCGATCAGCACCACTGGCGCTGATGCCGCGACGATTCCGCGATGCAGTTCGGTCACCCAGTCGGGACGTTGCGGCTGCATCCAGTCGGCCTGCTCAATGCGCCGACTGTTGGCCAGGGTGCGCTGCCAATGGCTCTGCCAATGATCCTCAGGCGAGCCATGCCAGCCGGGGACGATCAGATAGTGGAACGCTCCGCGCCGCATAGGATGGCCTCTCGATGGTCGCTGAGCGGCGAGTCTATCGCCCGCGGAATCTGCGCCATAAAGAATAAGAATGCATTTGCTTATGCATTAAAAACGTTAGGAAGTGCCCGAGTGACGCTGCGCCCAAAAAAAGACGCGCCCTAAGGCGCGCCAAGGTTTGAAGCGCACGCGGTATTCACTGCACCTGGCTGAGCAGGTCCTTGCGCAGGAGCGACTTGATCTTCACCACATGGTCGTCTTCCTGCGCCTTGGCCTTATGGAAGCCCTTGGCGATGCGTGGGTGACCACCGGCCTCGGCCAGCTCGATCAGCAGCTCCCAGGCGGCGTTGTCTTCGAGCTCCAACGTCAGCAAGGCATTGATGCCCTGAGCAACGTTCGTCCGCGGGTCGGTCAGCACCTGCATCACGCCCATGGACTTGACGCCGACGACGTCGGCAGATGGCGTCTGCGCAGTCGGGTCGGCACCCAGGGTTTCGATCGCTTCAGCCACCATGTTCATATGTTCGAACTCTTCGTCACGGATGTGCTGCAGCACCTGGACCAGGTCCGATTGGGCGGTTTCGAGTCCCTTGGCCTTGGCGATCATGGCGTCGTACATGCGCACACCGCTGCGCTCGAAGGCCAGACGCTCGCCGAGCTTGTCCACCAGCAGCTCCGGGCTCTTGCCCAGCGCCATGTCGAAGGTGGATTTGAGCATGCCTTTGGCCGAACCCGGGACCGGCACCGAGCCGATGCGATCGGCTTCCTCGGCGCGGGTCGTGCGTTCGAGCATCATGCCCTTGGAATCGCCCGGAACGTCCGGATGGATCTCGTTGACGGCATCGAGCAGGCGCTTGGTGTCCTTCGGGGACATCTGCACGCCGGTGAAATTGGTGCCTAGTTTCGCTGAAGTTGCCATGTCTGTTCTCCTCAGGAAGCCTTGCGCATCTGCATGAGTTCACCGCCCGGTGCCCATTGGTAACCGGCCGACACGATGTTCGAGGCGATGCCTTCGGAATTGAGCTGGGCGCGGTAATCCAGGGAGTTCTGCGGCTCCTGGCTCTTGTCGACGTACTGGGTGCCGCTGGTGCGCAGGTTGACCTCGGCAGCGAGGACCTGGCGCACAAACTCACGCTGGCTCTTGAACTCGATCATCTTCGGCAACGGGCCGCCGAGAATCTCCGCCGGATCGCGACGCTCGATGTTCTTGAAGTGCTCGCAGGCGATGTTCAGGTGGCCCAGCTCGTAGTCGAGGAAGCGCTCCCACATGGCCTTGATGCGTGGATTGGTTTCCTGCTCGGCACAGCTGGCATAGGCATAAACCTCCATCGCTTCGTGCACCAGCCACTTCTCCATAAAGGATTCCTGCGGGTCGGCCAACGAGCCGTACTGGGTGACGTGCTGCTCTTCGACCGACGCAATTTCGGCGTACAGCTGACGTGCCAGCGGGTCGGCGAACAGCGGGCCGATGTTCATGTAGTAGTCGTGGGTCTGGTACTCAGCCGCGGTGATCATGGCCGCGTGAATCTTGGTGATGAGATCTGCCTGCTCCTTCGCATAGCTTTCGCGCAGGTCGTTGTCCGGATGACGGTGGTGCTCGGACGTCTGCCGGCCTGGGACGATGTCGGTGTAGCCCTGCAGGATATTGTTCGCGTCCTTGCCTTCGAGGCGATCGAGCATGGCCGAGTAGCGATACAGGTGGTCGAAGTCTTCCAGCAGGCCGAAGCGGTAAGTCTGCGCCTGGTAGGGGTCCGGCTCGGTCTGGGCGACGGCCGCGGTCACTTCGATCGCGACCTGTTCGTAAGCGACGGTGGTTTCCAGCGGTGAATGGTCGGCGGAGATCAGCCAGTTGACCATGGTCGCCTGGTGTTGCTCGACCCGGCGGATCTCGGCGAGCGGGCCGCGCAACTGGCCAGTGATGCGGGCGATGCCGTGCTTGAGGCGCAACGCATCGGTTTCGATCCCGTTCATCAGGATGATGCGCACGCGGGTGAAAGCGTCATCGTCGAGCTTGCTGATGGGCTTGCCCGCCATTTCCTTCCAGGTGAACTTCTGCTTATCGAGCGGCGTGCCCTTGTTGTCGAGAATGCCGGTTAGGTTGTCCATGGAGCCTCCGTTTGAACGGCTTGTATTGGTTCGGCGTACGAATTCGTACGGCCTAATCACGGGTCAGCTGAGCTGACGGCTTAAAAAAGGGACGGAGGCAAGCGGAAAAGAATTCCGTAGAACGTGAAGCGAACATGCAAAGAGTCGACAAGCGGCAGCAGCCAACCCCTTCGAACAGGCTCAGGTGCAGCGAAGCGCAATCGGCCCCGAAACCTTGCCGCATCGGCGTTCAAGCGAAGCGGCGAGGTGGTTCAGCGAAGTGCCTCCAACTGACGCTTCCGCTCGTCGGCGGGCAGTCGACCCAAGGCAGCGACTTGCGCATGAAAACGCGGCCAATCACCGCCGACCTGCTCGAACAACGCGGCGAAGGCAGACACCCACTGATCGTAGAGGCCGAACGGAACCAGGCTGGCATTGTTCAGTGGCTGGGCCATCCAGCGATCGAAACGATCATCACCGTTCCACGCCCCGTCTCTCAGCCGCCGATAGGCCTGCCGCATGCGCATGAATTCGGCGGCCTTGGCAGCACGCATTTCCGGTTCGCTCAACCCGGACGCATAGAGCGCAGCCAAGCGCTCGCGAGTCGCCAGCGCCAGCCGGCTGAGGTCAGCGTATTGATCGCGCAGCGCATCGCTGAACGGCGGCAGCCCACGACTGGCGCGCCACTGCCGCAGCCCTTCCCGCTCGACAAAGGAGGCATAGGATTCGTTGAACGCCGTATCGTCAGTGACATACAGCCGCTGATGCGCCAACTCGTGGAAAATCAGCCCGGCCAGCCGATCGTCGTCCCAGCGCAGCATCGAGCTGAGCAGCGGATCGTCGAACCAGCCCAGGGTTGAATAGGCCGGCACGCCGGCCACCAACGTGTCGTAGCCCTCGGCTTGCAGCAGTGCCGCAGCGCCGCGGGCGCGGCCCTGTTGGTAGTAGCCGCGATAGCCCACACAACCGGCTATCGGAAAGCACTGGGTCTGCTGCGCCACGGAAAACTCCTCAGCAACGAACAGATTCCACATCACATAAGGCCGCTGGAGCTCGGCGTAGACCCGATAACTCCGATTGTCCGGCAGTGCCAAGGCACGGCTGGCGAAGCCTCTGGCCTGCAGGGCCAGGGTCAGTCGTTGGCGCAACTGCGGATCGCTTTGCGGGTTGTCGATGATCGCTGCAATGGGCTCACGCTGCCGCAGCAGCTGGAGCTGGCCGACCGCCAGTTGCCCGTAGTAACTGCTGCAACCGCTCAGGCCAACCACCAGTAGCAGGGGAACCCAACGCCGCTTGCGGTTGTCGACTGCGGCGATTTTCGACTTCGACATGAACAAACGCTTACCGGCTAAATGCCCCCGCGGGGCGATGCGCGGAGCCTACAACGAAGTCCACCCAAACACCGAACACGCCGGTGCCAAACAGCCAGGCCGACACCGATCGGAGACCCAGTTCCATGCGAATCCTGATGCTTGCTCTTGCGCTATCCAGTCTGGGCGGTTGCGCCATGTGGATGCCCAAACCGGACCCGAACCAGGCCTGGGTCGACCTCGCACCGCACGGGGAGACCGAACTGGTGGCCGTGGCGGTCGATGACAAGCCGCTCGACGACAGTCGCTATTTTCAGGTCGAGCCAGGCAGCCATCAGCTGGGCATGCGCTATCGCTTCGAAGTCGGCCCAGCCGACGTAGGTCGCGACAGCGAAGCGCTGGCACGCGACTGCCGCCTGACCCTGAGCTATGACAGCTTCAATGCCGGGGCCCGCTATCGACTGGTGGCTGGCGGCTACGGCTTCCGTCCCTGGGCCAAACTTTACGACCAGCATGACCGCGTGCTGGCCAAGGCCACTGAGCGTGGCTGCGGCGGGGTCGCTACCCGCTAGCGTTCTGTTGTGAACCGTTCTGTTGCGGTGCAGTCGTTGAAAAAGAGCACTATCTGGCTCAGGCTCATTGGCTGACCGCGACAGCAGACGCTGATCCTGCGGTTATCCGGAGGATTCACCATGCGTCTGTTATTGGCTCCATTGCTGGCGCTCGGCCTGACCGGCTGTGCCGGCCCCCTGCCCGCACCCGACCCGAACATGGCCTGGGTCGAGCTGACCGCTCAACCCAGTGACATTTTCATGTCCGACCAGCTGGACGGTGAGCGCACACCAGATGGCCGCTATTTCCAAGTCAGCCCCGGTGCGCATGAACTCGAAGCGCGCTACGAATTCGAAATCAGCAGTGGCGGCTTTGGCGATTTTGGCGACACCCAATACCTGCGCTGCACCATGGTGATCAACTACGACGATTTCCAGCCCGGCCGGCGTTACCTATTCCAGGCCCGCTCGCTGGGCTTCACCCCACAAGGCTGGCTGCGCGACGAAGACTACAAGGTTCTGGCGCGCGCCGAGGCCGAGCACTGCTACTGAGCAGCCGTCAGCAAAGAGGTAGACGATGTCCCGTATCGAACACACCCGTTTCTCCACCCTGGACCTGGCGCCAATCCGCGATGACGGCGACGTCGGCCTGGCCCTGCGCAACTCGTTGGCCCTGGCGCAGCATGTCGAGAAGCTTGGCTTCGAGCGCTTCTGGGTTGCCGAGCACCACAACATGGACGGCATCGCCAGCGCCGCCACCTCGGTGCTGATCGGTTATCTGGCATCCGGTACCTCGCGGATTCGCCTGGGCGCGGGCGGGGTGATGCTGCCCAACCACGCGCCGCTGGTGGTGGCCGAACAGTTCGGCACGCTGGAGGCGCTCTACCCGGGGCGGATCGAGCTGGGTCTGGGGCGTGCGCCGGGCGCCGATCAGTTCACCGCCCATGCCTTGCGCCGCGACCGCATGGGCAGCGCCGATGACTTCCCGGCGGACGTGGAAGAACTGCAGCTGCTGCTCGGTCCGCGCCAGCCCAACCAACGCGTCATCGCCATGCCTGGCATGGGCAGCAATGTCCCGATCTGGCTGCTCGGCTCGAGCCTGTTCAGCGCTCAGTTGGCTGCTGCCAAAGGCCTGCCCTACGCCTTCGCTTCGCATTTCGCGCCGCGTTATATGCACGACGCGATTCGCCTGTACCGCGAGAACTTCCGCCCCTCCGAGGTGCTGGACAAGCCGTACGTCATGCTCGGCGTGCCGCTGATGGCAGCCGACACCGACGAGCAAGCCGAGTACCTGGCGACCACCGCCTATCAGCGCATCCTCGCGCTGATCCGCGGCCAGAGCCTGGTGCTGGTGCCGCCGGTGACGAGCATGCAGGGCAAATGGCTGCCCCACGAGCAGGACGCCGTCGGCAGCTTCCTCGGCATGGCCCTGATCGGTGGTCCAGAAAAGATCCGCGCTCGCCTGGACGTCCTGCTCGAGCAGACTCAGGCTGACGAGCTGATCTTCACCTGCGACCTTTACGAAACCGCCGACCGCCACCGCGCCTTCGAAATCCTCGCCGGGCTGCGTTGATCAACAAAACGCATCGGGGCGACACCTAGCGCCCCGTCGCACCAGCGCAACCTGTGAAAGGGCCACTCGCCAGCAGGCCCGTGCGGGTGACTCGCAAACAACACTTCGCACCGCGACGGGCCTTCCACGAGGCCGGCAAGGCGAGCGCCGCGTCTGCATTGGACGCGCTGGCGTTCCGCTCGACGAACGCGGCTGAACCCCATCCAATCGCGCCGATCAAAACAGCAGCCCATGCGTACTTCGGCGCGTCACGCTTGTTTGCGGAAGACTGAATGAATTTTCTCGAATGGATGGCCGTGCTCGGCATCCTGCTGTTGATCCTCGCCCTGGCATCGGCCTACCTGCGCTGGCTGCCGGTCACCACGTCACTGATCTACCTCGGCTTCGGCCTGCTCATCGGCCAGCTCGGCGTCGGCTTGTGGGAGATGGAGTTCATTCACATCGCCAGCTGGATGGAGCACCTCACCGAGATCGCGGTGCTGGTGTCACTGTTTGTCAGCGGCCTCAAACTGCGCATGCCGCTGCATCACCGGGCATGGAGAAGCGCGTACATACTCGCTGGCCCGGTGATGCTCGCCTGCATCGCGGGCGTCGCCGCGCTCTGCCATTACCTGCTCGGGCTCAGCTGGGGGCTCTCGGTGTTGATCGGCGCCATCCTCGCCCCCACCGATCCCGTGCTCGCCAGCCTGGTACAGGTAAACAATTCCCGCGACAGCGATCACGTCCGCTACGGCCTGTCCGGCGAAGCCGGCTTCAACGATGGCACCGCTTTTCCATTCGTCGTGTTCGGTCTGCTGCTGATCGAGCAGGAAACCCTGGCTAGCGGCTGGGTGAGCGAATGGGCGCTGCATCGGCTGGTTTGGGCCGTACCGGCTGGCCTGGGGTTCGGTTATCTGCTCGGCAGGCTTATCGGCAAGCTGGCGATCTTTCTGCGCGCCCGCCACGCCGATACGTCCATGTCGCCGAACGATTCGCTGGCGCTTGCGCTGATCGCACTGGCCTACGTCGGCGCCGAGCTGATCGGCGCCTGGGGCTTCCTCGCGGTATTTGCGGCCGGCCTGGGGTTGCGCCACGCGGAGAAGGACGCAGCAGAGGAATCAGATACGCCCTCCGAGGAGCTGATCGCACACGCTGTGCCGCACTTGGCTGAAGGCGGCCTGAGCCCACGAGAGCTGCCGATGGAAAACGAGAAAATCGCCGAACCCAAGGTCGCGGCAGGTGTGATGGTGGGTGACATCCTCACCTTTGGCGGCCAGCTGGAGCGCAGCCTGGAAGTGCTGTTGGTGACGATTCTTGGCGTGTTGGTCTCGGTGCACTGGGACTGGCGTGCGGTGCCCCTGGCGCTGGCGCTATTCGTGGTGATCCGGCCGCTGAGCGTATGGCTGCTGGTGCCAAGCCGCTACCTGGACCGTACCCAACGCCTGACCGTCGGCTGGTTCGGCATCCGAGGCATCGGCAGCTTGTACTACCTGAGCTATGCGGTCACCCACGGCCTGTTGCCGGAAGAGGCCGAAGCGATCATCTCACTGGTGATTTCAGTGGTGGTGTTGAGCATCGTCCTGCACGGCTTGAGCACTCAGCCATTGCTACGACGTTACGAACGCAGCCGCGGCGAGGCGCCGACGGACCACGCCTGATTACGGCGAGGCGAGCCGGCCTCCCAGGCAGCTGGCTGGATAGCCGCTGCCGGGCCGCCTGCACGGCAGATCAGCTGTCCGCGAGACGGAAGCCGACCTTCATGGTGACCTGGAAATGGCCGACCTTGCCGTTTTCGACATGGCCGCGGATCTCGCCGACTTCGAACCACTCAACGTTCTGCAGTTTGCTGCTGGCCTCGGCGATACCGTTCTGAATCGCTTCATCGACGCTATTGCGCGAAGAGCCGACGATTTCAATCTTCTTGTACGTGTGATGATCCGACATGAATAAATCCCCTTCTGGTCTGAGGAGCCTCCGCTCGGTAATGACGCGTCCTGTTCATTGAGGCCCGCGAAGGGCCTCGGAAGTTCAGCGGAGCGGTCGATCCGCCGATGGCGGCCGGCGCATCTCAGCACCCACGACCTGGATAACTCGAAGGTTATCCGTGTTGATCGACGTACAGCCGTAGGGTGGGCTTCAGCCCACCGGAACGCTCGGCCCAAGTTGGTGGGCTGAAGCCCACCCTACAACTCTGCAACCCACCGGCAGTAGGCTTCGTGCGTCTGTAGGAGCGAGCTTGCTCGCGATCCGCTTCCACTCGTAGCCCGAGTGGCAACACGCAGCGCAGGTTAATCGATACGCCGATAGGGATACTGCTGCGCCTTGAACACCTGATTGAAATACCGCCCGAGGGAATCAGCCTCCAGCAGCGCCTGCACCACGTCGGCGGGCACCTGCTCGTAGCGATACAGCGAGCCGTTATGAAACTCAACCTCCAGCGCCTGCTCGTCCAGGTCGTAACCCAAGGCGCGCAGGCTGCTCGAATTCACCGTGACTCGCTTCATACCGCCGGATCGGGCTCGTGTTTGAAGCCCTCGGCCTGCATTCGCCAAAGCGCCTCGAAAGCACCGCCGCGGCTGCGCAGCTCCATCGGTGCGCCGTCTTCGACAATCAGCCCGTTGCGCAGCACGATGATCCGATCGAAGCTCGCCAGCGTCGACAGCCGATGGGCGACGGCGACTACGGTGCGGTTGTGTACCAGGTTGTTCAGCGCCGCCTGGATCTCGCCTTCCGACTGGGTATCCAGCGCTGAGGTCGCCTCGTCGAGAATCAGGATCGGCGCATCCTTGAGGAACGCCCGAGCGATACCCAGACGCTGACGCTGGCCACCGGAGAGCATCACGCCGCGCTCGCCGACCAAAGTGTCGTAGCCCTGCGGAAGCTCGCGGATGAACGCATCGCAGAAGGCCTGGCGGGCCGCTTCCTCCACTTCGCCATCGGTCGCATCAGGGCGCCCGTAGCGGATGTTCTCGCGAATCGTCCGGTTGAACAGCGCGGTCTCCTGCGGCACCACCGCGATCTTCTCGCGCAGGCTGTTCTGGCTGACGGAGCGGACATCCTGACCGTCGATCAGGATGCGCCCGGCCTGCACGTCGTCCAGCCGTTGCAGCAATTGAATGAGGGTCGACTTGCCCGCCCCGGACGGCCCGACCACGCCGACCTTCTGCCCAGCCGGGATATGCAGATTGAGATGCTCAAAGATGATGCCGCGCTTCGGATAGCCGAAGCTGATGTCCTCGAAGGTGATGTCCCCTTCGGCCAGCAACAGTAGGGTTTCGGAATCTTCAAGGCCGTGCGGCTGGACGATGATGCGCAGGGTGTCGTCGATGGCACCGATCTGCTGCGTGGTGTCCACCAAGGCCAAGGCCAGATCACGCGAGCCATGCAGGATACGGAAGGTCAGCGCGCTGACCAGCACCACGTCGCCGGCGGTCACCGAGCCGTCCACCCATAAAGCGATTGCCCAGACCAGCATGCCTCCGGCCATCAGCGACAGGCAGATGTCGTGGATAACGCGGGCCTTTTCCAGATACATCCAGCTGCGCCGCTGGGCCTTGGCCTCGTAGCCGATCTCGTTGGCCAGGCGTTCCGCTTCACGGTCACGTGCGGAAAACGCCTTGATGGTCCAGACATTGGACACCGCATCGACCAGCTCGCCGCCAACCCGCGCCGATTGCGCGGCGAAGCGTTGATGCTTGGCGCGGCCCCGAATACCGAACCCGGTGATCAGTACCGCGACGATGGCCACGAACAGGATCAGCGCAACCGCCATGCGCCAATCCACGGTCAGCAGCACCACCACCGCCCCGATGAAGTCGACGATGGGCGGCACGATCTTCCAGACCAGACCGCCATAGATCGCCCCTGCTGCCTGGCCCAGCGCCGAGATCCGATTACCCAGCGAACCGGCGAAATGCTCGGTGAAGTAACGCATGGGGTGACCGGTCAGGTGTTTGAACAGGTCAACCCGAATATCCACCATGCTCGCCACGACTGTTCGGCAGCCGAGCCAGCCGCCGAGACGCCAGAACACGTTTTCAATGACGATCAGGCCGATGAACAGCCCCAGCGGAAACCACACATTGGCAGCGCCCCGGTTGGAGCTGCCCTGCGCCATGGCGTCGACCAGCAGCTTCATGCCGTACTGCACCGCCACCGCGCAGGTCGCCGCACCGACGATCAGCAGCAGCAAGCCGCCGAAATGCCAGGGCCGCGCGCAAACGTAGCGCCACAAGAAGGCGACCGGCCGATCCGGCAGGAGCGGCACCAGGGGCGGTTTGCGCAGTGCCGGGGCGTTCATGAAAAGGCTTCAGCGATGTTCGAAACCGGACTCGAGTGGCTGAAGCGCGCCTGCTGCAGCCGCAGCTCATCGGCTAGCCCCTCATGCACACGGCGGTTTCCGGCTTCGTCCGGGAAGCCCAGCAGCCCCACCGGGCAGTGACGGTCGTCGGTCCAGCCCGGGTAGTCCACCACCGGGTACAGGCAGATACCTTCCACCGGCACGCCACGCTGCATCGCCAGGCCGGCCTGCTCGCTGACGTAGCGCAGCCAGTCGCCGCGCACATCGCCTTCGGCGCCGGTTTCGGCGATCACGATCGGCCGTTTGTAGCGCTGCGCGATCTCGCTGAGGATGCCTTTGAAAGGTCGATAGTCTGGGCTGTCCCGGCCGATGGTATTACCTGCGCCGTGATACCACTGGTTGTCGGGGTAATAGTTCACGCCGAGCAGATCAAGGTATTCCGGCGCACCGCCGAGGCCCGGCCAGAGTTCGCCGCAGAGCATGTCCCAGGCCTCGAACTGCGATTGGCGGTAGCGCTCGGCCTCGCGCTGCGGGCCGGGCCGATCATTCGGCGCGACGACGTGAATGGCCGGTTCGACCTGAATAAAACGCGCCCGCGGTTCAACCTCGCGGATCGCCTGCAACGCGGCGATGGTGGCGCGCACCAGCTGATGCTTGAGCTCAAAGCCACGGCCGCGTGCCATGGGGTTAAAGTAGGCCTCGTCGCCGCCAGCCCAGGCCCAGAAGGAAATCTCGTTCAACGGCGCGTAGAACGGCACCGTATCGGTCTCGTCCTTGATCAACTGCGCAGCCGCGGCCGCATAGCGGGCAAAGCGCTCGACGAACTGCGGTCGCCAGATGTCGATGTCGTCCGGCCAGCCGTAGTGGCACAGATCCCAGATAACCTGGGTGCCCTGGCGCCGGGCCGCCTGCAGCATTGGCAGAAAGCTCGACCAGTCGTAGCGGCCTGGTGACGTCTCGATCAGGTGCCAGCGCAGGCCGTCACGCACGCTGTGCAAGCCATGTCGATGCAGCACTGCGTAATCATGGGCGGCCCAGCGGTCATGCCCGGTGGCGGCCAGCAGATCGAGGCGTCGGCCATCGCTGCGGCGGTGATTCGAGCATTCGAAGCCGCCCATAAAGAAGCTCTGAAACACGCTTGGCTGATGCATCCGTGAGCCTCTCTCAGGGGGCCTGTTCGGCCAGGGACTGACCGTGCGCCGCGCTTTCGCCCGCCGCAGGGCCACGCTCGGCCTCTTCGATGCGCTTGTACAGCGCCAGCGCCTGCCCGACTACCTGATCCATGTTGTAGTACTTGTAGGTGCCGAGGCGGCCGACGAAGGTTACGCCGGGGGTCTCGTCCGCCAGCTTCTGGTAGCGCTTGTACAGCTCGGCATTCTCCGGCCGCGGAATCGGGTAATAGGGATCGCCCTCCGCCGACGGATATTCATAGGTGATGCTGGTCTTCGGATGAACCTGCCCGGTCACGTGCTTGTACTCGCTGATGCGCGTATAGGGCACATCTTCGCTCGGGTAATTGACCGTACCGACCGCCTGGAACTGTTCCTGGTCGAGCTGCTTGTGTTCGAACTTCAGCGAACGATAGGGCAGCTTGCCGAAGCGGTAGTCGAAATACTCGTCGATGGGCCCGCAGAAGATCAGGTGGTGGTGCTGCACCTCGTCGCGGATCTCGCGGTAATCGGTGTTGGTCATGACTTTGATGTTCGGGTGCGCGAGCATTTTCTCGAACATCTTGGTGTAGCCATGCTTGGGCATCTGCTGGAAGGTATCGGTGAAGTAGCGGTCGTCGGTATTGGTTCGCGTCGGGATGCGCGAGGTGACCGACTTGTCCAGCTGCGACGGGTCCAGCCCCCACTGCTTGCGCGTGTAGCCACGAAAGAACTTCTGGTACAGCTCACGGCCGATGCCGTTGATCACCACGTCCTCGCTGGTCTGGATGTCTTCCACCGGTTCGGCGCGACTGGCGAGGAAGTCCGCCGCTTCCTGTTCGGTGGTCATGGTCAGACCGTAGAGTTTGTTCAGCGTGGTCATGTTGATCGGGATCGGCACTTCCTGACCATCCACCTGCGCCAGCACCCGATGCTCGTAGGGGCGCCATTCGGTGAACCGGGAGAGGTAATCGACGATGCGCTGGGCATTGGTGTGAAAGATGTGCGGGCCGTAGCGGTGGATCAATACGCCGGCTTCGTCGTAATGATCGTAAGCATTGCCGCCGATATGCGGACGCCGGTCGACCACCAGCACACGCTTGTTCAGCCCGGCAGCCAGCCGTTCGGCGAGCACACTGCCGGCAAAGCCGGCGCCGACGATCAGGTAGTCGAAGCCGCGGCGGCCATAGGACGAGCCGTCGCTGGCGCCGCCGCCTGCGTATTCGGGATTGCTGTCTCGCGGGCTCACTTCGCGCATTGCATCTTTTCCTTCATCAACGCCCAGGTGTGGTCCCAAGACATGTCGCCGAGAATTTCGTCAGCGGTCTTCAACAAACGGTCGCGGTCTTCAGCATCGGCCAGTGCCTCTTCCACAGACGCGATGAACGCATCGGGCGTGTCGGCGATGTAGACGATCTCGGTGTCGCCATAGGTGCGCACCACGTCCTTGATCGGCGTGGACACCACGGGCCGGCCGCCGGCCAGGTATTCAGGCGTCTTGGTCGGGCTGATGAAACGGGTCGATTCGTTCATCGCGAACGGCATGATGGCCACGTCCCAGCCGGCCAGGTATTTGGGCAACTCGTCGTACGTCTTACCGCCCAGGTAGTGGATGTTGTCGCGCTGCGGCAGCTCCGCCGGATCGATCTTGACCACCGGCCCAACCAGCACGAACTGCCAGTCAGGACGCTTTTCCGCCATGTCGGCCACCAGTTCGATATCGAAACGCTCGTCGATCACGCCGTAGAAGCCCAGCCGTGGATGAGGGATCTCGGATTGGTCGTCGGGGTCGGCCTGGGTCCGCCGCGCCTCGGCGAAGTGCGCCACGTCGACGCTGCTGGGAAAGGCAAATACGTTGTCGTGCAGTTCGCGCTTGGCTTCCCAGATGCTGTAGCCACCCGTGAAGACCAGATCAGCGCGCTCAAGCAACTCACGCTCGCGCTGCACCAGCTCCGGCGGCGCGCCACGGAATGCCGAGAGTTCGTCCATGCAGTCGTACACGGTGAGCTTGGGCTTTAGGTGGCCGGCATAGCCGAGCGCCATCGGCGTGTAGTACCAGAGTATCAGCTCATTGACGCCGAGCTTTTCCAGATAGCCGTCGAGCAAATCGCGCTGCACGCGCAGCGCTGCCTCGCCCTCGCAGCCCTGAGGCAGACGCGGAATCAGTACCTGAACGCCATTTTCCTCGGGCCGTACTTCCAGCCAGGGCTGGGCGTCTTCGGTCGGGATCGGCTCTTCGGCAAACAGCACGTTGAAGTCACGGGCGAAGCGCGACATCAGGTGCTGCGGGCGTTGGTAGACGAAGCTCCAGCGCAAATGGGAAAGACACAACAAGGTCGGCACCAGCTCATCGAAGATGACTTCAGGTGGCGTCGCTTGTTTATCGGGGGATTTGCCAATTTCGTATTGGTAGGGGCCGGCCCAGCTCATGGAAACCTCGTAAAGGGTGGCAATGCCCTCCAGAGTCCCTTCTGCCGCATCGCATAGGCCTGCGCAGCCCGCGCAAAGCAAAACCTGATGGCGCTCGGTGGCAGAAATGACCAATCCGCAAGCGCTGTCCGCCGGCTATGGACGACAGCTGATGAGCCAAGGTTCCCGATGCCCTACTGCAGAGGTCGGTCATCGGGTGACTGCCGTTTCGTTGGAACTTGCTCACACCTTCCCCCGTCCCTATCACAGGACGCCTGTTTCACCCGGCATCGGTGCTGTGTGCTTCCTGCAGTCAGTACCGCCCGATTCGCCGACCCAACCCTGGAGATGCTTGCAGCGGCCGCGCTCATACGGTCAGCCGTGCGCTCCCGTGTGCGTCAGATAATTCGGTTCATGAGGTAGAGACATGATTCTCGTCACGGGTGGTGCTGGTTATATCGGGTCCCATGCGGTGCTTGAGCTCCTGCTGGCTGGCCATGAGGTGCTGGTGTTGGACGACCTCAGCAACAGTTCGAAAGTGGCACTGGATCGCGTGGAGCATCTGGCTGGCCGCACGCTGCAGTTCATCAAGGGTGACGTGCGTAACCGCTCGCTGCTCAAGGCGCTGTTTGCCTCTTACCCCATCACGGCGGTGCTGCACTTCGCCGGTCTCAAGGCCGTCGGTGAAAGTGTGCGTGAACCGCTGCGCTATTACGAAACCAACGTCAGCGGCAGCATCGCGTTGTGTCAGGCCATGGCCGAAGCCGGCGTTTTCAAATTGGTGTTCAGCTCATCGGCGACTGTCTACGGCGACTCACCCAAGATGCCGATCACCGAGAACTGCCCCACCGGCATTCCAACCAACCCCTACGGCCAATCCAAGCTGATGGCGGAGAACGTGCTGAAAGGGCTGGCCGAATCCGACCCACGCTGGTCGATTGCACTGCTGCGCTACTTCAATCCGATTGGCGCTCACGAGTCTGGCCTTATCGGCGAAGACCCCAACGGCACCCCCAATAACCTGCTGCCCTACATGCTGCAGGTAGCCGTGGGCCGTCGTAAGCAATTGAACGTATACGGAGCGGACTACCCGACGCCGGACGGCACGGGAGTGCGCGATTACATTCACGTGGTGGATCTGGCCAAGGGGCACCTCAAGGCACTGGAGCGCCTCGACCTGGTTCATGGTGTTTCCACGTGGAACCTCGGCACCGGACGAGGCTACTCAGTACGCCAGATGATCACCGCGTTCGAAGAAGTGATCGGCAGACCACTGCCCTATGTGTTCAAGGCGCGCCGACCGGGCGACGCCGCACAATGCTGGTCGGACCCGAGCAAGGCCAGTGACGACCTGGGCTGGAAAGCAGAGCGTGACCTGCTGGTCATGCTGACTGACGCCTGGCGCTGGCAGAGCCGCAATCCGCAAGGTTATGGAACGGAGAAGCCAGCGGCCAAGGCTCCGGTGGCGGCGAACGGCAATACTGCGATGGCCAGCTGAGCACCCGCCACGAGAGAACCCTTAGGTCTTACTGCAGCTCAGCTCACGACGGATCTTGGCGACGCTCAGACGGCGATTCAGCTGAACCGCTCCGGTCAGCTGCGGATCCCGCACGGCCAGCGTCAGCAGCGCGGAGCGAATCTGCGCCGCCGTCGCGCAGGGGTTCAGCGAGGCATACAACGCAGCGGCTCCCGCGACATGAGGGGCGGCCATCGAGGTCCCGCTCATGTAGGCATAGCCTGCGGCGCCCGTTCGGGTAGGAACCGTAGATGCGATGCTCACCCCAGGCGCAGCGATGTGCACGTTATTTACGCCGAAGTTGGAGAAGCTCGCACGCCGGCCTGATTTGTCGATTGCACCCACCGAAATTACGTTGGGTAATTTGTAGCTCGCCGGATAGCTAGGCGTCTTATCAATGTTGAGACCGCTGTTTCCGGCCGCAGCAATGAACAGGATATTGGCGTTACCCGCCGCCTTGATCGCATCGTAGAGCGCTTGGGAATAGCCGCCCCCGCCCCAGGAATTATTGGTAGCGACGAGGTTGATCTTTTTCGGTACCCTCGCCAGGATTGATCCAGATATTGGCACGCAGGTCACCGTGAGTGGTCATGACGCCCTCATCAATGATGCCGATGTGAATCTTGTTCGAGCAAAGCGCTCCGGCATTCCAGGCGCCCAGCGCACCGCTACCGTACGGCGATGTTGGAGAGGTGGTCGCGTCCTGCATACCCCAGAGCAGGCTCAGGCCGGGGTCCTTGGGGTTGGCCAGCTGGCGCCGATAGGTCCAATTGGGCTCCACGAATTCCACCGCCGGATCCGATGCGAGCCGCGCAATCAGTGCCGCATTTATTTTTTGGCCTTTGCCCAGCTTCGCGTGTACCAGATCGCCTTTAGCATCTTTGCGTGCGGCCTTGGCGAGCAGCTTCTGTGCGGCCTTGGCGCCCTGACGGCTCAGAGCGGCATTCTTTGCCGCCTCCGAGGCGCCGGCCTTGAACTGCACAAGCAACTCTCCTTGCACAAAGGGTCGACCGGCTTTGAGCGAAGCATCAACCGCAGGGTTGGGCTTGGCGGCTACCTGTTCTGCTCCGGCCGCGAGCAGGGCACACATCACGATACCGACACGCTTTTTATAGACCATCACTGTTCTCCCGAACGACTACAGACAGTCCCACGGACAGGCAACATGGCCGCTCGGTGGGTGTTTGAACTGTATCGGCAATGATGGTGTCGATTTAGTGGCGCCAGACGAGTGGCACAACCGCTCATCGGCAACGGCGGGGAGTTACTTCAGCTACTGCGGCTGGAAGCTTTCCAAAAAAAACCCGCTTCACATTAGCGAAACGGGCGAAACAGGAGATGACGCGCGGAGGAAGCGAACTAGCTGTTCTGCTGTTTCTGGCTGTCCTCGGAAATCGTGATGATCGACTTCGCGTTGAACTCACGGTTGCCAAAGAAGGCAGGGTCCATTTGACCCATGACGCTAATGCGGTCGCCCTTCTCGACCTGCTGGAAACCGTCCTTGTCCAAAGGGTTATAGGACATGGTGAGGGTATTGATGGTCAGCGAGCCATCACCCGTATCGAGGGTGATTTCTCGATCCTTGACCGATTGTACGGTGCCCTGAATCGTGGTTTCGGCAGAGGGCACAAAGGTTGCGGTCCGCCATGGCGTTTCTTCATCGTTGGCGCTGGCGAAGAAGAAGCTGTTCAGGCCCTCGACGTAAACACTGTTGGCTTCTATCGACGTCACTTCGAATATGTCGTCATCCACATCACCATAGACCGTGACTTTGTCCCCGGCCTTCAAGGCAGTGCCTTCGGAGTACCAGTCCCAGTCGTCCATCTCGACGACGATGCTGCCCTTGCCGTAGTTCAGCATGAAGGAATCGGGCTTCACCGATTCTACGGTGCCGTTCAGGCTGATCCAGGTCCCATCGTGCTTCTGGTAGGGGCTAGGCGCCTTACCCGATTCCGCTGCAAGAGGTGCAGTCGCGAATCCGGCGATAGCGGTTGCAATCAGCGTTTTCGTAATCGTGTTCATGGAAACCTCTCTTGCGATAGGTTCTTTGTAGAGCGACAGACCTAACTCCAACGCTCACGAGATAACGCTAGGCGAGCGGCCCGCATCATGAAAAAACCGCCAGTACATCAGTGGTCTTTTCATGGTGCAGAGCGGATACGTCAGATATCCAGCCAGCCACCATCGCCCGCGTCGTCATAGAAGGCGTTGTATTCAGTCTCGCTCCAATCGCCGCTATCGTCGGTGTCATAGGCGTCGTAGAGACCTTGTCCGTACTCGTTGTTGGAGAGCATGCCGTCCTTGTCGCTGTCCCAGCTGGTGAACAAGGCGTCGTTATCGAAACCGGTGTCCCATTCGCCCATGGTGACCACGCCGGAATTGTCTTTATCCCAAACGCTGAAATCGCCTACTTCTGCGAAAGCCGGAGCGCTGGCTGCCATGGCCGTTGCGAGTGCGATACCACCGAGCATCGTGTGAAGTTTGTTAGTCATCGTGCTTCTCCTCTGTGATTGATTGGAAGTCAGCACCAGAGGATGGCGCTCACATAAATACCGAGCGCCCGGGCCGTTTGTGAGTTCATGAAAATCGAGGAATCAGCCGTCGAGCCCCTCACCGATACAAATGAGGCGAAACGCGGATCGCGCTTCTGGTGCGGGTTGCGGAAAAGTTGCCGAGCGCACCCGCGAGGACGTTACGAAATCTTACGAGACGAACCGCTACGAGCGCCGCGCTAGCGTTCCGAGCAGGGGTCATCGGAGCCAAAAACCGCTCGATCTTTCACGTCGCACCTAGGGTGGGGCTCCGTCAAGCCAGCTGCTGGCGCAACCAGTCCGCCAATCGCTCAGCGCGTCGATCCATGCGCCGTGACGGCACCCACAGCGACAGCCGCGCCCGGGTTTCGACGAATCCCCAGGGCGCCAGCAAGCGGCCCTGACGCAGGTCGTCAGCCACCAGCTGCTGCGGTGCGATGGCAACACCCAGCCCGGCCAGCGCCGCTTCCAGCAAAAAATAGAGATGCTCGAAGCCCTGCCCCATGCGCAACAAGTTGGGATCAAGCCCATTGCCCTGGGCCCAGGCGGGCCACGCCTGCGGACGCGACGCGGTGTAGAGCAGCGCTTCGTTGAACAGCGCCGACGGCGGTGCCTGGCGCAACGCCGCACAGTTCGGATGATGCGGGCTCAGTACCGGGCCGATGCATTCGGTGGCCAGCTCGAATACCTGCATATCGGCTGGCCACGGCGGCTCGGCATAGAGCAAGGTGGCGTCCAGCCCCGGCCTGCGCGGGTCCAGTTCGCCCTCGCTGGCGGACAGTTGCAGATGCAGATCCGGCAGGTCGCGGTTGAGCCTGTCCAGCCGCGGAATGAACCAGCGCGCCAGCAGGCTGCCCGGACAGCCGAGCACGAACGGCGCATCGGCGGTCTGCTGGCGCAGCTCGGCGCAGCTGTCCCTTAACCGCTCGAACGCCTCGCCTGCTGCATCACGCAACCGCAGCCCCGCATCGGTGAGTTTTACGCCGCGACCTTCCTTGCTGAACAGCGCCACGCCAAGGTCGTCTTCGAGCAGCCGGATCTGCCGACTGACGGCTCCGTGCGTCACGCTGAGTTCCGCTGCCGCTTGGCTTACGCTCTGCAACCGGGCGGCCGCTTCGAAAGCGCGAAGTGCATTGAGGGGAGGAAGGGCTTGGCTCATTAGTGAGTTTTCCTGACAGGTCTAGGCGATCTTATCGCTTTTTATCCCGGCCAGAGTCGGTTAATTTTCCGCCCATCGCGCGATCCTTTCCCTTGAATGGATTGCCGCCACCCATTCCCGCAGGAGATGACCATGACCTCATTCCGCAGCGGCCCTGATGCCAAGGGCCTGTTTGGCCACTTTGGCGGTCAGTACGTCGCCGAAACCCTGATGCCGCTCATCCATGAGCTGGCCGCCGAGTACGAAAAAGCCAAGACCGATCCCGAGTTCGCCAAGGAGCTCGCGTATTTTCAGCGCGACTACGTCGGCCGCCCTTCTCCGCTGTATTACGCCGAGCGCCTGACCGAGTTCTGCGGCGGCGCCAAGATCTACCTCAAGCGCGAAGAGCTGAATCACACCGGCGCGCACAAGATCAACAACTGCATCGGCCAGATCCTGCTGGCGCGGCGCATGGGCAAGCAGCGCATCATCGCCGAGACCGGCGCCGGCATGCACGGTGTGGCCACGGCCACCGTCGCCGCGCGCTTCGGCATGCAGTGCGTGATCTACATGGGCACCACGGACATCGAGCGCCAGCAGGCCAACGTCTTCCGCATGAAGCTGCTCGGCGCCACGGTGATCCCGGTCACCGCCGGCACCGGCACCCTGAAAGACGCGATGAACGAAGCCCTGCGCGACTGGGTGACCAACATCCACGACACCTTCTACCTGATCGGCACCGTCGCCGGCCCGCACCCCTACCCGGCCATGGTTCGCGATTTCCAGTCCGTGATCGGCAAGGAAACCCGTGACCAGATGATGGCGCAAGAAGGTCGCCTGCCCGATTCGCTGGTGGCCTGCATCGGTGGCGGCTCCAACGCCATGGGCCTGTTCCACCCATTCCTCGACGACAAAGACGTGAAGATCATCGGCGTGGAAGCGGCCGGCCATGGCATCGAATCCGGCAAGCATGCCGCCAGCCTCAACGGCGGCGTGCCGGGCGTGCTGCACGGCAACCGCACCTTCCTGCTGCAGGACGACGACGGTCAGATCATCGACGCCCACTCGATCTCCGCCGGCCTCGACTATCCGGGCATCGGCCCGGAACACGCCTGGTTGCATGACATCGGCCGTGTCGAATACACCTCGGTGACCGACGACGAAGCCCTGGCCGCGTTCCACAAGTGCTGCCGCCTGGAAGGCATCATCCCCGCCCTGGAAAGCGCCCATGCGCTGGCTGAAGTCTTCAAGCGCGCACCCGGCCTGCCGAAGGATCACCTGATGGTGATCAACCTCTCCGGCCGCGGCGACAAGGACATGCAGACCGTCATGCACCACTACGACGAACAGGAAGAACATATATGAGCCGTTTGCAGACGCGCTTCGAGCAGCTGAAACAGGAAAACCGCGCGGCCCTGGTGACCTTCGTCACCGGCGGCGACCCGGACTACGCCACCTCGCTGGCCATCCTCAAGGGCCTGCCGGACGCCGGCGCGGACGTCATCGAACTGGGCATGCCCTTCACCGACCCGATGGCCGACGGCCCGGCGATCCAGCTCGCGAACATCCGCGCCCTGGCGGCTAAGCAGGACCTGGCGAAAACCCTGCAGATGGTTCGCGAATTCCGCGAGGGCAACCAGACTACGCCGCTGGTGCTGATGGGCTACTTCAACCCCATCCACAAGATGGGCGTCGAGCGCTTTCTCGCCGAGGCGGTGGAAGCCGGCGTCGACGGCCTGATCGTCGTTGACCTGCCGCCGGAGCATAACGAAGACCTCTGCGACCCGGCCCAGGCCGCGGGCATCGACTTCATCCGCCTGACCACCCCGACCACCGACGACAAGCGCCTGCCTACCGTGCTCAACGGCAGCTCGGGCTTCGTCTATTACGTCTCGGTGGCCGGTGTGACCGGTGCCGGTTCGGCCACGCTGGAACACGTCGAAGAAGCCGTGGCACGCCTCAAGCGCCACACCGATCTACCGCTGTGCATCGGCTTCGGCATCCGCACCCCGGACCAGGCTGCTGCCATTGCCCGACTCGCCGATGGCGTGGTGGTGGGCTCGGCGCTAATCGACCAGATCGCCAATGCCGAAACCTCTGAACAAGCCGTCAAGGGCGTGCTCGGTCTGTGCCGTGAGTTGAGCGAAGGGGTGCGGGGCGCTCGCGGCTAAGCTCTCTCGCAAAACGAACCTAAAGCCGCTGCACCATGATCTGGGCAGCGGCTTTTTCGTTTCAGCAGTAAGCCATCTCCCCTGTAGGAGCCAGCTTGCTGGCGATCAATAACGCCCTGCAGCCCCGGATCGCCAGCAAGCTGGCTCCTACAATGCCGCTCGGCTATCCGATGCCGACGACCCCTATCAAATCTGCTTGATCGACCTAACGAGGTGCACCGCCTGGTCCCCGGTGTTCGCTGCTGACCGTTCCTCCAAGACTTCCCCAGGCCGCCGCCCGGTGACCGAGCAGCGGTTCGCGCCATAACTGCGACAGGGCTGGTGCATACTGAGTGCGCGTTACACGACCCTTTGATTTCGCGTCGGCCACATCCGCATCAGCCGTGGGCAATCAGCAGTAAGTCATTTCCCCTGTAGGAGCCAGCTTGCTGGCGATCAATAACGCCCTGCAGCCCCGGGTCGCTAGCAAGCTGGCTCCTACAAAAGCCGCTCGGCTATCCGATGCCGACGACCCCTATCAAATCTGCTTGATCGACCTTACGAGGTGCACCGCCTGGTCCCCGTCGTTCGCTGCTGACCGTTCCCCCTAGACTTCCCCAGGCCGCCGCCCGGTGACCGAGCAGCAGTTCGCGCCATAACTGCGACAGGGCTGGTGCATACTGAGCGCGCGTTACACGACCCTTTGATTTCGCGTCGGCCACATCCGCATCAGCCGTGGGCAATCAGCAATAAGCCATCTCCCCTGTAGGAGCCAGCTTGCTGGCGATCAATAACGCCCTGCAGCCCCGGATCGCCAGCAAGCTGGCTCCTACAAAGCCGCTCGGCTATCCGATGCCAACGACCCCTATCGAATCTGCTTGATCGACCTTACGAGGTGCACCGCCTGGTCCTCGGTGTTCGCTGCTGACCGTTCCCCCTAGACTTCCCCAGGCCGCCGCCCGGTGACCGAGCAGCGGTTCGCGCCATAACTGCGACAGGGCTGGTGCATACTGAGTGCGCGTTACACGACCCTTTGATTTCGCGTCGGCCACATCCGCATCAGCCGTGGGCAAGACGCCACCGTTGTCCAGGTGAGCTTAGCGGCGTCCAACCTTGCGGAGCAGCCCGATGCGCCTTGCCAATTTCATCCTCGATAACCTCGAGCCCATTCTTCAGTCGTGGGAAGACTTCGCCAGAACCATTCTGGGAACTCGCTCCATGGACACCGAAGCCTTACGGGACCACGCCGAGCAGATGCTGCGAACGATTGCCGAGGACCTGGGGACCAGTCAGTCGAAAGCCCAGCAGTTCAGCAAATCCATCGGCAAGTCACACAAAAGCGGCGGTGAAACGGCGGCGCAAACCCACGCGGTGTTGCGTCATGACGCCGGCTTCAGCATCGATGAAATGGTGTCCGAGTACCGCGCCCTGCGCTCCAGCGTACTGAGCAAGTGGTTGCAGGCAATCAAGTCAGGCACTGACTTCGAAGTCGAGGACATGACCCGCTTCAACGAGGCCATCGACCAAGCGCTCGCCGAGTCCGTGGCCAGCTACTCACAAACGGTCAACGGCACGCGGAATGTCTTTTTGGGCATCCTTGGACACGATTTGCGCACGCCTCTGGGCGCGATTCAGCTCGGTGCGGAAGTGCTGTTGCTCGACGGCAGCCTCGGCCCCAAACCGACCATGTTGGCGACGCGCATCTATACCAGCGTCAAACGTGCCAACAAGATCGTTAACGACCTGCTCGATTTCACCCGCTCGCAGAGCGGTGCAGGCATTCCGGTGCACCGTATGGAAACCAATCTGGCCGCAGTGTGCGAAGGCATGGCCGAAGAAGTGCTGGCCTATCACCCGGACCGCAATATTCTCTGCGAGACCAGCGGAAACCTGACCGGGCTGTTCGACGCCTCGCGGATGGAGCAGGTGTTTTCCAATCTGATCGGCAACGCTGTGCAGCACGGCAGCGCTACATCACAGATCAGGGTGTCCTTGCACGCCGAACAGGCGCATGCAGTGTTTTCCGTGCACAACCAGGGCGAGCCGATCGCGGGGGAGGCACTTGCTGACATCTTCAACCCCATGAGCCGCCACTCCCAGTACGCCGCCGGTGAGCATGGGCCTCAGTCCGGACTAGGCCTGGGGCTCTATATTGCCAGCGAGATCGTGGCCGCCCACCAGGGCAGCATTCATGTCGAATCCAATGCCGAGCAAGGCACGACCTTTATCGTCCGACTGCCGCTGACCGAACACGCCCTGCCGCCTCTCAGAGAGTCCCGACTCGCCACTGTCGCCCTGGATAGACCGCTGTAGGCGCCAGCTTGCTGGCGATCAATAGGCCCTTTTAGCCACGGACTACCAGCCCTGCCCACCGAAAGAAAGCGCACGCCTGCGCGACGTTGATGCCCACTATCAACCCGCTTGATTTCGACCCTGCCGTGCAAACGCGTAGGATGCTGTGCACATCCCCGGTTCAACCCACTCGAGGAGATTGCCCATGCCTGACACGCCTTACGTACCGCCAAAAGTCTGGACCCACGACGCGCCCTCGGGCGGCAAGTTTGCCAGCATCAACGCGCCTACCGCCGGAGCGCGGGAAGAGAAGGCGCTGCCGGTGGGCAAGCATCCGCTGCAGCTGTATTCGCTGGCCACACCCAACGGGGTAAAGGTCTCGATCATGCTCGAAGAGCTGCTGGCGCTCGGCCACAGCGGTGCCGAATACGACGCCTGGCTGATCAAGATCGGCGATGGCGACCAGTTCGGCAGCGGCTTTGTCGAGATCAATCCGAACTCAAAGATTCCTGCACTCGCCGACCACAGCGTCGAAGGCGAACCGCTGCGGGTGTTCGAGTCCGGCTCGATCCTGGTCTATCTCGCCGAGAAATTCGGCGCCTTCCTGCCGACCGAAACCCGCGCACGGACCGAAACCCTGAACTGGTTGTTCTGGCAGATGGGCTCGGCGCCCTTCCTCGGCGGCGGCTTCGGGCATTTCTATGCCTATGCGCCGGAGAAGTACGAGTACCCGATCAACCGCTACGCAATGGAGGTCAAGCGCCAACTCGACGTGCTCGACCGCCAGCTGGCCGACAACCGTTACATCGCTGGCGACGACTACACCATCGCCGACATGGCGATCTGGCCCTGGTACGGCGTGCTGGCCCGCGGTGAGCTGTACGAGGCCGGTGAATTCCTCTCGGTGCAGCACTACAAACACGTACAGCGCTGGGCCGCTGAAGTGGCCGAGCGGCCGGGGGTGATACGCGGACGCAAGGTCAATCGCACCTGGGGCGATGAGTCCGAACAGGCGCCGGAACGCCACGACGCGTCGGACCTGGACTAAGCCACGCGGCCGGTCAGGCAAACTGACCGGCCTTCGAACACACCAGCGAAGCCCCACCCCGCAGCCGCCTTCCGGCCGACGCAACACTGCAGCTGCCGCCCCTGCGTTCGCCGTTGTGGGCAGCGCTGACGGCCGTCATCAAGCGCATTCATTCTCAAGCAATGCCCATCTCGCCTTGAGCCGCCATCGCCTGCGCAAGCCAGGTTGGCCGAGTTTCCGACCGCTGATCTGAACTATAGCGGCACGTCCCGACCCAATATCAATGAGCGTTGCTCTTGTTGCAGCCGATCAAGCAGCAGGCTGCCGTGGTTACCCGCACCCAATGTGTCATGCGGTACTGACAGCGCAGCGCTCGACTACCCAGTTGTTCAACACAACGCGAGGTGAACCATGAAACACACACTAGTAGCAGCGTTCGCGACGCTGACCGATGCCAACCGCACCCAGGGTGACCTGATGTCGCGGGGCATCGCCAGAGAACAGATCCATTCAGTAGGCGCCGACCGCGCGGAAATCCATGCCTACGACGAGCCCTATTCCGCCACTGGCGAGACCGTCGACCGCGAACATCACGAGTCCAAAGTCGCTCACTTCTTCAAGTCATTGTTCGGCCATGAGCCGCATGAAGAGCACCGTCGCCACGCCACGGCATATCCGGAGGCCGTGCGCCGAGGCTCGCTGGTGATCGCAGTCGACGTGTACGACGAGGACCAACTGCTCCGTGCACGTGACGCACTGGAGTACAACGGCGCGCTCAATATCGACGACAACGGCGCCGGTGCAAGTTCGACCCCTGGCTATGCCGGAGCGACCAGCCCCTATGCCGGCGCCACCGGCGGTGACAGTCACCTGGACAAGCATTTCGCGGGGTCCACCAGCCATGCAGCCGGGGCTGCGGACCAGTCAACCGGAACCCGAGATACGGCTGCCCCGGTCACCGGCACAACGGGTACTGCGAGTACCGGCGACACTCACACCGGCTCCGGCGATACCGGGCGCTACGACGTGGGCACTGCGGCCAAACGGGCCGGTACGGACTACCCGGAAAACACCGGCACTGCTTCCCCGACTGGCGGCGGCCTCGCTGGCGAGACCGTCGGCACCCGCGACGCAACGGAAAGCCTGGACGCCACTCACGCCGGCACCTGCACAGACCGGGTGTGCGTGATCAAGCGGTAGAACGCCGACCGCTGAGCGATCACGGGCCGCGGATGCGGCCCGTGTGTTTTCAACCGGCTTTAGCGAACCGCGCCACCTCCCCTTAGCGCTTGCCCAGCGCGGACCGCAGCCCGGCGCTACCGAGTGCCAGCGCCACGCAATCTTCCGTCAGCCCCAGCGCGGCGTTGACATAGGGATTGGCCTGATAGGGTTTACGCAACGCGAGCCCGACCTTCGACGAGACAAGCGCGGCCGTTGCGCCAACCAATGCCGGAAGCCATATCGGCTGTCGCCGTGCGCTGGCCAGCGCCGCAGCAGTCACCCCTCCCGACAGGGCGCGAAACATCATCGACGGTAGGATGGTCCTGTCCGGTGCAAAGGGCATCTTGTCGCCCAGCAGTTCGCCCGTCGCCATGGGCAGCAGAAATTGCTGTGCGCGGTGCGAGGCCAGGGTGCGCGCCGGCTCGTCTGCCTCGTCGATATCGTCCTGCGCAGCCAGTGCCCGACTGGTCATGGTGGGCGCCAGCGTGCTGCGCATCCCGGTTACCAGGCCGAGCGCCAGAGCGCCCCATAAAACATTGCTCAGAGTGGTCATGCGTGTGCCTCCCGATTGCTCTTATGTGCGACCGGGATAGGGCATCAGCCGTTCATGTTCAGCTCCGAGCGGTCAGCTAGCCGCAGCGGCTGCGCGGCTAGCCCTTTGCCGCCGCAAACTTTTCCACCCGCTTGGTTTCGCCCGCCACGATGAGAATGTCACCTGGATGTATCAGGGTTTCTGGCTTGGCGTAGATGAAGTCTTCATGGGTCCGCTTCACCCCGACGATGGTCACGCCGTAATGCGTGCGCACCCCGGAATCGGCGAGTGTCTTGTTGTGGATTCGCTTCGGCGCGTGGGTCGAGGCGATGGCGAAGCCGTCGTCGAACTCGATGAACTCGAACATTTTGCCGGTGACCAGATGCGCCACACGCTCGCCCATCGAAGTTTCCGGGTAGACGACGTGATGGGCGCCGGTGCGCTCGAGGATCAACCCGTGGCGCTTGCTCAGGGCCTTGGCCCAGATGTCCGGCACGCCGATTTCCTGCAGCGCGAGCACGGTCAATACGCTGGCCTCGAGATCGGTACCGATGCTTACCACCACATGACGAAACTGATCGACGCCCAGCTGCCGCAACGCGCGCACGTCGGTCGAGTCGGCCTGGGCCACATGGGTCAGCCGATCCACCCATTGCTGGACGTTCGCACTGTTGCTGTCGATGCCCAGCACTTCGTGGCCCATGGACGTGAGCGAATCGGCCACGGCCGAACCGAATCGCCCCAGGCCGATGACGGCGACGCTGTCGTTCTCGAATGTCTTGCCGAACAGGTTATCCAACAATGGGGCGCTCCTCCGGGTAGCGGTAGTGTTTGGTCACGCTGCGCAGCGCAAGGGCCGTGGCCAGGGTGATGGTGCCGACCCGGCCGATGAACATCAGCGCGATGATCACCAGCTGACCGGACGCTGGCAGGTCAGCCGTGATGCCGGTCGACAGACCGACCGTGGCGAACGCGGAAATCACTTCGAACAGCACGACGCCCAGCTCCAGCCGCGTCACGCTGAGCAGGATCATGGTGCCGATGGCCACGGTGAGCGAGCCGAGAAACAGCACGGTCAGCGCCTGGCGTTGCGTCGCATAGGAGATGCGCCGGCGGAAAGCCACGGTGTCGGCGTTGCCCCGAATCTCAGCCCAAATGAAGAAGAACAGCAGGAAGAAGGTCGTCACCTTGATTCCGCCCGCGGTGCCCGCGCTGCCGCCGCCGACGAACATCAGGAAATAGTGCACGGCCAGCGTCTGCGCCTCGAACTGGCTGACGTCCAGGCTGTTGAAGCCCGCCGTGCGCGCCACTGCCGATGTGAACAGCCCCGACAATAGCTTGTCACCCAGCGACATGCCGCCCAGCGTGCCTGGGTTGCTCCATTCATAGAACAGGATCGCCACCATGCCGCCGAACAGCAGCACCGCCGAACCCCACAGCGTGATGCGCGTATGGATGGTCCAGGGTTTACCGCGCTGGTCGCGGCGGAACTCGTAGAGCACGGGAAAGCCCAGACCGCCGATGATCACCGCCAGCATGACCGGCACCAGTATCACCGGGTCCGTGGCAAAGCTCATCAGGCTGTCGGAATAGGTCGAAAAACCGGCGTTGTTGAACGCCGATACCGCATGGAAAAGCCCGTCCCAGAGTGCCTTGGACCAGGTCAGGTCATAGCTCAGGCGAAAATGCAGGGTGAGGATCGCCGTCACGACCAGTTCGACGCTCAAGGTAACCAGCAGGATCAGCCGCAACACGCCCGTGACGTCCCCGAGCCCGAGCGAGCGTGTCTCCTGCTGCGCGACCAGACGGCTGCTCAACTGCAGCCGTCGCTTGACCATCAGGCCGAGCAGCGTCGCGCCACTCATGATGCCCAGGCCGCCGATCTGGAACAGCAGCAGGATCACGCATTGCCCGAAAAACGACCAATACACGGCCGTGTCCTGCACGATGAGCCCCGTCACACACACCGCCGACACAGCAGTGAACAGTGCCGTCAGCAGCGGTGCCTGACCAGGCCCGGCCGTGGCCGCCGGAAGCGACAGCAGCGCCGTGCCCAGCAAGGTCGCGATGAGAAAGGCGAGCGGAATGAGACGAGCCGGTCGGCGGGCAGCGTTGTGTAGCAAAGGCGACACCTAAACGGTTGCGAGGCCGAACGTCCGGCCATTGAGCTGTGTGGGTTCTGGGCCTGCCGAACAACAGCCAGCCTCGGCGAACTGGCCGCCACGATAGCAAAAGCGTATCGATACGGCGCGGTCACGCATACGTGCGTAACCTCGCGACATCCAGAGCAGGCATGCCCGCCGGGCGCGGTCTATCTGAGCCTGCCGGCACTGAACAGACCGCACGTCGCCTCTCGCCAAAACGCCAAGAAGCAGTCATCAACCTGCCACGCGCGCTTTCTAGTTTCGGTCGGACTCCACCGCACCGAGGACACAACAATGCATACGCGCGCACTGGATTGGCTGTTAGCGGCAAGCCTGATCGGCCTTGCCGGCCCGGCGCTTGCTCAGGCACTGCCCGAGCACGGCTCCATCGAACAGGATTATCGCGAGCAGCAGCTGGAAGGCCTGAGCGCCAGACAGCGCGCCAGTGAGCGTCGCAGCTGGCGCGCGCCCGACTGGCGGGTCGAGCCGGTGGTGTCGGTCAACCTGCTCAGCATCAACGACTTTCATGGCCAACTGTCGCCGCGCGCTGTCGCCGGCCGGCCTGCCGGTGGCGCGGCGGTGCTCGCTTCCTACCTGAAATCGGCCAGCGGCGAATACACGCTGATCGTGCATGACGGTGACCAGGTCGGCGCCTCGCCACCCAACTCCGCGCTGTTGCGCGACGAACCCTCGATCAGCTTCTTCAACCTGCTGGCCAACCCGCACTGCCGGCCGTTCAACCGCCAGCTGGACATGCCGCGCAATGCGCAGCCCTTCGCTCAGCAACGCTGCAACCTGATCGGCACCCTCGGCAACCACGAGTTCGATAATGGCAGGACGGAGCTGCTGCGCCAGCTCACCGGCGGCAACCACGCCAAAGGGCCTTTCCTCGAAGACCAATGGAAGGGCGCGCGCTATCCCACGGTGTCGAGCAACGTCATCGATCGGGCCACTGGCGAACCTCTGCTGCCGCCCTATTCCATCTACTACGCCAGCGGCGTGCGCATCGGCGTGATCGGCGCCGTGCTCAAGGAAACACCAACCATCGTCTCGCCTTCCGGCGTCGCCGGGCTGCGTTTCGTCGACGAGGCGGACGCCATCAACCAGTCCGTGGCCGAGCTGCGCCGACACGGTGTACGCGCCATTGTCGTCGCGCTGCACCAGGGTGGCCGGCAGACCAGCTATGACGGCCCGACCAACCCAGAAGCCGACACCGTTACCGGCCCGGTAGTCGACATCATCGAGCGTCTGGATGACGAAGTGGATGTGGTGATTTCCGGCCATGCCCACGGCTTTACCAATGCGTTGGTGCCCAATGCCAACGGCAAACCGATCCTGGTGACTCAAGCCTTCTCGGCCGGCACCGCCTATGCCGATATCCAGCTCCAGGTCAGCCGCCGCAGCCGCGACATCGTCGAGAAGTCCGCCGCCGTGATGACCACCTGGGCCGACCAGGGCGCCGGTCTGACGCCGGACCCGGAGGTCGCCGCGCTGGTGGCGCAGGCCGATGCACGTGTCGAACCGCTGGTGGCGCGTGCGGTAGGCGTGGCCCAGGGCGACATCACCCGCACCGAAACACCAGCCGGTGAGTCGGCACTGGGCAACCTGATCGCCGATGCACAGCGGGTGGCTACCGACGCGCAAATCAGCTTTATGAACCCGGGCGGCATTCGTGCGGATCTGGACAGCGGTGAAGTGACCTGGGGCGAGCTGTTCGCCATCCAGCCCTTCGCCAACGATCTGGTTTCCATGGACCTGACCGGCGCGCAGATCAAAACCCTGCTCGAACAACAGTGGCTCGGCCAGAGCTATGCGCGCCTGCTCAAGCCTTCCGGCATTCAGTACAGCTGGTCCGCCGGGCGCCCCGTGGGTAACCGCGTGATCGAGATGCGCGATGCTACCGGTGCGCTGATCAATCCGGCGGCGACTTACCGCGTAACGGTCAACTCCTTCCTCGCCGGCGGCGGCGACAACTTCACCGTGCTCACCGAAGGCAAGAATCGCGTCGTCGGCCCGGTGGATCTGGATGCGCTGGTCGACTACATCGAGTCGCTCCCGCAGCCATTCAGCGGGAGCATTGAGGGACGGATCGAGCGCGTCGACTGATTGAACTCGCAGCAGACAAAGGGGACAGAGACTTCAATCTGTCCCCTTTTTGTTTCCCCGTTTTGCTCATGGCGGCACGGTTACCCCCAGCCAAGCGGTCTACGAGCACCATGCCTGGGCTGATGGGGGCACTTTGGGACGTTTTACAGGGCCACCTGATCGCCCTTGCCACAGCCGCAACAGCGTGGGGATGCCAAGAAGCCTCCCGGTTATTCAGGTACGTTGTGCGGCGTCCACCTTGTTGCGGAGCAGCCCCATGCGTCTTGCCGACTTCATCCTCGATAACCTCGAGCCCATTCTCCAGTCGTGGGAAGACTTCGCCAGAACCATCCCTGGGGCCTCTCCCAAAATGGACGTTGACGCCCTGCGCGACCATGCCGAGCAGATGCTCCGTACCATCGCCGAGGACCTTCGCACCCGTCAGTCGACGACCGAGCAGATCGACAAGTCCATAGGCAAGGCAAGCAAGGGCGACGGCGAAACGGCGGCGGAAGCCCACGCCGTCCTGCGCCACGATGCAGGCTTCAGCATTAACGAGATGGTTTCCGAGTACCGTGCCCTGCGCTCAAGTGTCCTTCGAAAGTGGTTGCAGGAAATCAAGAGTGGCACGGACTTCGAGGTCGAGGATATGACGCGCTTCAACGAGGCCATCGACCAGGCGCTCGCCGAATCCGTTACCAGCTACTCACGGACGGTGACCAGCACGCGCAACGTCTTTCTCGGCATTCTTGGACACGATCTACGCACCCCGTTGGGCGCCATCCAACTCGGTGCTGAAGTGCTGATTCTGGACGACAACCTGACGGCCAAACCGACCATGCTCGCCTCGCGGATCTATACCAGTGCCAAGCGAGCCAACAAGATCGTCACCGACTTGCTTGATTTCACCCGCTCCCAGAGCGGCTCGGGCATCCCGTTGCATCGGGTTGACGCCAACCTGGCGGAGGTGTGCGAAGGCATGGTGGAGGAAGTGCGGGCCTACAACCCCGAACGCCAGATTACCTATGACACCAGTGGAAACCTGACTGGCCTGTTCGACGCCTCGCGCATGGAACAGGTGTTCTCCAACATGATCAGCAACGCGGTGCAGCATGGCAGCAAGACTGGAGCCATCAGGGTAGGGATGCATGCCGAGCAGGCGCATGCGGTGTTCACGGTACATAACCAGGGAGAACCCATTGCCAAGGATGCAATCGCAGACATCTTCAATCCTATGAGCCGTCATTCGCAGTACGCTGCAGGAGAACACGGCCCGCACTCGGGGCTGGGCCTGGGGCTGTACATCGCCAGCGAGATCGTAGCGGCACACAAGGGAACTATTGTCGTCGAATCAACCGCCGAGCTAGGCACCACCTTTACGGTGAAACTGCCGCTGGCTGCGCACGCATCACGACGCGCAACTGACTAGCGCCTCGGCGCCAGCGACCATTCATATCGTAGTGCGCAATCCACGCGCGAAGAAAAGGCGACCCTGAAGTCGCCTTTTTCATGCTGGCCCCGTACTTACTGGCCGAGCAGGCCGGCGCCCAGTACCGAGCCGAAGGCAAAGCCGATGAATTCCTCAACGGTCATATCGCGGCCGTTCAAGGTCACCTTGTTGTCGGCGTAATGCAGTGAGCTGACCAGGCGATCGCCTTGCAGCTGGAACCAGCCCGCACCGAGTGCCATACCGCTGAACAACTCGGTCGTCAGGTCTGCCTGCTGCTGCAACGCAGCCGGGTCGGCGCTGTACTGCGGCTCGCGCTGAGCGATCAGACTGGCAACATCGCGAACCAGGCCTTTATCAATACCGGCTTCGGCTTTGAGCGACGCCAGCATGCTGATGATCATCGCATCGGGGGTAAAGGCTTCTGCGCTCGGGCCCTGCAGGTCGGCCACCACGGACAGGCGGGCCGCACCGTTAGCGGTCTCGAAGCCGAACTCGTCGAGCGCCACGGTGGGCTTGTGCTCCAGCAATTGCAGGGCGAGCGCCTGCAGCTCCTGCTGCTGAACGTCGGTGATGTTGTCGAGTGCCTCCTGCGGGGTGGCCGCGCTGTCGAGGATCTGCTTGTAACTTTCCACCAGCGCCTTGAGGCTGTCTTCATCCAGGTTGCGCAGGCTAAGGGCGAGCGTCAGGTTGCGGATGAACTGACCGTTGGCCCCCACCTCGCCGACGCGGTAAGCGATCGACTGGTCGAAGCCGTCGCTGCTTCGACTCGACGCTTCTTCAATGGAGGCGTTCTTGATGACCACGGCGGGATTGTCGTCGGTCCGGATTTCCATGCGTTCAAGCGTGATGGCCGAGGGGCCTTGGCCGAACCCCTTGACGTAGTCATGCTTGTCGACGGTCATGCCGATCCCGCTTAGCTTCACCCGCACCGGCTTGCCATCGTCACGGCGTTGCAGGTTCATGTCGATTTCCGGCAGCTGACCTTCCAGGCGCACGGTAGTGGTTTCGTCGGCCACTTCGAAGTTCACGGTGCCGGCCGCAACGCGAACCGTGCCGTCTTCGTTATCAAAATTGAGGGGGGCCGAGCGCAGCGCGCCTTGTTGACTGCCGTCATAGCCGAAGGCGACATCGCCGACCAGCGGGTTTTTACCGGCGGCGGCCTCGAACAGCGCTTCAGTCTGCGCTGACCGCTCGAGGTGGAAATGGCTCTGGGCGGCAACCGGCATCAGCTGTCCGCGGGTCAGGCGCGACACCGGAAAGGGGCCGTGCTCGATGCGGTCTTGCAGCAGCACGGTGAACTGCCGGGGCTCGCCGTCAGTGTCCTGGGTCTCGATGTCGACCTGATAGCGGGCGTTACTGGACAGCAGGCCGCTTTCGAAACTGAGCATTTTGATGGCAACCTCGGCGCCGGCCCCAACGCTCATCTCGCGCAGCTGGATATTGGCTTGCTCGACCGCATCGCGGGCAGTCGATTCAACCTGGGTGCTGGTGTAAAGGGTAGCGGCACCGACGAGAGCCAGCGGTACGGCAACGGCAAGTACGAGTTTTTTCATGGAAACATCCTGTGCGGCGGCTGGGCAGACGTCCTGTCAGCCGGTAGTTGGCAAGCGGCGGCACTCTAACAGCGCACCTGTACAGGCTCCAGCACGCCATGCGGCGCGATGAGCAGGTTGAGAACCTGGGCAAAATACTGCTTGAGCGCCGTAGGGTGGGCTTCAGCCCACCATTGCCCGATAACCATGCTGCGCTGTACGGTTGGCCCTCAGGGCGCGTCCAGCTACCAATCGGTGGGCTAAAGCCCACCCTACAAGTTCATCCACCCCGTTACGCAAGCTGATGCCGCAAACCCACGCCCGTAGGGTGGGCTTCAGCCCACCGTTGCCCGGTAACCATGCAGCGCTGTAGGGTCGGCCCTCTGGGCGCGCCCAGCTACCAATTGGTGGGCTAAAGCCCACCCTACAATTTCATCCACCCCGTTACGCAAGCCGATGCCGTAGACCCACGGCCGTAGGGTGGGCTTCAGCCCACCATTGCCCGGCATGTATCTTTACTCAATCGACAGAAGCGCAACGGCGTTGACATACATCTCGTGAAGGCAAGGAGGCCTCCATGTCCAACTACCGCCGCAGTCTGGTGCCTGGCGGCACATGGTTTTTCACCGTGACCCTGGCCGACCGCCAATCTCGCTTGCTGGTTGAACAAATCACACTGCTCCGACAGGCCTATGGCCTGACCCAGCACTCCCGTCCTTTCCAAACCCTCGCCATCTGCATCCTGCCCGATCACCTGCACGCTATCTGGACACTCCCGAACGACGACGCCGACTTTGCCGCCCGCTGGGGCCTGCTCAAGAGCACCTTCTCTCGACAACTTCCGGCAGTGCCTCGGAACGCGAGCCAAGTCCGTAAGCGAGAGAAAGGCATCTGGCAACGACGCTACTGGGAACATCAAATTCGGAACGAAACGGATTTGCAGCGGCACGTTGATTACATCCACTACAACCCGGTCAAGCACGGCCTGGTAGAACAGGTCGCCGACTGGCCCTATTCGAGTTTCAACCGGTACTTGGAGAAAGGCCTGTTAGCACAGGACTGGGCGGGTAACGCCGGGCACAGCGGCTCGTTCGGTGAGTAGGTATCAGCCAAACCTAGGGCATGCTTGGAACGCCACATGTCCACTTACGGCAGCTACATGGCCGTCAGATCGCTGCGGTGTCGAATAGCCAGTGCACCATGGCCCACACGACAAATAAATCGCCCCGCACCGCTGCCCATTCGAACCCGGCCAACAGGGATCATCGCGCAGCCCCGTTACTCAGAGGGGCTGCGCGCTCGTCTGGATATCGACCTCATTGCCCACGATGGCGATCGCCTGGTGATTGCTGAACGGGCGAAGGTCCAGGGTATCGCGGTACTCGATCAATACCTGCTCGACTGCTTCTTTGAATGGTGGGTTTCCGTAATGCGGCAGCGGGTAGAAATCGATCAATGCGAGCGACGCAAACGAGTCGAGATCGGGCGCGGCGCTGGGGTCATCCAGCCTCTGCAGGTACTCGATGCTGGGCGCCAGCACGGCGGAACCGGCGGACTCGCCGATGTAGCACTTGCCTGCCCTGACCTGCTCCGCGATCAGCTTGTCCGCGCCGGTGCGCTTCAGCTCCTGCAGCAGAAAGAAGGTGTTCCCGCCCGCCACATAGATGTAGTCGTTACGTTCGAGCTTTCCGACGATGTCTTCCCGGCTGGCGGTCGACACCTCGAGTTCATCGATTACCAGGCCCGCTTCAACCAGCGCATCCTTGGCCGCGATCAGGTAGGCATTCACTTCCTCAGCAAGGCTTGCCGTAGGAATCAACGTAACCCGCTTGCCCCTGCACTTACCTCGGGTGAAGGCGACGAACAAATCAGCGACGTCGGCGAACGAAGAGGTCAGGAAAATATTCATAGCAATCTCCGGTAAGCGGGTTGACCAAGCGGACCTGTCCTATCCGGGTTTGGAATCATCTGCGCAAGCATTTGAAAGATGACAGCCGCTTCACTCGCGCGTGCGGTTTATGCATCACCGTTCCAGTAGCGCCTGGACCTGAGCAATCGCCTGCTCTTCCCGGCTGACCCAGTCCCCAGCGATCTCCACGAATGGCTGACGGTGGCGCTCGAGCCAGCTGCGGCAGGCCTCATGGAAACCCAAACGTTGTGCAACCTCAGGTTGGCAGCGCTGGCCGTCGGCGTGCCACTCGGCGCCTTCGGGCGACAGCAACAGATGGTGGTCGTAACGGCGCGCGAGCAGCTCGTCTTCCAGCCATGTCGGGTAGCTGCCGAACAGCGTCTCGCTCCAGAGCATATTGCTCAGCAGGTGCGTGTCGAGGATCAGCAGGCCAGGCGCCCTGCCCCGCGCGGCGTCTTCCCAAGCCAGCTGGCCGCGGGCGATGGCTGGGATGTCGTCCAGGCAGGTCTCGCGCTGCTCGCTGTCGATGAAATGGCGGACGTACTCACCCACCACCACACCACTGAAGCGCTGCTGCAACCGTGCAGCCAGCCAGCTCTTGCCGGTGGATTCGGCTCCCGTCAGTACCAGCACCTTCATAGCATGCTCATCCTCACGCTCCGCATCAATCGACCCCAACGAAGCCACCGGTCTGGTGCTGCCACAGGCGAGCATAAAGGCCGCCGCGCTCGATCAGCTCGGCGTGGGTACCGGTCTCGATCACCCGGCCCTCGTCGATCACCACCAGGCGATCCATGCGCGCGATGGTCGACAGCCGGTGCGCGATGGCGATCACCGTCTTGCCCTCCATCAAGGTATCGAGGCTCTCCTGAATTGCTGCTTCGACTTCCGAATCCAGCGCCGAGGTGGCTTCGTCCAGCACCAGGATGGGCGCGTCCTTGAGCAGCACCCGGGCGATGGCGATGCGCTGGCGCTGCCCGCCGGACAGTTTGACGCCCCGTTCACCGACCTTGGCCTCGAAGCCGTGCCCGCCCAGGCTGTCGTCCAGGGTGGCGATAAAGCCATCCGCGCGAGCCTTGCGCGCTGCCTCCCAGAGCTGTTCATCGGTGGCATCCGGCCTGCCGTAGCGCAGGTTGTCGCGGATCGACCGGTGCAGCAGCGAGGTGTCCTGCGTGACCACGCCGATATTGGCGCGCAGGCTTTCCTGGCTGACCTCGGCGACGTTCTGCCCATCGATCAGGATGCGACCGCTTTCCAGGTCATAAAGGCGCAGCAGCAGATTGACCAGTGTCGATTTGCCCGCGCCCGACGGCCCGACCAGGCCGATTTTCTCCCCAGGACGGATATCGATGCTCAGCCCGCTGATCACGCCACCCTTTTTGCCGTAGTGGAAATGCACGTCCTCGAAGCGCACACCGCCCTGCTCTACCTCCAGCGGCTTGGCGTCTTCGCGGTCGACCACGTGACGCGGCTGGACGATGGTCTGCATGCCGTCCTGCACGGTGCCGACGTTCTCGAAAATGCCGTTGACCACCCACATGATCCACTCGGACATGTTGTTGATGCGGATCACCAGGCCCAGCGCCAGGGCGATGGCGCCGGTGCTGATCAGCGCCTCGCTCCACAGCCACAGCGCCAGCGCGCCGGTGCCGACGATCAAGAGGCCGTTCATGCAGGTAATCAGGAAATCCAGGCTGGTGATGATGCGCGACTGCAGGCGGAACTTGCCGAGCAGCTCCTGCATGGCCTCGCGGGCGTAGCCTTCTTCTTCCTTGGAGTGCGCGAACAGCTTGAGCGTGGCGACGTTGCTGTAGCCGTCTACGACGCGGCCCATCACCTTAGAGCGCGCCGCTGAGGCAGCAGCCGAGCGGGCCCGGATGCGCGGCACGAAGTACCAGAGGGCGGCCGTGTAGCCAATGATCCACAGCACCAGCGGCACGATCAGGCGCAGATCGGCGGCGGCGAACAGGTACAGCGCACTGCCGGCGTAGACCACCACATGCCACAACGCGTCGATCACCTGCATGGCCGAATCGCGCAGCGACGGGCCGGTCTGCATCACGCGCTGGGCGATGCGCCCGGCGAAATCATTCTGGAAGAAATTCAGGCTTTGCTTGAGCACGTAGCGGTGGTTCTGCCAGCGCACCAGATTGGTCAGCCCAGGATTGATCGCCTGATGGGTCAGCAGGTTGTGCAGGCCGAATACCAGCGGCCGGATGATCAGCGCCACCACCGCCATCCACAGCAGCGTGTTGCGGTGTTCGGTGAAGAAGGTCCGTGCGTCATCGGTTGTCTGGGCCATGTCGATCAACTGGCCGAGAAAGCTGAACAGTGCCACTTCGATCAACGCCCCGAAAAAGCCGATCACCAGCACGGCGACCATCAACGGCCAGACCTGCTTCAGGTAGTGGGCATAGAACTGCAGCATGCCGGCGGGCGGCTCCACGTCCGGGCTGGGCTTGAAGACATCGATCAGGTTTTCGAAACGGCTGAACAACATGGGGCAAGGTCTGCTGTTGGCGAATGGGCGGGGTTGTTGCTGACAGGGGCGATGCCGATCTTTGAGAGCGGCAACCGGGGTCTACCTGGACGTGGGTCGAGGCGCTCTGAAACGCGGGTTTTGCTGATGCAGCGTAGCAGTATCCGAAGTGCCTGGCGGCACCCTGGTCGGAAATGAGCCTCGTGCCGAAAGTAGACAGGCCTGCCAATTTACGCGTGCAAGAAGAGCTTAAAGTGCGCCAGCCAGGCTGGGACTAGTTGGGCCTGTTCATCAGGTCTATGACACCGGGGCCGCTGGCCCTTATCCGTAGGGTGGGCTAAAAGCCCACCCTACATCGTTAACTGTCTGCGGGCGCCGCGTGTTCATGAACCGCCGCCCTCGCCTGCCGCCATTCGCGCAGGCCCATCACCGCCAGCAACGTGAACAACCCATACAGCCCTGCGGTGAGCCAGTATTCCTGAAAGACAAAGAAGGCCACATAGAGCGTGTCCACCACGATCCACAGCACCCAGCACTGCCAGCGCTTGAGCGCCATCCACAGCTGCGCCAGTAGGCTAAAGGCCGTGAGCGTTGCATCTGGCCAGGGATATGCCGCTTCGGTAGCGGTCGCCATCAGCACACCCAGCCCGACACTCCCCAGCACCGCGACAACAAGCCCAACGCCTACCTCCAGGGCCGTCGCGCCCACCACCGGCCGACCGCCTTCACTGCCGCTGCCCCGCGTCCACTGCCACCACCCGTAAACCTGCATGGCCGCAAACACCCCGTTGAGCAGCACCTGCGAATACAACCGCACCTCGAAAAAGAACCAGGCGTAGAGCGACACCATCACCAACCCGATGGGCCAGCACAGCGGGTTCTGGCGGACGGTGAGCCAAACGGAAAGCACACCGAGTGCGGAGGCGATGATTTCGAGGGTGGTCATGGGGTGGAGGTCAGAAGCGGCTACGGGGCGGGCATGATACGGCAAGCATGCGGAACGGTTCGAAGCGCACCGGGTGAGTGGGAATGGCTGGGCTATTCAGTTCAGGTTCACAAATCTTGGTCAGCCACGCACGTACTCGTAGGGTGGGCTTCAGCCCACCGTCAAACCCCACCCATCCGGAGGGCTAAAGCCCACCCTACGTTTACTGCCTTCGCCGGCGGGTGACTGCCCCCCTTTTTCAGTAATCTGTTCTTCGTTGTCATGTGCGAGCCCTAGCTCTACCGAAAACCCCGAACTGGAATCATTGATGATCGAGGACACCGCAAACAACCCAGGTACCACCGGCCTCATTCTCTCGGGTGGCGGTGCGCGAGCGGCGTATCAGGTTGGCGTGCTGTCGGCGATTGCCGATCTGCTGCCCGATTCCTCAGGCAATCCGTTCCCGGTGATCGTCGGCACCTCGGCGGGCGCGATCAATGCCGTCAGCCTGGCGTGCGGCGCGCTGCATTTTCGCGAGGCGGTGCGGCGGCTGAGTACCATTTGGGGCAGTTTTCATACTGATCAGGTGTACCGCAGTGACTGGCCGGGCGTATTGCACCAGGCCAGCCGCTTCCTCGGCCACAGCGTGCTCGGGTTCGGCAAGCAGGTGCCCGTTGCGCTGCTCGACAGCTCGCCGCTGGCCAGGCTGCTCGAGCGCGAGCTGGATTTTTCCGGCATCGCCGCAGCAATACGCCATCGGCAATTACGCGCGGTGGCTGTGACGGCATTCGGCTACGAGTCGGCCCAGGCGGTGACCTTCTACCAAGGGCGTGCAGCCATCGACCCATGGTTTCGCCATCGTCGGGTGGGTGTACCGACCCGCCTGGCAATACCCCATTTGCTGGCTAGCACTGCCATTCCGCTGATCTTCGAGCCGATAAAGATCAACCGGGAGTATTTTGGTGATGGCGCGGTACGCCAGACCGCACCGATCAGCCCCGCCTTGCACCTGGGCGCCACGCGGGTGCTGGTGGTCGGGGTGAGCGGCAATCCGGAGGGTAACCAGGCCGAGACGACTCCAACACCGAGGCCGGCTGGCGCCATCCCGAGCCTGGCGCAAATGTCCGGGCACATGCTCAACAGTACCTTCATCGACAACGTCGAGAGTGATATCGAGCTGCTGGAGCGCCTAAATCTACTGGGGAAACTGGTGCCTATCGAACAGCGCAAGCGCGCCTACGGCCTGACGCCCGTCGAGGTGCTGGTGATTTCCCCAAGCCAGCCGCTGGACAAGATCGCTGCCCGCCATCGGCGAGAGCTGCCTGCGGCCCTGAGACTGTTCCTGCGCGGCCCCGGCGGCACGCGAGAAGGCGGTGGTGGGCTGTTGAGTTACCTGTTGTTCGAACCCGGCTACTGCAGCGAGCTGATCGAACTGGGTTACCAGGATGCCATGGCCAAGAAGGCGGAGCTCAGGGCATTTCTAGGGCTTGAGTGGCCAGAGCACGCGTAGCCTGCTGTTTTCGCTAAGCGCTTGTACAGCGCATGCAGCGGTGGGCGATGGATCCCGCGTGGGCAAGCAAAGCGTTGTCCACCCTACGCCACTCCACCCGTCTGCTCCGCCGAAGCCCGGGCGCCGCGTAGGGTGGAAAACGGCGGAGCCTTTTCCACGCGCCGGGGCCAGGACGCATCATTGCAAGCGCATGGAGCCGTCGAGAGCGCTCGTACGATTGCGAGCATGAGTTCGATTGATCCCATAACCGTCGACCAACCTCTTGCGGATGATGCCAAGCCCTATCGGATGTAAAGTTACCTTGACTCCCCTGCTAGCCAGCCCTAATGTAAAGCGTACTTTCCATTCAGAGGTCACGCGCCATGGGCAAAAAGCGATTTCTAGTTCACTTCTGGCTTGCAATGGCCGTCTATGCAGGCGCCGTGATAGCCAGCTCCCTCCTCCTTGCCCAAGTTCAGGATGGCACTCTGCGCATTGCCTCAGCGCTGCTTCCGGTATTGCCGATGATAGCCGTGGCGACCTTGGTTATCCGCCATATCCGGCACCTCGACGAGCTGGCCCGGAAAATCCATCTGGAGGGCTTGGCAGTCGCATTCGTCGGCACGGCGTTGATCACCTTCAGCTACGGTTTTCTGGAGACCGCGGGCTTTCCGCGTCTGTCGATGTTCCTGGTCTGGAGCCTGATGGGCCCGCTTTGGGCAATCGGTGCCTTCTTCGCCCACAGGCGCTACCGGTGATCAATCATGTGCGTGAGCGGCGCACTGAGCGTGGCTGGTCTCAGGCTGACTTAGGCGCGAAACTGGGTGTCTCGCGACAAACGATCAACGCCATCGAGACCGGCCGATACGACCCCAGCCTACCGCTGGCCTTCAAGATCGCCCGGCTGTTCGAGTCGAGCATCGAGGCGCTGTTTCAGCCTCCAGAGGAATAAGGGGCAATCCAAGGGACGTAAGCGCGCATGCCAACAAGCCTCCAATCGCCGGGTATGCTTCAGCCTTGCATTCTCATATCGCCGACCGATGAACAGACTCAGCACTGAAGGCGACTGGCTTGAGCGCGCCGCGCCATCGACCAAGATGGAGCGCATCGAGGCCTATTTTCGCGGGCACGGCTATACGCCCCACCGGCACGACACCTACGCCATCGGCCGTACGCTGGCGGGCGTGCAGAGCTTTCACTATCGGCAATCGATGCGGCATAGCCTGCCCGGCGGCACCATCGTGCTGCACCCGGACGAGATCCATGATGGCGAGGCAGGCACCAATGCCGGCTTTCGCTACCGGATCCTCTATATCGAACCGTCGTTGATTCAGGACGTACTGGGCGGCGAGCCGTTGCCCTTCATAGTAGGCGGCTTGTCCCACGACCCTCGGCTGCTAGCTGCCACCTCTCGCCTGCTTCACAGCCTCGACACGGCACTCGACCCGCTCGAAGAGGACGACGCGATTTACGACCTGGCGCAGGCGCTGAAGGTCGCCGGCGGCAAACCGCATGGCCGTAAAGCGGTTGATTACGTGGCGGCCGAGCGGGCCCGTACCTTTATCCATGACGCGCTGGACCAGAGCATCACGCTGGATGATCTGGTGCAGGCCAGTGGACGCGACCGCTGGAGCCTGTCGCGCGACTTCCGTGCGTTGTATGGCACCAGCCCCTATCGCTACATCACCCAGCGGCGCCTGGCCGAGGCGCGCTATCGGTTACTGGCTGGCCAGTCGCTAACCGATGCGGCGCTTGAGAGCGGCTTCTTTGATCAAAGCCACATGACCCGCCTGTTCACCCAAGCCTTCGGTATATCGCCGGCACGCTGGTTGAGGATGCTGACAAGCCGTTAGCCGCTGCGTGCCGGGCTTGCACGATCATGCAATACCGCGCGCTGGAGCGCCGCTAACGTATGGCTCAACCGTAACGAACAGCGAGCCTCGCATGACCACGCACCCAACGCCCTCCCCTTATCTAGCCATCAACTTCGCCGAAAAATTTGCGCTGTTTCATGACCAGTGGGCGCAAAAGGTCGTCGCCGAAATGAACGACTACCAGTTCAAACTCGCTCGGCTGGAGGGCGAGTTCATCTGGCATACCCATTCCGATACCGACGAAACCTTCATCGTGCTGGAGGGCGAGCTGGTCATCTATTTTCGAGACGGAGAGGTCACCGTGCGCGCCGGCGAGATGTATGTGGTGAAGAAGGGAATCGAGCACAAGCCCCATGCTCCAAAGGAGATAAAGCTGCTATTGATCGAGCCGCGGGGCGTTTTGAATACCGGCGATGAGACGAATGAGCGAACGGCTGTGAATGATGTTTGGATTTGATTGAGAGAGACCCGCAAGCGGAGGGGACAGATCAATAGGCCTGCCCCTTTATCCGCCGCTAGCCCTTTGGAATCGTTTCCGGACGCAGATGGGGCAGCATGTGCGCCACGTAATCGGCCTTGCCGAGATTGATCCCCTGGCTACGCAATATCGAATACGCGGTCATGACGTGGAAATAGAACTGACCCAGCGTCCAGTCACGGGCGTATTGCTCCACGGTCAGGTCGAAAACCATCCCGTTTGGAAGTTCGTGGGCGATGGGCATATCTGCCTTCGCATCCAGCGCATCGGCTGCGAGGCCGTTTAGCAACGCCACCGTCTCATCGATCCGGGCGTAAGCATCTGCGAGCGATCCGGGTTGTCTGACAGCCTGACGCCCCTCATTCAACAGCTCGTTGATGGCAGGCGGAAACGGCTCCCCTCTCAGCCGACACACGGCTTCTCGCGCCTGCACACAGGCAAAACGAACCTGCGTCGACAGCGGGTACATGTCGGGCGCCAAACGTGCGGATAACAGTGCTTGTGCCTCTGCTTCCGGTAGCTGGGCCTGCGCCTTCTTTAACCAGCCTGAGAGGGTTTTGAGCATTTGGGTATAAGTTGGGATGAGCAGTGTCGTTAGCTGCATGGCTTCACACCTTGTGGGATTGAGCGGCTACGTCGAAGAAAGTGACAGGGTGTTATGAAGCTAACTAACTGAAAGGTAAATAACCGTTCGCTTTTCCCTACTGCGAGTTATCAGCCCAAGAGACGGTGACCCGCGTCTTTCAAAACCTGCACGGCATTTTCGAGATTCATCGACTTGACCAGTATGTAGTCGGTATCGAACGTGCTCACCGCGAAAATGCCGATAGCGGCAGCCGCGAGGGGGTCAAGCAAGGAGGCCAGGACACCCGTCTGATCAAAGGCGAACGGTCCCTGCACCTTGATTGCGCGCCAATCGCTATCCACTCGGGCTAAACCGGTTGCGGCACCCTCAGCGCAGACAATCGAAAGCTCATCATCCGTCCGGGTGATCGACATAAAACCCGGCGATGCCAAAACCGCGTTCGGCAGGTCAGCATCCCGCTCCAACTGTGCAATCACGAAGCTTTGGGGGAGGACAGAAAAGGAGTGGTTCATGTCATGTCACCTTGTGAGTAAGCGAGCGGGCCGCGACGGTAAGACCTAGGCGACCCGGCAAATAACGGCAGGAGATAAATCGGTCCCTTTACCCAGGCGTCACCATCAGACAGTAGCGCGAGGACAAGCGAAGCGTTGTCCACCCTACGCCACCACCCTCGCCTGCTCCGCCGGGCCTCGGCATCACGTAGGGTGGAAAACGGCGGAGCCTTTTCCACGCGTTTCGTCCAGGCTACCTCGCTCTTGTGGTCAATGCACTCTTCTAAAAGTCGCCCGCAGACTCCCGCTAGAAGAACAAATTTGGAGATTCATGGCTGTGCGGCATTCCAGTAATGCACCAGTGCTCACCAGCGGGTCCCGACTGAATATCCAGCCGGAGATATATGAGCGGTTCTTTAATTTCGCGGAATCTTTCTTCAAGTTCTAACCAAGATTTCATGCTGGTCCGTATAACGCTGAGCGAAGCGGCGGCGGCAACCCATCCGCGTTATGCGCCTTGTTATCTGCTTTCCACTATTACATAAGGACACGCAACAAAATTTCGCGCATCATCAACGTGCCACATCACTCTGGCCAAACACATAACTGGAATACCGACATTTCCCTTTAATGCTGGGGAGGCACCAAAAATCTTAGAGAAGCCCGCAGAAAAATAACTGGGGTCAGCGAGGAAAGCAGTACGTTGAGAGTTATGAATTAACTGATAGAACTCATAGCCAGGCTCTCTCTTCTCCGAATCTCGCCACTCGCCGAGAGTGAGGTCCCCTTTCATCCAAGCGATGCGCGTTCCTTTGTAGTTCTCAAAAGCGCCAAAATCATCGTAGTTATCGAGTATGCCAGGCCAGAGTGCATGTAGCATCTGACGAGACGTTATTGAGTAGGATCTGGATTCTTGAGTGCTTAAGCCTGCTGTGGCAAAAAAGGCTTTCAACCCAGCGGAAGCACCCTCTTGTTTAGTGATCTTTTCATGAGGATTCGCCCCAACTAACTCCTCATACTTTCTGGAAACGAACTCCAAGTCTAAATAAACGAGATTATCATCATTCAACTCCATGGAATGCTCCAGTCATGCAGCTAACGTTTGGTTAAGGGGCGGGCTTTAGCCCGTCCCAGTGGGCGAAGCGAACGATTTGAACCATTTGTTAGAATTTTTATCGGAGTTTTCTCTCGTCCCATGTTTCTAATACAAATAGCGCTATGGTGTGAGCTGAATTGATAGCGAGCCTCGCATGTCGTGGTTTAAGGTTATATACCTTTCGACCTTCTCCGTGAGCTGAGCTTGCATGCGTTCTGAAAGCTCCAATTCCATCAACAACGGACAATACGCCAGAAAGAATTTTCTTCAGATCGTCATCTTGTAATAGACCAGGCTCAAAGCCTAGATCAGATCGCACAACCTTCCAAACATTCTGGAGATCCTGTTTTTGAGGCATTTCTAAATTTTCGTCTGCAATGTAAGTCTTGAAGATAGATTCAAGTATATTGCATGCGGCAGAGACTGCTTCTCTAGGCTCCGAATTAACGTTGGCAAGTGCCCTGTTGAATTCAGCGTCTATTGAAGGAATATCTCGGCCTTTAATTAATTCGGCAAGTGATCGGCTAGACGCAGAGCTGCCGTCTGAAATTATGCCGCCAGTAATGTATGTAAGGTTACAACGTGACAGTATTGCCTCAAGTTTTGTTTTGAGTTCTTTTTTTGCGTCTGTGATGGACACGCCAAATAAAGAGCGCGAGCTTTCCTCTGTGTCCGGTAACTCCATATAGCATTCAATTATTCGGCCCAGAACAGCTAGAGGTCGCTCAACCTCTTTATTTACGCGCCGAAGCCATCCTTGCACCTTTACTGACTTAGAGCCTTCAGGCGGTTCGCCCGGAGCTCCAGCGAATGAGAATAGATTATTTAAGCTGGCATGAGTTTCCATTTCGGGCATGTTTTCCGAGAGCGCAGCTATAACCGGAGCCGGAATTTCTTTCTTCATGGACTGACTCATGATTTATTTTGAAATTCTAACGTTTGGTTAAGGGGCGGGCTTTAGCCCGTCCCAACGAGCGAAGCGAGTGATTTGAACCAATTGTTATGGGAGAAGCCCCTTTATGTATGCGTATATATTTATTCCGTTTTTAACTATTTTCCATGCTTGTCTTTGATCGTTTTGCAGTGATAGTGCCGCAAAGACCCCTTCAGGATTACCGTAATTTTCTTTCTTGATGCCGGATATCACGCTGCACGCAAACTCAAGATGTTCTTTTGTTGTGTTATAGGCTTCAGTTTCACTGGTGTCGTTGATATTGAATTGGACGGATAGATATTCTCCATTGATTTCAGTGAATAGCAAAAGCAATGGTAGTTTTTCTGTGCTCTCGATTTCAAACAGGTTTAGGAGTTTTTGATTGTCTCTTGGTTCTTTCCAGATTTGAATCATCATGCCTATTACGCCCGGTGGGAATTTCGGGAGTTCATAACGGCCCTTTTCAGGGCGCACAGAAAACACCGCAAAATTCTCTCCGGTTAATTCATGAAGAGCTAACCAGTAATCGTCATCACGCAGTACTTTTTTAATATTAGGATGCTTGTCGGTATATAGAATTACGCCGAATAACTGAACGACTTCGCTTTTTGATTTTTGCTCTTCGACTAGTGACGAAAACACATCCATTTAACTTTTTCCATAACTATAATTTGACACCATTTGGTGTATAAGACGCCGGACGGGCGTGGTGTATAGCATTCCGTCTACGCCTATCCGAACAGCTCTAGCATAGGCGCTACAACGTTATCGGCACCCGTCCGGAATGTTATACACCATGAGTTTTTCAGCTGGATGCGCACCATTCCGTTCCTTCGGCATCTGGTTCAAAACACAGCAAGGGCCGGAGCATTACCGGCCCGTCCTCGTGTCTAGCGCCCAACCTCCAACATAATCTTCCCAATATGCTTGCTGCTTTCCATCAGCCGGTGCGCTTCGGCAGCTTCTTTGAGGGGGAAGGTGGCGTGGATGACGGGGTGGCATAGGCCCTGGTCGAGCAGTGGCCAGACCTTGTCCTGCAGCGCCTTGGCGATGTCGGCTTTTTCCGCACGGCTGCGGGGGCGCAGGGTGGAGCCGGTGAAGGTGAGGCGCTTGCGCATGATCGGCGCGGTGTCGAGTTCGACGCGGCTGCCTTTGAGGAAGGCGATCTGCACCAGGCGGCCTTCGACGGCGAGGGATTTGATGTTGCGGGGGATGTAGTCGCCGCCGACCATGTCGAGGATGACGTTGACGCCGTTGCCGTCGGTGGCCTGCTTGAGCACCTCGACGAAGTCTTCTTCGTGGTAGTTGATCACCCGGTCCGCACCGGCACGCCGGCAGGCGTCGGCTTTTTCGCTGCTGCCAACCGTCGTGTAGACAGTGGCGCCGAATTGCTTGGCGAGCTGGATGGCGGTCAGGCCGATGCCGCTGGAGCCGCCGTGCACGAGGAAGGCTTCGCCGGGTTGCAGGGCACCGCGCTCGAACACGTTGCTCCAGACGGTGAAGTAGGTTTCGGGCAGCGCCGCCGCTTCCAGAAATGACAGCCCGGCGGGCACCGGCAGGCAGTGTTCGGCCGGGGCCACGCAATATTCGGCGTAGCCGCCGCCAGGGGTCAGCGCGCAGACCTGATCGCCGACTTTCCAGCCGCTGACGTCAGCGCCGAGCGCGACGATCTCGCCGGAGATTTCCAGGCCGAGCAGCGGCGAGGCGTCCGGTGGTGGCGGGTAGCTGCCAGAGCGCTGAAACACATCGGGCCGGTTGATGCCGGCGTAGGCCACCCGGACCAGCACGTCGTGCGGGCCGGGTTCGGGCACCGGACCTTCGGCCATTCGCAGGCATTCGGGGCCGCCGCCGGGGCGGTGATCGATATGACGCATGGTTTCAGCACTCATAGTTTTTCCTTTCAAAGGCGGCTGATGGCCGCGTTGATTGAAGTGGCTTGCTGGTACACGGTAGTTCCCGCGAGTCGCAGAGCCAACCCTGATAGGTCAGGTTGATCTGCGGGCTTGCCAGAACCGCAACGCGGTGGCGTTTGGCAAGGGCAGGGGCAGGGCGCTGAGCGGCCCGGAGTCAGCGTTGGGCAGCGCCTCGGCAGAGCGGCCGTCAACAGGCCTACGAACCCAACATCTCTCCGACCTTTTGCGCGAACGCATCGATGGCGAACGGCTTGGCCATCACGGCCATGTCCGGCCCGAGGATGTCATTGGCGGCGAAGCTTTCGGCGTAGCCGGTGGCGAAGAGCACTTTCAGGCCGGGGCGTTGCTGGCGGACGATTTCGGCCAGTTGCCGGCCGTTCATGCCGGGCAGGCCGACGTCCGAGACCATCAGATCGATCCGCTGCGAGCTTTCGGTGATCAACAGCGCTTCGGAGGCTTCGCCGGCTTCCAGCGTCTCGTAGCCCAAGTCGTTGAGCACTTCGACCACCAACGAGCGGACCACGGGTTCGTCTTCGACCACTAGAATTGTCTCGCCAGTGCCTTGTAGGGTGCGCTCTTGCGCCACTTCCACAGCGCTGGCTTCGCCATGATGAACAGGCAGGTAAAGGTGCACGCGGGTGCCGCTTTCAGGCTTGGACTCGATGTGGATGTAGCCCTTGGCCTGTTTGATGTAGCCATAGATCATCGAAAGCCCAAGCCCGGTGCCCTTGCCGATGGGCTTGGTGGTGAAGAAGGGCTCAAAGGCGCGCTCGATGACGTCCGGGGTCATGCCGACGCCGGTGTCGCTGACGGTCAGCAGTACATACTCGCCCTCTGTCAGCCCGCGCCGAGCGGGATCTGGCTCGCTGCCCAGCTGAAAGTTGGCCGTGGAGATGGTGATTCGGCCACCGTGCGGCATGGCATCACGCGCGTTGATGACGAGGTTGATCACGGCGTTTTCAAGCTGGTTCACGTCCATGCAGGCGGGCGGCAGCCCCGCACTGAGCTGGGTGATGACCGCAATGTTCTCGCCGGTGGTGCGATGGAGCAGATCTTCCAGCGAGGCGACCAGATGGTTGACGTCGACCGGCTTGAGGTCGAGGGCCTGCTGGCGAGAGAAGGCCAGCAGCCGTTGCGTCAGTGCCGACGCACGCTGAGCAGAGGTCGCCGCCGCATTGATGTAGCGCTCCACGTCCGCGACCTCTCCACGGCGGAAACGTCGCTGCATGAGATCCAGGCTGCCGATGATGCCGGTCAGCAGGTTGTTGAAGTCGTGAGCGATACCGCCAGTGAGCTGGCCGACAGCTTCCATCTTCTGCGCCTGGCGCAGCGCCTGTTCGGTCCGGCTGCGCTCGCTGACTTCCGCGGCCACACGCGCTTCAAGAGTTTCGTTGAGTTGGCGCAGCCTGTTCTCGCTGACGCGCAGGGCTTCTTCGGCGCGCTTGCGCGCACTGATGTCTGTACAGGCACCGGCCACGTACGAAAGACTGCCACTGGCGTCGCGGAAGACACGGGCTTTACACGCCAACCATTGCTCCTCGCCAGGCCGCGCCAGACGGAATTCAACCGTGAGATCCTGAGCCTGACCGTATCGTTCGAAGGCGAAACGAACACGTGATCGATCCGCTGGATGGACGAGCTCAATGAGGCGCTCAAAGGTATCGAGCTTTCGCTCCATACCTAAACCGAATATCTGCTCCAGTGCATGGTCAACGTAGAGGCTGTCATCCTGGAGATACCAATTGAAGGTTCCGGTGCCGGACGCTAGCAGCGCGGCGCGGAATCGCTCATCAGAATGCCCCCGGGTCGGGGCATCCCGGCCCATCACTTGTTCGGTGACGTCCTGCGTTTGATGGATGATGCAGGTGACTTCTCTCTGCTCGTTCAGCACCGGCACGTTGATGGGGCTCCAGTAGCGCACCTCGAATCCGCCACCTTCAGTGGCTGGTCGCGGGATGTCGTATTTGGTGATCGCCATACGGTCGGGCGCCCGCGTTTCCAGCACACGTTCCAGCGAGGCGCGTAATGCACCTGCACCAGATGCCGCCGTTTCGTCCGGGTTGTTGCCAAACACCTCGAAAATCGACCGACCAATGCAGGCTTCGCGAGTCGAGTTGGTTGCCTGCAGCCGAGCATCGCTGGCCGCCAACATGATGAACTCCGGATCAGCGGAGAGAATCAGGTTGAGGTTTGGCAAGGCTTCGAAGATTGCCTTCAGGTCTAGGGTTCGGTTCATCAGGACGGTAGGCCTGCTAATTGGTTCGACGAATAGAGGCTATGAGCGCCGGATACAACGCCTCGCTGCTGCACGTGGTTAGCCCAAAGCAGCGCCACGCCTAGCGAGGCGCTGTATCCATTAGTAACCGGGTATCGCCGGGCGTCGAAATGGTCAGAATCAGCGTTCGCCTTCCGGCTTGGGCATGGGTATCGCGACACTGCTTTCGATGCTGCCAGCGGTGGCATCACCTTCCTTGTAGAACGGTTCCATTTCGTCGCGGGCTTGTGCCCAGTGCTCGTCTTGCTGGCCTTCGGGACGGCCCTTGGCTTCCCAGATTTCGTGGGCACGTTCGCGGATACGTTGTTCGTCAGCCATGTGTTTGCCCTCTTTGTGCTGATAGAGACGCCATAACACGGCGTCTCGTCTCGGTTCGGTGGTTTCTCACCGGGTATTCAGCAGAGGGGATTAGCAGGCGGATGGTTCCGGCAATAAACCGGGAAGCCGACGAAAGCCCCAGTAAAAGGGTAGGAGTTCAGCCGTGATGCGCAGGCGGCTGTCCGATCAGCTCGCGCATCCGCTCGGCCAGGCTGTTAACCGAAAACGGTTTGCTGAGCACCGACATTCCAGGCTCCAGCAGGCCGTTGTGGAACAGTGCGTTCTCGGCATAACCGGTGATGAACAGCACGCGCAGATCGGGACGAGCGAGCTGACCGGCATTGGCGAGCTGCAGACCGTTCATGCCGCCGGGCAAGCCGACATCGGTCAGCAGCAGATCAAGGTGCACGCCGGATTGCAGCACTTCGAGTGCCGCAACCCCGTCGGCAACGACGATGGCACGATAGCCGAGATCCGCCAGTAGATCGGTGATCAGCAGCCGCACCGTCGGTTCGTCATCGACGACCAGCACCGTTTCGCCTCGCTGGGCGGACAGCACGGGCGCCAAACCGAGCGGGCCGTTATCGCGTTCCGCGGTGCCGATGTATCGCGGCAAGTAGAGGCTGACGGTGGTGCCGATACCAAGCTGAGAACGGATACGCACCTGACCACCGGACTGCTGCGTAAATCCATAGATCATCGACAGGCCGAGACCTGTTCCTTCCCCCATCGGCTTGGTGGTGAAGAAGGGCTCGAAGGCTTTGGTCAGCACCTCGGGCGACATGCCGGTGCCGCTGTCGGTGACGCGGATGGCCAGGTATTCGCCCTCGGGAATATCCTGCTGCCGGGCACTCTCGGCATCGAACACGCGATTGCCGGTTTCGACCGTGATGCGACCGCCCTCAGGCATCGCGTCGCGGGCATTGAGGCACAGGTTGAGCAGGGCATTTTCCAGCTGTGACGGGTCGACCCGAGCCGTCCACAAATCAGCGGTGCAGTAACTCTCTACGACGATGTTCGGCCCCACCGTGCGCTGGACCATGTCGAGCATGCCGCTGACCAGCCGTCCGGCATTGATGGCTTTGGGGGCCAGTGTCTGACGACGGGAAAAGGCCAGCAAGCGATGGGTCAGCGCTGCGGCCCGCTTGGTCGCACCCTGCGCGACCAGCAGGTATTTCGAGACCTCGCCGGTGCGGTCCTGCCGAATGCGGGCCTCGATCATTTCCAGGCTGACCGAGATGCCGGCGAGCAGGTTGTTGAAGTCGTGCGCCAGGCCGCCGGTAAGCTGGCCGACTGCTTCCATCTTTTGTGCCTGGCGCAGCTGCTCGTGGGTCGACTCGAGTTGAGCCTGACGCGCTTTCTCTTCGGTGATGTCCCGGCCGGTGGCGTAGGTCTTGTCACCCGCCGGGGCGGCGACCCATGAAATCCAGTGTTCAGCCCCGTTCTTGTGTCGGTAGCGATTGACGATCCGCACCTGCTTGCCACCGGCTGTAGCCAGGTAGGCATCAACCGTGCTCAGGTGGTCTTCGTCGGTGATGAATTCGTTGACGTGATGCCCGATCAGTTCTTCGGGCTGGTAGCCGAGCAGGGTAAGCCAGGCCGGGTTCACACGCTGGAATATCCCTTCGAAGTTGATCACCACCATCAAGTCGGGCGAGGTGTCCCACATCAGGTTGCGTTCTTCCGTGCGGATGGCAACCTCGTGAGCCAACTGCTCGTTCATGTCACGCAACTGCTGCTTGGCAACCAGGCGCTGCTGTTCGGCAACCACCTGACCGGTGATCTCGATGCCCTGATTCAGCAGGCCAAGAATCCGGCCATCTTCACCGAAGATCGGTGTCGCGCTGATGTTCCAATAGGTGATCTCTGACTGGCCGTTGCGCACCATTGGTAACTCGACCCGGTCCTGTGCGAAGCCTTCCCCCGTGCGCATCGCATGTTCAAACGGGGCCGCCACCAGGTCCCAGACGTCACCCCATACCTCTGCTACCGGCCGCCCTATCGCGGCAGGGTGGCGATCAGCCATTGAGGCGACGTAAGCATCGTTATAGAGCATTCGCAGCTCTGGTCCCCAGAGCACCGTTCCCAGCAGTGGGGAATTCAGACAGGCGCCGACCATGGAGCGCAAGCATTGCGGCCAACACTCGACCGGGCCGAACGGCGTGGTCGCCCAGTCATGGTTTCGCATCAACGCGCCCATTTGCCCTCCACCGGAGAGAAAAGCAGGCACCTCATTCATCGTATCGGGCATGTCCGGCCATCGTCCTTTGCAACCGCCACCTGAGGCGGCTTCGTACTGCTGGGTTTTCGGCGGTTATGAACCGCACAGAGCTGAAGTCACCAGTGGGGTGAAGGTTGGAAAGCGTTGCGTCGAAGGCGTTCCAGAGCGACAGATAAGCGAGAAGCCTAAAAGGCATGCTGGTGTGTATCCGCTATGAGGATGCTCATGCCCCACCCATCTGCACCTCCCGTCGGCACCTCATCAAGGAACAAACGAGCCGGTCGATATGCCGGCAAGAGGCCCCGTTGTGCTGACCATTCGGGCATGACGTCCAGATATCCGTTGCAACCCATACCGGACGCCGCGCCGACGGCTCGGACCCATTCGAATTTCCAGGCAGTTGATCGTATGGCTGGTGCTCCAACCCCGATAAATGAAGCGCAGCGACAGCTGCAGGTGACGCAGCTGTGCCGGCTGGACACGGCGCCCGACGAGGTGTTCGAGCACATCGTGGCGATGGTGGCTGAGTATTTTAAGGCGCCGATCGCGTTGATCTCGATCGTCGACGAACAGCGCCAGTGGTTCACCGCGCGAGTCGGGCTGCTGGCGCAGGAAACGCCGCGGCAGGATTCCTTCTGCGCCTATGCAATCCTCGCCAACGAGCCGCTCCAGGTGCTCGATGCCACCCAGGATGTGCGCTTCCAGAACAACCCGCTGGTCACGGGCGAGCCAGGCATTCGTTTTTATGCGGGCATGCCACTGATCACGCCGGAAGGGCTGGGCCTGGGCAGCCTATGCATCATCGACACCCAGCCGCGACGGGCAATGACCCCGCAGGAACTGTCGATGCTTGGTCATTTCGCCAAACTGACGATGGCGCGCATCCTGACACTGCGCAACACCAACTTCATCGATGCATCCACGGGTTTGTACAACCGCTCGCGGCTCGAAGATGACGTGGCGCGGGCAGCTGCCTCGTCTGATCAGAGCAATGTGTTGGTCGTGGCCGATGTGATCGGGCCGATGCTGTTGAACGACATCATCAAGGTGCTCGGTCACAGCTTTGCCCAAGCGCTGATGCTGCGCATGAAACAGACCCTGCAAGCGCAGCTTCCAGATCGGTGCGGGCTGTATTGCATCAGCCCGAGTCGTTTTGCTTTTCTGATTCCCGACGGGCCGCAGCAGGAGCTGATCCAGCTCTATGACCGCATCATCGCGGCGTTCGACGCCCCGGTGCAGTGCAATTCGATTCCGATCAAGACCCAGATCGGTCTCGGCGTGCTGCCGCTGCACAGTGGCGTGCTGGAGCAGGACTGGCTGCGCCTGGCGATCACGTCGGCGGACGACGCGCGTGATCGTGGCATCGGCTGGTCGCCTTACGAATCCCGACTCGATGCGGTGCAGCAGCGTGCCTTCACCTTGCTCAGCGGTCTCGCCGAGGCGTTACACAGCGACGGACAGCTGCGGCTGGTCTATCAGCCGCGTATCAGCCTGGTGGATGGACACTGCACTGCGGTCGAGGCGCTGCTGCGCTGGGATCATCCGACGCTCGGCGCCATCGGCCCGGCTGAATTCATTCCGCTGGCCGAGAAGACCGCGCTGATCCGCGAGCTGAGCCTGTGGGTCGCCGAGAAGGCCGTCATGCAGGCGGCAACCTGGCAGCGCCAGGGGGGCAGGTTCAAGGTCGCCATCAACGTGTCGGCGTCGGATCTGGACAGTCCGGCCTTTGTCGACCGCATCATTGAGTTGCTGAACGATCAGCGTGTCGACCCGAGAAGTCTGGAGGTGGAATTTACCGAAAGCGCCCTGATGCGTAACCCGGGCGAAGTCAGTCGCCAGCTGCTGCGCCTGCGCTCACTGGGCGTGGAGGTGGCCATCGATGACTTCGGCACCGGCTACAGCAACTGGACCTATCTGCGCGACCTGCCCGCGTCGACGGTCAAGCTCGATCAATCCTTCATCCGCAACCTGGGCGACGACGAGAAAGACTGTCGGCTGGTGCGAACCATCATCGATTTGGCCAAGCGCCTCGAACTGCGTGTCGTGGCCGAAGGGATCGAAACCCAGGCGGTCTTCGATCTGGTAGCCCAGTGGGGCTGTGAGGAGGGACAGGGTTATTACATTGCCCGACCCATGGTGCCCGAGCTGCTGCTGGGTTGGGCTGATGAAAACACCCAGGCGACTCAAGGCAGCGCCGGTTGAGTCACCGCGGCGAGAGGGCATCGGTCAGCCGAAAACGAGCTTTCGGATTGTCAGGCCCTGCGCGGCCGTTCAGCTGACGCAGCGGTCACCCTTTCGCTGCCTGATGTTCATCGCTGGCCCGCACGGCGCTCTGTGCGGCTTCGACATCGTCCAGCAGGTATTTCACCTTGCCCTCATGGTCAGTGACGCGGAATACCACCTCGACCTCGGGCCCACGCATCTCCTCGGGGATATCGTTGCCCCGGAGCTTGGACACGGTAACAGGCATGGCAGTCTCCTTATGGCGATAAGGTTGTGACCGGAGCTGCCCTTGGCCGATCCCTCGATCTAGATCATTCGGCTGAATGGCGCGACGCAGTGCTTCCGCCGGCTTCGCGCAAAGCCGCTTCGCGCTCGAGCTGCAGCTCCATGGCATAACCCGGCCGTTCGACGCTGCTGTAATCGCGGGTATAGCGCCGCGCAAATTCGCCTACGCCCCATTCCAGGTATTGCTCGACGTGCTTGAGCTCGTGCGCCCAGAGGGCAACGTTGTCCAGGGCATCGGCCTCGTTGCGGAAAACGATGATGTCGATCAGCGTCACCGCGACGATGTCGGGGTTGCGCAGCAGGGTGTTGGCCGCCGTCAGCACATTGTCATCGCCGACCCGGTAACGCGCCGTCTCCAGCACCTCGATATCGAAATAAGGCTCCAGTTGCGAGCGGATATGCAGCGGAATGGGCCGGCTTTCCAGCAACGCCAGCTGATCGCGGGACTGGCGAATCCAGGTCTCGAGCCCGGCGGCAGCCAGCCATTGCACCCGCTCGGACAACGCCTCGTAGTTCTGTGGAGAAACAGGAACGCACACGCAGCTGCCAAGACAAATCGGCTGCTGACCGGTCGGGCATACGGTTTGCGCCCAGGCAGGGATCGCAGCCAACACACTTAAAAACAACGAAACCTGGGCTAGAATGCAGCGAAGTGGCATGGCGGTACGCTCGACCATAGCGATGGCGGCTCGGGTTGGTCACCGGCGGCGCACAGTACAGGGGTGCGCAATGAAGCAGCAAGTGCTTGGTATTCGGCGCCGATGAATCTGCAGTGAAACGTTAATCGCACACGAATTACGGTGCCTAGCGATACCCGGCACGCCGCCGGAGCGGCGATTTCAACGCCCCGATTGATTTCACGATCGCAACCCTCAGACCCACATCCGGAGCCATTCATGAACGAGCTTTCCCTCGCTGGAACGCCCATCGAGCATTTCCACGTTTGCGCGTTCTTCGACAGTCGCGAACAGGAGTACGACGTGCTGATCCCTTTCTTCAAGGAAGCACTGGATCAGGGCGAAAAGACCATCCACATCCTCAACCCGGCAAACATGGACGATCACCGTGAAAGGTTGATTCAAGGTGGCATCGACGCCCACGGCTGCGAAGCCTGCGGACAGCTTGAGCTGCAAACCTGGCAAGGCGCCTATCTGGACGACAATGGGGCGTTCAACAAGGACCGCATGCTGGTGACCCTGAACGCAACCTGCGAGGCGGCTGCCGAGGCCGGCTACTCTCGCGTTCGAATCATGGGCAACATGGATTGGGCCTTCGACGACCGACCGGGCGCGCAGGAAATCCTCGCCTACGAGGCGGAGGTCAACGATGTGCTCTCGAAGAATCGCCAGCCAGCCATCTGCGTTTACGACACGGCCAAATTGAGCGGCTCGATGATGATGGACCTGCTTCGCACCCATCCGCTGACGTTGATCAACGGTATCGTTCAGGAGAACCCGTTCTACACGCCCGCCGCCGAAATGCTCCAGGAGCTGCGCAGCCGCGACGCCAAACGTTCGGCTACCCATGCTGACTGAACCTCCTTCGCCGTTCGCTGAGCCCATGCTTGAGCGAGCGCCGGATCGCCCGAATGGCGGAGATGAGGGGCGGAACATCCGTGATCTGATGGGCCTCCTCGCGCTTCCTGCGCTATGGGCCGGGCGCGACGGCGCGTCTATCCTGCAAATCACCATGGAGGCCGCCGAACGCATCGTGCCGATGCGTTTTGCCATGGCGAACGTACAGCTGTTGCCGGATTCGCCTCGATACCACGTGCTGCGCCTCGACGGTGAATACCTGTGCGAGCGTGAATGCCGTGACTGGGAAGCCATGCTGGCTGAGTGGGAGCAGACCCGCCTGCCCGATGGGCGCGCGCACCAACTGTCGACACCGCTCGGGCCCATGCGAGTGGTGCGCCTGAGCATGGGCTACGGCACCTTTGGCGGAGATATCTGGTTTGGATGTGACAGCGCTGATTTTCCCCAGGCGCCGCACCTTGCTTTCCTGAGCGCGGCAGCCTCATTGGCCACCACCGGCGTGCAGACGGCCCGTGTCGACTACGAACGCGAGCAGGCCAGCCGTGCCAAGGACGAGTTCCTGGCGATGCTGGGACACGAGCTGCGCAATCCGCTGGCACCCATCATTACGGTGATCGATCTGCTCCGGCTGCGTAACAAGGGCGAGGAGCTGCCCCGCGAGCATCTGATCATCGAACGCCAGGCCAAACATTTATCCAGCCTGCTCGATGATCTGTTGGATGCGACACGCGTCGTGCGCGGCAAAGTCGAGCTTAAGCCTGAGCCGCTGGACTTGATCGGGTTACTGACCCGTGCCATCGAATCCGCCAGCACGCTTTTTCAGGAACGCAGCCACGCAGTTCACGTTGCGCTGCCGGAACGGCCGGTATGGATGTTCGGCGACCCCACCCGGTTGATGCAGGTATTTGCCAACCTGCTTACCAACGCGGCGAAGTACACCGACCGTGGCGGCAGGATCGATATCCAGATGGCGGCCAGTCACCGGCAGGTCAAGGTCACCGTTCAGGACAATGGCTCGGGCATCAGTCCTGCGCTTTATCCGAAGCTGTTCAAGATCTTCGAGCAGGGCACCGCCACGATCGATCGATCGAAAGGCGGCCTCGGCATTGGCCTGGCCTTGGTGAAGACCTTCGTCGAACTGCACGAAGGCTCGGTGACGGCCCACAGCGACGGGATCGGCTGTGGCTCAACCTTCACGGTCACGCTCCCGCTGCTCAGCCAGCCGAATGAAGCGCCTGTTGCGCTCGAGAGCCCAGCTGTTACAGCCCACCCTTCAGCGCGCATATTGGTGGTCGACGACAACCTCGATGCGCTCGAAAGCGTGCGCGACTACCTGATCCATCGGGGCCACGAGGTCATCGCCACTAGCGAGCCCCTTCAGGCGGTGCGCATGGCCGCGCAGTTTCGACCGACTGTTGCCGTTCTGGATATCGGCCTGCCTGAAATGGACGGTTACGCCCTGGCACAAGCGCTGCGAAAGTCCTTTCCGGCAGACGCGCTACGCCTTGTAGCGCTCACCGGCTATGGCCAGGCGAAGGATTTCGAGCGGTCCCGAGCGGCGGGATTCGAAGCTCACTTGGTCAAACCGGTTTCGCTGGAAGCATTGGAAGCGGCGATCGGGCGCAACTGCGGCGAAGAGCAACCTCCTGGCCGTACACCCGGCCCTTCGGCCTGAACCAACCTGCATCTCGACCGACAGAGCGATCACGGCCGCGCCTGGTAGCGGCGCGCCGTGATCCTGGTTTGCGCCGTCAGAGCACCGGTGACGCCGCACTCACGACGCGCAACGCCAAGCCCTCGTAGGGGTCGAGGTTGAAGGTCATCTCGCCGTTTTCGGTGAGGTCGCCTTCGATGCTTTCGTGAATGATGTCCACCACCGGCCCGGGCGCAACACCGGGAAGGGTGACCGTCTCGCTGATGGTCTCGGCGCTAAAGTTGAGCGCCGTGATCTGCACACCCTTGCCTGCCGGCAGTTCGTGGACCATGACCAGCAGACCCGGCGCCTGCACGTCAGGAATCAGGATCTGCTTGCTGGCGGCGATGTCGTAGGCGCGGCGCACGCTGAGGATACGCTTGAGCTGGCAGGCGAACGAGCCGGTGTTCTTAAGCTGCTCGACCAGGCTCCCGTACAGCGAGCGCGCCTTGGGCAGGCCTTCGCTGGAGGTTTCCACCTCCGGTGCAATATCGGCCAGATCGTAGCCGCCACGGTGCAGCCAGCGGGTATCGCCTTCGGTCATCAAGTGTTCAACCTGTTCGGCTTCCAGCGGCAGCGCGCCGACCAGATCCCAGCCGGAGAGGGCGAACACACCGGGCTGCATGGCGTTGAACATCACCAGCAAGATATGCAGGCGCTGGATCTGCTCGATGTCGGCCGCGCTGATGGTATTGAGGTCACGGATGCCCAGCGCCGCGGTAATAACGCTGACAGTGGTGCAGGACACGCCGTTGGTGACGAACTTGAGGTTGTAGGGCGCATGCTCGCCGGTCAGACGTTCGTACATCTCCTCGCGGATGTGCTCGCGCAGGATGCCGCCCGAAAGCGTCTGCCCGTGGTAGTGGTAATGGTCGTAGGCGTGCAGCGTCCAGAAATGCACCAGCTCCAGGGTCAGCTCGTCGTGGTTCTGCATCGCATGGATCAGCGAAGCCGGGTCGATGCCGAAGGCGTGGACCTCACGCAGCATCAGCCGCAGAAATTCGGTATCCCCGGTAACCAGGGCGTGATGATAGGCCGGGCGGGTGATGAAGTCGTAAGACAGGTCGGCGCCGCCATGGGACATCGAGGCGATGTCGTCGATGGTCAGGTTCAGCTCCTGAAAGCTGAAGCCGCCGGCCTTACGAATGGCGCCCGCGATGAGCTGGTTGCCGGTCACCGATAGCGGATGGCTCTCGGACCAAGCCGTGCCTTCGGCGCGGCGCTCGACGCCGAGGAAGCCGTTGGCATCCAGGCGCAGCACCCGCGCACCGGAGACGTCGATCGCATGCAGCGCATCGCCGATGATCAGCTGCTGGGCGGCGAAGGTCGGGTCGAGCCAGTTCAGTGACGGCTGGCCCTCCTTGAAATAGTGCAGGTAGACCCAGCGCCGGCGCTTGCCATCGACCCCGGTCACGATGCCGGTCACGCTCCAGTCGGTGTCCTTGATGCCCGGCTCGAAAAAGATCACCCGTTGCAGCTGACCGACGATGTAGTGCTTTTCCTTGAGCTGGTCGACCACCGGCGGCGGCAGGTTGACCGCGTCGCGGCCCTTGGGCACGGCAGGCAGCAGCGGCCAGTCTTCCTCGCTGATCTCGACCATGTGATAGAGGCCCGGGTAGTCGCCGTAGGCCATCTCGGCGAGGCGGAAATCCGCGCCTTTGCCGGTGTGCGCCGGGACGACGTCATCGATGACGATGGCGTTGTGCGCGGCCGCCATGCGGCTGAGCTGCTGCATCTCCGCCTCGGTCCCGAGGTTGGGGTCGATGTCGAAGCTGATGCGGTCGAAGTTGCCATCGATTGTCGGCGTGTACTCACGCCCACGCAAACCGCCGGAGCGTTTCATCGGGCCGTTGTGAATGCCCTGCACGCCGAGTTCAGACAGGGCGCTCCAGAGGCGATCGTCCCCCAGCGCCTGAAGCACTGAGCCGCCTTCGGGCGTGATGATCGCCGCCGGGTAGGCGGTGAACCACACCGAGGAAATGGCGCTGGCATCGCGCGGCCTTGCCTGAGCGTAGGGCCGCTGCCAGAGCCGCGCCTGACCGGCGTAGAGTCGGGCCCGATCACGGGCGGCTTTAAGCATGGACTGGCTTTCCAGCCACTCGATATAGGTGTTGTCTGGTGTGCTCATAACGATGTCTGGTTCCCGGTGCGCTGAGGGGAAATGTAGACGTTTGAGTAGAGCGGGCCAGCATCGTTGCATCGAAGTCGCATGGATCACTTTTTCGTAGGAGCCAGCTTGCTGGCGATCCGGACCTCCGCGGTGTGCCAAAAGATCGCCAGCAAGCTGGCTCCTACAGACGGCGCTATGCCGATACTGGGTGATAGATATCGTTGGTCCTTACGATCACCCCTTCAACGAAAGCAGCA